>CAKVMH010000002.1 GCA_934772045.1 uncultured Clostridia bacterium
GTGAACCATATTGCCAACGACTTATTAATGAAAAAGATTGTTGATTTCTTGCACGCAAACAATGAAATTAAATAAAGTAAGTAAACTAGGGTTGGCCTATGTGAACCATATTGCCAACGATTTGCTTATGAAAAAGATAGTTGATTTCTTGCATGCAAACAATGAAATAAAGTAAAAAATAAAAGGAGAAATGTATGTTAATACCAATGGTTATCGACCAAGTGGGCAGTAATGAACGCAGTTATGATATTTACAGCCGTTTGTTAGAAGATAGGATAATTTTCTTAACCGGCGAAATTAACGACCAGGTTGCAAACACTGTTGTTGCACAACTCATTTACTTGGAAGGTAAAAACCCAGATAAAGACATTTTCATGTACATTAACAGCCCAGGTGGCAGTGTTACCGCTGGCATGGCTATATACGACACTATGCAATACATCAAATGCGATGTTTCAACAATTTGTATTGGCATGGCTGCAAGTATGGCTGCTGTTATCTTGTCGAGTGGGGCTAAGGGGAAACGTATTTGTTTACCTCACAGTGAAGTAATGATACATCAACCATTGGGTGGCACACAAGGACAAGCAAGCGACATTGAAATTCACGCAAAACATATTCAAAAAACGCGTGAATGTTTAAACAAAATCCTTGCGGACAACACAGGAAAGGACATCGACACCATTGCAAAAGATACTGATAGGGACAATTTCCTTGACGCAAAACAAGCACTTAAATATGGTTTGGTGGACAAAATTTTTAGCAAGCGTTAAAATTTGTAAATGCAGGCCATGTGTCTGCATTTTTTAAGTTTATAATTGCTTTTTGGCTAAATTAATTAAGGTATAATTAAAATATTTTAACCTACTATATAATTATAGGGAAAGGAGTGACTTTGAAAGAAATAGAAACAATATGTTCGTTTTGCGGGCGTCCAGCACGCGAGTTAACAGATATTATAAGCAACCCGGAAGGCGATTGCTTTATTTGCAAGGACTGTTTAAATATTTGCCGTGATTTAATGGACTACACACACAAGACAAAACACGCTGAAAAGGAAGAATTTATTGACTTGCCTAAACCACAAGAAATCAAACAAAAATTAGACGATTTTATCATTGGGCAAGACGAAGTTAAAAAAATCCTTGCAGTGTCTGTTTATAACCACTACAAGCGCATTAATTACAACATGGTTAAGCACGACAACAGTCAAGAAGAAATTGAATTGGAAAAAAGTAATGTTCTTTTAGTGGGACCAAGCGGAAGCGGTAAAACCTTGCTTGCAAAAACTTTGGCAAAAACACTTAAAGTTCCATTTGCAAGCAGTGATGCAACCGCACTTACCGAAGCTGGCTATGTTGGCGACGATGTTGAAAATATTTTGTTAAAACTGATACAAAACGCGGACTACGACATTGAAAAGGCTCAGCGTGGCATAATTTACATTGATGAAATTGATAAAATTGCGCGCAAAACGCAAAATGTTTCCATAACTCGCGATGTGAGTGGTGAAGGTGTGCAACAAGCGTTGTTGAAAATTTTGGAAGGCACGATTGCAAGTGTGCCACCACAAGGTGGGCGTAAACATCCACAACAAGAAAACATTAAAATTGACACTACAAACATTTTATTTATTTGCGGTGGTGCATTTGTTGGGTTGGATAAAATAATTAGCGAACGAAGCGGTGCAAGCCAACTTGGTTTTGGTATGGAAATTAAATCAAGGGCTGAAAACACAAGCTACAACAAATTTGAAGATATACAACCACAGGACCTTATCAAATTTGGCATGATACCAGAATTCGTTGGGCGTTTACCTATTGTCGCGACTTTGGACAGCCTTGACGAAACAGCGTTGGAACGCATTTTAGTTGAACCTAAAAACGCAATTACAAAGCAATATATTCAAATGTTTAAAATGGACGGCATTGATTTAAGTTTCGACCCAAAAGCGATTAAAGCAGTTGCAAGACGCGCAATCGAACTTAAAACAGGCGCCAGGGGCTTGCGTACCATATTGGAAGAACGTATGCTTGATGTAATGTACAGTGTACATTTTGAAGATGATATAAAGAAAATAATAGTAACGGAAGATTTTATATTGAAGAATGGTAAGCCTGAAATAATATACGATAAAGGCAAAATGAAGCCACACAAAAAGACGGCATAGACGGCTTTTTATGTACAGCGTACATTTTGAAGATGATATAAAGAAAATAATAGTAACGGAAGACTTTATATTGAAGAAGGGTAAGCCTGAAATAATATATGACAAAGGCAAAATGAAGCCACACAAAAAGACGGCATAGGTGCTGTCTTTTTTCTTTTCAATGCCAGAATTTATTGAGTTGTGGGCTTCAAAATGTTGTTTATTGATAATAAACACATAGCCTTAGTCACTAACTTTTGAAACTAGTGTAATAATTAAGAGAATTAGAAAATAAATCTACTTCTCTTTTTTCTTGGCTACTTTATGCCGTGAAAGGTATTTGACAAGAGAAGAAATGAAAACACAATACAAAAAGGCAGAGAAACGAAAAACAAAGTGTAAGCACAAATATCGTTTCTCTGGCTTAACCAGCAAAAGAAAAACTCATTTCGGAGACTCTTGTCAAGTACCATGGAATAAATTAGCCATTGTATAGAACAGCAAAAAGCGAAAGTGTGTTACGTTTACCAACACTTTCGCTTTTTGTCTGCTTTAATTTAGTTGTTTTCGTGTGCTTGTCTGGTGGAGCGAAGCGACACCACTTGTATCATGACAAGCACACGTCTAACTGCCAAATTGTAAGGTAACTATTAACAATAACCTCCATCAATAGTAATTATTTCGCCATTGATATAACTTGATTTTTCGCTTGATAAGAAGAATATTGTCTCAGCAATTTGTTCAGGCTTTGCAAAGCTTCCAAGCCAAATCTTTTCACTTTCTGATTGTATATAGTCTTTTGGTAAATCTTTATTCATATCAGTATCTGCCCAACCAATAGCAATAGCATTTACTCTAATATGTGGTTTAAATTGAAAAGCCAAATCTCTTGTTAAACTTTGTAAACCTATTTTTGAAATATTATAGTCTAAACATTCTGGAGATATTGTTTTTGTTCCATTTGTTGAAGATACGTTTACGATTGTTGCTCCAGATTTCAAATATTTACTTGCTTCTCTTGAAACAATAAAAGCCCCTATCACATTTACATCTAAGGTTCTTCTAAATTGTTCAATTGTAATATCTTCAAAACTTCTATCATAAACAATGCCAGCATTATTAACTACAGCATCTAATCTTCCGAATTTTTTGATAATTGCATCAATCATGTTTTTAACTTCATTTTCCTTGGAAACATCAGCCTTTATAGCTAATGCTTTTATATCATATTCGTTTTCAACAAATTTCTTTAACTCTTCAACTTCATCCTTGCTTTTAAAATAGTTAATTACAACATTGTATCCATTTTTTGCAAACTCAATTATTGTAGCCTTTCCAATACCTCTTGAAGAGCCTGTTACTAAAACAACTTTATTCATTTCTATATCCTTTTCTAATCTATATTTTTTAAGATATAAATATTATAACACACATAATTTATTTTTGTATCTATTTTTAAAAAATAAAAAAACAATACTTTTATTTTGTATTGTTTTTTCACTAGTTTCAATTGTCTTAGACCTTTGGTTATGATTTAATTAGTTGACAATATTATTTAAAATGTTATAATGTTTCAAACTGAGGAGTGCGCTTATGGATAAAAACCAAAAACTGAAAGATTTTATTAAAAAATTAAACGAAGAATTTGAATTGCATAGCAAGGAAGGCTGGGCTAAACGTTTTGTTGATGACGATGATGAATATGTTCGTGATAATTTAGAACTTTACAATAAAGATAAAGCAAAGTGTATTGAGATGGTTGAAACTTACGTAAAAAACAAAGATAAACGTGGCGAAAAGGAACTCGAATTAAGTTTGGAAGAATTAAGCAAATCAACGGATTCAGCATTAATTTATTCATATACCGATTTAGTAAATGAAAAACAACGTAAAAAAATCGTTGATTTTATGTTGAAAAATAAAAACACAAAAGGTCTGGCGTATATGGTCAACAAGTTTAGCGATATTAATGTAAAAAATATTGCTGAACAAGTTGTCCGCACGAACGATGTTGAATTAGCTTTAAACTTTTTTTCAATAGTCGATGCTAAGTTTTACAACGACATCGCGTCTGTTGAGGAGTTTATTATAGCTAACGGCAATTTAAAACAAATGACAAAATATGTTGCTGTGCGCAATAAGAATAACATAACAAACAGAAAGGCAGAAGTGGGAATGCTTGAACGCTTTTCTGTGAAAGAGATTTTTGAACTTGCAGAAAGTGCAATAACCAACAGTGATTTTGATGGTAAATTAATCATGGAAGGCGCCCTTAAAAGACTTAATAAAGAGCAATCCTTAGAATTGATCAACAAAATGTACAATTACAACCAAAATTTTAAAATCGTTCCAATTCGCCCTTACATTGAATCACTTATTGAGGCAGACGATTTTGATTTGGTTTATAAATTTGCTGAAAGTTTTGGTAAACGCGAAGATGTAAGCTCATACATTTTCCCAAAATATATTGAGCTGGCTGATGTCGATAAGCTTTTGAAGTTAAGGAAACTTAACATGCCACAAAGCACTATTTATGATTCGCAAATTGCCGATGTAGTTGTTAAGTTTGGTACTGCTTCACAAATACTTAATTTTATGAAATCAACCCCATATTTATTTGATGGCAACAACGCTAAATTGGTTGAAGAAATGGTAAACGCACTTGTGACTGCAGGTCAATCTGAAAATAATTATGAGATTATTGTTAGATTTGCAGAAGAATTTAAGCAAAATGTTGATTACGTTAAAATTGTTTCACTTGTTTTTGATGCGAACCTTAATGCAGGGCAAACTTATGATCTTGCAATGATGGCAGAAAGTGCATTTAATGGCTCGTACCCTGAATTGGTAGACAAGATTGAGCACAAATTAATAGCGACGTGCGTTGCAGAAGATCAAGGTGTGATATTGCTCCAATTTGCTGTAAAATTTAAGCAACAAATAAATTACGACAAAATGATTTTGGCGTTGGCAGATACAAGTATTGAAAGTTCTGTTTTAATGAAGAAAATTGCAGGTGATAATTTTTTAGAAAAGATTGTAAATAGTCTTGATTTGTCTGCTCGCACTCAATTTGTGATTAAATACATTGAAAACAAAAAAAATGTAACTGCAACTAAAATTATTAATAATTATGATGGTGTTGATGTAGGGGCTGTCGTTGATAAAATTATTGAAATGGGCGATGTTAATAATGCGATTAAATTGTTTGATTTAATTGACAAAAAACACTATTCTAAAACTGAAAAATTGGAAGATTATATCATTGCAAATTCAGATGTGGAATTACTAGCTTATTTTTCAGGCAAACTAAGTGATAAGGGTATCCATAACGACAAGGTTGAGAAAAGGATAATTGAAATTGGTTCGACACAAGAAA
This sequence comes from uncultured Clostridia bacterium, assembly GCA_934772045.1. Classification (GTDB taxonomy): domain Bacteria; phylum Bacillota; class Clostridia; order Christensenellales; family UBA1242; genus Onthoplasma. The sequence goes on from CAKVMH010000002.1 coordinate 5,529, forward strand.
TTTTTGATGTCGCCGTTCAGTCCTACCATACAGATGGTAAAATGTTGATGGAACATCTTATAAACACAGTTGACCTAGGCAAAATTATGGGAATGATAGAGAAATATGAAGAAGAAGGATATACATCATTTCCAACTGACGCTTTTAATGCTATATTGGATACGGATAATTTTGATTTGATTTATGCTTACACAAAGAAATTTTCACATTACGAAGGTGTTCGTAACGCTGTTTATTGGAAATATGTTGAAGCTGAAGACACTGAAAAGTTATACAAATTGAAAAGTCTTGGCGTTTGGGCTGGCACAGAAATGGATCCAAAGTTTGCAAAGCTTATGGCTAAATCAAAAAATGCAGATTATATTTCAGAATATATGTTAATGTCAAGATTGTATGATGGTGAACATGAAGAAGTGGTTAAAGAACTTGAAGATGCTTTGATTGCAACTAAAGATGCTAATGCTATGGTTAAAGTCGCACATGAATTGGGCGAAAAGGTTGACCTTCAAAAAATTAAAGACGCAGTTTATGATACTGGAAATCAAGAATGTATTGATGCAATTAATGAATTGGTCGACGGCATAAAAGCGTAGTATAGTTTAAAATTTTAATGAACAATAAACCAATTTACTTCGCTTTCGCTTATAAATAAGGTTTATTGTATCCACAAACAAAACCAAAAAACAGCAACAGATAAATGTTGCTGTTTTTTAAGTTGATAATAAAACATACTTGTGGGGCAATAGAAGAAACCTGTTTATTGTGCAAATATAAACTACCATTAAAAACTTCAATTAACAATAAAACAAATTTTTTAATCTTTTAAGATTGTGTTTTGATAAATTCTTCAACATTATCAACGTTTGCAAGCGCGTCGACCAATTGAAGGTTTAAATAATACAATTCTTTGTCTGTAAGTTTTTCAATTGGGTGATTTTTGTAAAATTCCTTTTTCTTGTTTGTTAAAAATTCAAACCTTGCATTTTCATCAACTTTCATTTGGGCAAGCCTTGCAACGAAGTTGCCTTGCAGATATGTGTAACCATTTTGGTTAAGATATTCAACTAAACTTAAACCTTTTGAAATTGAAATTTTGAGGAGTGTGTAATAAAAATCTTTATCAGCATATAGGGTGCCGTCAATATTTTTTGAAGGATAAAGCTCTTCAAGTTTTTTTAAATTGACTTCTTCATTTGGGGTAGAGTGAGCGTTTTTTGTTGCTCGGTTATTTTCAAAGCCTAACAGATTGATAACTTCAGCCATTGAAAGTGTTGGATATTTATATCGCTTTAAGTGACGAATCATCTCATATAATTCTGTGTTGTTTCGACGTATGCCTGTCAAATCTCTGTCAGGGTAGGCCTTCAACAAGCGTTCAATAAGTGCTTTTTCGTAATCAATGTCAATATTCGCTTCCTTCAACCTGTAGCCAGTTGTTAAAACCAAAAAGTCGTAAAGACAAGTGTTGTGTTTTGTTGCAAGAGTGCAAAGTTTGCCATACGTTTCACTTTTTGCTTGTTTAAAGTTTGTTGTTCTATCTACATAATTTTTGCTGTCAGCCAAGCCTTGCAAATCTGCAATAATATCAAGGAAACTTGCATATTCTGGGTCAAAATCAAAGCCACAAAATTTGTAGATGTCTGCAATTTCGTACTCTATTCCATCGCGCTTTGATAATTGTGCTTTCACATTCCTTAAATAATCATAGTAAGGCAATTGGCGTTTTGGTTGATAAATACTGCCACCATTTTCAATGTGGGCGTTAATTCTGTTTGTTAATTCTTCAATAGGATTTTCAATTTTTTTCATACATCTATTATACCTTAATTTAATAATGTTGTCAATATTTGATTTCCTTAGATTGCGGTTTCCATTTTAACTTAAATTAAATCATAAACAAAACGTAAATGTTGTGTTTTTGCAAAATCTTAGTTTAAAATTTTGACTAAATTGTTTTTTTGAGTTAAAGTTAAAATATGAAACTAATTACAATAGACATTAAAAGTGAACAGCAGACAGCAAGGCAGGCAATTGCCCAGTTTTTAACCGAAGTTGACGCTTGCCGTATTGGCGGATATAAAGTAATGAAAGTTATTCATGGTTATGGTAGCCATGGGGTTGGTGGTGCAATTAAGCGTGAGTTCTTGCGTGAGTGTCAAAACCTTAAAAATCGTGGTAAGATTGATGACTTTGTTTGTTGCGATAACTGGACAGACAACAATGTTGTGCGCAAAATTGCAATTAATTATTGCCCAGACTTACTTGCAGACCGCGAATTATATTTGTTGAACCCAGGTTGTAGCATTGTCATTATTTAATTATTTCCATTAATTTTCGACATATAAATTTAAAATTAATCACAAATTCATTTTCTTTTTATGCTAATTTGTGACATAATAAAATTAATATAACTTTATCAATGGCAAACTTACAAAAATTTAATTTTGTTAAGCGGGTTATTGAAAACTTTTAAGGGGTGAATATGGGGAAACGTATAGGCGAAATTGAACGCAAATATAAACGCCGTAGTGGGCTTGGCTCGTTCTTTTTAGGCAGTTTTATAGGTATTTTACTGGGCATTGGCATTGTTGCTGGGCTTGGTGCATTGGTGTATTTTAAAGCGACACCAGAATGGCTTAACAAAACTTTTAAAACCGACTTAGATTTAGGCAGTGATGAATTAAACCGCATTACGCTCAATAAGGTTGTAAAAAAGGGCATTTATATTTCAAATAACACCGATAAATATACGCTTGCAGATTTTGAAAAAGATTTTGGTTATAAATTTCCAGAAAAAATAAAAGGCGTAAGCATTGAAGCCATTAAGAACAAGCCAATTGACAAAATTGGTGACGGTATTAATGAAATATTAAACGATGTTTCAATAAACGAGTTAAGCGAAATTTATACACCAACTGACGATGTTAACAAGTTGTTGAACGATAAACTTACACTTTATGTTAAAGCTGGCTTCCAAAATGGCGATAAAGTGTATTCAGACAAGGCATGCACCGAACAAGTTGATTTTGCTTCAATTGTGGACGGCAAAGTTAAAATTAAAGACATTAGCATTATGCCAGACAGTGAAAACAAAGTGCAGTTTGAGTTGAAAGAACTGCCAGTATTGCAAGGTTTGCCTTTGTACATTACACATATCGGCGATAACATGACAATCAAACGCTTGGAAGAAAACTTTGGCGTAACTCTCCCAAGTATTATTAAAATCACCGCTGAAGACAAGGAAGTAAAAACAATTAACGATTTAGGCGACATCATCGACAACATGTACATTGCTGATTTCCTTGATTATGAATACGACGAAACCTTAGACAAAGTTTACAAAACAGTGGACGGCGTTAAAACCGAAGTTACTGGTGCAGTTGCAACTTTTGCCAAGAAAAAGGTGAACGAACTTAACACCCTAGATGAAACAATAAAAAGCATGAAAGTTTATGAAGTGTTAGATTACAAATCACAGGGTGGCAAATATTACGAAGGCGAGAATGAAGTTACAGGAATAATGGCTAAAATTGCAGGCTACACAGTTGGCACATTAAGTGGCGACATTCAAAACCTTTCAATTGCGGATATTTTAGACTACACAATTTCAGGCGAAATTGTTTACGATAAAAACGGAAATCAAGTAACAGGCGTTTTAAAATCGATTGCAAGTTTAACCGTTGGCAATATGGCTGACCAACTGCAAAGCAAAATCGACAACATGACCATTGCTGATGTTTTAGAGTTTAGAACAGAATCGGGTGTTTTGAAGGATAAATCTGGCAACCAAGTTAAAGGTGTGTTAAAAACTATTGCCGACCTTAAAATTGGCGAAATGAGCACAGGTTTGCAAACAAAAATTGACAGCATGACTTTGGCAGAAGTTATGGACTACACAATCTCAGGCAACAGCGTGACAGACAAAGATGGCAACCCTATTACAGGTGTTATGGCAACTATTATAAAGAAAAATGCCACAATCAAAAATTTGCCAACAGCAATAAACAATTTGGCAATTTATGAAGCACTTGATTATGCTAAGTATGAAAATGCAGGCGCAACCATTTATTATAAAGACGACAATAACAATGGCGCGTACGATGCAGGTGAAGAACTTAAGGGTGTGTTATCATTGATTGATGTTGAAAAGGGTATAACCAAATTAAGTGATGAAATTTCAGGTGTCTTTACAGGAACAAACGCTAAAACATTAAGTCAGTTGCAAACAGCTGGTGTTATTGGCAGTGAAGTTGATTTGACTAAAAAGATTAAAGGCACAGATGTTGTGCTTGGCGATTGCACAATCGATAGTTTGTTATTAAATATACCAACCGAATAATACTATAAGGTTTATATAATGTTTAAATGTTGTTATACTGTGGTGCAATATAATAAAAACTTACAATAACATTATATAAATAAAATATCCTTGTATTAATGTAAAAAGGCGCATGTGAATTATTAACATGTGCTTTTTTGTGTTTGTAAAAACAAATTCACATGGAATTGATTTTTCTTTTTGGTTTGTGGGGTGAAGTAATAGTAAGTTAAAAATCGAGATAAATATCTAACGCAAATTTAAAATAACTAATTTATTTCACTTCCGTTTGCAAATAAAATAGTTTGTTGTTATCACAATAAAAAAATTTGAAGATTTTTAAAAAAAGTTTGTAAAAACCTTTGACAATAGGTTTTAAGTGTGTTATTATACGAATGCTTTTGAATTATAAAGGCATTTTTTAAGAGCATTTTAAAGTTTTAAAATCAGCATAAATAATTAAAGCTTATGGGTTTGTTAAGAAATTTGACAAAATTCCAAAAAAAATTGAAAAATTTTAAAAAAGTTTTAAAAAAAGTGTTGACAAAAGGTTTAGAATGTGGTATCTTAATCTTGCACTTGAAATAAAGGGCATGGAAATGCTTTGTAATCAAGGGTCAAACCGATAAGGTTTGTTTGAACAATTTATATCTTAATAGGTACTATGGTAAGAAATTTGATTTGAACAAAACAAAGTTTCTGCCAATTCCAAGTTTTTTGAACAACGAAAAAATAGCCAAGCTTTATTGAGCAAGGTAAATTTACAAAGATTGTTTGTTCATCGCAAGATGAATTTTCAATACCATTTTTGTAGAGTTTGATCCTGGCTCAGGACAAACGCTGGCGGCGTGCTTTAAACATGCAAGTCGAACGGAGGTTAGGTTTTCCACAGAGTGTTCTCGACTACGAAAGTAGAGTATAGTGCACTGTGTGGAGAACTTACCCTTAGTGGCGGACGGGTGAGTAACGCGTGAGTAATCTACCTCTATCTGGGGGACAACAGTTGGAAACGACTGCTAATACCGCATAGGACCACAGGTACACATGTACTAGGGGTGAAAGATTTATCGAATAGAGATGAGCTCGCGTAGCATTAGTTAGTTGGTGAGGTAACGGCCCACCAAGACCGTGATGCTTAGCCGATCTGAGAGGATGATCGGCCACATTGGAACTGAGATACGGTCCAGACTCCTACGGGAGGCAGCAGTTAGGAATATTGGGCAATGGAGGCAACTCTGACCCAGCAACGCCGCGTGAAGGATGAAGGTCTTCGGATTGTAAACTTCTGTATTAGAGGAAGAAGATAGTGACGGTACTCTAATAGAAAGCTACGGCAAACTACGTGCCAGCAGCCGCGGTAAGACGTAGGTAGCAAGCGTTGTCCGGAATAACTGGGCGTAAAGGGTGCGTAGGCGGTTATTTAAGTCCGATGTGAAAGCCCGTGGCTCAACCACGGAACTGCATCGGATACTGGGTAACTAGAGTGCGGAAGAGGTTGACGGAATTACTAGTGTAGCGGTAGAATGCGTAGATATTAGTAAGAAGACCGGTGGCGAAGGCGGTCAACTGGGACGTAACTGACGCTGAGGCACGAAAGCGTGGGGAGCAAACAGGATTAGATACCCTGGTAGTCCACGCCCTAAACGATGTATACTAGACTATGGCTTTATCGACAAAGTCAGGGTCGTAGCAAACGCGATAAGTATACCGCCTGGGGAGTACGAACGCAAGTTTAAAACTCAAAGGAATTGACGGGGACCCGCACAAGCAGCGGAGCATGTGGTTTAATTCGACGCTACGCGAAAAACCTTACCTAGGCTTGACATAGGATGCATAGCCGTGAAAGCGGTGAAATTATAGCAATATAACATCCATACAGATGGTGCATGGTTGTCGTCAGCTCGTGTCGTGAGATGTTGGGTTAAGTCCCGCAACGAGCGCAACCCCTGTCGTTAGTTACTAACATTTAGTTGAGAACTCTAACGAAACTGCCGTAGATAATACGGAGGAAGGTGGGGATGATGTCAAATCATCATGCCTCTTACGCCTAGGGCTACACACGTGCTACAATGCCCATTACAAAGAGATGCAATACCGCAAGGTGGAGCGAACCTCAAAAAGATGGGCCCAGTTCAGACTGTGGGCTGCAACCCGCCCACACGAAGACGGAGTTGCTAGTAATCCCGAATCAGCATGTCGGGGTGAATGCGTTCCCGGGTCTTGTACACACTGCCCGTCACGCCATGGGAGTCGGGGGTACCCGAAGTCGGTGAGTCAACCTGCAAAGGAGACAGCCGCCGAAGGTAAAACTGATGACTGGGGTGAAGTCGTAACAAGGTAGCCGTATCGGAAGGTGCGGCTGGATCACCTCCTTTTAAAGAGCATATCTTTAAAGTCGACTTGTTAAACAACAGTTTAACATGAAGTGTATGAGTGAACATAACACTCGAAAATAAAATATGGGAACAGAAAACGTGATGTACCTTTAAGTTTAAGATATAAATACGAAAAGAACGAGTTAACCCCTCGTTCTTTTTTTGTGTTATTTAATAGCCTATTAATTTGTAATGTTTATATACGTGTTGACAATGCTTACATTTTGTGCTAACCTTTTTGTATGAGTGATGTATATAATGTAACTAGCGAAAATGACGAATTTGAGAAGAATAAAAAATTTGTTAAAGAGTTCACTTCAGCAATGGGGAAATTTATACAAGAAGAATTCAATAACCTTTCCAAAGAAACCAAGGGTAAAATCAGCCTATTCATAGACAAAGCGTTAACTGAAAAGATGACGGAAGATGAATTAATGCACTGTTTGAAATTTATGCCATCTAAACTTGCAGAATTAGTTTGCATTAAACTCCCAAAAGCATTGAGTGAAGATTTATTAGCTAGACTTAACAAAATGTACACTGATGAATTTATCGCAAATTGCCATAAGTCAAAAACGGGCGTGCCTAAAATTAAAAGCATTTCTAATTATAAACAGTCTTTTAAAAATAATAGCAACATAAGGTTTATCGATTACGACGAAATTTTATGTGTGGCCATGGGCTTGAAATATCCTTTAGATAAATTGCTTTTTGGAAATATTGAAAGTTGTAATGACGACTATCAAAGGGCGCTAAAGCTAATTCATGCTAAAATGTATGAAACCACTTATAGGGATCAAGAGTACAAATTTAAGCAAATTTGGAATGAAAAGTTTATAGATGTTGCTTTGGAACATCAAAAAGACCTATTAAATAGGCGCCTTAAAATGTAAAGGCCTATTGACAAAATTCAAATACATGCTATTATTATGTTATGAAAAATATCACATGCGAACAAGTTGAAGCAATGCGCAGAGCAGAAAATGAAGACAAATTGCAACCTTTAACTAAGGTTAGAAACATGTATGGGCTTTTTAGCCAGGAAGACGTTTTAAATGCCACACTTTTGCTATATAAGCGAGCAAGTTGCCCATCAATAAATTTAATAAAGAAAAAGGCAATAAACAACGAAATTGAGCAAGACAAGGTGATAGATTATTTGAAAACACGTGCTAATTTAAGTTTTATTTCAGACAATAAAATGGACTGCAAATTGATGTCAAACCTTGACTTACAAATGATGATGTGCTTTTCAAATTCGTTTTTTATGGCAAACATGTTTTGGCGTAGTGGACATAGAACAAAAGTTTTAGCAGGCACGGCAACGCTTCCAAATCGTCATGAGGACGGAACAATAACAATGCACACATTCACGCATGCTGTGGTGCAAATTGATGATTATATTTACGATTATAATTACGATTGCAAAATGAAGGCAGATTATTATCTAAGGCTGTTTTCGTTTGGTGTTATATGTGAAATTGATGGCGAGGAAGTTGCAAAACAACAGAAAATTTTAACTTATGGAATAAAATATAGCATAGATTGTTTTAGGTTCAATGATTTAATGTATGTTACTTTGGCAAACCGCGATGCAATGAAAAGGCTTTGCAATTACGATATTTATAAACACGATTTTATAAAATAGGTTTAAATATAATACAATGAAAAATTCAGCAGTGTAATGCTGAATTTTTTTGTGGAACCCATTTTATGGGAACCATGCATTTAAATGACTTTTATTTGCTGTTTAGCATTTGGTGGTGAAGTTTATGCAAAATTTTCTTTTCCAAGCGCGAAATGTAACTTTGTGAAATATTCATGTTATCTGCCACTTCTTTTTGTGTTAACTCGTCATAGCCGTTAAGCCCATAACGCATGCACATTATGCGTTTTTCACGCTCGTTTAAACTGTCGATACATTTTAAAAGATAGGCTTTTTCGTTTTCCAATTCAATGTTTTCGTATGTGGGTTTAGGGTCGGGGATTGTTTCGCCCAAAGTTAAATTATTGCCTTCGTCATCACCTGCTAAAATGTCGTCTAAACTCATGTCGTTAATGCTTTTGTTTACCTTTCTTAAATACATTAAAATTTCATTTTCAATGCAACGGCTGGCGTAAGTCGCAAGTTTTATATTCTTGTCCAATTTGTAACTGTCAACCGCTTTAATTAAACCAATTGAGCCAACGGAAACTAAGTCTTCAAGGCTCAATTTTTTGCTTTCAAATCGCTTAGCGATGTACATAACAAGGCGCAAATTATGTTCGATTAATTTTGCCTTAGCATTTAGGTTATGTTGTTCTTGAAAGGCACGCACCAACTCTTGTTCGGCTGTAATTTCTAATGGATCTGGCAAACTTTCAGCGGTGAAAATGTAATTTACCATATTTTCAGGACGCAAAAAATCGGTTTTGAATATCTTTAAATACAAACGTTTAAAAAAGAGTTTAATTTTGGCGCCAAGGTTTACAAAATTTTGCTTTATGTTGCCACAAAATGTTGAAAATTTAGATTTCTTTTCCATAATATCTCCTTTTGATTTTAGTTTTACATTAATTGAATTTGCTTGAATTGTTTTCTTGTGTTGAAACAAAACTAATTTAGAATGAAAATTGTTATGTTCAAACTTAAAAAATATGCCTATAAAAAAGCAGGGGACAATAGGGCTTGATAATTTGTTGCACAGAATTTATCTTGCAAATTTATGGCAACGGGTTGATTTACAAACTCTTTAGTCTGTCCATTAATTTTTATTTTCATTTTATCGATAGTTATAATTTTCAAATTGCTTGCACCTGCAACTGTTTGCAAACCTAAATTGTTTGATTTGTCGTTTAAAAGGAAGTTTATGTATGTTTGTTCAGTCAGCTTTAAATAGGAAGATAAGTCTAAAATAAGGACAGGTTGACCGTTTAAGTTGAGCATATTGCCAGTATCTAAATAGGCGTTTATTGTTAAAGTTATATTTTTGTTTTTTAATGTCACACAATAAATTAAGTTGTTAAGTTGAATTTTTAAGCGGATATGGCGCGCAACAATTTCAAAAACATATGTAAGCAAAAGGCAAGCAATTAGCACCAACCAAAGGTTAATTTTACTTGCGAAAATTAAACCACTGCTGGTTAAAACATATTGTCCGCAAAGATGTGTTATCAAACCACACAAAGCAAAAGTGTAAGCAAACAGCAAAATGAAATTAAATGCAAATTGTTTAAATTTGGTTTTAAAAGCGGTCATAATCATTATTGTTGCGCACAATATTTTCAAAATGTTAATTGCAACAACGTTTGTTAAAACGCTGGCAGTTATCACGCTAAAACCTGCACCGACAATGCTTGCCAAAATGAGTTTAAAGCAATTTGTTTTGCTTTTCGTTGTGATTTCAACAAGGCGCAACATACACCAGTTGATTAAAATGTTTTGTATTAAAAAATCTTCAATATACATTTCCATATTCCCAAGTATAAAACAAGCAAATTTTAAAACATACAAGTAATTTTGGCGTTTGTTTGGTTTATGGTCGAAAATTGTTGGTTAAAGTCTAATTTAATTTTAAGTGCATAAATTTAAAACCCAAAAGGCACAATATAAACGAGGTGAAATATGTCACGCAGGGTTTATATTTGTGGGATAGACACAAGCAGTCTACCTAAAATAACACATCAACAGTCAAATGAACTGCTAGAGCGTATCAAAGCAGGCGATGAAAACGCAAAGGACTATTATATCTTTTGCAATATGCGCCTTGTCCTTTCAATTGCACAGCGTTTTGTTGGCAGTAAGGAAAACATGGACGATATTTTTCAAGTGGGTTGCGTTGGGCTTATGAAAGCTATTGATAATTTCGACCTAACTTTGAATGTGCAGTTTTCAACCTATGCTGTGCCAATGATTATAGGCGAAATTAAAAGGTTTTTACGCGATTCATCTGCCATGCGCGTCAGCCGAAGTTTGCGCGACACCGCTTATCAAGTTATGAAGAGTAAAGAACGCTTGCAACAGGGCAGAGCGGACGATGTGGGCATTGAAGAGGTTGCATCTGACCTTAATTTAACAATTCGTGAAGTGTACGACGCGATTGATGCCATTTCTTCGCCTTTGTCGCTTGACGATGCATTGGTTAATGAAAGTGACGAAGAGATGAAATTGAGCGACCAAATTGCAGACAGCGCACATTCACTCGATAAATGGATTGACCACGCCGACTTGCTTGACGCAATCAAACTGCTTGACGAGCGCGAACGTGAAATTTTGAATTTGCGTTATTTTATTGGCAAAACGCAAATGGAAGTGAGTAACGAGGTTGGCATTTCTCAAGCGCAAGTAAGCAGACTTGAAAAAAATGCGCTTGAACACATTAAGCGAAACCTTTAAAACGTTGACAAGAGCAATTTAACAAACCATGAATAATGGCTTTAAAATTCGCAAAAATTATAAAAATTGAAAGAATTTGATAAGATTTCGACATTTATGTGTCGATTTCTTTTTTTTGTGTCAAAAAAAGGGGGTTTCGGCTGTCATTTTTGCGCTAAAAACACATTATTTTATGGTATATTAGGAAGGTATTACACAATGAAACATGTAATAAACAAATTGGCGCGTTTTGGGCAATTTGTAAAAAAAGTGTGGCATAACTTAAACAAAAAATTGCTTTTAGCAAGTGTAGGGGTTTTTGCCTTTGCATGTGCGGTTGCTTTAAATGCTGTTGGTTTACCTGTGGCTAGCGCATATTTTGCAACGGGTAGGAAATTGCCTATTTACGCAGTGCAAACAGAAGAAAGCAAGGTTGCAATTTCGTTCGACGCGGCATGGGGCGCAGATAAAACGACTGAAATTATGGACATTTGCGACAGTTATCACATTAAAGCAACATTTTTCTTGGTTGGGTTTTGGGTTGAAGAATACCCTGAAAAGGTTAAGGAAATTTATAACCGAGGCTTTGAAATTGGTATTCACAGCAACACTCACCCAGACATGACAAAACTAAACAAAACCAAAATACGCGAAGAACTTTCAACCAACATCAACTTAATTAAAGATTTAACTGGTTACACGCCTAAATTGTTCCGCCCACCTTACGGCTACTATAATAACGACTTAATTGAAGTGTGCGAAGAATTAGGTTTAAGTTGCATTGAGTGGAGCGTAGATAGCCTTGACTGGAAAGGGCTCTCTGCAAGCCAACTTTCAGCACGTGTAATCAGCAAAGCAGGTCAGGGCGACATCGTGCTTTTCCACAATAATTCCGACCACATCATTGATGGCCTTAAAATGGTTCTGCAGGCTTTTGAGATGAAAAAGTTGACAGTTGTGCCTATTGGCGATTTGATTTATTACGAAAACTTTACAATTAACACGCAAGGAATACAAATTAAAAAATCAAAGTAAGGAGAAACAAATGAATTACGAAAAACAAGAAAACAACAAAGTATTTTTACAAGGAGAAGTTGTTACCGAGCCGGTTTTTAGCCACACTGCGTTTGAAGAGGACTTTTATTCATTCGACTTAAAAGTGGCACGCCTGAGCGGACAATACGACATTTTGCCAGTATGTGTGTCCACGCACTTAAATGGCTATGACACAATTCAAGTTGGCGCACAAATTGCATTAAATGGTCAATTTAGGAGCCATAACAAACTGGACGAAACAAACAAAAGCAGGCTTATTCTTTCAGTGTTTTGTAAAGACCTGTGCGTGTGGGACGATACTGCAAACCCAAATGTGGTTGAGTTGAGCGGTTATGTTTGCAAAGACCCAATTTTCCGCGTAACACCATTTAACCGCCAAATTTGCGATTTGCTTTTGGCTGTTAATAGGCAATACAATAAGTCGGATTACATACCTTGCATTTGCTGGGGTAGAAACGCCGAATTTGTTAGCAGTATGCCGGTTGGCACAAAGATGACAATAATGGGGCGTATTCAATCACGCGAATATGTCAAAACAATTAATGTCAGCATGGAAACAATCAAAAAAGTTGCTTACGAAGTTTCTGTTAATCGCGTTGTAATTGACAACCAAAACGATATTTAGTTTAAAACACACACTCATCTCTTTTCATTTTGAAAACTTATTATGAGTGTATTTTTTGTGATGACAATAAAAGATATTTAAGTACAATTTTTTGAAATTACAAAAATACTGTGAGAGCGCAATAAAGTCCTGCCTAGCAACTTGTTTCAGTCTTAGCGTAAACAAATATATTATACTAAACATGTCATCCTTAGCGTAAACGGATATATCACACTAAAACATGTCACCCTGAACGTAAGTGAAGGGTCTTGCACGAAGTGCTTTTGATGTTTTTGCTCAAAAGCAAGGCAAGCCTTGCAAGATTCTTCGCTACGCTCAGAATGACATATAGGTGCAAACTTTTTAGGTACTATTTTCAAAATCATTCAAGTTCTTCGCTACTGCTAAAATCTGAAGATTTTTTCAAAATTATTCAGGTTCTTCGCTATGCTCAGAAAGACAATAATGTCATATATTAATTTGCAGTTTATGTTGATTTGTGCTAAAATAATATTATTAGAAAACTTTTAAAACTTATAATTTTATTTCATTTAATAGTTTTAAATTGTCAATTAAATTTATATGTTTTTGTAAAAAATAAAACAAATGTTCGATAAAGTAATGCTATTTTGTCGAATTTTTGCCATTTATGGCAGTATTTTTGTAAAAAAATGTCACATATGCTTGACTTTTGCCGTTTTTTAAAATATACTTTTTTTAAAAATTAGGAGTGAGCAATGATTGATATTTATGATTGTGAAGCGTTGGTAAAAGTTTACCATACACTTGAAAAAAAATGTAATGTAATTGATAAATTTATACACAATCACGCATATTATTGTGGGCCATATACAGATGAATACAGCGCGGTTGATGTATACAACGATATACTTGATTTAATGGAAAGAAAAAATCAATTAATCAACATCAAAGTTATAATTGATGACGCAATTGAAAAGATGTCGGTTGTGGATAAACAAGTGCTTTTAATTAAACTTAAATATAACATTTCAATGAATGAATTTTGCGGTGTGCTTAATATGAAGCAACGTACTGCATTTAGGCGCATTGAGCGCGCTTTTGAAAATTTGGCAGAAGTTTTAAACAACTCGAAATATGCCAGCAAATTGGTGCAAACAATTAGAAAGGAAGATTGGATAAACGCCGTCAAACAAGACGTGAAAGAAAGACGCATGAACTTCAAAGGGCAGGCAGGTGAGTTTGCGGAAGTTAGTAGTCTATAACTTCTTTTCCTTGCGTGCGTTTGGTTGTGCTGATTTTTGAACTGCGTGCAATTAAATAAACGAATAAGCAGGCCGGAACTGACAAAATTGCAATTACTATGCCAGTGGTTTTATTTTCCATTGGAAGTGCGGTTGGTTCGGCTTGCTTGGGTGTGAAATCTGGCGCGGTTGTGTAACTCATTTCTTCGGTGTTAAGGGTGATAGGTGTAAGTTCGTCGCAGAAATCACTGTAAACATAACCAAAATAATCTTTGTCCGCGCTGTATTTGCAGTAATACCATATGTTTGTTCTGCCTTCAATCAGGCATTCGCCTGTAATTGTGCCGTAGTAAGTTAGGTTTCGGCTTAAATTGGGTATGTATGTAACTTGGCTACCAACCCCAGCTTTTGTGTCTGGGCAGGTGCGCATGTCACGGCTAAGTTCTGCGTAAACCCTAAAATTAATATCCGCTAAAAAAGGTGTTTGTGGTGTTCCCACAACAGTTTGCACCTTTTCTTTTTTTACATATCCATAAAAGGTAAGATATTTAACTTTGAAAAAGTCTTCGCCAGCGTTGTCTAACAATTGCACAAAGTAAGTTTTTGGCAATGTGAAAAGTATGTTGGTGTAATCGTTAACATCAACTGGTGACAAATATAATTGACAATCTGCTTGCATTATGCGTGCGTAATATGTTTCATTTGTGCTGTCACCAGCATATGCACTGGGGGTGAATTGGTTAAAAAAAATCAATAAACACAACAAAATGGTCATGCTTAAATTTTAACATAACAAATTATGCAAATTCTGGCATGTTTGGGTTTAAATTGACTTTTTTGGGGTTATTATGTGCGAAATGAATTTGGTAGAAGAGATTTTAGAAATTGAATCGATACAAAAACAAAGGCTTGAAAATAACAAATTAAGGTTTTACAACACAGGCAAGGTTAAACATGAAAAGCAGTTGGCATTTCATAAGTGCGACAAGAAAAATCGTTGGGTGTTTGGCGGGAACCGTACTGGCAAAACAGAATGTGGTGCGGTTGAAGTGGTGTATATGGCACGTGGTTGTCACCCTTACCGCAAAATTAATGGCGCAACATCCGGCTGGGTTGTAAGTTTAAGCACACAGGTTCAACGCGATGTGGCACAAAGTAAAATTTTAAAATATCTCAACCCAGATTGGATTGAAGAAGTGGTTATGTTGTCTGGTAGAAAGGACAGTTTTGCAAATGGAATTATTGACTATATCCTTATTAAAAACATATTTGGAACAACCAGCAAAATTGGGTTTAAAAGTTGCGACCAAGGGCGAGAAAAATTTCAAGGAACCAGCCTTGATTATGTTTGGTTTGATGAAGAACCTCCTTACGAAATTTATCAAGAATGTAGAATGCGTGTGCTGGATAAAAATGGCGACATATTTGCCACAATGACACCGCTTAAAGGTATGACCTTTGTTTACGATGAAATTTATATGAACAAATTTAACAGCCCGAATGTTTGGTGCGAATTTATCTCGTGGGAAGACAATCCGTACATTAGCGAGCAAGCAAAAATGGAAATGCGTGCCAGCATGTCGCAAGACGAATTGCGCTCACGCGAGCATGGCGAGTTTATGGACGCTGGTGGGCGGATTTACCCAGAGTTTGATGAAAATGTGAATGTGATTGAACCGTTTGATATTCCTTACGATTGGCAGGACAAGTTGTCAATTGACCCAGGGCTTAAAAATCCGCTTTCCTGCCATTGGTATGCTGTTGATTATGACGGAAATGTGTATGTGGTTGCCGAACATTACGACCGCGAGAAGGATATTAGTTTTCACAGCCAGCGCATTCACGAAATTTCAGATGAACTGCATTGGCACCGAAACGCAAACGGAATGATTGAAGCGTTGATAGATAGTGCCGCCAACCAGACCACATTGGCTTCGCGTAAAAGTGTGGCAGACTTGTTTTATGATTATGGCATTTTAGTTAACACGAATGTGAATAAAGATGTTTTTACAGGTATACAAAGGGTTAAATCGTACATAAAAAACAGCCTTGGCGAGTGTCGGTTGTTTATATTTTCCACTTGCAAAAATTTAATAAGAGAGATGAAAGGTTATCGTTGGGGGAAAGGTGAAAGCCCGGTTAAAGTTGACGACCACAGCATGGACGAACTGAGATATTACATCATGTCGCGCCCAGAAAACCGCCCGCCAAAGCCTGAATTGAGCGATGTTGCGCGTGAAAAGGAGAGATTAATAAAAATGATGAAAAGAAGGTGAGTATGGAAAAATTGCTGGACGCCAGCACATTAAAGGCAATCAAACAATGTGTTGCGGGGCTGACCTTAGAAGAAACAACAAGCGAGTATGTGTTAGACGATGAAACTGGAAAAATGAAACTTGTTAAGCAAAAAAAAGTGGAAAAGAATATTCCGCCAAACACCGACATCATCAAGTTGATTTACACAAGCCTTGCAGAAACAAAAACCGATTACAACAAGCTTACAGATGAAGAACTTGAACAAGCAAAACAGCGTTTGCTAAAAGAACTAAAGGAGAAAGGAAATGACAGTAGAACAAGCAAAAGTAAAAGTTAAATGTGACGCCAGCGGTTGCAAAAATAGGTGCGATTATGTGATTGTCAACAAAAAATTTGTTTTTGACGGCAATGTCTATTTATGCGCCGATTGTATGAACCGCCTTTATGGCGAAATAGGAAAATTTATGAAACCAAAAAATGTTAAACCATTGTATAAAAAAGGAGGATTAGATGAAAATTAACAAATTGGTTGAAGAAGTGATGCTTGATTATAATTCTAGGCGCGAAGCAAGGCGCAGTTTGGAAGCACAGTGGCAGTTGAACATCAATTACATGATGGGCAATCAATATAGTTACATCGCGTCGAATGGTGCAGTGCGTGAAGATGAAAAACAATATTTTTGGCAAGAAAAGGAAGTTTTTAACCATATCGCACCAGTTATTGAAAATCGTATCTCTAAAATTACATCAAACACGCCTAGTGTCACTGTTGTGCCTGCAAGCATGGAAGAAGCAGATTTTGAAAGTGCAAAGTTAAGCAAACAAATTTTGTCGTCCGTGGCAAACAGGTTAAACTTAATTGACATTGAAAAAACCGCAACAACTTGGAGTGAACTTTGTGGCACCGCTTTTTATAAGGTGGTTTGGAACACAAACTCTGGCAAAATGGTGGCAACCGATGAAAATGGCAACAAAATAAAAGAAGGCGATGTAGAAATTGAAGTTGTTTCGCCTTTTGAAATTTTTCCAGACAATTTGTCATGCGAGCGATTGGAAGATATGAAATCTATTATCCATGCGCGAGCAGTCGATGTTGACCAGGTTAGAAGCCAATGGGGTGTTGATGTTGACCCAGAAGATGTTCACGCTTTCAGTTTGGACAGCACGTCAAACAATGTTGGTGGGTTAGGTTATAATGCCCACATCAACAAGGTTGCAAACATCGAGTTGGGACACCACTGTGTAGTGATTGAACGCTACATTCGCCCAGATAAATCTTTACCAAATGGCAGGCTTACAATTGTTGCTGGCGGAAAGTTACTTTTTGATGGTGAATTGCCTTACTTAAACGACGAATTAAACGGGCGTACATTCCCATTTGTTAAACAAATTTCCAACTATATGCCAGGGTGTTTCTTTGGCGTTAGTGTGGTGGATAGGCTTATTCCATTGCAACGCGCTTACAATGCAGTGCGCAACCGCAAGCATGAATATTTTAACCGAACTGTCATGAATGTTTTGGCTGTTGAAGACGGCAGTGTGGACACTGATGCACTTGAAGTTGAAGGTTTAAGCCCAGGTAAAGTTTTGGTTTATAGGCAAGGTAGCAAAATGCCTGAAATTATGCAAAACCCAAAATCTGCATTAGATTTTGACGCAGAAGAAGAACGCTTGCTTAGCGAATTTAAAATTATTTCTGGTGTTAGCGATATGATGACATCGTCTGTCGCACAATACACAAACATGTCAGGTGTGGCACTTGAATTGCTTGCCGAACAAGATAACGCAAGGCTTTCAACATCAATTGACAGCACTCGCCTTGCAATCAAAACTGTGGCAAAATACATTTTAAGGCTTTACAAACAGTATGCAGTGTTGCCAAGGCTTTTAAAAATCTGCGGGGCAAATGGTGGTGTTGAAATGCATTACTGGAACCAAAATGAAATTTGCAGTGATGATGTGGTGTTTGATACATCTACAGACGCAAGCGAATCACTTGCACAACGCAGAACCATGCTTTTCGATTTGATTAACAAAGGCTTGTTGTATGATGAAGAAGGTAAGTTCAGCCAAACCATGCGTAAAAGATGCCTTGACTTACTTGGCTTTGGCATGTGGGAAAACAGCGTAGATTTATGTGCATTGCAAATTAACCATGCAAAGGAAGAAAACATTGCAATAACAAAAGGCGAACAAATTGAACTTTTACCGATTGATGACCATAAATTGCACATTGACCAACACATTGCTTACCTTTTGTCTGGCGAATTGAAAGATAAAGAAAACAAAAAACAAATTGAACAAAAATTACTTGAACATATTGAACAACATAAGAAAAATTTAAAAGTTGAAGGAGAGTAATATATGGAAGAATTGGAACAACCTATCATAAAAGAAAATGAAGGCTCCAAAGAAAATTTTGGTAAATTTAAAGATGCTGAAAGTTTGGTTAAGGCCTACACAAACTTAGAAGCAGAGTTTACCAAAAAAAGTCAACGCTTGGCAGAACTTGAAATGCAAAACGAAACAGCAACAAAGGAACAAAACCGTCAAGCGGAAATTGATAAAAAGGTAAATGAGTTTGTAGCAAAATTTGACATTGTTAAACCTTTTAGTAGCGCGCTGAAAGAAACTTTAACTAACACCACAGATGCCGACCTTGCAGAAGAGAGTGTTAAAATGATTGCCAAAAACTACAAACGCGCAGAAGACTATGCAACCGATGAAGAATTTTTGACTAATTACATTTTTTCCAATGCGGAAATTAAGGACAAAATCATAAAAGATTACCTGTCCAAAGTAACTCAAAATTCGCCTATCAAGTTGGAGTCTAACGGCAATATCTTATTATCAAAACCTGCCCAGCCAACTACAATTGCGGAAGCAGGTAAGTTGGCAAAAACAATTATTAAACAAAAATAAAATGTTTTAAATTTAATAAAAAAATTAAAAAATAAAATAAATATAAATAAATATTAATAAAATTTATTAAAAAATTAAAAAATAACAAAATTTAATAAATATTATTAATAATTTAATAACAATTACAATTTAAATAATAAATCATAAGACATTTCCATTTTGTTTAATAAATAGATTAATTTATTAAATTTTATAAAATTACTAAATATAAAAATGCTTAAAAAAATAATTAAAATTTAATAAAAACGACAAAAATTTTAAATATTTTGCTTAAAAACGCTATCAATTAATAAATTTATTTAAAATTTTTAACAAAAAGGAGAGATAAATGATTGATTTAACAACTGCGCAAAACGCGCTTAAAGATGCTTATTTGGTTGCTGCTTGCAATCAATTAAACACAAAAACCAATCCATTGCTTGCAAAAATTAAACAATCTACAAGTGATGTTTATGGTAAAAATATTATTAAAATGGCACCAGTCGGTTTGAACGGCGGTGTTGGTGCTGGCAGTGAAACTGGTTCACTTCCAACCGCAAAAGAGAATAGTTATGTTCAATTTAAAACAACACTTAAAAACCTTTATGGCACAATTGAAATTAGCGATAAAGCAATCAGGGCAAGTGCAAACAGCAATGGTGCATTTGTTGACCTTTTGAACGCTGAAATGGAAGGGCTTTTAACCGCATCAAAATTTAACCTTGGACGTATGCTTTATGGTGATGGTTCAGGTGCTGTTGGCACTGTTACAGCTTACGCTAGTGGCGTTGCAACAATGAGCAGTGTTAAAAACCTTATGGAAGGTATGGTTGTGGATAGTTACACTGGCACAACAAAAGACAATGCTGGTTTAAGAATTGCTTATGTTGACAGGGTTAACAAAAAAGTTCAATTTACATCAACCCCAACAACAGACTTGGCTGCAAATGATGTGCTTTATGTGCAAGGCAGTAAGGACCAAGAAATCACCGGTTTAGGTGCAATTTTTGGATCTAACGCAACCCTTTATGGTTTGACACGCTCAACCAACAAATGGTTAACTCCTTACACAAGTTCAACCAGCCAAGAAATCAGCGACGGCATTTTACAAACTGCAGTTGACTTTTTGGAAGAAAACGCAGGCTCAAATGTAGACTTCATCACATGTGGTGCAGGCGTTAAACGTGCTTACCAAGAATACCTTGGTTGCTATCGTAGAAACATTGATGTAACAATGCTTGAAGGCGGTTACAGGGCAATCAGTTTCAACGGTATTCCAGTTGTTAGCGATAGGTTTGTTGATGACGACACATTGTATATGCTTGACAGTTCAAAATTCACACTTCATCAACTTTGCGACTGGGAATGGATTGAAGGCGAAGGTGGTAAAATCTTGCGTCAAAAACCAGGTTACCCAGCCTACACAGCAACACTTGTAAAGTATGCTGACTTAATTTGCGAACACCCAGCAGGGCAAGCAAAATTTACAAACATCAGTTCAACGGTTACAAATCCATTTGCAACAACAGTTGAAAAGTCGGGTTCGTCTAACTAATATTAAACAACAGTTTAGTTTAAACATAAAATGGAATAAGGAGAGATTATGAACATAAAAATTGACACAGATGTGTATGAAATCGCAAACCGTATAAAAGAAATTGATAGAGATTATGTCATATATTTTAACACATCAAAAAATCAATTTGAAGTTCACAATTTGTCCCAACCTGATGGCAGTTACTGCTTAGCAGTGCCATACAAATTTTTAGACGAACGCACACTTAAACTTGTGCGCGAAACAAATAGTGCAAATATTGAATTGATTATAAACAAAATTAACAATGATAACGAGTTGAAAGAGAATGCCGACATAAGAGGCATTCTTAATCAATTCAACGACCAATTAGAACAAATTTCTAAGGAGAACCAATGAAAGTAAAAGATATTATTAAAAACTCAGCATTAATGCTTGGTTTAACAGATGCTGTTGAAATAATTGAAGACGAACAAAAAACCGAATTGGAAAAGTTAAATAATGAAACGGTTGGCACCTTATTTAGGCTTTGCCAATTTTCAGTGCGTGAATTATGCACACATTACCTTCCAATTTTAAAGCAAGTTGAAATCACAACTTCAAACAAACAATATCCTTTAAGTTCACTTAATAACTTCATTAAAATTAAAAGTATAAAATTTAACGGAGCAATAGTTGATTATAAAATTGTCAACCGAATTATAACATTCGATGAAGATGGCAGTTTTACTGTTGAATTTTATGCTTACCCAACCATATTAAGCATAGACGATGAAATAAATTTCATGGAAGATTACGGCTTAGATGTGGCTGTTTTTGGCTTAAGTGCATACTTTTGCTTAACAAAAGGTATGTTTGAAGATTTTGACCAATTCCACGAAGAATATGTTGAAAGAGCAAAGTCAATTAAGGAACTTAAAAATGTTAACATGCCACAAAGGAGATGGGAATGAAAACCAAAAAGAGAATTGAGATTGAGCGTTTTGATAACTTTAAACAAGAAACAAACGCAAGTGTTGAAAAGTTTTATAACTATCTTCCAACAAAAATGCTATCCAATTCTTTGGGCATAAAAGTTGCCAGTTTCCCAAACACATTAACCGACACTGAAGAGTATGAAATAGAATACACCGACACGACCTTAACAAAAGTTAAAGGCGTAACATATTTTAAGCAGTTTTTCCCACGTACTGGGGACACCACACACAGAATTTTGCTTTACGGTGACGACAAAAAGGAATATATTAATCAACTTTTTGGTTACGACCCAGGGCTTTACTGGCTTTATTCGATGGAGTTTAACTCGGCACCGATAACCCTTTCATTTAAGCAAAATGACGCCGACTCAATCATATTGAGCAGTAAGGACAAAATGCTCATTTGGAAGTCTGCTTACTCGCCATACGAAGTTAAAAATGCACCGATTATAACCAGCATGTGCATGAACGACGGCGTGCTGTTTTGCACAATCAAAGAACCGGCTTTTAAAATATGGTACGCAACCGACCTAAATGCGGAAAACATCGGTAACATAAGCAAAAATTCGGGCTATATCTCGCTTGAAGACGACCTTGGTTATGCGCGCAAAATTGTGACATTCGACCAAGATGTTTACGTGTTCCGTGACTATGGCATAAGCAAAATTAACTATGTTAAAAACACAATAACTGTCAGCCAAGTTTACCAGTCGAACACTAAAATTTTTACCGAAACTGTGAGCGTTGGTGCAAATGCAATTATGTTTATGACAGTGGACGGAATTTATCAATTTAATGGCGTTAAGGTTAGCCGTTCAAGTATTGACATTAGCGACATGTTGTGCATTTCAAACGACAGCGCATGCGCTTCAATTTTAGGAAACAAATATTACCTAGCATTGCGCCTTAACTTTAACGACGATAAGAAAATTTTGTGTGAAACTGGGAATTATGTCAACAACGCACTCATTGTTGTAGATTTATTAGACTTTTCATACCAAATTATCCGTGGGGTGGACATTGGCTCACTTTTCGCCATTAAAACCCCTGCGTTTGAAAAAGTGTTGGCAACATTTAACACAGTCCATGACGACAAATTGGGCGAAATTTGCGCAAGCTCCAAATGCTTTGACGACGCTTTGCCAAAATATTACGCAACAAGCGAGTTGTTTGAATTGCCTGCCAACCGCATGATTACAAAACTTAGCGTGGTGGCAGATGTTGGTGTAAAATTTAACCTTAAATACGGAAACAAAAGCACAAGTTTCACCAGTTATGTTTCTGGCAAAAACGAATTTTGTTTTAAAATTTATTGCGAGAATTTAAAACTTGAAATTTCATCGCCTAACGCAACGGCAGAAGTTAAAAAGGTTTTTATCGACTATTACGAATATTAATTATGAATATTGATTTGTCATTGTTAAAAAGGTTTAACACCTATTTTCAATATTTGCAATATAACCAATTTTTAGCCCCACTTAGGGCAAAAAGGAGCAAATATGAAATGGAAAAACCGACTAACCAATTATAACTTTTGGATTTCAATTGTCAGTGCTGGTTTGCTGATTTTGCGTGCCTTCGACATAAAAATGGACATCGCAAACATCAACGAAATTGTCACGGCAGTGCTAGGGCTTTTAGTTATGATTGGCATTGTGAACGACCCAACTCATTCGGTTAAAGATGATAAAACCGAAAAGGTAAGCAAAAATTCAAAACAAAATGAACAAGTGAAGGAAACTTCGCCAGAAACAGAAACCAAAGAACCATCTCAACAAACAGAATTAGAGGAAACAACACCCTCTAACCAGCAAAATGAAAATGATTTTGATGTTGATGAAAATGCTTTACAAAGTGTTATGAGCAAAATTGCAAAAGACTTAGAGCAAAAACTTGAAGAGCTTAACGCTCAAAACAAAGCCATGCAAAACGCATTTGTAAACAATAACGCATTATTGCAACAACAAAAAGTTGAAAACATTTTGCAAAATCAGCCTGAAAAAACACCTTTTGCAGAAACTGATAAATTAACAGAGCCAGCAAAAGGAAATGAAATTGAAAATAACAACCATTTAGAACAGGGTGGTGTGGACGAAATTGGCAGTACAAACGCGATTGATTGCCAAATGCTAGCAAAACAAACATCAATTGAAGAAATTGTGCCACCAGTTCAAACCGAGTCAACAATTGCACCAGTAGAAGAAGTGCAATCAGGCTTAAACACACAACCTGAAAAAACAGAACCTACCTGCTTTAACATCGTAAATTAGCAATTAATTCCCCTTTTAAAATTGCGAAATCTACACTAAAAGTCAAAATAAATTGACATGGTAATAATTAAAAATTAACATTAAAACCTTTAATATTATTCCTTATTAATAATTAAAGTAAATTTAATGTACAAAGTAAAAGCCACCAGCACAACGCCGGTGGTTTTTTGTTAACCAAAAAACAACCATAGTGTTCCTAATTGATTGTGGTGAAGAATACTTTACTTGAATCTTTATTAATATTGGCATGTTTAAGGTTAATTTAAACAATGTTATGATATTATCTTTAAGAAATTAAGGAGATGTGTTATAATATGGGTATACTAGATAGTTATAAAGATTTAATAAATGCGAGTTTTAGTAAATGGATTGATGTTGAGTAAGGGTTTAATATTATTATAGAAATATTATCGTATAATTAACCTAAATCGGAAATTAAATGCAGTAATAGGAGGCAAATAATGAAGTTTTTAGATAAAGTTAAAGTAGTAAACTTAAAAAAATCTTATGAAAAAGAGAATATCAAATTAAATGAAGTTGGTGTCATTTGGGAAGCGGAAATAAGAGATAATTCCTTTTATGTAATGTTTGACAATAATTCAGACGAAAAATTTGATAATAAGAAGAAAGGTCAGTCATTTTTTAAATATTGCATAATAAATATTGAAGATTTAGAATTGGTCGAAGAAGGACTTGCTGACGACAATACAATTTTAGACGCTTTACCTCAAAACAATCCAAACTGGTGGTGTAAAGTTGAAAATGGTTATATTTTAAACCTTTTAGGTGAAAGGAAAAATAAAGAGCCATATAAATACAACACATAATTAATTCAAGCAAAAAGCATATGCGGAAGGTGATTATGAAATTTTTGAACATACGAGAATGGGTGTTAATATAAGTTTATTTATAGAGATACCGGGTATAAATAATAAGTTCGGTCGTAGTTATAAAAGAGTTTCAAGTTATATGATTTATCCAAATGGGAAATTAAAGAATAATACACCAATAGCGAGGGAGTGGGAATGAAAATTTATGATAAAGTTAAATTAATAAGAGAAAGAGAAGAGTATTTAAAAAAAGAGTTGAAATTAGGATTTATTGGAACAATAATTCAACCTGAAATTAGGGAAAATAGATTTTATGTGGCGTTTGATAATCCTGAAATAGAAGATGATTATTTATTTTGCGAAATAAGACTAGAAGATTTGGAATTAGTTGAAGATTGCAAGGCAACAGATGAAATGATTTATGATGAACTACCTAGCCCGGATAAAAGATGGTGGTGTAAAGTTGAAGATGGTTATATTTTAAACCTTTTAGGTGAAAAGAAAAATAAAGAACCATATAAATACAACACATAACAATATTTTGATGTTATTTTTGAAAAATTTATGAGATGTTTTATAATATAGGTATGCTGGATAGTTATAAAGATTTAATAATGAAAGTTTAGTAAATGGATAAAAGTTGATGATAAGCAATCTAAGTAGACAATAGAAGATTTCCCTTACAACATAGGTGTTGATGAAGATGTTACAAAACCACATTGTTGGAAATGCGTCACTGTAAATAAATGTTGGTTTAAAAATGAAGAAAATAAGAAACCTAAAAAATTTGATTATGCACTTTTTACTTATAGTCAAATAATGAAAATGATAAGAGGTTTATATCATCCCAAATGCCATTGTAAAGAATTTGCTATTAATGTTCCAAAAGAAAAAGATATTACATTAAGAATAAAAGATGGTAAAATTAAAAACTTTTTTAATGTTAAATCCGAATGGTTTCATAGTTGGGGTTATAAAAATGTTGATAAAAATGATTTTATTGATATGTTTAAAAAACTGATAATAGAAGCTTATAGACAAGGTAACTACTATGAAGAAAAACACACAAAAGCAGGTTTTCAAATAAATTTGACCATAACTATTCAAGGTAAGAATGAAAAGATTAATAATGAATATAAATTAAAATCGGCATTTATAATTTTCCCCAAAGGAGAATTAAGATGTATAACATTAATTGGAGGTTGGCAATAATGAAATATTTTGATAAAGTAAAACTTATAGTTGATAGGGAAAGATATAAAAAAGATAATATTTTCAAAGGTGAAATAGGAACTATTTGGTTGCCAGAAATTAGAGACAATGAATTTTACGTTGCTTTTGAAACAGGAGATGAAAAAAACTGGTATAAATATTCTTGTATTAAAATTGAGGATTTAGAATTGGTGGAAGATGGGGGTTGTTCTGATGAAGATATATTAGATGAAATTCCAAAGAATAATCCAAACTGGTGGTGCAAAGTTGAAGATGGCTACATATTAAACCTTTTAGGTGAAAAGAAAAATAAGGAACCATACAAATACAACACATAAACAATATGCGTTAAATAATAAAAAAACGGCCTACGTGCAAGCACTAGCCGTTGTCACTGCAAATAACTTATGCAGGGGTGGTGGATCGTCGGGGTGAGTAGCGTTAAAAAAGTTGCCCTAATGGGCAAGTTTTAGCGTAACGAAGGGAGCGCGTCAACACCTGCGCTGTGAACTCAATTTGAAATAAATTTCAAATGTATCGTTTAGACGCTTGGTGTTTCCTTTATCCCAAAAAGTTTGCAAAGCAAAACTTGTTTGGGAAGCCCTGGTGATATGCGATCCGCTTTGGCAAGGGTCGAACCCCGGACCCACTGATAACAAGTTGAGAGTGAACATATCATTTATGAATATGTGAGCACGAAACGCAGTTATCTCCAAAGCAAAGCGGAGATAAAGTTGAGAGTGAACATATCATTTATGAATATGTGAGCACGAAACGCAGTTATCTTCAAAGCGAAGCGGAGATTAAGAGGTGTGATTAAAACTTGTTAAAATGGCTTATTTTATGACTTAAAAATCCCTTTATTCCCTTATTTTACCCAATAAATTCTTGTTATATAATTTTATTTCGTTCTATACTAAATTACATAATTTTATTTAAGTTTTTGGTATCTAATTTTAGACAAATGTGAAACAAAGTATTTTTTAGGTAAAAAATATAAATAAAAAATCTCAAAAATCAATATAAGTTTTTCAATTTTTATTTTCTAGTGCTATTTTTTGATAATTGTTAATTATAGGTATTTATGATAGATTAAATTAAAAAATATTGATGAAACTAAAACAAATTTTTGAAAAAATTAAAATTTTGTATGAGATTTCTTAAAATATATGCTATAATAAAAATAGGAATTCAATTTTATGGGAGGGAAATAAATTGAAAAAGAAATTATTGAGTTTTATTTTTGCTTTTTGCTTAATTATTCCTTGCATATTTTTGTTAAGTGCCTGCGGAAATGATAAAAAGTTAAATTACATTCAAGCATCCTTGGCTGATGGTGAATATTCAACAACAATTCACGAAACCAGAAATTTTGGCAACACCACAGGGCTTAACAATATAAAAATAAAAGCATATTATTCAGACAATTCTAATGAAAATGTTGAATTGACCAATGTTCAAACAACTGTAAGTTTTTCGGCTGATGGTTCAGAGGAAAGTAGAGTTATTAAAACTTTTGAAGAATACATTCAAATGTGTGAGAATTCAAATCTTACAGCTGGCTCTTGGAGGTTAACTTTAAAGTATAAAGACAATTCTTGCGAAGTTAATATCTATGTTTCAAAAGTAAACAACACTAGCAACTACACCTTAAAAGTTACAAGTAAAGTGGGAAATATTGGTGAAAATAAAATTTACTATGGAACAAAGTTTAAAGGTATCAACTATAGCGTTTTTAATGGCAACACCCAATTAGACGATAGTATTGTTGAAAAAATTTATATTTTAAATAAAAGTGATGATTCAACAAACTATTATAATTACGACATTTCTTCACTAACAACACAAGAAGAAATCAATGCTTTGATCAATGCTTTGCCAAAACCAAACAAAATTTACAATTCTCAAAGTTATGGTGCTTTTGATTTATCAAATTTAGAGGGTGTGAAACCAGGTACATATTTGATTTTTGCTGAAATAAAAGAACAAGAAAATTACCTTGAATCATATTCTGCTTATCAAACTCTTGTTGTAGAAAAATCACCAATCGTTGCAACTGCAAAGGATTTTAAGATTGATTTCACCTTTAACCAAGATTTTTGTAAAGGTGCCACTCTTGATGAAATGTTGCATGGCATATCAGATGGTAATGGTTATACATCTTTCGGTAATTCAAAAATAAATGGTAATCTATCATTACTTTTAAGCTCTGATTTTAATGAAGAAAATAATAATTTAGTAACTGATGATAAGTTGACAGATGAAAGATTGATAGGGCATAATTTTAAAGAGTCCTGGTATGAAGTCAATAATGAAATTGTTGATTATGGCACCCTTGCGGAAGTCAATCCTCAAACATATAACTTTGATAGCACTAAAGGTGAAACAAACACAATAACAACCAATGTTAAGTTTGTGCCTAAAGGATATGAAAATTATTATGAAAAATTTTATGCTGAATCTAAAGAATTTGAAATTACAATTATACTTCACAGAACTGCATATTCAGCACCTACATTAGATGTTTTACACGATCCAAACAACTTTAAGTATTCAACCGATAACAATGGTAATCCTCAAGAAATGAAATTTCAACTTAATGCACCAGATTATGCATTGATTCCTTATAACGCAACGCAAACAGAACTTGCACAACACTTGAAAACAGCATTCGAAGCGAATAAAACTTATTGTATTTATACTAATGCTAAATTTGAAAAAGATAATAGTGGAAACTACGATTATGTTTATTCTTCAGCTGTTGGTAGTTATTTTATAAAATGTTATATTAATCCAAATTTATATTATAACGAAAAATATTTAACTGATTCTCCTGATAAAAATATAACAATCACAAAACACGATAAAACAAGCGAAAATGAAGAATATATTAAATATAGTTGGACAATTTCAAAAGGAAACATTGCTGAACAATCTTGTTATTCTGCAAACGGTGGATCAATTCAATTCAATACAGATAATACTGTTGAATTAAAATTTGGAGCACTTGATCATGATAATTATAAAGATGTAAAATTTAAGTGGAAAGCAATGGAAGTTGGAGCAAATAATATTGCCGGAGTTACAAGCGATATTACTGGAAATTTTGAACCAATTGTTGGTAAAGATTCAAGGTATCAAAAGTTTACTTTAACAACCGATAAAAGCACAGAAAATTATTGTAATTTAGTTATAGAAATTTCTTATTCTGGTGATGACAACTGGGATCCTTTTGCACAATATTTACTTGTTCAAATATATAAGAATAAAACAATATAACAACTTTTTATCAAAGCAAAAAAAATACAACCGAGCAAGGTTGTATTTTTTTTGTGTTTTGTTTTCTTATTTAAAGAAAATAGACATTCCACCTAATGCAAAGAATAGCACACCACCAACCAATGCAATGGTTGGTAAAACATGTGCAAGAATCAATGCTGTAGTGCCTTTCCCATTGATTTTTCTTTGTTGTTTGGCTAAATTGATTGCTTTTATTTGAATTGAAGGTGTAAAAATCAAAACCAAAACTAAAACAAAAACACCCAAGCCAATATTTACCTGCCATGAACTAGCAACCAATATGAATGCAATCAAATAAACAATGGTGCTGACAATAGTTACAACAATAGATAATTTTCCTTTTTTGTTATCTTTTAATTCTTCTTCTGTTGGATTGCGATTGATTTCGGCATCTCTTTTTCTTTCTATTCTCCAAAGTTTTCCGATAGCTTCAAACGTTGCCTTTAAACCTCTAAAAAATTTCATAATTACTCCCTTATGTAATATTATGAATAAATTGTATCATATTAAATAAAAAATCACAATAAAATTTATTCTCATAAATACAAATTGTTAAATAATTAAAAATAAAACAATTTTTACTTTGATTTTTAATATTTTTTGTTAAAACATAGACCCCATTATTACATATCACAGGCACGAATTTAATTTTTCTCAAATCAAAGGAAATAAAAGCCAAAAGTATTTAAATGGATACTTACAAAAGCAAAAATTGAGATGATGAATTTATGTATAGCGAAAAGTCATTTTTTAGACACTTTTTACAAATTTTATTAGACACTTATGAAATTTGGACATTAAAAAACCCCTTATAAATAAAGGGTTTCAGTGGCATAAAAAATAGGAACCATAAGTTCCTAAATTAGAATTTGGTGGACCGTCGGGGACTCGAACCCCGGACCCACTGATTAAGAGTCAGTTGCTCTACCAACTGAGCTAACAGTCCATAAAATATTAAGATAATTTGCAGTTGGTATCGCAATTACGTTGCTCTTCCATCGCTAACGCTCACTCGTTGCCTGATGGCACCGCTACAACATGCCAATTTGTGGCATATTGCTTAACGCTACTCGTCGTTTGCACTAACAGTCCATAAAATATTGACTTTTAAATTATATCAAACATAAATTTTAATGTCAATAGTTTTAAATTAAAATTTTTAAATACCTTAATAATGTTATAAAACCGCAAAATTCGACATAAACTATCGTATGAAAAAAATTGTGTTTACAGGTGGCGGAACTTATGGGCATGCCATGCCAAATGTTTATTTAATTGACGATTTAAAATCAAGCCATACACCTTATTACATCGGCAGTGACGGCATTGAAAAACGCCTTGTTAAAAATAAGGTAAAAAAATATTACACAATTCCATGCGTGAAATTAGTGCGTGGCAAAATTTTTACAAACTTTAAAATTCCATTTGTGCTTATAAACTCCATATTTAAAGCAAAAAAGGCACTTAAAGAAATAAATCCAGATGTGGTTTTTAGCAAGGGTGGTTATGTGGCATTGCCTGTTTGCATTGCTGCTAAAATGCTTAAAATTCCTATTGTTGCGCATGAAAGTGATTATTCATTCGGGCTTGCCAACAAAATGATTTTAAAGCGTTGCAACACAATGTGTGTAAACTTTCAACACCTTGAAAAACAAAACCCAAAAATAACTTACACTGGCCCTATTTTAAGTGCAGATTTTGAAAACAACACAAAAAAATATAACAATGGAGCCATGATTAATGGGCAAACTTTAAAGTTAAGCCCAAACAAACCAACTATGCTTATCGTGGGTGGCTCGCTAGGTGCGGTTAAAGTAAATGAAATTGTTTTTAAAATTGCTGGCGAACTTGAAAAAAGTTTTAACATTATTCACATAACAGGCAAAGGCAACAATAAACTTAAATCGTTTGGCAATTACAACTCGGTTGAAATTGTTGAAAGCATGAATGAAATTTACAACAGTGTTGATTTTGTGTTGGGTAGGGCAGGGGCAGGTGTTACAGCAGAGTGCTATTATAAAAAACTGCCAATGTTTTTAATTCCGCTTGAAAATAAATCTAGCCGTGGCGACCAAGTGCAAAACGCATGCTATTATGTTGCGCGTGGGGTGGCAGAAATGCACCACGAAGATGACCTTACCGCTGAATTGTTGTTAAATAAAATCAAAAATTTCCATGCTAACATCAGCAGATTTAAAAACGCATACAACTCGCAAAAAATCTTTAACGGCAAGCAAAAAGTCGTTGAAATAATCAAAAAATATTAAATTAATGGCTTGCAGTTTTGAAATTAACGAAACAAACTTATTTCCTTCGCTTCTGCTTATGAATTCGGTTTGTTGATTATACAAAAACAAAAAAGGGCAATGCATTTTAAAGCAAGCCTTTTTTTGCGGTTTTAAAAATTAGATAGATGAATTTTTATTCTTAATCGTTCCAGTTCCAGTTTTCAATTTCTGGCAAGTCAACGCCATATTCGTCGATGTAGGCGGTGTGTTGTTTTAATTTATTGTTCATTTCACGCCTTATTTTTGTTTCAACGGCTTTATCAAGTTTTAGATAATCTAATGATTTAAGCACCAAATGGAAGCGGTCGATATGATTTCTAACACGCATATCAAATGCAGTGGTTATTGTACCTTCTTCGCGGTAACCAGCCACGTGTAAGTCCTGATTATGGCGGTTATATGTCAAAGTGTGCACAAGTTGTGGGTAGCCGTGGAAGTTGAAAATGATAGGCCTATCTTTTGTGAAAATTGCGTCATATTCTTTATCGGTAAGCCCATGTGGGTGAGTGTTGTTTGAAACAAGTTTCATTAAATCCACAACATTAACAAATCGAATACTGAGTTCAGGCAAATATTCGTGCAAAAGTTTAGCGCCTGCCAACGCTTCAATGGTTGGGGTGGCGCCACAGCACGCAAGCACAATGTCTGGTTTTTTTCTGTCGCCAAAACAAGCCCAATCCCAAACGGATAAGCCCTTTTCGCAATGGGCTTTAGCCTCGTCCATATTCAGCCATTGATAACTAGGGTGTTTGCTTGCAACAATAACGTTGATATAATTTTTGCTTTTTGCGCAATGGTCATAGCATGAAAGCAAGCAGTTTGCGTCTGCTGGCAAATATGCGCGGATAACATCTTTATTTTTCGTTGCAATCATATCCAACAAACCTGGGTCTTGATGAGTGAAACCATTGTGGTCCTGTTGCCAAACATTGCTTGTTAAAACAAGGTTAAGTGAACTTATTGGGGCGCGCCATGCGATATTTTGGCAGGCTTTAAGCCATTTTGCGTGTTGGGCTATCATGCTGTCAACAACGCGCACAAATGCTTCGTAACTGTTGAACATGCCATGCCTACCAGTAAGCAAATAGCCTTCCAACCAGCCTTCACACATGTGTTCGCTAAGGAAACTATCCATAACATGGCCGTCGCATGTAAGGCGGTCATCTGTTGGCAATTTAAGCGCATTAAAGTTGCGTGTGTTTGTTTCCAAAACTTTGGTTAATCTGTTTGAATTGTTTTCGTCTGGGCTAAAAATGCGGTAGTTATTTTTATTCATTGACATAATGTCACGCACAAAACCGCCAAGTTCGTTCATATCTTGCGCTTTTACAGTGCCATGACCTTTAAATTTTACTGCATATTTTTCAAATTTAGGCAGTTTAAGTTCTTTTAACAGCAAACCACCATTAGTGTAGGCGGAAGCGCACATGCGTTTATTGCCTTTTGGCAAGATGTCAGTTATATATTTGTAAGGCGCATAGTTTTCATCAAATAATTCGTCAGGTTTATAACTTAACAACCAGTTTTTTAACAACTGCAAATCATTTTCGCCTTGCATGTTGATAGGAATTTGGTGTGCGCGCCAAAACCCTTCAATTGCTTTGCCGTCAACTTGTTTGGGACCAGTCCAACCTTTTGGTGTGCGCAAAATAATCATAGGGTAGGTCGGTGTGGAGTTTACATATTTATCCGCATTTTGCTTAATTTGCTGTATCATTTCAATGGTTTTGTCCATTGCTTTTGCCATTTTGATATGCATGGTTTTAGGTTCATTGCCTTCAACAAAAATTGGGGCATAACCATAACCTTGCATAAGGCTAGTCAATTGCTGTTTTGGTAACCTTGAAAGAACGGTAGGGTTGGCAATTTTGTAACCATTCAAATGTAAAACTGGCAACACAACGCCGTCCATTTTGGGGTTTAAAAATTTGTTGCCATGCCATGCGGTTGCAAGTGGGCCAGTTTCTGCTTCGCCATCACCAACAACGACAGTGGCAATTAAATTTGGGTTATCCATAACTGCACCGAATGCATGGGCAAGTGAATAACCAAGTTCGCCCCCTTCGTGTATTGAACCAGGCGTTTCTGGCACTGCATGTGAGCCTATCCCACCAGGGAAAGAAAATTGCTTGCAAAACCTTTGCATGCCGTCGTGTGAAAAATCGATGTCAGGGTAGGTTTCAGTGTACGTGCCTTCCATGTAGCAGTTTGCTGTTAAAAAGTTGCCACCATGCCCAGGGCCTGAAATAAAAATCATGTTAAGGTCATATTTATTTATAACACGGTCACAATGTGCATAAACAAAGTTTTGCCCAGGCACCGTGCCCCAATGCCCAACAAGCTTTTTCTTTACATCGTCCATGCATAATTCATGGTCACGCATAAGCGGATTTTTAATTAAGTAAAGTTGGGCAACCGACAAATAATTGCAAGCGCGCCAATATGCGTCCAAACTTTGCATGTATTCTTTTGATAAATAATTTTCTTTCATCTTAACCCCTTCAAATGAAAATTTAAAATAATTATACTCAAATTTTAGCTAAACTAAAAACAATTACGCCCGTTTTGAAAAAGTTTAATTAAATTAGGCGTAAATTAAATTGAAATATTTTCGGTTTGTTTTAAAAGTGTAGCATATGCAAACTTTGTTTCGTCTTCTACAATTTTAAACCTTTTTGCCTTTGGCTTACCCCAAATGTTGAAAGTTTTAGGGCCTATCCATTCACTATAATCAGTGTGATGTGAGGTGGCATAAATCACTGACAAACTTGCCTTTGCTGGTGGCGGACAAACGATCTTCAAGCCGATTTTAACAAGCCAATTTATTGCCTTATGGTAGTGGTTGGTCATGTTGGTTAAAGTTAGCCCTGGGTGAACAATTGAAAATTCAACCTCACTGTTTTGTTTCATCAATTCAGACATTGCAAACATGGCAACGCGTTTGCTGTTGCCGTAAATGTGGTTAATTTTTTTGCAGTTTAGGAACTGAATGTCGTTCTTGTTTATTTTGGAATAATTGTAAGCAATGCTACCCATATAAAGCAGTTTTGTGTTGTTGGCTTTAAAAGTTTCAAGCAATTTTTGTGTTATATAAAACGGCATGAAGCAATTTGTTTGGTAAATGTTGTCAAAGCCTAAATCGGTCGTTTGGCGTTTAACATTGTAAATGCCAGCGTTGTGGAAAAAGTAATCAAGTTTAAGTGTTTTAACCTTTAAAATAAAGTTTTTAACGCTTTCAGTGTTGCATAAATCGAGCGGAATGAAGTCTATTTTAGCGTTGGGTTGCGCTTTTAAAATTTCATTTTTTAAGTCAAGCGTTTTTGCTTCACTGCGGTTTGCACATATGATGTGGGCGTGTGAGCTTACCAAATGCTTCACAACATGTTTTCCAATGCCACCAGTTGCACCAGTAATTAGGAATGTTTTGCCGTTTAATGCTTTGTAATTTGATAAAAATTTGTTAATATTCATTTTGGAATTTTAGCATAAATTAAATAAAATACAAATTGTTTTAGGTTAAAATATGTGTTGAGTTTGACCAAATTATGGAATAAAACCTTAGTTTTGCATTATTAAAATTAGGCACAAAATGTGTTTAATTGCCTTAAATTAGGCACATCTAGTGGTGTTTGATGTAAAATAAAGTCGAATTTAACAAAAATTTGCATATTG
Organism: uncultured Clostridia bacterium; assembly: GCA_934772045.1. GTDB lineage: Bacteria > Bacillota > Clostridia > Christensenellales > UBA1242 > Onthoplasma. Next base: position 40,699 of record CAKVMH010000002.1, read on the forward strand.
ATTTGACTTTTCAATATATTGTTGTTAAAATGATAAGACAAAATTTAGAAATTTGGTGTTTCAAAACTGAAACTAAACCTATTAATATAAAAGCTTAAATTGTTTTAAGCAAAAAAAGGAAGATTTATGAAAATTGCAATTTCAATTGACAGTGCATGCGATTTACCTAAACAGTATATTGCTGACAATGGCATTTTTTGCATGCCATATTTTGTTAACATGGGGGAAGAAGAATTCCGCGATGGCGTTGATGTAACAAGCGCAGATTTGTTTAAGTTTGTTAAAGAAAAGGGTGTTTTGCCTAAAACTGGCGCCCCAAGTGCTGAAATGTTTAAGGAATACTTTGTTAACATTTTAAAAGATTATGACACAGTTATTCATATCGGCTTGTCAGATAAAATGACATCAGCTTTGGCAAATGCAAGGCTGGGTGCTGAAAATTTGCCTGTGCATGTGGTGGATAGCATGTCGCTTTCATCAGGCATTGCTTTGCTTGCAATCAAATGCGTTGAAATGGTAAAACAGGGCAAGCAGGTTGAACAAATTGTTGAAGAATTAAACGCACTTCGCCCAAATGTGCAAACAAGCTTTTTGGTGGATACACTTAAATACCTTTATAAGGGTGGTAGGTGTAGTTCTTTGGCTTTGCTCGGCGCAACAATTTTGATGCTTAAACCACAAATTTCAGTTATTAATGGCGAAATGAAGGTTACAAAAAAATATATGGGTGGCATAAATGGGTGCCTTAAAAAGTACGTGGAAGACATGCTTAAAAAATCTAACCCAGACCTATCCGTTGCTTTTGTGACACACAGTAGCCCAATGGATATTAGCGCAAAAATCTGCGACCGTTTGCGTGAGTACGGCTTCAAACAAGTTTATGATGTTAACGCAAGTTCAACAATCAGTTCACACTGTGGCCCAGGCACGCTCGGCATTTTGTTCATCAACAACCCAACAGAAGCAAATTAGTAGGGCGGTTAAAACGAATTTTGGTTTTATTTAGTTTTATAATTAAAACGATGGAAAAGAAAAATGGGCAAACCTTTTTAACTTAAAAATTATTGATAATTTAAAAAATCCACCATAGGTTTGGTGGATTTTTGTATGTATTTAACTTTATTTGTGTAAAATTTGCAATATAATGTGCAACTATTGAATTATAAATTAACAATTTCATCGTCAGTGATATTTTCAACTGCCTTAAAATTGTGATAAAGCATTTTCATTTCAGGGTCAAAATTTACTTTGCCAATAATTTTTTTGCCTTGCAAAACGTCAGGTATCCATAATAAATCGTCTTCAAGCATGCGTTCAAATGGAACTTTGTTTAAATCAAACCAGTTTGGAATGATTTCTTCCGTTTCTTTAATTTCGCCAGTGAAACTAAAACACTTGTAAATGTACATTTCCATTTTTGCATGCTCGCCTTTGTACCATAAATCAAAATTAATTCTGCCAACTTGTGTATAATCGGTTGGGGTAGCACCAATTTCTTCTTCGCACTCTCTTACCATTGCTTGTTCAATGGTTTCACCTGGGTCAACTTTACCGCCGATGCCGTTCAATGTCCCTTTTGCAAAACCGCGTTTCTTTTCACCTAATAAAATTTTGTTGTCCTTAATAAATAAAGTTAAAGTGGTTTTAATTGTTTTTAAATTCTCCATATAATCTCCTTAATAAACTAATTTTGTTCGCATTTGCTCCAAAATATAGTTTGTTGTTATCACAATAAAAAATGTTTAAGCTGTTAAAATTAACCTCCTTTAATCATAAGCAAAAACAACACAGCCAAATTATTATTTGCATGTATTTTTTTGCCATTCTTAAGAACTTAATCTTCCAACTTAAACAAACGGAATGGACGAATATTTGTACATTTATATTACAACAAGTTCTAACATTTGTCAACACCTAATCCAAATTTTTTATATTAAACATAATACAGATGTTGATGATAATTATATTAATATAATTAACCAGTCAAAATTCTACTCAAATTCTACTCAGCCGAAAAAATGATGCGAAAAAGGCATACCAATTATGGTATGCCTTAATCTTAAAAACACAATATACTGTGTTAAATGGGGTGGATAGAGGGACTCGAACCCACGACAACCAGATCCACAATCTGGCGCTCTACCAACTGAACTATATCCACCATATAATAAAATATTGCCCGTTAAGGCAATATTGGCTGGGGTAGCTAGATTCGAACTAGCGCGTGCAAGAGTCAAAGTCTTGTGCCTTACCGCTTGGCGATACCCCATTGTGGTGCGGATGAAGGGACACGCAATTCCTTGCGCATACACTTCGGCTTTCGCCTCGTGGACTCACATCTACAAACAACAAGCAGTTGTTGTTTGCTTTACGATGTTCCCCCTCTTAGGGTTCAAGCCCCTTCATCTACTAACTTGAACACTGAGATTAGGTGGTGCGGATGAAGGGACTTGAACCCCCACGGTCACCCACTAGATCCTAAGTCTAGCGCGTCTGCCAATTTCGCCACATCCGCAAAAGGGCGAACAGCCCGCATTTTGAAAAATGGTGGCTCATCCGGGACTTGAACCCGGGACACCATGATTAAAAGTCATGTGCTCTACCAACTGAGCTAATGAACCATACTTATCCTTCTATTTAGTTAAATTTGTGAACTCAAAACCTTTCAATCATATGATTAAAAGTCATGTGCTCTTCCATCGCTAACGCTCACTCGTTGCCTTACGGCACCGCTACAACATGCCAACCGTGGCATATTGCTTAACGCTACTCGCCAACTGGGCTAATGAACCACAAAATATGTTGATATCACAAAATGGTATCTACCACTAGCGACTTTTGTATTATACACTATGAAAAATAAAAAAACAAGTATTTTTTACAAAAAAAATGAAAAATTTTAAATTTGTTTAAGAAGATATCAAAATCTAAGCGAAACGAATCTTTTTTAAATTTATAATACAACCATAATAATATTTTTGGTGAAATTAATTTTAATTGAATTTGTGAAATAACCTTGACAGTTTATTTTGAATTGTGTTAGTATTAATATGCTAAATGCGGGTGTAGCTCAATGGCAGAGCGCTAGCCTTCCAAGCTAGTTACGAGGGTTCGATTCCCTTCACCCGCTCCAACGCATTGCTTTTTTTGAAGGGAATCGAATCCCGAGGGGGTGAGTGCGTAAAGCAAACAACAACTGCTTGTTGTTTGTAGCACGAATTAGCGAGCGACAGCGAAGCGTGGATTGACACGAAGTGGCAGTTCCCTTCACCCGCTCCAACGCATTGCTTTTTTGAAGGGAATCGAATCCCGAGGATGTAGTGCGTAAAGTAAATGATAGAATATGGCAAATTGTGATAAATCTATTTAAATCGTGTTGCAACTTGCTTGCAAAAGCGTGACCTATTATTGGAAACAAAGTAATGAAAAGAAACCGCAAAGAAGCAGGTATCTGTTCTGCGGTGTCTTGTCATAAATGTGGGCAATTGCCCATAAATGAAGTTTGCGTAAATTTATTTAGCAAACGATAGAATAGGGCAAATTGCCCACATGCGCCAATAGCTCAGCTGGATAGAGCATCGCCCTTCTAAGGCGGGGGTCGGGGGTTCGAACCCCTCTTGGCGCACCACTCGAAAGCACAAGTATTAGCAACTTGTGTTTTCTTATTAATAACGCAAATATATGGGGTTCGAACCGAGGTTCGCTTCCTGTCGGAGCCGGACCGCAATCATAGATTGCTCCCGTTCGTTTGCTAAAAACTTGCCACTGGCAACTTTTCTTAACGCACTCACCCCCTCTTGGCGCACCATCGTCGCAACTCGGCTTATTAGTCGGGTTGTTTTTTCTAAAGATATTATTGGGTGCTTTGTTGTTACTTAAATTTTAAGTTTAATGTGTTTGGGGCAGAATGTGTATCTTTAACATGTAAACACAATCGAAGATAAAGGAAATCGAGTAAAACAATAGTTAGATTAATTTATGCGGACATAAAATCTAGGATAAATATTGCGATAAATATTGCGCTAAGTAAATTTTTGTGATATACTATTTCAAATAAAAGGATAGTTAGAATGGATATTGTAGGAAAATTTAAGAATGGAACAATCACAGTTTCTAATTTACAAACAGAAGAAGGCGAACATAAATGCCACTTTAAATTTGATATAACATTTGCAACCACTTGTTTTTCATATACTTATCATTTTGGGGAAACAGTGTTTTTCAGCATGTATGATTTTATAAATAAGAAACAAGAAAAATTGCAAGATGAAAATTCTATTGATAATTATTTGGAATTGACAAAAGATTATTTTGGAATAAACGTTAATCAAAAGGGTGCGAAATTAGATGTTAAAGTGCTTTTTGACCCTTGGGAAGACAAAGACAAATTAAAAGATTTTTTAATCGAACTTAAAGCTGGCTGTGAAGTTGTTGAGCAACAATAGGCAAAAACTACTCGTAGTTATTATTTGGAAGAAATTAGTAAGTATCAAAAATTGTGGAAATATATTTTAAGCAGTGGCAAAAGTGAAATTGTGCTTTCATTTGAAGATGTGAAGCGCATTTACGGATTTGAAATTGACCACTCGTTTTTGCGTTATAAGAAAGAGTTGAACGATTTTGGATATGAGGTTAACAAAATTTCATTGAAAAATAAAACAATATGTTTTAACAAGGTAGTTTAGAAATGAGAGTGTAAAATGAAATATATAGTTTTGCTTCGTGGGATAAACATAAGTGGCAAAAACAAGATAGCTATGTCTCAGCTTAAATCGGTTTTGGAAGGAAATGGGTTTAAAAATGTTGCGACTGTTCTCAATAGTGGTAATGTTATCCTTGGAACTGATGTTACAAGCAAAGAAATTTTGGGGCAAATGGTTTTTGATGTTATAAAAGAGAATTTTCAACTTGAAATTCCAGTTTACATAACAACACAAGATGAAATTGAAGAAGTGTTAAAAAACAGACCTGAATGGTGGGGTACGTGCGACAAAAATGTTTACGACAACCTTATTTTTATAATACCGCCTGCGACCTTTGATGAAATTTACACAACAGTAGGCGAACCTAGCAAAGATATAGATAAAATTAAAGAATATAAAAACCACATTTTTTGGTCTTTTGATTTAAAAAATTATAGAAAATCAAATTGGTGGATAAAAACCGCCAGCACTAACATTAAAGATAAAATTACAATAAGAACTGCCAACACAATCAAAAAAGTGCTGGATATGTGTAAAAAATAGTATTGTAAACAAAAAATTAGATAAAATAAACAAAAAACATAGGCTTTAAACCTATGTTTTTTTAATTTTAAATTAAGCGGACGCTTTTGGAGAAGCAAGTTTGCGCATGGCTTTAAGCCTTGAAGTAAATTCAGCGTCTGAGATTTTGTGTTTTTCCTTTTGAAGGCTTAAAAGCAATAGATATTCGTTTTGAACAAAGCGTTTTAAACGTTTGGTTTGTTTGCTAAATTCGGTTGCGCTAGGCTCATCACCCAAAGTGTTGGCAGTTTCAAGTTTTAAATCTGCCACAAGGGATTTGTTAAGGCTGTCCAACGCGGTTTGCATGCCGTCGAAAGCATTGAAACTTTTGATGTCCATGATAGAATCAAAAGTAGATTTAAGTTCGTCATAACCATCAGTTTTATAAATCTTCAACAAGGCGTTGTCGTCCATAAGGCCAAGCAAAACACCAAATTGCCTTGTAAGGTTACAAAGTTCAACGCTCGCTGGGTTTTCATTTTTCCTTTTAAGCAAGCGCTCAACCGAGATTTCGGTTAAACCCTCATTTAGGGCAGAGCAAATTTCCTTGTTGTTGTCATGCTTAAAGTTGACAACTAAGCCAGTTTGATAAGCGGAAACATAAGGGTAGACAGCCGTGCGGATATGTTCCATTTCATGGAAAACAGCCCATTCAACATCTTCAACCAATTCAGGGTTGATAAAAAGTGTGTTACTTGCAAAATTTGCATAATGCGCCTTTGCGTTTACAGAATTTGACTTAACCAGTTCAATTTCCACATCATAACATTGTTCGGGCAGTTTGCCGAATTGCTTTTCCGCCAGTTTGATGTAAAGATTGACTAAATTTTCCACTTGCTTGTGTTCCATAATCCCCCCTAAACCAAATTGTTGCCATTTAAGCAAAATTGATGCCTTTGCAGAGAATTTATTGTGTTTTTAATAAACATCAAAAGTATGAGATGTTCCTAAGCTAACAATTTACTTAATTTTACATTTTCTTTTTTGTAATGTCAACTTTATCAAGTTTATTTTAAAAAATGTTTGTATGTGAAACAAACAAGCATAAAAACATTTTGCAATTTAGTTGCATTTAATTTTAAAATGATTGTAAAATAACTTAGCAAATAGCGAACAAGTTTAATTGTTTGATAGTGTAAAATTTTCTGCTTATTTTGCACATTAAAAAGCAAAAATTTTGTAAATATTTAAGGTTAAAATTAACACCAATCATAAAACAAAAGGAGAGATATGTTAGAACTTGTAGGGATAAAGAAAGAATATAAATTAAAAGACCAGTCGGTTATGGCACTTAAAGGCATTGATTTAGTTTTCCGTCGTAATGAGTTTGCTTCAATTTTGGGACCTAGCGGGTGTGGCAAAACAACGCTTTTAAACATCATTGGTGGGCTTGACCGTTATTCAGAAGGTGACCTTATAATAGACGGCGTTTCCACAAAGCAGTTTAAAGACAAAGATTGGGATAATTACCGCAACCATCGTGTTGGGTTTGTTTTTCAAAGTTACAACCTTATTCCACACCAAACCGTGCTTGAAAATGTTGAACTTGCATTGACGCTGAGTGGTATTAAGAAAAAGGAACGCCGTGCGCGTGCCATTGAAGTGTTGAATAAGGTGGGGTTAGGCGATAAGTTAAAATCAAAGCCGAACCAACTTTCAGGCGGACAAATGCAAAGGGTTGCCATTGCGCGTGCATTGGTTAACGACCCAGAAATCATTTTGGCAGATGAACCAACAGGCGCATTGGACAGCAAAACAAGTGTGCAAATTATGGAACTTTTGAAAGAAGTTAGCAAGGACCGTTTGGTTATTATGGTTACGCACAACCCTGAATTGGCAATGAAATACAGCACCCGCATAGTTCGTTTTTTAGACGGCGAATTGGTTGAAGATAGTGCGCCATACTCTCACGCAGAAGCGGAAAAAGAGATTGAAAAACACAAACAACAAAAGCAGGCCGAAGAAATTAATTTTAAGAAAACAGAAAAGAAAAAGTCCATGTCGTTCTTCACAGCATTAGGTTTAAGTTTTAAAAATATGCTCACTAAAAAAGGGCGCACGCTTATGGTTGCTTTTGCGGGGAGCATAGGCATTATTGGCATTGCACTCATTTTGGCAACCAGCGCTGGAATGACTGGCTACATCAACCGCATGCAAAGTGAAAGCTTGGCAAGTTATCCAATATCGGTCACTTCGGTGGCAGTTGACTTAAATAGCCTCCAAAATGGCGTAAACTCACGCGGGGAAAGGGGCGAAAAAGTTGCCGATGACGAGCTTTCCATTTATGACATGAAAGAAATGCTTACAAGTTATGGCAGTTACAATTATATTAGCGACGCTTTTGTTGAAAAGGTTAAAAATCATTATAACGAGCCACAAAATAAGGACTTGTTGAACGAATTAAAAATAAGTTACGCAAGCAACATGTATTTTGTGACCGATTACACAGCGTCTGGCGCAACCATGAAATTCCCGATAAGCAACATTCCAACCACAAGCGTGCTTAACGGCACCACAACTTCTTCATTTTTTGAAGCGCTAGAAAATGAGAACTATGTTCGCGGGTTGTATGATGTTATTGGCAATTATCCAACACAAGCAAACGAATTGGCATTGGTTTTAAATTCGCGCTCAGTTGCCAACCATGAACTGCAAGCACTGGGCATTGAAACATCGAGTGAAAGTAAAACCATCAAGTTGGACACAATTATTAACCAAAAGACCTATAAATTATTGTTTAATGATGCGTATTACAACACGGACGGAAGCCCAAAATTAAATTTTGCAAGTTTGACCGATGTGAGTTCAATTGTCGCAAACAATGCAACCCTAATGGAACTTTATAACGACACAAACACAAAAGAATTGAAAATAACAGGCGCCTTAATTTTAAAGGACGACGCAAGCGGAAGCATATTTTCAAATGGGATAATGTATTCACGCGCTTTGGCGGAAGAATATCACACTAATTGCAAGCAATCGGCAGTGGTTAGCAATTTGAAAGCGACAACTTTAACCGATAAAACTGCCACATTGAAATTGCCATATAAGGTTAATATCAGCGAACTTAAATATTTCACAGAAGGCACAATTTACGAATTTAACACCTTGCAAGAAATGGTAAACATGCTTACAAGTGAGCAACTTAACATTAACCTAACCGACGATGAATTGGTAGATTTATATCTTCAAATGTATGGCGCAAGCAGTGTGCCAACTGGTATTTATTTCTATTGTAAATCGTTTGAAGCAAAGGACAATTTAACCGCCTTAATCGACGATTGGAACAGCAATAACACAATTAAAATTGTTTATAACGACAGTTCACAAATGCTTACAAACATGCTTGGCAACATTGTCAACATCATAAGTTATGTCCTTGTTGCGTTTGCTGGCATTTCGCTTGTGGTAAGTAGCATTATGATTGCAATTATCACTTACACATCGGTCATTGAGCGCACTAAGGAAATTGGCGTACTTAGAAGCGTTGGCGCTTCAAAACGCGATGTTTCACGCGTGTTTAATGCGGAAACAATTATCATAGGCTTGCTCGCCGGTGTGATTGGCATTGCAATATCAGGGCTTTTAAGCATTGTCCTTTCAGTTGTGTTAAAGGCACTTACTGGGGTGGCGGGCTTAGTGCAATTGAAAGCCCTTACAAGCCTAATTTTAATTGCAATTAGCGTACTTTTAACATTCGTCGCAGGGCTAATCCCAGCCAAGATTGCTTCAAAGAAAGACCCAGTGTTGGCATTAAGAACAGAGTAGAAAATTATAGTGAAAAAAAGATGTGCACTTGCATGTCTTTTTTGCTTGCTAAATTAAAAAAATTTACATAGAATAATTACAGTATATTAAGGTGGTTTATGGCGAAATATAAAAGTTTAGATTTGCCTTTTGGTGGCAAATTTTATTATGTCAAAAACAGATTAACTAAGTCAACAATGGTTAAACTGCAATTTTTATGTGGTGCAAGGGAAGATACAATTCCAGGGTTGGCTCATTTCACTGAGCACATGTTTTTTACAGGCACAAAAGAAAAGGACAAAAAGCAAATCAGTAAACAGTATTTTGATTTTATCAACACAAACGCTTTCACAAACGGCACCGAAATTTGCTTTGTTGGCAATGTTTTTACAAATGAGTTTTCTTCCTATTTAGACACTGTAACGGAAATGATAACAAAATCAACATTTAGTGCGAAAAATGTTAGCGCTGAAATACCAGTTGTTCAACAAGAAATTGCAAAAAGTAAAGACAAATATAACCGCTGGGCTGGTGAAAACAACAATTACAACTTGCTTAAAAATTTGGCACTTAAAAACCATGTTTTGGGCAATGAAAAGTCAGTTGCAAGCATAAGAAGCAACGATGTAAAAAATTATGTTAAAAAGTATTTTATTGCAAACAATTTGCAAGCATATGTTTCAAGCCCAATGAGCATTGGCAAGGTTAAAAAATTGCTTACGCGTTTTGCACACAGCATTCCACATAGGGCAGATTTTGTGCCACTTCCTATGATATACTCTGACATTAAAGACGATAGTTTTTATAAGATTGAAAACAAAGACATCAATAAAACCTACTTGTTTTTAAATTTTGCATTTAACCGCAATTATATGGAACGTGATTATAAGACAAAATGTGGTGCAGTTCGTTCAATGATAAACGATTTTACAGACGGCATACAAAAACAAATGCGCCTTGAAAAGAGTTTGGTTTATGGTTGCGGGTTTTCTTTTAGCTACTATTTGACGCAGGCGGTTGCAACACTCAGCACCGAATGTGAAAAGGGCAATATAAATGACATCATCAAAACAACTGCCGACTACATCAAAGGTAAATTGAAAGATGGTTTTACACAAGCGGAACTAGATAAATTTAAACGCGAATGGAAATATGGCGATGCAGTTGAAGAACCACGCGCAACAAGATATATAAACAATTTAGACACGCTTGCACTATATGGCAATGTGCGTAAGAAAAAATATATTGACCGAATTATAAAAGATTTAACCATAGATGAATGTAACACAATTTTCCGTGAAATTTTTGCTTCCCCACGCGTAAGCTTAACAACATATGGCGACGCCACCACAAAAGATGTTATGAGCAAGGCAGAGTTTAAAAAATTGTTTAAGTTTTAATTTTTTACGCGCAAGCATAACATAAATTGTGTAATAGATAGTGGTAAATGAATTTTAAAAAAGTTTGTCGAAATGGCAAAAGGTAAAATTTTTGCTTGACAATCTTTTTTTTTGTGGTATACTAATTTTAAGATTTATATTTTTGTAACTTAATATTTGTAGGGGTACAAACGATAAAATGTAAGTTTTTTACGCGCATTTTTGCTTTTTGGCGTTTAAATTTCGTTTTAATTTAGTTACATTGTATTGAAAAATCGATTATTGTAAATTTCAACAAAACACTCTTTTAAAGTTGTTTTCTTGCAAATTACAATGAAATATATTTACATGAGAAATTGTTTTCTTAAATCAACACTAAGTTACACATAATGTGTAAAATTAAATAAAATAAAAGGAGAATATATGTTAGATAATTTAATGACAAGTGAAGAATTTGATGCAAGCATCAAAACAGACAAAAACTTTGCACCAAAGAAAAATAATTTAAACAAAACAAAACAAACAAACTTTAAAACTCAATCAAAAACCCACGAAAACGAAGCAAGCAAAGGGCAAATGGAAACAAAAAGGGTTGAAGAAAATTTAAAACAAAAACCACAACAAGCAAATAAGAATGACAAAAGGAACGATGGCTCATCAAACAAGGCCAACAGGCAAGCAAAGTATTTCAACCGCAAAAAGGCAAATGAAAAGTTTGATGTGGACATGGAATTGGCAGATTTACAAGTTGAACCTGCCACTGACCCAAATTTAGAATCACCAAAAACAAAAACCAAAAAGGGCAATAATTTGAAAGTTATGTTCCTTGGCGGTATTGGTGAAATTGGTAAAAACATGACAGTTTTGGAGTATGGTAAGGACATTATTGTAATCGACTGCGGTGTTATGTTCCCAACTGTGGACATGCTGGGTATTGACCTTGTTGTGCCAGACATCACATATTTAGTTGAAAACAAAGATAAAGTGCGTGGTTTTGTCATCACTCACGGACACGAGGACCATATCGGCAGTGTGCCATATGTTGTGAATGAAATTAAGGCACCTATTTATGCCAGCAAAATGACATGCGGGCTCATCAAAAAGAAAATGGACGAGCATAAAAAGGTTGAATATAAAACCGTCGCAGTTAAGCCAAAGCAAAAAATCACACTCGGTTGTTTCGAAATTGAATTTATCCATGTTAACCACGCTATTCCAGGGGCATACGCACTTGCAATTAAAACCCCGGTTGGTATGGTTGTTCACACTGGTGATTATAAAATCGATTTAACACCTATTTATGATGAACCATTCGATTTCTATTCATTTGCAGAACTTGGCAAACAAGGTGTGTTGTTGTACATGAGCGACAGCACCAACGCTGAACGCCCAGGCATGTCTTTAAGTGAACGCGTTGTTGGGCAAACATTGGATAAACTTTTCAATGAAAATAAAGACCGCCGTATAATAGTGGCAGGTTTTGCTTCAAACGTTGACCGTGTGCAAGAAGTTATACACTTAGCCGAAGAGCATAATCGTAAAGTTGTGCTTGTTGGGCGCAGTATGGTTAATGTTACAGATGTTGCAACACAAATCGGTGAAATGCAATTGAACCGCGCAAACATCATTGAAGTGGAAAAGATTAAAAATTACAAAGACAGTGAAATTTTAATCCTTTCAACAGGTAGCCAGGGCGAACCAAACAGTGCTTTGCCACGCATGGCGTCTGGTGAATTTAAAGGCATTGAGATTGGCGAAAACGACACGGTAATTTTCTCATCAAGCCCAATCCCAGGTAACGAAAAATCAATCAGTAATGTTATTAACCGCCTTATCATGTTGGGCGCAAAAGTTATTTACAACGAACTTGAACAAGTCCACGCTTCTGGCCACGCTTGTAAGGAAGAAATGAAGATAATGTTAAACCTTATCAAACCAAAATATTTCATTCCTGTGCATGGTGAACAAAAACACTTGCTTGCTCAACGCGAAACTGCAATTGCTGTTGGTATGGATAGGCATAATATTTTGCTCCCTATGTTAGGCATGAAAGTTGAAGTTAACAAAAACTTCTTCCAAGCAACCGACACAGTTCCATTTGGTAGTAGGCTTATTGACGGCGCTGGTATAGGCGAGTTGGAAAGCAACGTGCTTAAAGAACGCAAACAATTGAGTGAAGATGGTATGTGTATTGTCATTCTTAATGTGAATGCAAAACAAGGTAAATTGAACAGTAGGCCAGAAATTGTTTCTCGTGGTTTCACATATATGGGTGAAGCGCAGACATGGCTTGACGATGCAAAATCTGCTATCGAAAATAGTATTGACGAAAGTTCAGTCCGCGCACGCGATTATATGACAGTTAAACAATCTTTGCGCCGTGCATTAACCAATTATTTAAACAAAAAATTAAAACGCAAACCTTTGATCGTGCCGATAATTATTGAAAGCAACAACTAAGTTTACTTAGGTGAAGCTTGAAATAATTACCAACAATATGCCTAAATCTACTTTTGGCATATTTTCCTATAATAATCGAGTCGAACAATTAATTTGTGCTTGCACAAAATTAAGGGTGAGACGAGAATATATGCTTAACTTTGTTGAGCATATAACAGGAAGAACAATTAATTTGTGCTTGCACAAAATTAAGGGTGAGATGAGAATATATGCTTAACCTTGTTGAGCATATAACAGAAAGAACAATTAATTTGTGCTTGCACAAAATTAAGGGTGAGATGAGAATATATGCTTAACTTGGTTGAGCATATTATTGAAAGCAACAACTAAGTATTAACTTGTCATTCTGAACGCAGTGAAGAATCTTGCAAAACTTGTTTTGCTTTTCTACAAAAATAAACTTAATGTTTAAAATCTCGCATAGCTCGAAAGATTCTTCGACTCGCTTTGCTCGCTCAGAAAGACAAAGAGAGGAAAATTGAACATAAGCAATTGAATGAAAACTGAAAATTATTTAGAATGTTCAAGTTTCATAAATTGTGATATTTTAAAAATAATAATCAAAAACCTTATGCAATTAGATGAAATCTAAAGTTTTTAACAAAACATTTAGGTTTCACAAATTGCAACAATTATAAAGAAAAACAAAATAACCTATGCAATTAGATGAAATTAAAAATTTTGGTAAAGAGAATAGTGTGCCGATAAGTTTAGACGACACATTATCCTTTTTGCTTTCAACGATCAATCAAAACAATTTTAAGCAGATTTTGGAAATAGGCACAGCAATTGGTTACAGTTCAATTGCTATAGCAACAAAAACGGAATGTGAGCATATTGACACAGTTGAAAATGATGAAAACCGTTATAAAATTGCAGTGGAAAATATGCGTTTGACTGGTACATTAGATAAAATCACACCACATCTTGCTGACGCTATGGACTACATTAAAACTTGTGACAAAAAGTACGATTTAATATACCTAGATGGTGCCAAAAATCAATACATAAATTATTTACCATATTTAACCAAATGTTTAAAAATCGGTGGCATAATTATGGCTGACAACCTGTATTTTCATGGCATGGTGCTTGGTAAAGTGCATGTCACAACTGGGTGCAGGGCGATGATTAAATCATTACACCGCTACATTGCTGAAATCACCACTAACCCTATTTACGACACAATCATTTATGATATAGGTGACGGTGTTGGCGTTACAAGGTTGAAAGGTGAAAGTTTTGGTGAATTTCCAAAGCCAAAAAATTTCGCAAAAAAAGCTAACAAAAACTTAAAAAATGAGTTACAATAAAAATGAAAAACATATAAAAGGGAAAACAATGGAATTACTTGCACCCGCTGGGGATAAAGAAAAGTTAATAATGGCAATAGAGTTTGGCGCAGACGCTGTTTATTTGGCATCTACGCGTTTTGGTTTGCGTACTTTTGCTGGCAATTTTGATTTAGATAACCTTAAATGGGCAGTTGAATACGCGCACAAACATGACGTTAAGGTGTATGTTACTGTTAACATTATTCCGCATGAAAGTGATTTACAGGACTTGCCAGACTACATCAAATATTTAAACGAAATTGGCGTTGACGCAGTCATTTGTGCCGACCTTGGCGTAATAAGTATAGTAAGGCGCATTGCACCTAATTTGGCAGTTCATGTCAGCACACAAGCAAACATAACCAACAGCGAAAGTGCCATGGTATATGTTCAAATGGGTGTAAAACGCTTAATTTTGGCGCGCGAAATGACATTAGAAGAAATTAAAACCTTTCGCAGTAAAATTCCGCAAGAAATTGAACTTGAAGCATTTTGCCATGGTGCAATGTGCATAAGTTATTCGGGAAGATGTTTACTTAGCAACTTTTTCACAGGGCGTGACGCAAACCGTGGGTCATGTGTGCAGGCTTGCCGTTGGGGTTATGTTATCCGCGAAGTTAGCAAGGAACAAGAGTATCCAATTGAAGAAGACACGCACGGCACTTATATATTAAACAGCAAAGATATGTGCATGATTGATTATTTGGACAAATTAAAAGACGCAGGCATAAGTTCAATTAAAATTGAAGGCAGAATGAAAACTGAATATTATGTTGCCAACATTGTGAATGCCTATCGCATGGCACTTGATTATTTAGAAACGCACAAAGATTACAACCTTCCAAAAGAAATTCGCAATGAAGTTTATAAATCAAGCCACCGTGATTATAGTGAAGGTTTTTACTTTGGCAATCCAAAGCAAACTTTAAACACAAGCCTGCCAGAAGCAGAATACGATTTTGTTGCAGTTGTGAAAGAAGACACCAAAGACAACAAAACAAAAGTTGAAATGCGTAATAGGTTTAGTGCAAATTCTTGTCTTGAATTGTTGTCTAAACACAAAAACAATGCTATAATCAAAGTTAATGAAATTGTTGATTTGGAAGGCAACCTGCTTGACGAGTGTAAAATTCCTAAACAACAAGTTTACATAAAAACCGATATAGAATTAAAAGCAAATGAAATTTTAAGAAGGAAAAAACTTTAAAGTGAAACAGCGTTCTTCTGTGTTAATTATCTACAATCCAAACGCTATGAAAGGCAAGGTTGGTGAATTTTTGCCACATATCCGTGAGCGTTTGTTTTTGCGCTACACAGTTGTGGACACAATTGCAGGTAAATCTGCAACCGACGCGGAAGAAGTTGCTTTTAAAAATGCACCTAAATACGACATTGTGGTGTCGCTTGGCGGTGACGGGACATTGCACCAAGTTATAAATGGTGTTGCAAAATCAAACGCAAGTTGTTTGGTTGGCGTTTTGCCGTTTGGCACATGCAATGATGTTGCAAGGACACTTGGTGTTCCACTTAATTTGGATAAAGCTTTAGATTGTGTTTTGCGCCTCAACACAACAAAGTACGATTTAATGACAGACGGCACAAATTACATATCTTACGCCTTGGCAACCGGTTACTTAACTAGTGTTGCATTTGAAGCAAAACAGGGCATAAAAAAACGCGTGGGGCGTTTTGCATATATGCTTGCTGGCGTTGGCAGTTTGTTTAAACTTAGAGGTTTGCCATTTACATTTACACTTGACGGCAACACAAGGTTGACCGACAAATATGTTTATGCAATGCTTATTAACAGCCGTTATGCTGGCGGGTTTAACATCAATAAAAATGAAGATGTTTCAAACGGAAAATTCAAGTTTGTTGCAATCAAAAAGACAAAAAGTTTGGGCAGTTTCTTTATCTTTACTAGGATGTTCTTGCATGGTATTGACGCCATAAAGAAAAGTAAAAATGTAATTGTTCGCGATGTTAAAAATGTGGTTATTGAAAACCCTTCAAATCAACCTTTCGTTTTGGACGGTGAAAAATTGTGTTTCCTAAAAAAGGAAATTAAAGTTAAAACCACAATTGAAATGATAACAAGATAATTAAATAGCCATAGTTATTGAATTATGGTTATTTTTTTTGTTTGTTTTAATATTATATTTTATGAACTTGTCCCAAGCAAAATTAAACACAGTTTGCGTTGTTAAAAGTTTGTCGCTAACCGACACCGAAACAAAAATAAGGCTTATGGAATTAGGCATAACACCAGGCACAAAAATTAAGGTGAAGCATAAAAGCAGTTTGAAAAAAACTTTGCTTATCATTTTTGCTTCATCATGTTTCACATTAAAGGATAATTTGGCAAAAGGGATAGAAGTGACTTATGTATAACATTTTGTTAATTGGTAACCCAAATGTGGGCAAGTCGACATTGTTTAATTCACTTACAAAAGCACATGAACATACAGGCAATTTCCATGGCGTGACGGTTAGCGTTGCAAAGCGAGAAATAAATTTTGAAAATGAAAAATATTGTGTTTACGACCTTCCGGGTATGTATTCATTTTTAAGTTTTTCCAACGAAGAAGAAGTTAGTAAAAATATGATTTTACAAACCGAAGGAACTAGGTTACTCATCACCGACGCAAACGCTTTAAGGCGGAATTTGTACTTGTTTTTGCAAATGAAAGAACTGGGGCTTGATTGCAAAATTTTAATCAATAATTATCAACAATTTACAAAAAGAAATAATAGTTTAGATGTAAAATTATTAAGCGAAATTTTAAATTGTGACATTGAAATAATAAATGCAAAAAAACAAAAATTTTCAAAAAATTTAATAAAAATAAATAAAAACGACAAAAAAATGAATAAAAATAACATATTTTTTGAAAATTATTTAAAAAATATTGTAGAAAACATAAAAAACAAATTAAATTTAACTGAAAAACAAATAATTTTTGCATTAAATGGCATATATGATGGTTTAAAACAAACAGAAATTGATTATATCAAAGCATTTTATCCACAAATAATTGAATTAAGATATAAGTATATTGATGATGTTTTAAATAAATGCCAGAAAATTAATTATCCATTAGCATATGGTGAAAATAAATTAGATAAGTTGATTTTAAACCCATTTTTCATGTTTTTTGCATTTATTTTTGCATTTTTTTTAATTTTTTACGTAATTTTCTTTGCAGTGGGTCCAATTTTAAGTGACCTATTTATCAATGTTTTAACTGTTTGTATTTTAGACCCATTTATTAATCTTCTAACAACCATAACGGACAACATTTGGCTGATTGAATTTTTTAATTCTGGCGTGTTCAGTTCATTCACAACAATATTGAGTTTTTTGCCACAAATTTGTTTGATGTATTTGGCATTAACAATTTTGGAAGACAGCGGTTTAATTGCAAGGTTGTGCTATGTGGTGGACGACTTTTTGTCCGGGCTTGGGCTTAATGGAAAAGTAATATATTTAATGCTTATGGGGTTGGGGTGCAACACGCTTGCGACACTTTCAGCACGCAACATGAAGGGCAAAAATTTAAAAATAAAATCTGCCATAATTAACCCTTACATAAGTTGCATGGCGCGTTTGCCAGTTTATGCAATTGTTGCCAGCGCAATTTTTAAAGTGCAATCGTTTTGGATAATTTTGGGTTTATACTTGTTGGGTTTTGCTGTTGCAATTATCATGGCAGGCATTTTAAACAAAACAATTTTGCCAACAAAGCAAGGCGAACTTTTGCTCGAATTTCCACCTTTAAAGCACATCGACATAAAGCATTGTTTTGAAAGCATTTTAACAAGTGCTTTGGATATGTTTAAAAGACTGTTTTCTGTTGTGCTTAGCGTCGGCATTATTGTTTGGATTGTTACGCACACTGAGTTTAATTTCCACTACACGCAAGACATAACAACCAGCATGGCATATCTTGTGGCAGACAAACTTAGTTTTGTGTTTGCGCCAATAGGTTTAAATTCTGCTGGAATTGTAACTGCGCTTTTTGTTGGACTTTTGGCAAAAGAACTTATGGTAAGCACCATGTCCATTTGCAACAATGCTTTGACACGTCAAGATTTGATGTTAAGTTTAGTTTGTGCAACAAGCGTAATAACTTTTACGCCAGCAAGTGCAATGTCATTTTTAGTTTTTTCGCTTTTATATTGCCCGTGCGTCAGCAATTTGGCAGTTTTAAGAAAGGAAACTGGCAAGTTCTATATGTGGTTTGCGCTCGTTAGCCAGTTTACAATTGGATATGTTTTGGCATTCATCGTTTATCAAACCATGACGCGTGGACTGCTATTCACAATTTTGGCGTTGATTATTATGGCGTTAATTCTAACCGCTGTTTGCGTTTTAACTAAAAAATTAAGGAAAGGAAAATGCCTTGATTGTGGCAAATGTAAAACTTAGAACTTATGACTTTACATAAACAGATATTAAATCTACAAATGTTCAAAAGATAACTAATTTTGTTAAGTTGCATTAAGAAAAATAAAAATAATGACATACTAATTTGCAAAAAAAGATTGTAAAAAGAATAGATTTGTGATACAATTAAAAATATGAAAAAACCACTTGTAGCCATTGTAGGCAAGCCAAATGTTGGTAAATCCACATTTTTTAACAAAATTGCAGGAAGCAAAATTAGTATTGTTGAAGATATCCCAGGCGTTACTAGGGATAGGATTTTTGCCAACGCTGAATGGTGCGGTTATCAATTTCAAGTGGTTGACACTGGTGGGTTAGATTTTAACAAGGAAGACGAAATTAATAAACGTATTATTGAGCAAGCCAACCTTGCAATTGACCTTGCTGATGTTATTATCCTGTTTGTTGATGGTAAACAAGGCTTGACGCATGACGACATTGAAGTTGCCAACCATTTACGCAGGGCAAAAGCACCAAAAGTTTTGGCAGTTAATAAGTTGGATAATTATGAAGTTGAAAAAACTTATGAATTTTATGAACTCGGGCTTGGCGACCCAATTGCAATTTCAGCTGAACAGGGCAAAGGTGTTGGTGATTTGCTTGACGAAGTTGTGAAGTATTTAAAACGCACCGAGCATGCGGAAGACGACAACACAGTTAAAATTGCCTTAGTTGGCAAGCCAAACGCTGGGAAATCGAGCATTACAAACCGTTTGCTTGGTGAAGATAGGGTGGTTGTAAGTTCGGTTGCAGGCACCACGCGTGACGCAATTGACAGCCCTTTTAGGTGGAATAATAAAGATTATTGTTTAATTGACACAGCAGGGCTTAGGCGTAAATCAAAAATTGAGCCAGATAGCATTGAGCGTTACAGTGTAATTCGTAGCCTTAATGCAATTGAACGTGCCGATGTGGTGGTTGTTGTCCTTGACGCAAGTGAAGGCATAACTGAGCAAGATGTTCGCATTTTGGGCCTTGTGCACGAGCAGGGCAAACCTAGCGTGATTGTTGTTAATAAGTGGGATTTAATTTCCAACAGCGCGGAGCAACGCAAGGCTTTTGAAAAGCAATTTGAAAACGATTTGGCGTTTATGAAATATTATGTAACACTTTATGTTTCTTGCGCAACAGGGCAACGCATAGGGCAGATTATGGAAAAGGTTGATTATGTTTTGGCAAACGCAAAGCGTGAAATTCCTATGGCACTTTTCAACAATGTGCTTACAAATGCAATAAGTTCGGTTGAACCACCAAGTAAACATGGTAAGCGCCTAAAAATTATTTTCGGTAAACAAACTTCAACTTGCCCACCTACGTTTGAAATTTATTGCAACAATGCAGATTTGGTTGAAAACTCCTACATTCGTTACATTGAAAACAACCTTCGCCGTGCTTTCGATTTTAACGGCACACCATTAAAAGTTGTGTTTAAAAATAAAAATGAAAATTAAATAGTGGTCAAGATTATATAAAACTAAATTAAATTTACAACATTTTGAATTTGCCTTCTATAAAACTATGCAACGCGCATAGTTTTTTGTTCTAACAACAAATTAGATTTACAAGTAAAAACTAAGTAAGTTAACTTAATTTGTTTAACAATGCATTTTTATCAATTTAAACGAATAAATTCATCTGTTTTTGGTAAACTAAGCACATGAAACTATTAAATATAATATGCGCTGGGGCAATGCTTTTAAGCCCAGTTAATCAATGCGTTAAAGGTAATGTTATAAACACCGATTTAACAAGCGAAGTGTGCGTCGATGCAAAACAAAACGAGTTTACTGAAAACATTAAAATTACAGTAACAACAGGCAAAGACACAATAACAATCTCGCCGTCAGCCGACGCTGGTTACAATCCACAAGTCAACCTATTTAACTTTTTGTCTAATGGCTTGCAACAAATTTTTTACACTGTTGACAGTGCTGGCAGTGGTGGATATATTTACAGCCAAATTATTTCACTTGAAAACGGCAAGCAAGAAACCATATTCGACAGTTTAAAATATCAAACTCACGCCAAACTTAGTTGGCAAGGTGATTTAATTAAAATTGACTATGAAGGGCAAACATTTTATTTAGACGCCAGCCAAAACGATTTGTCAAACGAGCGAGATATTTACCTTGGTCCCGTAAATGTAACTTATCCAATTTACACAAGTTACAATAACGGCTATCAACTTTTGCTCATTCAAAAAGTGTATGTGGATTACACCGCAAACAACGTAGGCTACCTAACCACTTGGCTGGACTTCAACAGCGAAAATAAGGTGGCGTCAGTGGGCGTACTTACAAACTTTAACCCAAATTAATTCGACAAAATTGCAATTTAAAATCAAATTTAAAATTAAAATTCGGTTTTAACATTTAATTTATTTGCTTTAAATTGGTTAGAATGGTAATATATTAAAGTATGAAATACTTGTATTATTCAATTTTGGCAATTGTTTGTTATTTTGTTGGCAATATCACTTGGGCGCGTGCCGTGGCAAAGTCTAAGCATGACGACATCACAAAACACGGCAGTGGCAACCCAGGCACGCTTAATGTTTGGCGTTCGTTCGGCTTTTGGTCTGGTGTTTTGACCTTTGTATTAGATATGGTTAAAGGGTTAGTTTGCGCACTTGCTGGCTATTTAATTTTTAAATATTGTGGTTTAAATGCAGAAATTGCGCTATATGTGGGCGGTTTTGCTTGCGTTTTGGGGCACATTTTTCCAGTTTTGTTCAAATTTAAAGGGGGCAAAGGCATTGCAACATCAATCGGTGTTTTCTTCGTTGCAAATTGGTGGGTGACGCTCATTTGCTTTGTTGTGATGATTGTCAGCATGCTGTTCATTAAATATGCATCAATTTGCACCTTGCTTGAAATTTTAGTGCTTTCAGTTATTGAAATTTGTTTGAATAACCCTGCAAATTGGGTCAATTACATTTTAATCACTGGCATTTTGTGTTTGGTGCTTTACGCTCACCGCGCAAACATCAAGCGTTTGTTTACAGGTAAGGAAAATAAGACTGAACTGCTTGCAATGCTAAAAAAAATGGGCAAGAAGCAGTGTGATGAACCTTCCAAAGTAAGCACAGTTGAAACAGGTTCAAATAATGATGCTGAAACTGCCGAAACTGCTAAAACAAATTTAACCGAACAAGAAAATAAAAATGATTAATGTTAGTGGATTTTAATTTAAATCCTTTATAAACCACTTTAAATTATAAAATTCATTTAAAATTATTACTGCCGTTTTTAACTGAGCGTAAGGTTCAGTTAACTGGGCAGTTTTTTGTTGGGGCATAAGGTAACATAAAACACATGCTAATTTAGTTGATAATAAAAAAATTTTGCGTTAAAATAAACCTTTAAGTTTTAAGGAGGATATATGATTGATGTGCATTGTCATTTAAACGACCAAAAATATGCTGGCGAAGTTGATAAAATTGTTGATAACTTCCTGTCGGCAGGCGTAAGCAAAGTTATTTGCGCATCCAGCGATTTCTCTGCTTGTGCTTTGGCTAAACAAATTGCTAAAAGCTATGATTGTGTTTATTACACTGTCGGTATTCACCCGGACGAGTGTGAAAGTTTTGATATAAATAGGCTTGAAACATTTTTGCAAGCGAATGATAAAAAATTGGTGGCGGTTGGCGAAATCGGCTTAGATTATCACGAGTTTACCGACGAAAACGGCAATTTAGTTGTTAAAGATAGGGAAAAGCAAAAACAAGTGTTTATTGCTCAAATTGAGTTGGCAAACAAGTATCATTTGCCAGTTGTCATTCATTGCCGTGACGCATATGGCGATTGTTTGCAGATTTTGCGCGCAAATATGCCAAAGTTTGGCTTCGAGTTTCATTGTTATAGTGGCAGTTTGGAGTACGCTCGTGAACTTATAAAACTTGGCGGGAAATTGTCCTTCACTGGCAATGTTACATTCAAAAACGCAAAAAACATTCAAGAAGTAGCCAGCAACCTGCCAGACGACGCAATTATGTTTGAAACTGACAGCCCATACATGGCGCCAACACCTTTCCGCGGACAACGTAATGAACCCGCACATGTTAAAGATATACTTAATTTTGTGGCGAATTTGCGAGGTGTTTCCGCCCAAAAATTGGAAAAGATTTCAGACAACACCGCAAAACATTTCTTTAAAATCTAGTTACACTCAAGGTGCATAGTGCGGTTTTAACATTGATTCAAATTGATGTAAGAATAAAAAGTATAAAATTTAATTAATTTCATTTTGATATTTGTAAACGTTTGTGATAAAATATTTTTATGAAAATGAATTTATTCCAAAGCAAAAGGTTTGTTTTGACACTGACACTAACCATGTGTTGTGTTGCTTTTTCAGTGCTAATTTTAGGCCTTGCAA
The DNA here is from genome assembly GCA_934772045.1 of uncultured Clostridia bacterium. Lineage (GTDB taxonomy): Bacteria > Bacillota > Clostridia > Christensenellales > UBA1242 > Onthoplasma. The sequence goes on from CAKVMH010000002.1 coordinate 63,707, forward strand.
TAGCATTAAATAAAGCACCAAACAAAAAGAAAACTAGCGCGCAGTACATATACGGCAACAATTCAATTGTAAAACTTGAAGTGATTGATGACATAACACTAGAAGATAAAACTATCAATAAACTCAAACCAAAAATAAAAGTAACTTCAACCGGCAAACAAGGCGAATTTGGTAGGCTGGTGAGGGTTACCTCTAAAAATGTTATATTTGAATACAAATTTGAAGGTCAAACACATTCATTCACTGCAGTCGGACCTGATATAAGTTTCGACAATGGGGAAGGTTTAGGCGGTGGAAGTTTGAAGGTATATATTTCAGACATTTATGACTTAGGTGATTTTGGTAACCGTGTTAACAAAGGGGAAAATTTTTCAGGAATAACAGTGTTGTTAGACGATGATATCGGCGACGAAGAAAAATATATGAGTATGCCAATCGGTACAAAAAGCAAACCATTTGCAGGGACGTTTGACGGACAAGGGCACACTATTTCAGGTTATAGCATGACGCCAAACATCCTAACTAATGGGAATTTCCTTGACTCTGAAACTATAGGAGCCACAAATTACTATTACACAGGTTTATTTGGTTATGCAACAGGCACAATAAAAAACTTGAAAGTGACAAACGCTAAAGCAAGTATTGCAACAGAAGGCAATAATCCATGGAGCCAAAATACTTATAATTTCATACATGGTCCAGTATCAAATGGCAATTATGTTCGTGTACAAAATCAAGGTTGCCCACCAACTTCCGCTGTGGTTTATGCAGGCTTGCTAGCAGGCTATTGCAATAAAATTGAAAACTGTGCGATTGCAGGTCAGTTATTTTGTTATATATACACGCCTGGCCCTAATAACACGGGTTGGTGTAGCAGTTCTATATTGGCTGGTGGTGTTGTTGGACAAGCAAAAGAGATTAATAATTGTGAATCTAAAGCCTTTGTACAGGTATCAGCACTTGATGGTGTTGGAAATGTCCTCGTAGGCGGTATTGCTGGAACTTGTACAAAAACTTCTAAAAGTTTGTATGATGGCCAAATTTGGTATGATGGTGTTCTATACTATAAAGATGTCGCTGCTGAGTTAGCGCAGTTTTGCACGGCAACAATGGTGGCAATAGGTGGAATTGTTGGTGGTTACAGGGACGGAATTGAATCTGGTGGGGTAAAAATAGAATCATGTATCTCTAGGTTGGATTTACAAAATAATGATCAACATTATTACGAACTTTCACCCCAAAATAGGTGTTATCAACATATGAATTACATTTATTCATTTAATGAAATTTTTGGCGGTGGATTTAATTTTTATGGTTTAACATGGTATAGAGATAACAGCTCCAACCCTAGATACTTTTATTTTGACAGTTCTGTTTTTACATATACAAATAATTATTACTATTGTTATGGTGGCGGATATTTTAGTTGCACTCAGAATAATCAAGTAAACACGAAATGCGGAGAATATTCCACAATTCTTAAATAATGCTAAATATATGGCACTTGACTAAATTCGGGTTTTGTGATATATTGTAAATACAATAAAAACTTAACATTAATTAGAGTTTTTCTTATTTCAAAGATAAACCAGTGAGGAGTTAAATATGGACGAAAAAGAAAGCAAAGGAACATTATTAAACCGCGTTTTAGGGCGAATTATGAATAAAGAGCACAGCCCAAAGGCATGGAAAAGGTTGGCAGGTTTGGTGCTTGCAGGTGTCATTGGTGTAACTGTTACAGCATGTGACAGTAGCACAGCGGTTGACGACCCAGCTAAAAATAGTAGTTCAAAATATGAAGACAGTTCAAACTTAGATAGTTCATACGATGACAGTTCTTCAGTTGATGAACCACCAATCATTGATGTAGATTACAGCAAATTTTCACCAATCATACAAGCGATGTTCAATAACGACTACTATGTTAATTTAACACAAAAGATACAAGAAAACGTTGCAAAGCAAGACTACACCGATTATTACTCACACCCAACCAAGTTTTGGGACAGCGTAGGCATAGATGCAAACAAAATTCGTTCAGGCGAAATTGAGTGTCATACCAACGCTTATGTCTGGGAAACTGATTTAAACAAGTTGTATATAATGACTTATATTACAGACTTCGAAAATAATTGTTACGACCAGTATTTGCTTAAATATACATTGACAGACCAAGAAATGAAAGAATATTTTGCATTGAGAAAAGCACAAGTATGGCAAAATTTTTATATGAATGACATATTGTCGCTATACAAAACTCCAGAAGTCACGAATTTTGGAAAAATTGATATTCAAAGTCATAAGAAAATAAACGACTTTTTTGTACAACGCTTTCCAGGTGAATCATCTTTCAGGTTCGATTTTATTGTAAAATTTGAAAAAGAACTAGATGGGAAAAATGTCCTTTGTGCTACCTGCGTAAAAGATAAAAATATCTATAAGTTTTATGGTCTTACAGAAACTGCAGGCTATCCATTGGGAATATCACAAACACTAAAAAACGTTTATTTTACTTTAAATGAGAATGTAGAATGTTCCACACAAAATGGAATTTTATATTTAGATTGCAGTGCAATAGAGAATGATAAAGATATTTTAAAATTAAAACACATTGCACCAAATTTTTCGGGGTGGGAATTCTTGGATCAAGAACAAATTGTAAAAGAATATACAAATAATTATAGCGAACTTAAAGAAGAACATTTAGCAGAGTTTTTGGAAAAAGTTAACGGCAAAGTTAACGAAAAAAGTGAAAACAAATAGGCATATTTACATTGCATATGTTTTTGTAAATTCAGTTTGTTGTAAACATTATAATCATAAGTTAAAGAGGCAGTCTGCAAATGGTTGCCTTTTTGTTTTTAATTAGCTACAAACAAGTTGCGGTGGGTGCCTGAAAGCCAGTTTGTCGGTCAAATGTGGTAAAAACTTACAATAAATTCACAAAAAATTTAAAATATGGTATTGACAAACTGGCAGAATGCGGTATAATGGGGGTGTCAGCTTGGTCAGATGGTCGCAAGTTGGGTTACCAATTTGAGGAAAGTCCGAGCTTCACAGAGCAGGGTGCTTGCTAACGGCAAGTCAAGGCAACTTGAAGGAAAGTGCAACAGAAAATTACCGCTGTACCCCTAAACGGTAAAGTAAGGATGAAAAGGCGAGGCAAGAGCTCACCGCAGGTTTGGCGACAAACTTGGTCCATGCAAACCCCACCCGAAGCAAGGTAGAATATCCGTTACGGTTGCTCGCCAGGATAGATACACCGCTTGATGTGACAAGCAATTGTTACACTAGATAGATGACCGTCTAACACAGAACTCGGCTTATAGACCAAACTGCCACCTAAATGCTTTCATCCTTTTGGATGGTGGAGAGTGAATGAACTCTCCATTTTTTTAACAATTTTAACTTTTAAAAATCAAAAAAATGGATTTCCTCAGTAATAAATTTAAAACCTTATTTAAAGTTTTTATTCATTTGCTTGGAAATCTTTTTTAATTATATCTAATGCTTTTGTTTCGATGCGGGATATGTAACTTCGGCTTATGCCCATAATGTCTGCAACTTCTTGTTGGCTACGTTCGATGCCGTCAAAAAGCCCGTATCTCAGCATAAAAATGCGGTAATCGCGCTTAGATAATTTTTCCTTTAAACATTTAACCACTTGTTGCACAAAAACGCGTTTTTCCACCAATTTGTCGGTGTCTTGCTCTTCATTTTGCGGAATTATGTCCCTAAGGGTTAGGTTAGAGCCATCTTTTCCTTCTGCAATAATTTCATCGACGCTAACACATACTTTGTGCTTCTTGTTTGCGCGCAAAAGCATTAAAATTTCGTTTTCAATGCAACGGCTGGCATATGTGGAAATGGTTGAACCTTTATTGGGCTTGTAACTGTCAATAGCCTTAATTAAACCGATTGAACCAACTGAAAGCAGTTCTTCGCTTTCGGCAGATTGCATGTACTTTTTTGCAATGTGCACAATAAGGCGTAAGTTATGTTTTATTAGCAATTCGCGTGCTTGTTTGTCGCCCGCGTGCATAAGTTCAATATATTTTTCTTCTTCTTCACGTGTTAAAGGGTGTGGGAAGTTATTTTCATTAGCACTATTTACAAAGCCGTGGAAAAACATTAATTTAGACAAAAACTGACCAATCGTTTCAAAAACCATATAAACTCCTATTGAAATATATGTCGAACAATGTCAAAATTTGACTGAGCCAACCTTTAAAATTTTGCGTTTATTTAGGACAAAATCTTAACAAATTACAAACAATCGTGCAGTCATTTGACAAAAAAAATATAGTTTGTTAGTATGACTTTATGGATAGAATGGCTAAAATCCGCAACTTTTGCATTGTGGCGCATATTGACCATGGTAAAAGCACATTAGCGGACAGATTAATGGAAAAAACGGGCACAGTTGCAACGCGTGATATGGAAGACCAACTGCTTGACAGTATGGACATTGAGCGTGAGCGTGGCATAACAATTAAACTTACACCTGCAACAATGAAATACACGCATAATGGTGAAGAATATACACTTAATTTGATTGACACCCCAGGTCACGTAGATTTTTCATACGAAGTGAGCCGTTCACTTGCCGCCTGCGAAGGCGCGTTGCTTGTTGTTGATGCAAGCCAAGGTGTTCAAGCACAAACACTTGCAAATGTCTACCTTGCAATGGACGCAAACCTTGAAATTATACCAGTTATTAACAAAGTTGACCTTCCAAGTGCAGATGTTGAAGGCACCAAAAAGGAAATTGAAGATATTATCGGCATTCCTTGCGATGAAGCGTGTGAAATAAGCGCAAAAACCGGGCTTAACATCGACAGCGTGTTGGAAGCAATTGTAAAACATGTTCCAGCCCCAAAGGGCAACAGTGAAACTAAACTTAAAGCCCTTGTTTTCGATAGTTATTACGATAGTTACAAAGGCGCTGTAAGTATGGTGCGCATTTTCGATGGTAGCGTTAAACCTGGCGATGAAATCTTGTTCATGCAAACAGGCAAGTCGTTTGTTGTTACCGAAGTGGGTGTGTTTAAACCGCAAACTGTTGCATGTGAAAAATTGCAAGCAGGCGATGTTGGCTACATTTCCGCAAGCATAAAAAATGTCAGCGACACAAAAGTTGGCGATACAATCACACTTAAAAACAACCCTATTTTAAAACCACTTGAAGGTTACAAACAGGCGACAAGTGTCGTTTTCTGTGGCATTTTCCCACTTGATGGCGATAAATATTTTGAACTTACCGATGCACTTGAAAAACTGCAACTAAATGATGCCAGCCTACATTTTACAAAAGAAACATCTTTAGCATTAGGGCATGGTTACCGCTGTGGGTTCTTAGGGCTTTTGCACATGGAAATTATAACCGAAAGGTTAGAGCGTGAGTTTGGGTTAGACATAATTACAACCGCACCAAGTGTTGAATATAAGGTTTACGATAACAAAGGCAAAGAATATGATGTGACAAACCCAAGTGAAATGCCACCTATGCAAACAATAACTAAAATGGAAGAGCCTATTGTTAAAATGGAAATAATCACACCAAAAGATTATTTGGGCGGTATTATGGATTTGTGTTCGGATAGGCGCGGTGTTTTCCACGACATGCAATACATTGACGCAAACCGCACAAAACTTATTTACACAATGCCACTAAATGAAATTGTCTATGATTTCTTCGACAAAATTAAATCAATCAGCAAGGGATATGCCAGCATGGATTACGAACTTAATGGCTACCAACAAGGCGAGTTGGTTAAACTTGATGTATTATTGAATGGCGACATATGCGACGCATTATCACTTATTGTGCATAAGGATAAGGCGTATGCACGTGGGCGCGCACTTTGTGAACGTTTGAAAGGTGTCATTCCACGCCATTTGTTTGAAATTCCAATTCAAGCTGTAATTGGTGGCAAAGTTATTGCACGTGAAACCATTTCCGCAATGCGCAAAGATGTGCTTGCAAAATGTTATGGTGGCGATGTAACACGTAAACGCAAATTGATTGAAAAACAAAAGGAAGGTAAAAAGCGTATGCGCCGTTTGGGTAGCGTGGAGTTGCCAAGTGAAGCATTTGTTTCCATTTTGAAATTAGACGACTAAAATTTATAAACATAAAAATGTTAATAGTAAAAGGATAATATGAAAAAAGACAGCATCAAAAAATTAAACACCACAACCGATGCTTTAGTTTACCTTACAACTGGTTGCTTGACCGAACCATTTATTGATAATGATGTGTTACATGCGAAAGTTATTAAAGACATGAAAGCACACATAAAGTTTGGCGAAAGATACACAGTTGTTGATAGTTTGGTAAATTACATTCACAAGTATATCAAAACAAGCACCAGCAAAAAGTTTAATGCTAAAAACAAATTTAACCGCACTGCGCAAGAGATTTGGGAAAGTGGTTTGGCAACTGGTTGCACCGATTATGCCTTGTTGTTTTGCACATTTGCGCGCCAATTAAACTTGCCAACCACATTCGTTTCCACAATAGGGGAAGATTATTACCTTCAAGCAAAATATGGCAAAAGCCTCAAAATGCACAAAGGGCATGCTTTTTGTGAATGTTGCGTGAAAGTTTTGGATGATTCAGGCAAAGCAAAAAGACAGTGGGTGTTAGTTGACCCAACTTGTCACAAGTTAACAGCCAATTACTTAAAGGATAATATATTTAAAATTAATTTTGATGTTAATGGCAATTCAAAATTTATTCCATTTTTTAGGGGGCTAGATTTAGGCGAAAGGACAAATTCAAATAACTGGAACCAAAAAATGGACGATTATATATCAAATAACTAAACATGTTGACACAAAAAATAAGGGGACTTTATGGCAGAACAAAAACCTATGGGATTGTACGTGCACATTCCGTTTTGTGCAAAAAAGTGCGACTATTGCGATTTCACATCCTATCCAATGGATAATCAAGCACAAATCATGTATTTGAAAGGTCTTTATGAGGAAATTGACCAGTTGAAGGACAATTTTTGTGACCGTATTTTTGACACAATTTATATTGGTGGCGGTACACCAAGTTTTGTTTATGATGGCTTTATAAGTGAACTGAGTTTTAAAATTTTTTCAAGTTTTCAGTTTACCGATAAAGTTGAATTTACCATTGAGGTAAACCCAAGCAGTTTCACAAGGGAAAAGTTTTATGAATACCTTAAAGCGGGTGTAAACCGCATTAGTGTGGGTGTGCAATGTTTAAATTCCCATGTGCTTGCAAATCATGGTAGGTTGCAGAGCATAAAAAGCGTTAAAGATACATTTAAGATGTTTAAAAAAGCCGATTTTGCAAATGTCAGTGGCGATGTAATGTTGGGCTTGCCAGGGCAAACCGAGCATATTGTTACAAAAACAGTGAAATTCCTTATAAAAAACGGTTGTAGCCACATTTCAACCTACGCATTGCAAATTGAAAAAGGCACATTAACGTACGACAGATTTAAGCGTGGGCAACTCCGTTTAATTCCAGATGCAAAACAACTTGCAATGTACAACAAGGTTTATGGCATTTTAAAGAAAAACGGCTTTAAACGTTACGAAGTTAGCAATTTTGCGCGCCCTGGGTTTGAATCTCGCCACAACAGTAAATACTGGGACGGCACAAATTATTTGGGGCTAGGCGTGTCGGCACACAGTTTCATCGACAATTACCGCTATTACAACACTAAACGCGTCGACACTTATCTAGATGCAATGCGCCAAGGCAAATCTGCCGTATATAAGCGCGAATATTTGGACACTTCAACGCGTAGGACTGAGTGTATCATGCTGGCTTTAAGGACAAATAAAGGTCTTAATTTGGAAGATTTCCACAAAACATTCAATGAAGATATTATGCAAACGCGTGCAAGCGCAATAAAAAAATATATCGACAACAACATGCTGGAACTAAATGATGGTTACTTGCGCGTTACTGAACAATACTTTTATGTTTCTAATTCAATTATTCTAGAACTGATATAGTTAACGTAATTAACTAATTAACGCCTTTAATAATATAAAGGGTTACTAATTCACACTTATTAAATGGTAACTAATTCGTAGTTATCACTAGTATAACTAATTACAGTAGGCAATGTAAGTAAAATAAAAATATTGTGTATTGTATCTATTTCATATTAAAAAAACTTAATGCTAGATGCTGTTTGTTTTTATCATTAATTGTAAAAATAGATTTAAGCGCACAAGGTTTTAAATTTAACTAAAAATGATTTTCAACAAAAAAAGTTGAAAATTTTTTTATTTTTTTGGCAAAATTGGTTGACATTTATTAGCAGTGTGCATAAAATAGAGTTAGCAATCAAATAATAAGAGTGCTAAAAAATAAAAAAGAAGGTGAAATGTGACCGCGGACGAAAAAAACAAGCGTAAGCATGAAATCATATTGGTTGCGGTGGACAGTTTTATTAGAACTGCTCAGCCAATCACAAGTGGTGGGCTAAACGAACATTTTAAAGATATTAGTTCGGCAACCTTGCGCAATGAACTTAACGCACTTGAAAGTATGGGCTATTTAAAACAGTTGCATACATCTGGTGGGCGTGTTCCAACCGCTTTGGCGTATAAGGAATATGTTGACAGCATGCTAAACAGCAATAAGTTAGACTATAACTCAATCAAACAAGTTCAATCTAATTACGAAAATAGGTCGCTAAGTTTAATCAGCACATTGTCTACTTTGGCAAAAAGGTTAAGCAAAGCAACAAATTATCCAGCAGTGTTGGTTCAGCATGGGCTAAGCAATTTGGTCATTGAAAATATTCAAATTATACCGCTTATTCAAAAAGATGCCTTGTTGTTGGTTGAAACAAATGCAGGCATAATTGACGACAACATGGCGCTGGACAGCAACATTGAACGCAGTGCTTGTAACGAAGCGGGTGATTACTTAACAAAGCATTTTAAAGGCAAAACAATCGGGTACATGATTGAAAACATAAATTCGGTTTGTTTGTCGGCAGGGAACCAGATATTGTCGTTTAAAGAATTGATTGACGGTGTTGCAAATGCTTTAATTCAAGTGATCCAAACCAAGTGCGATGTGCAGAATGAAAATCCAACTAAAATGCTTGATGGCGCAACAAAAACCGAACTTGACGAAGCAAAAGATGTGTTTGAATTCTTGCAAAATTCAGACAATATCATTGATGTTGTCAAAACCGACACAAACGACCTTAACTTTACAATCGGCGACAACAGTGCGGAAAGTAAGTTAAAGGCGGGCATGATGATGAGCGCACCAATTGTTGTAAACGGTGTGCCAATCGCAAGTTTGGCACTTGTTGGCCCAAAACGTGTCGACTACGCTAATGTGGCAGCGGCATTGAAGTTCATTGTAAATCAAATTGACAATATAAAAGGAGGCAACAGTGGGTAAACATAAACACGAACACGCTTGCGATTGTGAGCAAGAAAACAAAAAAGACGCTTCAACTTGCAACTGTGAAGAAAACTGCACTTGCGGTGAAAATTGCAACTGTGACGACAATTGCACATGTGGCGACGACTGCAAATGTAACAGCCAAGAAAAGTGCAATGACAACTGCACATGCGAGGAAGGGCAAGAGTGCGAAACTGAAAACTGCAAATGTTGTGAAGATAAGGTTGACTATTTAACACAACTGCAACGCGTGCAAGCCGAGTTTGATAACTATCGTAAACGGATGGTGACCGCATTAGGCGACGCAAGGCAAGACGGTTTTATGGATGCAATTGAACAGTTCTTACCAGCACTTGACAGTTTCAAAATGGCAACTGCAATGATAACAGATAAAAACACACTCATAGGCATACAGTTCATTGAAAAAGGCATATTGAATACATTAAGTAAAATGGGTGTTGAAACAATTGATGCAACAGGAAAATTCGACCCAGAATTGCACCAAGCAATCGACACCGAAGATGCACCGGGTTTTGAGTCTGGCGACATTGTAAAAGAATGTTACAAAGGCTTTAAATATAAGGGCAAAGTAATAAGATATTCACAAGTTATTGTTAAAAAGTAGGCAAATATGAAGTTATATCATGTTTCAAAAGTTCCAAATTTAGAACTTATTGAGCCTAAAATATCAACGCATAAAAAAGCATATGTTTATGCAACACCAAATTTAAATTTTGCTTTATTATTCGGTGGGGCTGGGCATGGCGATTTCGATGGGTTTTACGGTGATAAAGACAAAGAAAACGGAATTCCTTACTTTTATGAAGCCTATCCAAATGCGTTTAAAAATCGTTTTGAAAATGAACAATGCTATGTTTATCAAGTTGACCCAACAAGTTTTTTAGAAAATCAAACAACATTTAAAGGTGAACTTGTAAGTGAGCAACCTGTCAAAGTAGTTGAAAGTTTTAAAATTGATAACTTATATTCTTATTTTCAAAATCTTATAAAAGAAAATAAATTCACTTTAAAAACATATAATTCACAAAATCCAGAATATGTTGCAGTGATGCGAAAGCATATAAAAGATAGAATTGTGATGTTTGAAACATATAAAAATAAAAATTCAAAAAATTATATATTCTGTCAACAGCACTATGCAGACATTTTAAAAGAATGTGAAGAAGAATTTAACAAAATATAAAAGGAGATTAAAATTATGTCAAAAATTATTGGTATAGACTTAGGTACAACAAATAGTTGTGTCGCAGTTATGGAAGGCGGTCAACCAACCGTCATACCAAACAGTGAAGGTAGCAGAACCACGCCTTCTGTTGTAGCTTTTAAAGGTGGCGAAAGAATGGTTGGTCAAGTGGCAAAACGTCAAATGGTTGCCAATCCAGAGCATACAATTTACTCAATTAAACGTGAAATGGGCACAGATTACAAGGTAAATATTGACGGTAAACAATATAGCCCAGAAGAAATCAGCGCAATGATTTTAGCAAAACTTAAACAAGACGCCGAAGCATATTTAGGGCAACCTGTAACACAAGCAGTTATCACAGTGCCTGCATACTTTAACGACAGCCAACGTCAAGCAACAAAAAATGCTGGTAAAATTGCAGGGCTTGAAGTTTTGCGTATCATCAACGAACCAACCGCAGCAGCATTGGCTTACGGCCTTGACAAGCAAGATAGAAAGAACCAAAAAATCTTGGTATACGACCTTGGTGGCGGTACATTCGATGTGTCAATTTTGGAAATTGGCGATGGCGTGTTTGAAGTCCTTTCAACTAATGGTAACACCCGTCTTGGCGGTGACGACTTTGATAACCGCATTATGAACCTTTTGGTTGAAGAATTTAAAAAGGAAAACAACATCGATTTAAGCACAGATAAACTTGCAATGCAACGTTTGAAAGAAGCATCTGAAAAGGCAAAAATTGAACTTTCAACATTGACATCAACAACAATTAGTTTGCCTTTCATCACAGCAGACGCAACCGGCCCAAAACACTTGGAGTACACACTTACACGTGCTAAATTTGAAAGCATGATTGCAGACCTTGTTGACCAAACATTGGTTTGCACACGCAACGCAATTAAAGACGCTGGCATCACAAAAAATGACATCGCAAATGTAGTTTTGGTTGGTGGCTCAACCCGTGTTCCATGTGTTGTTGACGCATTAAGCAAAGAAATCCCTGTAACACCATTTAAAGGCATTAACCCAGATGAATGTGTTGCAATTGGTGCATCCATTCAAGCAGGTGTTTTGGGTGGCGAAGTTAAAGATGTGTTGCTTCTTGATGTAACACCATTGTCACTTGGTATTGAAACATTGGGCGGTGTTTGCACACGTTTAATTGAACGTAACACCACAATTCCTACAAAGAAAAGCCAAGTATTCTCAACCGCGCAAGATAACCAACCGGGCGTTGAAATTAATGTCCTTCAAGGCGAACGTGAATTTGCCGCTCAAAATAAATCACTTGGCAGGTTCCAACTCACAGGTATTCCACCAGCACCACGTGGTGTTCCACAAATTGAAGTTACATTTGATATCGACGCAAACGGTATTGTAAATGTTAGTGCAAAAGACCTTGGCACACAAAAGGAACAAAAAATCACAATCACTGCTTCAACAAACCTTAGCGAAGACGAAATCAACAAGGCAGTTAAAGAAGCAGAACAATTTGCAGAAGAAGATAAAAAGAAACGTGAAGTTATCGACACACGCAACAGCCTTGACGCAAGCATTTTGAACATTGAAAAGACTGTTAAAGACAATGCCGACAAACTTAGCGAAGAAGATAAAAAACAATTGACCGACGCTTGTGAAGAAGCAAAGAAACACCTTCAAGCAGAAAGCCTTGACGAACTTAAAAAAGCAAGTGAAGACCTTATGAACGTTGCAAACACAGTGTTCAGCAAGATGTATCAACAAGCCCAAGCGCAAGCACAACAAGCAGGGCAGGCAGGCGCAACACCTAATGGTGACAAACCAAAAGATGACGGCGACCCTAATGTCGTTGTTGAATGAACCACTTTTAAAATATTACCCCCCCCATACGCAAGGAAGAAGGAACAAAGCCCTTCTTCTCTTTGCGGTAAATATTAAAAGGAAATTAAATGGCAAACAAAGATTATTATGCAACCCTAGGTGTAAACAAATCTGCCAGTGATGACGAAATTAAATCGGCTTATAGGCAACTAGCCAAAAAGTATCACCCAGATTTAAACAAGGCACCAGAAGCGGCTGAAAAGTTTAAGGAAATCAATGAAGCATATTCGGTTTTGGGCGACAAACAAAAGCGCGCAAATTATGACCAGTATGGTTCAGCGGACGGCCCACAAGGTTTTGGTGGCGGTGGTTTTTCAGGCTTCGGCGGTGGCGACAGCTCTGGCTTTGGCGGGTTTGAAGACATTTTTAACATATTTTCAAACTTTGGTGGCCGTGGCGGTTCAAGGCAAATGCAAGAAGAAGGCGAAGATATTGAAACCAACATGACGCTTTCGTTTACTGAAGCAGTGTTTGGTTGTGAAAAGGAGATTGTCATCAACCGTAAAGAGCGTTGTGCGGACTGTAACGGAACAGGCGCAAAAACAGCAGGCGATTATGTGACATGTAGCGAATGTAACGGCTCAGGCAGGGTTACATACACCCAACAAACCCTTTTTGGTATGACACGCACAACTGGCGTTTGCCGTACATGTGGTGGTAAGGGCAAGGTTGTTAAAGATAAATGCCAATCATGCAAGGGCAGTGGGCTTAAAACAGTTCAAACAAAAATCAAAGTCAAAGTGCCAGCAGGCATTGATGATGGTCAGGTTATCCGCTTGAACGGCGAAGGTAACCAAACCGCTTCAAGCCAAGGTGTTCCAGGCGATTTGCGCATTGGCATTAAAGTTATGGCACATCCTTTACTTGTACGTAAAGGGTTTGACTTGTATGTTGATGTCTATGCACCTATAACCACTTTAATTTTAGGTGGTAAAGTAGAAGTTCCAACTTCAAAAGGCACTACAACAATTGATGTTGCACCGCTTACACAATCTAACACTAAGTACACCCTCAAAGGTAAAGGTGTTAAATACCTTAAAGGCATAGGCAGTGGCGACATCATTGTGACCCTTAAAGGCGAAATGCCAAAAGACCTTGACCGCGCACAAACCAAAGCGTTCAAAGAGTTGGCAGACTCTATTGGCGACAAAGCTTATCCAAAAACCAATAATTATAAGAAAAAACTAGGCAACTAGTTTTTTTTGCTTTAAAATTCATTAAGTCCGCTGTTTTCTTATATTAAAAGCGGACTATTTTATGTAATAAATGCACTTCTTAAAAAACAATTTAAGTATCGGGCATAAAATTTTAGGTGCTTTCCAACAATATATTCTCATACAATATATTTATTAGCCTAAATTCAAATTTGTTAAAGAAAAGCGTTAACTTTTAATGATGAACTTCACAAGCTTTTTGTTTGTGTGTTTAATATATTTGTATGACCATTTTGTTTTGCAAAATTGAAAAGATGTTATTTCAAGTCTTAACGTTGACAGATTAATTTTTTATGATATAATAAAGCCAAAAGGAAAGATTATGAAAAATATTTTATGTGGAAGGCGCAAAAGGTCGGCAGATAAGCATTGGGAAGATGTCGATTGTAAAGATGTTAAAATTACAAAGCCAACAATTTTAATATTCGGTGGCAACCTAACAACACACCCAGAACAAGCAAATTCTTACGCCAAAACCATTTACAAATTTTTAAATAAAGATGAATTGGAAGCTAAGAATTTTCATATATTTGAAGATTTTGATTGCTTGTCATTTTACTACAAACTTAATTTGGTTGTATGCACTTACAACAGAAGGTCTTCTGGGCAAATGCTTAATGATGAATTGGTTGGCGATATTGAAGAATTTTACAACAACACAATAAATGAATTAGTGGAAGAAGAAATAAGGCTTGCAAAAACAAAACAGGGCGATTATTTCCACCCATTATCAAACCTTATTTTGTTTGCGCACAGTGCAGGTTCGTACATTGCGTCACAGTTGGAAGAAATGATGTGTTCAAGGCTTTTGGAAGAATTGGACGAAGAAACAGTTTACACAATTTTAAAAAGCGTTAAATATTACGGTTTTGCGTCTTATGTTAAAGTTGAAAATTTCGACCAAACTTACATTGAAGGCACAAAAGACATAACAACAATGGAATACTATCCAGCAGTTTCATTCGACGTGGAAGAGAATGACGATGCTTCAGTGTTCAATTATTACAGTTGTCAAGCACCATTCTATGAAAGGGAAAAGCACTCTGCAGTGGTAGGCAAAACCGATGTTATTGATGCGGACAAACTTGCAACAATAGCAGATCAAAATGTGTCTTTTGAAAAATTAAAGAACAAACTTAAAGGCAAGATAATCATTGATCCAAGCGAAACATGGAGAGAAACCTTAATTTGCGACGAAACATTTGAAATTAACAGCGTAAACTTTGCTAATTTAGACAATGGTACAGAAAAGGTGCTACTTCTTAAAACAGGGCATGAGTTGCAAAACATTGTTGATGGTTGCACTTTGCGTGTCGACGAAAACAACCCAAACGATAAAGTTGAAGACATGTTTGTACACCCAAGCCAAAAACATGCGTTTGATAGAAAGATGTTAGACTTATCAAACATTAAAAGTTTGGCATATATTACCTTGTCAGACGACATGACAGCCGAATTAATAAATAAATGCGAGTTAAACACCACAAAGGAAATAGAAGTTAACTTAGACAACACAAGTAATAAGCACGATTAATGGTTAGAGAAAAAAGAAAGCGTACTTGCTTTCTTTTTTCATTGTTTGTTGGCTCTCGTAAATTCATTGCCAAGAAACAAAAAAAATCAATTACTTTGATTTCTATTTAGTCGAAAATGCTCATTTAACTTCGCATTTATCGACAAAAAAAGAAAGCCTATTTGCTTTCTTTTTTCATTATTTGTTGGCATTTGTAAACTCATTGCCAAGAAACAAAAAGAAAGCCTATTTGCTTTCTTTCTTCATTGTTTTTAAACAACTTGCGCAGATGTTCTTTTTGCCTTTTTTACCATCTAATTCTACATCAACTTTTTGAATATTAGCATCAAAAGTTCTTTTAGTGTGGCGCATGCTGTGGCTTACATTGTTGCCAGATGTGCGACCTTTACCGCAAACTTCGCAAACTTTCATTTGTTACCTCCGTATAAATTCTCAATTACTTGCCTATATTAACACAAACAAAACCAAAATGCAAGTGTTTTTACAATTAAAGTTTAACAAAGTTTAACTTACCATATTTTGGTAAAATAGCGATGTAAATTAGAAATGTCAAACAAATTTGGCAAAAATGTTAAAATTTTGTTGCTAAAAATATTGCAATATTATATACTAGAACCGGAGATAATAATGAGACTTACTACCTTTAACACATTTGGTAAAATAAGCATCAGCAAGCTCGCAATCAGTAAGGTTGCTGCTGTTTCTGTGTTAGAATGTGTTGGCGTTGTTGGGCTTGTATCTCAACGTAGTTTTTTTAAGGGGAATGCTTTAACAACTGCCCACAAAGGTGTGGTTGTAACTAATATTCAAAATGATAGTATGAAAATTGATGTCTATGTTATCATGAAGCATTGTGGCGTTTCAGCCAGTGCAGTTGCTTCATCAATCAAGCAGAGCGTCAAATACTCAGTGGAGCGATTCGCTGGTATGGTCGTTAAAAGCGTGGTTGTGCATATCGTAGATGTCCGTGTATAGGAGTAATTTTAATGAATAAGACAATTAATGGTTCCGGCCTAAGGAAAATGTTTGCAACGGCATTTTCTTTGGTGGAAGAGAATAAGCAGGCTATTGACGCCTTAAATGTTTTCCCTGTTCCAGATGGTGACACAGGTACAAACATGAGTTTAACTTTGAAAAGCGCAGCAACTGAAATGAACGCATGTGAAACCAACACGATTGAAGCAATTTGTGTGGCTTTTAACCGTGGCGCACTTAAAGGTGCAAGGGGCAACAGCGGTGTTATCACTTCACAAATCATCAAGGGCATTTGTTCTGTTTTGATGTCATGTGTGAATGAAGTGGACATCAAAACCTTCGCACGCGCAATTCAAAGCGGTGCAGATATGGCTTACAAAGCCGTCACTGTTCCAAAGGAAGGGACCATTTTAACAGTTATAAAATCAATGGCAGAAAGGTCAAAACAAGCGATTAAAACAAGCAAGTCTTTTGAAGATTTTTTGAATGACATCATCGCACACGGCGAAGCAACCCTTCAAATGACACCGGAATTGTTGCCAGTTCTTAAAAAGGCTGGTGTGGTTGACGCTGGTGGTCGTGGCTTAATGTTCATTTTCAGCGGGTTCTATAAGGCTCTCACTGGTGAATGTGCCGAAGTTGAGTTTGTTGATAATGTTGAAAAGGACATTACAAGCGAAAGTTTACACGTTAATTACGAGTCGTTAGCGGACATCAAGTACGGCTATTGCACTGAGTTCTTCATTGTTAACATTTACGAAAAGACAACTGATTCAGATATTAACACATTGCGCGCGCGTTTGATGGAAATAGGCGACAGTGTGCTTTGTATTGGTGACTTACAACTTATCAAAGTGCATGTTCACACCAATGAACCAAACAGGGCATTAGGTTACGCACTTCAATTAGGCGAACTTAATGGCGTTAAAATCGAGAATATGTTGGAACAAAACCGCCAACTTCGTAAACAGAATGAAAAAACACCGCTTAAAGAATATGGCATGATCGCTGTTGCTGCCGGCGATGGTTTGAACACTGTTTTCAAGGATATTGATGTAGATTACATAATTAGTGGTGGTCAAACAATGAACCCTAGTGCTAACGATATTGCTACCGCAGCGGATAAAGTTAACGCTAAAAACATTTTTGTGTTCCCAAACAATAAAAATATCATTATGTCTGCAAATCAAGCAAACGACATTACGGACAAAAATTTGATTGTTATTCCAACACGCAGTATTCCGGAAGGGGTGAGTGCGGTTGTATCATTCGACGCTCAGGCTTCAATCGATGAAAACATTGAAAATATGAAATCGGCAATTGAAGGCGTTACATCAGGCTCAGTTACTTATGCTGTGCGCACAACAAATGTTGACGGTTTAGATGTAACAGTTGGCGATATTATGGGGTTGGACAACCATTCAGTCCTTACAATCGGCAAAGATGTGGCTGACACTACTGTTGATTTGATTGGCAAAATCTTAAACGAAAATTCAAGCAACATCACACTTTTCTACGGCGATGGTGTAACAGAAGAAGACGCTGTTAACATGCAATCTCGTTTGGAAGAAACTTTCCCAGACCAAGATGTTTCAGTAATTTTTGGTGGTCAACCAGTGTACTATTATATTGTTTCAGTAGAGTAAAACTACACTATATATTGTATGTAATTAATAAACAAGCACTATATTTATAATAAATCAAATTTGGCTTACCGTAAATATAGTGTTTTTTACGCTGTCAACAAACTGCATTTGTAAGTGAAAGTGAAGGAAATTTACATTTAATAATTGTCAAATTTACATTAACTGCTTATGTATTTGGTTGAATTAAATGTAAATTTTAATTTGCACTTTTTTTGAAAACAGTTTGTAATTGTTTTAGTTATTATTAATATTATTCCTAATGCTTATTTATAAAAGCTTTTTGTTTTATGTGAATTAATAAGTCCAACTCCGGGCATACTAATTTTGTAGACGAACTACATAAAAGGAGATAATATGTTCGGTAGAAACAAAAAGGAAAAGGGTAATTGCTGTAATAATGAAAAGGGTTGCTCAAATTGTTCAAATGAAAAAAATAGCGACATGACAAGTGGTGGTCGAAGCACTAAATCATGTGGTGGTAAAGAAAAATGTGCACCACATCCGACAAAATCTTGTTCTAACAAGGAAACAAAGCCATGCTCAAACTGTGGTGTCAAAACTGAAAAATCATGCTCTAATTGTGGCACAAAATCCACAAAAGATTGCAAATAATTCAATAAAAAATTAGAAATTTAATCTAATATTTTGGTCAAAAAAGGACATTACATTTAAATTGTATTGTTCTTTTTTGTTTTGTTAATAGCAACTGGATATAAAAAGAAAGCAAGGCAAATTTATTCAATCAGCCTAACAATAAATAAAAATTAGCTAAAGTAAATGATTGGTTTTTGTTAGTTGCCTTTAAATATTTATTTGTATTGTGTTTTTATTAATAATTGTGACATTTACAAGTCATCAAATTACATTAAAATTTTTAGCAGTATTTTTTTAAAAAAGTTCAAAAAAATTGTTGACATAAATTTACGCATGTGTTATATTATTATTGCAATCGCATATGGGAGATTAGCGCAGTTGGTAGAGTACCTGCCTTACAAGCAGAGGGTCACAGGTTCGAGTCCTGTATCTCCCACCACACGATTGCATTTTATGCGGGAGTGGCTCAGTGGCGAGTAGCGTTAAGCAATATGCCAAAATTGGCATGTTGTAGCGGTGCCGTTAGGCAACGAGTGAGCGTTAGCGATGGAAGAGCGTTGCTGGGCAACGCGCATGAAAACAATTTTTAAGAAACACAACTTAATATTAATTTAAATTATGCGGGAGTGGCTCAGTGGTAGAGCGTTGCCTTGCCAAGGCAAATGTCGCGAGTTCGAATCTCGTCTTCCGCTCCATAGAGATAGACTTAATTAAGATTAGGTCTATTTTTTTGTTTTATCTAATAATTTGTAGAGATTCGAACTCACATTAGGGCTCCCACCGCAACTAGTTTGTGGAAGGGATAAGGAAAAACCGAGCTAAAAGGCACATTTGCGAAAGTTTTGAGCAAAGTGCAAAATACGAGAGTTTTGACGCCGAATTTCGTCTTCCGCTCCATAGAGATAGACTTAATTAAGATTAGGTCTATTTTTTGTTTATTTGTGGTGTTAGATTAATCGGTTACTATATATAGTATAGTTAAATCGGTTATTCTTTTTTTTGTTTAAAAATTGAGTGCAAAGTGAGTGTAATTTGAGTGCAAAACTTGTTTTTCATTATATTTGACTTTTTGGTTTAATAATTAGTATAATATACTATTATAATAGTATAACATAAGCGTTTTTTAGTAATCACAATGTTATATAATGAAAGGACTTACGAGGTTTTATGAAATTATACAATTCCACATCAAGGCAAGTTGAAGAATTTGTGCCATACAATGAAAACAGGGTTACGATGTACACATGTGGGCCTACGGTTTATCATTTTGCGCATATCGGTAATTTGCGCTCATACATCATGGAAGACGTGCTTGAAAAGGCACTTTCTTATTTAGGATATAATGTTGAGCGCGCCATGAACATTACTGACGTTGGTCATTTATCCAGCGATGGTGACACTGGGGAAGACAAAATGCTTTTAGGCGCAGAGCGTGAACATAAATCGGTTATGGACATCGCAAAAGAGTATACCGACGCATTTAAACGCGACTTTGCTAGCCTTAATTTAGCATGGCCAAAGCTGGTTGCGCCTGCCACTTCATGCATTGATGAATATATCAAAATTATAACTGTTTTGCTTGAAAAAGGCTTTGCATATGCAAGCAATGGTAATATATATTTTGACACATCAAAGTTGAAAGAGTATTACCGCTTCGGCAATCAAGCGAAAGAAGATTTGGTTGTTGGTGCACGTGAAAATGTAAGTGAAGACCAAGGCAAACGCAATCAAAACGACTTTGTTTTGTGGTTCACCAAATCAAAGTTCGAAAATCACGCTTTAAAGTGGGATAGCCCATGGGGTGTTGGCTATCCGGGTTGGCATATTGAATGTTCGGGCATTTCCTATAAATTTTTGGGCGAATATTTGGATATACATTGTGGTGGCGTCGACAATAAATTTCCTCACCACACTAACGAAATTGCTCAAACGGAAAGCTTTTTGGGTCACCCATGGTGTAAATATTGGTTCCATGTTGAGCATTTGAACACTAAGTCCGGTAAAATGAGCAAATCTTCTGGCGATTTCTTGACACTCACTCGCTTAAATGAATTAGGTTTTAACCCTATGGTTTACAAAATGTTCTGCTTGCAATCACATTATCGCAAACAACTGGTTTATTCAGTTGAGGGGTTGGAAAGCGCAAGATCTGCATACAATAAACTAATCAAGCGTATAAGTTCACTAAATTCAGCGGACGAAAAAGTCGACAATGCAACTTTTGATGAATTTAACACTCAATTTAAAAATGCGTTGGCAAATGATTTGAACACATCTTTTGCTTTAACGACGCTTTATGATGTGCTGAAATCGGATACAAATGACGGCACCAAATTTGCTTTAATAACTGCATTTGATAAGGTTTTGGGTTTAAATTTGTGCTCAGCGTCAAATAATGACGAGGATAAAACACCTATTGACAGTACATTGCAAACAAAAATTGAAGAAATGATTGCACAACGCGCACAGGCTAAGGCAAATAAAGATTATGCCAC
Source organism: uncultured Clostridia bacterium (assembly GCA_934772045.1). Lineage (GTDB taxonomy): Bacteria > Bacillota > Clostridia > Christensenellales > UBA1242 > Onthoplasma. Next base: position 84,650 of record CAKVMH010000002.1, read on the forward strand.
AGCAGATGCAATCCGCAATCAACTTGCTGAAATGAATGTTGAGCTTATCGATACGAAAGAAAGCACAACATATAAATTTAAATATTAAAAGGAAAGAAAGATGAATAACACTAAAAAAACATTGTTAATTTCTGGCATTATCTGCTTAATTTCTGGTTTGTTTTCTGTGCTTGCATTGCTTATGGATGTGTTTGAAACACAAATTCAAGTTTATGCAGTTGTTTTGGATAGTTTAAATGTGGCGCTATCCCTTACAACAGGCATAATTTATCTTTGTGTTATGGGCAAAGGCACAGATTGGCTTACAAAAAACAGAATGTTGTTTGTTGTGCTGATGTTTGTAAACATTCTTAATGGTTTGATTGTTTGGCTTGTTTCGTTCTGGGTTGAAATTGTCATAACTGAACAATACCGCATAAAAATGTTCAACCAAAGCGTTAAACAAGACGAAAACGGCGACATCACCTTACATGACAACGATTATGAAATAACAAGCAAAGTTGACTATATAAAATCGGAAATTGAAAAACTCGACGGACTTAAACGTAAAAATATGATAACGGAAGAAGAGTATAACCGTTTGCGTCAAGAAGTTATTAACAAGAATTTATAAGAGGGCTAAACGCCTTCTTTTTCGTCGTATTAGATTGTTTTGTGAGTGAAATGACGTCTATGCTCATGTATTGATTTTAATTATTTTAATTTAAAAAAAGTTTTAAATTTTTTTAGGAAAAACTTTGTGTGTGGTGTATTAAGTAATAAAGAGAGATATTTTTAAAACCCACGTGCAAAGTTTTTTTGTGGGGGAAATAATTTTTTTTAGGAATATGTTTTTTTGTGTTGTATTTTGTGTTAGGTAGGAGAACTGATGATAAAAGGTGGGTTGCCGAACGAATTTATTGACGAAGTCCGTTCTAAGAACGACATTGTCGATGTTGCATCTAAATACTTAACTCTTTCAAGGCGTGGGAATAATTTTTGGGCATGTTGTCCGTTCCATAATGAAAAAACGCCTTCTTTTTCCATTAAACAAGACGCTCAGTTTTTCAAGTGTTTTGGTTGTGGTGAAAGTGGTAATGTGATAAATTTGGTTATGAAGTTGGAAAATGTAGATTTCTTAACCGCCATTGAAATGCTTGCAAAAAATGCAGGGTTGGACATGCCTACCGACATTGATAATGTTGAAATGCAAAAACGCAAGCATGAGCGTGACAGGGTTTACCAAATTTTGCGTGCAACAACCGATTTTTATCACAATAATTTATTGAATAATCATGAAACGCCACAGTATAAATACTTGCGTACACGCGGAATTAATGATGAAATGATAACTAAATTTCAAATTGGTGCTTCACTAGATTTTGATGGTTTACCTTTGCATTTGAAGAAATTAGGGTTTAGTTATGATGACATGATAACGGCAGGTGTGCTTGGCAAAACTGACAGTGGCAGATATTATGATTTTTATGGCAAACGTTTAATATTTCCTATTTTTAATGGTTTTGGTGATGTGGTCGCGTATTCTGGCAGGTCGGTTGAGCAGGTTGTGGAGCACACTAAATATAAAAACACTCCGCAAACGATTGTGTTTAACAAAAGTGAAATTATGTTTGGTTTCAACTTTGTACGCGAACTTAAAAAACAAAACAATATGCTTGACACAATTGTGATTGTTGAAGGTCATATTGATGTTATTGCTTGTCATCAGGTTGGCATAACAAACACAATAGGTTGTATGGGCACTGCGTTAACAAGCCAACATGTGCGCAAAATTAAACAACTTGTTGAAAATGTAATTTTGTGTTTAGATGGCGATAATGCTGGTGCAAATGCGACATATAAAGCAATTGACATTTTAAAAGAAGGTGGGCTTCAGGTTAAGGTTGTTCGTTTGAATGGCGCAAAAGACCCAGACGAATTTATTAAAAAATATGGCAAGGAAAGTTTTGTGGATATGCTTGCTTCGGCGGTCGATTGCGTGGACTTTGTTTTGAATGATAGTGCAAAAAAATATGATTTAAGCAACAATGCCGACCGCGCAAAATATATACAAGAAAGTTTAAATTACATATCTAAATTTTCATCACCGGCAGAGCAAGAAGTATATTTAAGTGTTGTTCAAAAACTTGTTCGTGTGCCTATTGACGCACTGCGCAAAAGTTTGAACACAACTAAAATGGAAGCAAAACAAGCCACTGAGCAGGTAGACACGCCTGAACAAATTACCGACAATTATTTAACCGAAAGCAAAATTATGTTGTTGGCGTCAATGCTTTACAAGAAAATTGGCAACCTTGACGATGTTGAAACGATTTTTACTGCTGATGACGATTTGAAAAAGTTATATCAGTATTTAAAAACAAAATTGACAGAAAATAAAGATGTACCAGTTGCCAGTTTGTTTAATGAATTTGAAATTAACAATAATTCGTTAATTGATAAGGTAATAAACTATTCGTTCCCAGAAGATGATGTGTTCACATTGTATTTAAGTGACACCATTAAGCGCGCTAAGCGTTATGCTTTGGAACAGGAGCGCGAAAAAATTAAACAAAAAATGCTAACTGCCCAAACGGACAGCGAGCAGCTTGAATATTTAACCAAATTGCAAGAAATTACAAACAAGATGAAGGAGTAAAAGTGATTAAAATTGACAAAGCGGACGAACTTTTCCGTTATTTAACAAACTTAGGGGTTGAAAATGTTGAAGAATTATACACTGAACTTGCCAAACTTGGCAGGTTTAAGCGTAAAGATGTGCAACATTATTTCCGCTCAACATTTGACGGAAGTTTAACCGAAGAATTGAGTGAAGCTGACCTTGAAATGGTTATAGATTATTTTGCAGACTTAAAGCAAACAAAGAAATTAAAAAAGCCTGAATTGAATGCAAAATTAAAAGAATATTGCTCAACCAAAGTGCAACAGGTTAAACAAGAGATTGTTGCAAGTAAATTGTTAGACGTGCTTTATATGTGTTTGGAATATAAAACCTTACATAAGGACACAAATATACAAGATTTAGTTCAAAATGCAAACATCGGCCTAATGGAAGCAGTGGAAAATTATAACCCAAAAGCAAGGATTGATTTTGATGATTACGTTGTGTTTTGGGTGCGTGAAAATATTTTGAAAAATGAGGAGAAAAAGTATGATTAACATAGAAGAAATTCAACAAAAGTTGCTTCAACAGTTCAAAGATAATCATCAAAGAAGTATTTCTGAAGATAGTTTCGTAAGCAAGTTGATTAATAAATATGATGATATAAATGCTGAACAAGTTGAAGATATTAAAAAATTCATTGTTGCACACGGCATAACAATTACTGATTCAGTGACAGATATTCCAGTTGACGACAAGGAGTTTCAAAATATTATCAGCCAAATCAATGTCAATGACCCAGTTAAAATGTATCTTAAAGAAATTGGAAACATTCCATTGCTTACGGCGGAAGAAGAACGTGAATTGAGCCGTCAAATCATTGAAGAACACAGCGAGTATGCTCGTAAAAAATTATGTGAAAGCAACTTACGTTTGGTTGTAAGCATAGCAAAACGCTATCAAAACAAGCACAATATGCCACTTTTGGACTTAATTCAAGAAGGTAATTTAGGCTTATACAAAGCGGTTGATAAATTCGACTACACAAAAGGTTACAAATTTTCAACATACGGCACATGGTGGATTAGGCAAAGCATCACACGTGCAATTTCAGACCAAGCAAGGTTGATGCGTGTGCCTGTGCATATGGTGGAAACAATGCTTAAACATAATAAGGCTGTGCGTGAATTGTTGCAGGAATTAGGGCGCGACCCAACCTTGGAAGAAATTGCGGAAAGGCTTAACACAACCGTTGAAAAGGTTATTGAAGTTCAACGCATTTCGCAAGACCCAATTTCACTTGAAAGCAAAATGGGGCATGAAGAAGATAGCAAAATTGGTGACATCATTCCTGATGATAGTGCTTTGTCTCCACAAGACATTGCTCAACAAAACATGCTTAAAGAACAATTGATGAGTGTACTTGAAACTTTAACACCAAGGGAACAAAAAGTTATTCGTTTGCGTTATGGTTTGGACGACGCTCACCCACGTACTTTGGAAGAAGTGGGGCGTGAATTTTCAGTTACGCGTGAACGTATTCGTCAAATTGAAGCAAAGGCATTAAGGAAATTGCGCCACCCTTCAAAACTTAAAAAATTGAAGGATGATTTGATGGATGAAGATGACGATAAAGGGAGAAGATAGATGAAAACAATTTTAGAGATACAAAAACTTGACAGGCAAATTAAAATGTTGCAACGTGAAGTTTCAAAATGCCCAGCAAGTGTTGACTTCCAAAATTATAAAAAGTTTATGGCGGAAGGGCGCACTCGTTTAGAACAACTTGAAAAACAAGCAAACGACATTGTCAAAAATTTTAATATTGCAAGTTCAAAATATTCACGCTTAAAAGGTGATAGTGAAATTGTGCGCAAACGCAACACTGACACAATCAATTTGGATAATGTTTCAGCATTAATAACCGATGCAAACAGTTTGGTTGGCGAACTTAGCGAAGAAAACCGCCAAATGGAGGAGTTGGTTCGTAAGGCTGAAGAAGTTGTGCGTAAATCACAAGACCTTTCACAAAAACTTACTGACGCTAAAATGCGTTCAGTAAACATAAAGGCGCGCATTGATGCAAAACAAAAAGAAGTTGCACCAAAAATTGCAGAACTTGAAAAGAAAATTGCAGAACTTGAACCACAAGTGAAAGATAAGGAAAAATATGAAAAATATAAAGCTTTAAAAGCAAGCGGAATTTTCCCTGTGTATGTTCCACTTGAAAATGATTTCTGCGGTGGTTGTAAAGTTGAATTGAGTTTAAATTTTATTGAAAAACTTAAAACTCAAAAAATGTTGGTTTGTGAGCATTGCGGTAGGATAATAATGCTTGATAAATAGTCGGCATAAATTAGTTTAAATATAAGGACAGCAAAAAACAAATGCATTTCAAGTGCGTGTTGATACTTGAAAAATGCTGTCCTTTTTTCGTGCTAGCGGGAAGGCTTGTCGCATATATTATGTTATGAAGAAAGGCAAAATGTGGTCTACTATCGTGGATTATTTTTTAATTTTAAGCGCAGTTATTGGGGTCGGCTTTGCGTCCGGCAAAGAAATTGGCGTTTTCTTTTTTAATTTTGGCAAGATGTCGATTGTGAGTTTGTTATGCTTTTCAATGCTTTACGTTTACCTATTTTATATTGTGGACTATGTAAAAAAGAAACTTTCAGTTAACAGTTATAACGATTTTAACACAAAAATATTTGGGGCTTTAAGTAAAATTAGCATGCTTGTTATGCTCGTTAATTTCTCAATCACATGTGCCGGAATGTTGGCAGGGGCAGATTATTTATTTAAAACATTTTTTAATGTGGGTTTTAAAATTCCTTCAATTGTGTTGTCGGTTATAACTTTGGTTCTGCTTCGTGGTGGAATTGATAAAATCCGCATAGTAGCCAACTTTATTATTCCAGTAATGATAGCGACAATTGTCATCAATTCGATTGGCAACATAAACCCAAACAATGTGCATTTTCAAGTTTGTGAACAAAATGGTGTGGTTGCAGTGTTTTATGGTTTGTTGTTTGGTGTGAATAATTTTGTTGCGGCGTTGCCTGTGCTGTTTGAAGTGAAGTTGAAAACTAAGGGTAAACTGGTTGCAATTGCTACAATTAGTTTGATAATTTTGTTAAACATTTTGGTGCTTGCTTGTAACCAATTTTCAACCGATATGCCTATGTTTGAATTGAGTGCAAATGTAAACCCTGCATTTTATTACATTTATTTTATAACACTTGTTTTGGCATTGTTTTCCACATTGATGATTTGCAGTTACAACATGCAAACAATTATGTTCAAACAAAAAACTTGGTTTGGTGCATCTGTCATTGTTTTGTTCAATTTAATATTGTCACAAGTTGGTTACAATTTCATTGTTCAACATTTGTATGTGATTTCTGGCATGATAAGTGCAGGCTTTGTACTTATGCTTATTGTGATGATTATTATTAATTTGGCAAAATATAAACTACCAAAAAATAAATTAAAATTTAAAAAACATAATCAAAATTGCTTGAATATGTTAATAAATAATAATAAAAATAAATATTTTAAAAATTAATTAAATTTTTAATAATAAATTTATATAATTTAAAGATGAAATAAAAATGAAAAAATAAACTAATAATTTTAAATAATATTTTAAATAAACTATTCATTTAATATTCTTTAATATTTTTTTAACACAATATGACTTATTTTATATTTTACGTCTAAATAATTTTTTAAATATTAAAAAAATATATAAAATTATGTAATAAAACGCATTATTTATATATTTTTTTATAAAATTTTAAATTTTTATTTATTTTTTTAACGTAATCATCGGTTTCGTTAAAAGGAATTTTCGTTAAAGTTTTTCCATCATTCGAATAGTTTATATTTTTTAACCATGCGCGAACATTTGTTTCTCCCGCATTGTAACTGGCAATTGCAGTTGTGAAATTATCAAATTTTTTAAACAAATAATTCAAATACATGCAACCAAAATATAAGTTTTTATTAACATCATAAAGTTCATTTTCAGTTATTGTCGTGTTTAATTTATAAAACTCAATCATGTACTCAGCGGTTGAAAGTTTGATTTGCATTAAGCCTATCGCGTTTTTGCTTGACCTTGCATTTTGGTTGTATGAACTTTCAGTGTTAATTAAACTTGCAACAAGGGCAGGGGAAAGGTTGAATTCGTTGGCATATGTTTCAATTTGGTTTTTGAATTTAACCGGGTGCAATTTTGCCTGTATTATTAAACCGCCGATTAGTGTAATTACTAATATTAAGATGGTGCATATAATTGCTGGTACAAATTTTTTCATAATATATTATATGCAATTTAGTTAAATTAAAAACTTTCGTAATCTTTTGCAAATGTAATTATATTGTCGCCAAATTTGGTTTTAAGGTTGTCAATTGTGTGGCATAGATTTTCATTCTTTTGGTTGGTGAACAAATTAACTTGGTGTTCATCTTTACTGGTTATTAGGTTTGTAACTGAAATTCTAAGTGCGCGTACAGGTGGAAATTTCGTGCCGGCAAGGCATACAAAAATTTCATAAGCGAAATTAAAAATATCTTGTTCATTGCTAAAATACACATTTTTAGTATGCTGTGCTGAAGAGTAAGTAAAATCTGCAAATTTAATGCCCAAATGTATTGTTTTTGCGCTGAAACCATGTTGACGCATACGCTTTGAAACTTTGCTTGCTAAATCGTGTAGAAAGAATTTGATTTCATCAATTTCTGTCATGTCGTGTACGGCGGTTGAACCATTACCAACACTTTTCGTGTCCTCGTCTTTTGGTGTGATTAATTTGTCGTCATCTGTGCCGGTGACTGCGTTGTGCAAATACGCGCCAATCACACCAAAATGCAATTGCAAAAACTCTGGTGTTAGGCAGTATAAGTCATAAAGGGTGTTAACATTCATTTTCCTAAGTTTGCTTGCTGTGTGTTTGCCAATCATTATCATGTCATCGATTTTTGTTTGTTTTAATATTGGTATTAGATTGTTGTGTGTAATCTCGGTTAAACCCATAGGTTTTCGCATATCACTGCCCAGTTTTGCCAAAGTCTTTCCCCATGAAATGCCTATTGAAACGGAAAGCCCTAATTCATCTTTAATTTGCTTTTGTATCTTTAAAGCCAACTCACGCGCGGTGCAGTTAAACAACTTCAAACTGCCAGTTACATCTAGCCAACATTCGTCAATCCCAAACGGCTCAATCAGGTCGGTGTATTGATAATAAATTGCATGCGCGCGTTCGCTAAATTCTTGATATTTATCATGCTTTGGGGCAACGCAAATAAGGCTGGGACATTTTAATTTTGCTTCCCAAATTGCTTCGCCAGTTTTAACGCCAAATGCTTTTGCTAAATAATTTTTTGCCAGTATTATGCCTGTGCGTTTTTTAGGGTCACCGGCAACTGCTACGGCATAATTTTTTAATGCTGGGTTTAATAAACATTCAACCGATGCGTAAAAGTTATTGCAATCTACATGAAAAATCACTCTGTCCATACATAAGTCCTTTTCAATATTATAGAACATATGTTCGACAATGTCAACAATATCTTAAAAGATTTTTTTCATCAAAATAATTTTGAAAACATAAAAAACAAACTGATAAATATGGCAAAAATGCCGTTTTAAATTGACTAAATTAAAATAAAATGTTAGCATCGCACTATGGAAACAGTTAGATTTATTAATGTTAAATTTATAAAGAGTGCAAGCAAAAAGGCTGAATTTATTGAAGATGAATTGCCACAAATTGCCATTGTTGGGCGTAGTAATGTTGGTAAAAGCAGTTTAATAAACATGCTTACGTGTAACAGCAAAATGGCAAAAACAAGTTCGACACCTGGCAGAACAAGGTTAGTAAATTATTTCAATGTAAACAATCAATTTTATTTGGTTGACTTGCCTGGCTATGGTTTTAATAAGGCGGGTAAAGGTGTGGCTTCTGTTTGGGATAGTGTTATGAACGATTATTTTGTTGACAATAAAAAACTTAAACTTGTTATGGTTTTGTTGGATAGTAGGTTAATGCCTACTGCGCTTGATAAGCAAATGATTGATTATTTAGCGACAAATGAATTGCCTTCAATTTTGGTGCTTACAAAGGCAGATAAAATTTCAAAAAGTGAACAAAATATCCAAATAAAAAAGGTCGCTGAAAGTTTGCGGTTCAACCCTAATTTAATTATCCCAACAAGTTCAAGCAAAAAATTAGGGGCGGACAAAATTGCAGAAATTTTAAAAAATTATTTATAAATCATGTAAAAATCATTAAAAACGCCACAAAAATGGTGTTTTTTAATAAAATTTTTAGAAATTTGAGTGATTTCTATTAATCTTATTAGAAAACCTACTTATTCAGTATTATTTAAAAATAGGAAAATTTTTATTATTGCGTAAATTGTGGTTAAAAATTTTAACAATTGTAAAATATTATGTTAAAATTTTGACTAATCGTCAAAAATTATGCTAAAGATTTTGACTGATCGTCAAAAATTATGTTAAGATAAAAACATATTTAAGGGGGAATAATAATGAAACAAACAAAAGTTGTTCAAATTGGTTGTGGCAAAATGAGCAAGTACACAATGCGCTATGTTTATGAAAAAGGCGGTGTTGTACTTGCAGGTTTTGACATTAATAAAAAATTAATTGGTAAAGATATCAAAGCTGTAATTGGTGGCAAAAAAGATTATGGTGCTAAAATTTATGATGTGCAAGAATTGGAAGCACAACTTAAAATTTTAAAACCAGATGTTGCAATTGTTACAACCATGAGTTTGATGACAGACTGTATTGATGTACTTATGATTTGTGCAAAATGTGGCGTTAACGCTATCACCACTTGTGAAGAAGCATTTTATCCAAGCAACAGCGCAAAGAAACTTACCGCTAAGCTTGACAAACTTGCCAAAGCAAACAAATGCACCATTACTGGTTCAGGTTATCAAGATTTCAGTTGGGGTAGCATGGTTGCAGGTTTGGCAGGCACCAGTCAATCAATTAAAAAGATTAAAGGTAAATCAAGTTACAACGTTGAAGATTACGGCATTGCATTGGCGCAAGTCCATGGCGCAGGTTTAACACCAAAAGAATTTGAAGAAAAAATCGTGCCAGCAAATTGCGTGTCTTATGAAGAAAGCCAAGCTTTAATTGCAAAAGGTGAATTTTTACCATCATACATGTGGAATGTTAATGGTTGGCTTTGCGAATGTTTAGGTTTGCATGTTGTTAGTCAATCACAAAAATGTGTTGCTCAAAAAGCAAAAGCGGACATTAAATCATCAACACTCAACATGGTGGTTAAAAAAGGTCATTGCACAGGTATGAGCGCGGTTGTCACAACCGAAACAAAAGAAGGCATCACAATTGAAAGTGAATGTATTGGTAAGGTTTACGCACCAGATGAATTCGACCAAAACGAATGGTCAATTATTGGTGAACCAAACACCACTATTACAGTTTCACGCCCATCGACTGTTGAATTGACTTGTGCATCAGTTGTTAACCGCATTCCAGACCTTATTAAAGCAGAACCTGGTTATGTGCCAACATGCAGAATGGGTGACATCACATTTAAGACAAAAATCTAATTTAACTTTTTTGTATTGAAAAACGATAATCAACAATAGTCATCGTTTTATTGAATGAATATATAAATTTTTTGCTGAAACATTGAAAGAAAAAAGTCCCTAGTAACATAGGGGCTTTTTGATTGTGACTAACAAGAAACCAAATTTATGAGTGCCAGCGAAATAAATTGGTTTATTATTTTTGTCTATCTCGCATTCTGCGATTGCGGGCTAACTGCCGTAGGATATAGTGGCAAAGAAAGATTAAAATCTTTGCTTAACCTTTGGTACCGCCTAGCGTTTATCTCGCATTCTGTGACTGCGGGCTAACCGCTGTCGGATACAAAACAAAGTATGTTTCGTAAAACTCAACATATTTGTCTGACTATATCTCCGTCAGTTACCTCGCATTCTGCGACTGCGGACTAACTGCCGTAGGATATAGTGGCAAATCGAACACGCCTGGGCAGACGTCGCCACCTGTGTATGGTGTGCATGGTGGGATTGGGCAATAGCCATAACTTGGCACCAAAACATCTACATCGGCAACAACTTTTAAGATAGTGCTTACGCATGCGTTGATAGTAAATCCACCGGTGGTTGCATTGTATGTACCTGCAGAAATAACTGCTGTACCAAATGCAACAACTTCAATAGGTGTTAATGATGGTTGTGGCACATACAAAATAACATCTTGTGGTAAACTAATTGTGCCAGTAGCAGTGCCTGCCACATTGTTAGCATCTGTGTATGTAACTGTTACAGGAACATTGATTGTGGCTTGAACACGTGCAAAATTTGGTCTGTCGTCAAAGCGAGTGATGTTGACATTGCTAACAGTTGCCTTGCCACCAAGTGAATTTCCACTTACAAATGTTAATGGGCGGGTTGGATTGGCTGGATTTAAATCTGTAAGTGCCAAAGCATAATCTTCTAATTGAGTTTGGTTCATACAAGCGTCAAACACTTTGGTTACTTGTATACAAATTCTTTCGCAAAGCCCATTTGTAACATTGTTCGTCTGTCCAGGGAATATGCCCGGACGCGAATCAGTATAAAATGACATTTTTACCTCCTAAATTACTACTATATTTTATTCACACAAATAAAAAAATGTTAAAAATTGCTTTAATTTGTTAGTTTTGTGCTGTTTAATTTGACACATTTTTTGAATTTTGCTATTGTATTAATACAAAGTATTAACTTTGGGTTTTTGCGCGTTTTGTTTAAGTTTGGCTCAACACGATTTGCAAATTAAAAGGTTGGCTTATAAAACAATACAAAGTTCGCATTTTAAATTAATGTTCACATTTTTAAATAGGAACTTCAATTTAAACCAACACAAATTGCTCAAACATTAAAAGGAAATGTATGAAAATTTATTCAATAAGTGACCTTCATCTTGACATAAACAACACCAAACCGATGAATGTTTTTGGGCATGTTTGGGACGATTACATAACTAAAATTGTTGCCGATTGGAACGAAAAAGTCACCGATGACGACATTGTTATCCTTGCAGGCGATTATTCATGGGCAATGAAACTTGAAGATGTTGTGCCAGATTTCAATTGGTTAACAACCTTGAAAGGCACAAAAATTATCATTCGTGGCAATCACGACTATTGGTGGCACAGCGTAAGCAAAGTGCGCGCAGTGTTGCCGGAAAATGTTTATGCTTTGCAAAATGACGCAATTAAAATTGGCAATTACATCTTTTGTGGCAACCGCGGTTGGTTAATACCAGAAGGGAAGAATAAGACAGACGAAAATGATAAAATTTATGCGCGTGAGTTGATAAGGTTGGACCTTTCATTAAAAAGCGCACAGGCAATGCGGACGGATAATGAACAAATTATTTACATTACACATTATCCACCATTTAATAATAAAGTGGAGCCAAATGAATTCACTAAAATGATTGAAAATGCTGGTGTGTCGATTTGCGTTTTTGCCCACCTACATGGCTACATTAACCCAAACATGATGTATAACGAAATAAATGGCGTGAAGTACTATTTAACAAGTTGCGACGCTTTAAAAAATAAATTGATTGAAATTGTTTAAACGCACCTTATGTGTGCTTTGTAAACCGGTTAAAATAAAAAGGAATATATGGAATTTAAACACATCTCAGTTTTGAAACAAGAAAGCATTGAAGGGCTTAACATTAAGCCTGATGGTGTTTATGTGGACTGCACAACTGGTGGTGGCGGACATTCACTTGAAATTGCAAAAAGGTTAACAACAGGCAGGCTGATTTGTATAGATAAAGACACCGATGCTTTGCAGTCCGCACGTGAGCGTTTGGCAGGTTTTTTAAACAAAATCACATTTGTTAACGACAACTTTGCCAACATCGATCAAATTTTACAAGACCTTCAAATTGAAAGTGTTGACGGCGTTTTAGCCGACCTTGGCGTTAGCAGTTATCAAATTGACACTGCATCGCGCGGGTTTAGTTTCATGAAGGACGCAAGGCTAGACATGCGCATGAATAAAACCCAAAAATTGGACGCAATGCAAGTGGTTAACAATTATAGCGAAGCCGAACTGTCACGCATTTTGTTTGAATATGGGGAAGAGCGTAACGCTCGCCAAATTGCAAGGAAAATTGTTAAACAGCGTGCAACAAAACCTATTACAACAACATTTGAATTGCGCGATATTGTCGTTTCAAGTTATCCACCAAAATTTCAGGGGAAAGCAAGCCTATGTAATAAGGCGTTTCAAGCAATACGCATTGAAGTGAACAATGAATTGAATGATTTAACTTCGTCAATTGAAAAAATGTTGCAAGTTTTGGCTAAATTTGGTAGACTTTGTATAATAACTTTCCACCCATTGGAAGATAGAATTGTTAAAAATGCCTTCAAATTGCACGCGACAGATTGCATATGCCCACCACATATGCCAAAATGTGTTTGCGGGCATAAGGCGGACATCAAATTGATTACGCGTCACCCAATCGTGCCAACTGATAATGAATTGCTTGCAAATTCGCGCGCAGGCAGTGCAAAATTACGCATTGCTGAAAAGGTTTAATTAAATGGAAGAATTGGAAAAACTTAACCAAACTGAAACAGTTACAGCAGTCGAGCAAGAACAAAAGCAAGATTTAAAGCTCGACGATTTTCCACGCCTTGAAGACCTTATCAAAAGTGAACAAGAAATTAAACCAGAAATCAAACTACAAGGCTTAAAGTCTGCTGAGCCTAACACTCAGTTGGAAGATAGGCCATTCGCCTTAAAAAAGGACGAAAAGAAAAAGTTTGTTAAAAAGCGCCTAAAACTTGTTACAGGCGTATACATTGCAATTGCCACATTGTTGCTTGGCTTTGTTGGCGTAAACATTGCAACTTTGGCAGTTTTGAATAAGAAAATTGACAATAACGTTAAAACCATTAGTGAAGAAACTATCCGCATTGAAGAAAATAACACATCTTTGCCAGATAACCCTTTGACTGGCACAATTGAAATCGCATTGAACCAACCACGCGATTATAACGACGATAACCATTCTTTAACATTGCTTGATAAACTTACAATTCTATTTAGAAGTTTATTTGGCTAAAATATCACCCTAATTGTTTTTAAGCCTAAACGCAAAATTAGGGTGTTTTTTTTATACAAAATTCCTGATAAAACCCCGAGTGTTAGCAAATTAATAATATTAGAGTAATTTCACACTAAGTGTAAGCAAAAGACTGCTACACGTTCTTTTTATGTCACCCTGAGTGCTACAGAAAATAATTGCATAATCATTTATCACCCGTGTGTTGCAAAAGATTACTACTAGTTCTACTATATGTCACCCTGAGCAAAGCGAAGGGTCTTGCACGAAGTGCTTTTTAAGATTTTCTTTTTAAAAGCATAGTGACAAACAAAATGTAAGCAATCGATAAATTCTAAAAACAATAAAACTAAAATATATTGCTTTATGAAAAGATTTAAGACATTTTACAATCTCAGTTCCTTGCAAAAGCGTATAGTGGCAATTTTTATAATTGTTTCAACACTTTTTGTTGCATTGTTAGGACGAGTTTTTTATTTACAAATTTTTGCAAACAGACATTTGCAAGTTTTAGCAAGCGAGCAATGGTTGCGTGATTTGCCATTGAGCAGTAAGCGTGGCGAAATTTATGACCAAAATGGGGTAAGCCTTGCAACAACAATAACCACTTATGATATATATGTACGCGCGCGTAATGTGAAAGACCCTGAATTTTTAGCAAACCAACTATCTTCGTTGTTAGATTTAGATTACAACAAAACATACACAAAAGTGACCAACAAAAAGCAAAGCGAAGTGCTTATTAAAATGCAAGTTGATGAAAAGGTCGCTTTAAATTTAAGCAAAATTGCCGGCGTATATCTTTCACAAAACGTGGCAAGGGTTTACCCATACAACAACCTTATGACGCAAATTTTGGGCTATTGCACAATCGACAATGCGGGACAGGCTGGGCTTGAAAATTACTATAACAAGTATCTGCGTGGTGTGGACGGAAAAGCACTGACACAAACAAATGCGCAAGGTAAGGAAATTGACAACTCACTTACATATTACATTCCTAGCGTCGCTGGTGCAGATTTACACACAACCTTAGATGTGCAAATGCAATCGATTTTGGAGCAGGAAATGGCAAATGCAATGGAATTGCACAAAGCGCAAGGCGTTACAGGTATCATTTTGGATGCGCAGACAGGGGGCATTAAAGCGATGAGTTGCTTGCCAAGTTTTGATTTAAACCATATACCACGTGACGACATTGCAACCCTTCAGCAATTAACCAAAAACACAACGGTGGTTGATGTTTACGAGCCGGGCAGTACTTTCAAATTAATCACCTTAGCAGCGGCGTTAAACGAAGGTTTAACCAACATTAATGAACACTTTTATTGCGGTGGCAGATGCGTCGTTGACGGCGAGAAAATAAAGTGCTGGAAAAGTGCAGGACATGGCAGTGAAACCTTATTAGAAGCCTTTAAAAACAGTTGTAACTGCGTGTTCGTTAACCTTGCTTTGCGTGTGGGGTTAGATAAATATTATCAATATCTCAACTATTTTGGCATAGGTGAAAAAACTGGTGTGGATATTTTAAGCGAGTCAAGTGGCATTGTCATGGCAAAGGAAACGGTTAGGACTGTCGATTTGGCGCGCATAGGCTTTGGGCATGCGGTGGCGGTTACACAACTGCAAATGGCAAATGTGTATGCAAAAATAACCACAGGCAATGAAATTACACCACATTTGTTAGATTACATATCGGCTGACAACAAAGTCCTTTATAAACAAAGCACAAGCAAAGCAAAAATTAACTTGAAACAGGAAACAATTGCAACCATAAACAAAATGCTTTCAAACAATGTTAACACTGAAAATAAGTACACTTTTGTTGCGGGATACAATGTAGGTGGCAAAACAGGTACGGCGCAAAAATACGACGCTGACGGTCAAATTGCATCAGGGAAATACATATCAAGTTTCATTGGCAGTTTTCCAGCCGACAACCCACAATACATTTTAGCGGTAAGCGTGAATGAACCTAGTGCTGGTGGTTACTATGGTGGTGTGGTTGCAAAACCGATAGGGCAAAAGGTGTTTGAGCGCATATTTGAAGTTAAAGCAATTTCGCCAACCGATGAAAGCCAAATAGACAACAAGCCTACCATTGAAATGCCAAATGTTGAAGGTTTGTCAGTTGCAAAAGCATGTGCTGAACTTAAAAAATTGGGTTTAGATGTGATGTTTGATGGAGATGGCGAATTTGTTGCCATTCAATTGCCACCTGCTGGAACAATGCTGTTTTTAGGGGAAATTGTATATCTTCTTTTAAATTAGTAAATTTGCAAATTTTTTGGGTAAATTAAGGTGTTTTTGTCTTATTTTGTTAGGCATGTAAAATTGCAAACAGCATCTGCTAAATTGTAGTTAAGGGGGCTGTATGAAATTATATGATATCATACAAAATCTTAAATTTATCGGTATAAAAAACTATTGCGACTTGGACATTGATAGCCTTACATGCACATATCAAGAAAAGACCAATTCCAGCATGTTTTTTTGCATAAAAGGTAAAAGGGCAGACGGACACGAATACGCACAATTTGCGGTGAAAAATGGCGCAGTATGTTTGGTTGTCGAGCAATTTTTGCCACTCCCTATAACACAAATTTTGGTTGAAGATGTACGCAAGGCGATGTCGTATATTAGTTCAACATTTTATAAAACACAGCAAAGCAAAATGAAATTTATAGGTATAACAGGGACAAACGGCAAAACAACAACAACTTTTGTCTTACGCGAGATATTAAACAAGTTAGGTTGTTCGGTTGGGCTTATAGGCACAGAAGGCACATATATAAACAGCCTAATGCTACCACCAACTTTAACAACCCCTGACCCTATTGATTTGCATAAACTAATAAACGATATGGACAATAACGGCTGTGAATACTGCATTATGGAAGTGAGCGCGCACTCAATTGCATTAAACAAAATTGACAACATTATGTTCGATGTTGTGGGGCTTACAAACATAACCAACGACCATTTAGATTTTTTCATCAATATGGACAATTATTTAAGATGTAAGTTAAGTTTGTTTTCAGCTGTCCACGCTAAAACTGGCATTATAAATGCAGATATTAAATATAAAAACAAGCTTCCAGGCAGTGGCACAAACAAAACTAATCAATTAAATTTTCCTATTCAAACCTTTGGCAACACTGGCGACTTTGCATTGCAAACAGTTGATATGGGCACATCTGGCACCGATTTCAGTTTCAAATTTGGGCAAAACAGTTACTCCGTGCACACAAACATGATAGGCGAATACAACATTATGAATTTGTTGCTTGCGGTGGCGGTGCTTAATAACTTAGGGTTTGATATTAACACAGTTGTAGACACAATTTCAAAAATCAATTTTGTTGTGCCGGGGCGTTTTAACATTTTGGACATTAAAGCAAAATACAATGTGGTTGTTGACTACGCACACACGCCAGACGGAATTAAAAATGTGCTTACAACCTTAAAAAAATTGCCAATTAACCGCGTAATCACAGTGTTTGGCTGTGGTGGCGACCGCGACAAAACAAAACGCAACGAAATGGGTAAAATTGCAACGCAATTAAGCGACATAACCGTTGTTACGACAGATAATCCGCGCAATGAAAACCCAAATTTCATTATAGAGCAAATAACCCAAAATTTGAATAAGGACAAATTCATTGCAATTGAAGATAGAACAACTGCAATTAACTACGCTTTAAGCATAGCAAAACCAAATGATGTGGTGGCAATATTAGGCAAAGGGGCGGAGAATTATCAAGAAATTAAAGGCATTAAATACTGTTACAGCGACTATGCCGTGGTTGATGCCTATTTTAAGCAAAACGTAAAGCAAGTGAAAGTTTCAAACTAATTAAAAGGGTGTTATGGTTAAATTAATAACAATTTTTTTGGTTTCGTTTGTTTTGGCTGTGGTGTTGATGCCTATTTTAATGAAGATTTTTAGGTCAAAACAAGCCAGCCAAACCATATTAGGTTATATTGAAGAACACAAAAGTAAAAACGGCACATTAACAATGGGTGGTGTGGTATTTATGCTTACAACACTAATAGTGTCGCCTATATTTATAAAATTTGACCTTGACTGGTTCGTTGCTTTGGTGGTTGCGCTGTTTTTTGGCGTGCTTGGCTTTATGGACGACCATTTGAAAATTAAATATAAACAAAACTTAGGTTTGCGCGCTTATCAAAAGGTGATAGGACAAGTTGGCATAGCCTTAATTTTTGGCTTTTACATTTATTTTAGTTCTCAAGGTGGGAATGTCTTTTTGCTGTTCACTGACAAGCAATTTAACATGAAATGGCTCATAATTCCATTTGTTGTTTTGGTTATGGTTGCCACCACTAATAGCGTAAATTTAACCGATGGTTTGGACGGGCTTGCTGGTAGTGTCAGTTTTGTGTATTTGTTGATTTTCATTGCAATTTCTTGCATTTTAGGCACAAAACTTTACAACGCTGGTGAAACTGGCAAAATTTTAACAAATTTAAGCAATATAAACATGCTTTCCGCATCATTCATGGGTGCGATTTTAGGCTTTTTAATGTTTAACACATTCAAGGCAAGCATTTTTATGGGCGATGTGGGCTCGCTATGTTTAGGCGGATATATCGGCGCTTCTGCTTGCATTGTGGGGCTTGAATTTTTAATTTTAATTCTGGGCATATGTTTTGTTTTCTCAGCCGTTTCGGTAATTTTGCAGGTTGCAGTGTTCAAGTTAACAAAAAAGCGCATTTTTAAAATGGCACCATTTCATCATCATTTGCAAATGTCTAATTTAACCGAGCCTAAAATTGTCGTAATATATTCGGCAGTGACATTTTGCGCTGGCTTAATTTGTATTATTTTTTACCTTTTGTAATAATTTACATTTAAAAAAATAAGATTATTTAGGTGAATTATGAAATTGAAAAATAAAAAAGTTTTAGTGTATGGTTTAAGTGCATCTGGTGAATGGGCAAGCCGTTTGCTTGTAAAGCATAAGGCAAATGTTTTTTTGTATGATGACGATGAACAAAAGTTACGCTCACGTCGCTTAAAAAACTGTTTTGTGTTGCAAGAAATAACTGAAAATGTCATTTCCGACCTTGATTTTATTGTTGTTTCGCCAGCAATTGAAAAGGACAATAAAAATTTGCAGTTGGCGGACAAGCATGGCATTTTAATAATGAGTGAAGTTGAATTCGCTTCTCACTTTGCCAAAAAATTTGTTGCAGTAACTGGCACCAACGGCAAAACCACAACAGTGGAACTTATTGAAGCAATTTTAAGTGAAAAATACAAGGCAATTGCATGCGGGAACACAGGCTATCCGCTGTCACGCGCAGTGCTTGAAAACAAAAACTACATAAAAGTGGTGGAAGTAAGCAGTTTCATGCTGGAACATGCGTCAACTTTTGCGCCACATGTTGCCACAATTTTAAACATCGAGCCAGACCACCTAATTCGCCACAAAACCATGGCAGAGTACACAAAACTTAAATTCAACATATTTAAAAATTTAAAACCCACCGATTATGCAGTGGTAAATTTGGACAGTAACATTCATTGCACCACGCACACAAATGTGGTTACATATTCATATCGCCACATGGCAGATGTTTATTATAACAAGGGTAGTATTTATTTGCACCAACAAAAGGTTATCGACATCAATCAATTGAAAATTTCAGGCAAGCACAACATTTTGAATGTGATGTGCGCCATTTGTTACGCTTACATTTATAAACTGCCAATTACAAAAATCAAAACCGCGCTTATGAACTTCAATGCGGACAATTTTAGGAACACACCGCTTAATGTGGACGGCAACATCAAATTTATTAACGACAGCAAATCAACCAACATAGCCTCAACTTTGGCAAGCGTGGAAGCATGCGACGGCGCAATTATTTTGTTACTAGGAGGGTCAAATAAAGGCTTAAATTACACCCAACTTTTTGAAAAATTGCCAAACAAAGTTAAACAAATTGTAGCATACGGTGAAATTAGGGAAACATTGGCAAACACAAACTCAAACTTAAACACAAATTTTAAATTTGCACAATTTGAAACATTGCAACAAGCCTTTGAATTTGCAACACAAAATGCAAAACCTGGCGACACAATTCTTTTTTCGCCGTCAAGCGCAAGTTACGACCAATACGCAAACTATGTTGAGCGTGGCGAACATTTTAACAGTTTGGTGAAGGCGTATGTTGAAGCAAAAAACTAACCAAATAATAATCATTTGTTGCACCTTTATCCTTGCCATTTTTGGTTGCATAATGGTGTATAGCGCAAGTAAATATTCTGCCACACTGCATTACAACAACCCTTTCTTTTACCTTAAAAAACAAATAATAGGTGTGGTTGTTGGGGCAATAGGATTAATTGTCTGCTCGTTCGTCAATCATAAAATTTACAAAAAATTTTATTGGGTTTTCTATATCGTTGGCTTAATCTTTTTGTGCCTTGTGTTTGTGCCAGGGCTTAAACGCACAAGTTACGGCGCAACACGCTGGATAGGCATAGGCTCACTTACCATGCAACCAAGTGAAATTGCAAAGTTTTGCCTTGTTTTCTTTTTGGCGGGCTATTTAAGCGACGGCGACAAACTTGGCAGTTTTAAACATGTCATTATAACGCTTACTCTTGGCGGACTGTATTGCTTGCTAATTATGTTAGAACCAAACATGAGCATAACCATGTGCGTTGCTTTCACGCTTATTTTTATGTTGTTTATTGGTGGCATGCGCCTAAAAGTTTTTTGTCTTTTAATTGTGCCAGCCGTCGCAATGGTTGTTTTGCTTATAATCATTGAACCTTACCGTTTAAGTCGAATAATAGCCTTCATAAACCCATGGGAAAACCCACTTGACGAAGGATACCAACTCATTCAATCACTCTATGCTATCGGCAGTGGTGGAATGTGGGGCGTAGGGCTGTTTAAAAGCCGTCAAGCCGAATTGTTTTTGCCGTTCAGTGAAAGTGACTTTATATTTTCAATCATTGCCGAAGAACTTGGCTTTGTTGGGTGCTTGTGCCTTGTTGCAGTCTTTGCATTGCTTATCTTTACCATTTTCAAAGTTGGCATGCGCGCCAGCAACAAATTTTCATCATTCCTTTGTTTTGGCATAGGCGCACTCATAAGCATACAGGTTATTTTAAACATCGCAGTAGTTTCAGGCTCCATTCCGCCAACTGGCTTGCCTTTGCCGTTTATTAGTGCTGGCTCAACATCACTTCTCGTCTTCATGTCAGCAATCGGTATTGTTATCAATGTCGATAGGCAAACTAACAAGGAAATAAGTTTAAACAAATAGCAGAAAAATGTATACATGTCGCAAATAAGTATACATTTTTTTTATTGTATGCTAAAATATCAGTACACATAGGAGGTTATTATGGGAAATTTATCAAAAGCAGATTTACAATGGAATAAAATGATGGATTTATGGGTTGAAGAAAAATTGGAATCACCATATTTAGAACTTATTGAATATTTTAATGGTATCAATGGAGAGGGACATTTTTGCCATTTTGATAATGTGAGTGATAATAAAGACTTAAAAAAATATGTTACAACATTAACGACAATTCTGCCAGAACCATTAAAGAGCAACATTGAACTTGCTTATAAAACATACAAAATTAATCCAGACGATATAAGCGATGAAAATGAAGAAATATTAAATAATTGTGATAGCGTTTATTATAAAAATGAAGAACTTATTAGTGAAATTTTAAGAAAAAGAGCAAGTAAAATTAAGTTATAAAGGAGCAATAAATCTGCTCTTTTTTAATTCTGAAATATATAATACTGCACGGACATTAGGTGGCTCCATTCCGCCAACAGGCTTGCCTTTGCCGTTTATTAGTGCCGGCTCAACATCACTTTTAGTCTTTATGTCTGCAATCGGTATTGTTATCAATGTCGATAGGCAGCATAAAGACAGCTGGGGTCCCCACAAAACGAATGTTTTGAAGGGGAAAGGAAAAACTGAGCAATAGGCAAGCATTTGCGGAGCAAATCTGCAAAAGCGAGAGTTTTGACGCTATGTCCGCAATCGGCGTTGTTTTAAATGTAGATAGGCAAACAATAAATTTTTACTATAAAAATTAGTGTATTAGATATTGCAAATCATATATTTATAATGTGATAAGTGTTGAGATATATTTAAGTTATAAAGACAAAAATCAACCATTTATCCGTCTTTAAATTATATGGCATTTAATATTAAATGCAGTGTTGATATTGGCTGTTGCAAAATTGCGCGCAAAGAGAACAAAAAATTCATATAACCTTATATGAATAAAGATAAATTTATAATTCGCGGTGGAAACACGCTTTGTGGCACATTGAAGGTGCAGACAAGCAAAAATGCAACTTTACCTATTCTAACTGCCAGTTTGATGAGCGGTGGCAGGGTAGAAATCAAAGATTATCCGCATATTATTGATGTTGAAAATATGTGCGCTATTTTAAAGGCGCTTAATGTTGATGTTGAAAAAACTTTCGACACCATATTTTTAGACCCACAAAACGCGAATAACGATAACATGGACTTTGAATTGATGCGCACAATGCGTTCATCAATTTTTTTGCTTGGAAGCATGCTGGCACGCTTTAAACGCGCCACAATTACCCAGCCAGGCGGTTGTAAAATTGGCAAGCGCTCAATTGACATACATTTATCATCTTTGAAGAAAATGGGCGTCAAAATTGTTGAGCTGGGCGAATACATATTTTTAGATGCGACAAAGGCACATAATGCAAAAATTAAACTTAAAATGCCAAGCGTTGGGGCAACTGAAAACCTTATTCAATTTGCGTGTTTAACGCCAGGTAAAACGGTTTTAAAAAATGTTGCGCGTGAGCCTGAAATTGTTGATTTGTGTAAGTTTCTTAAAAGTATGGGTGCAAAAATTTATGGCGAAGGCACAAGTATAATTACAATATTTGGTGTGAATAAGTTGTGTGGCACACATTATACTCCAATTGGTGACCGCATTGTCGCTGGCACGCTTATGGTTGCAACTGCCATTGCTGGCGGGCATGTTAGGTTGACTAATGCAGTACCAAACCAAAACGCAAATTTAATTGAAAAGTTAAGGCGAATTGGTTGTCAAATTGAAATTGAAAATGATATACTAACAATAACTAGGACTGGTGGGCTTGTTTCATGTGGCGAAATTGCCACTGGGTTTTACCCAGATTTTCCAACCGATATGCAGTCGCAAATGTTGGCGCTCAGTTGTTTTGTTGATGGCGAAACAGATGTGTACGAAAATGTGTTTGAAAACCGCTTGTTAACTGCGCATGAATTGAACAAAATGGGTGCAAACATTTCAGTTTTAACTAGCACACATGCAAAGGTTAAAGGTGGTTGCCGTTTGGTTGGGGCAAATGTTAAGGCGTTAGACTTGCGCGGTGGTGCAAGTTTGGTTTTGGCAGGTTTGGGGGCTAGTGGCGTCACAACCGTTACCGATGTGCATTACATTGACCGCGGTTATGTTGGTTTAGAAACAATGCTTACGGCACTTGGTGCTGACGTTAGGCGAGAATGACAAAGAAATCGATTATTATCACATCAATATTATGTTCAATTTTGGCACTGTTGGCTATTTTATTCGGTGTCGTTTTTCGCTTGCGTAAAATTGAAGTTGTGATAACAGATAAATCTGAAATTGTGCTAACTAATGATGACATTATTTCGGCTTCACAACTAAAATTAAACAAAAGCATTTTTATGTTGGACAAGCAATCTGCAATGGACAACATTGAAAATAAGTATGCTGAAATTAAAGTGGTAGATATTAAAACAACAAGTGTCACTTCGGTTAAAATTATGGTTCGCAAAAGGGTGGAGATGTTCTATGCTGAATATAACTCAAATTACTATTGCTTAGATGAAGACCTTAAAGTTTTGCGCATAACTGAAATTGAGCCTGTGAACTTAATCAAAATTTCGGCTGAAAAGTTAAATATAAATAGCGACATAAAGGAAAAGATGTTTTTAAATAAAGACCTTGCAAAATTAACATACAATTTCTTTGTTGCCATGTATGAAAATGTTAAAATTGATGATGACCATTATGCTGAAAGGGCGGACATTTGTAACCTTGTGGGCAGTTTAGATTTTGAAACTGATTATGCATTGACAGATAATGGCAATAATGCAGTGAAATTCATTAATTTGATTGTTGTAACGCGCGAAGGTTTAAAAATGCAAATTGCATCGCCGGAAAAAGATTTGGGCAGGAAGATTAACATTTGTTTTGCAACTTACAAAAAATTGGAAGATAAAACTACTGGCAAAATTGTAATTAAATTTGATGGCACGGTTGCATATTACCCAACAGTGTAGTGGCGATTTGTTTTAAAAAACATCGTAAAAGGCGTGCCACAAATGCAATTTCAATATTTATAAATAACGTTAGTTTGTCAAATTTTTAATAAATTAAAACCATAGAATCGGTAAACTAAACCAACGTTAACTAAAAGCGCAATTTCTACATTTAGCGTTCTTTTTGCCTGAACAACCAAATTGCGATGTGTATTTAAAAAGATAACAATACCACATGTTGTGGCGCTAATAAATTTTACAACAAAAATACTTAAAATTTGTTTAACTAGTCTGATAAAATATTTGACTAGTTTTTTTTGTTTTTATATAATTATATAAATTAAGTTGGGGGAAAAGTGCTTAACAAGTTGAATTTCATCCTTGAAGTGGGCTCTTCAAAATTAGTGTTGATGGCATGCGTGAAGCGCAAAGGCACAAGCAAAATTGTCGACAAAGCAACAGTGCTTTACGATGGCTTCATGGATGGTGAATTTTTGTCGCCAGATGAATTAGAACTTAGCCTTAGTGAACTTTTGCAAACCATAAGTTCCAAGTTGCACACATCAGTTCATTCAGTCACCGTTGGCGTTCCTAGTGAATTTTGTATGTGCGTATGCAAACGCATTTCGCGCAAGTTTGTTGAACCACACAAGGTTACAAGCAACGACATTGCTAACCTATTTAGTTCAAACACTGGGTTTGGTGAAAGTAGGGATTATCAAGTTATCAATTATAGCCCTATGCAATACATGCTTGACGATAATGCGGTGACACTAACCCCAGTTAACAAAAAAACATCAACCTTAGTGCTTGATGCAAGTTACATATTGGCAAAAACTTCATTTATTGATTTTGTCACAAGCAAATTTAAAAAACTCGGCGTTAACAATGTGGACTTTATTTGTTCCGCATTGGGGCAAGCTATTAAATGTGCAAAAGATAACGAAGCCAAAAAGCCTATTGCAGTGGTTGATGTGGGGCATATCACAACAAGCGTTGCTGTGCTTAAAGGTGAAGGGCTTGCCTTGCTCAGTTCATTTTCAATGGGCGGTGGGCACATTTCAAGTGATATAATGCAATTGTTAGGCATGAATTTTAAAGATGCGGAACTCATCAAGCGCAAAATAATTTTGACAATTGAGCCACAACATAATGAGTATTACGAAATACGCACAAAGGACAGTTTAATTAAAGCACCGATAGGTATGACAAATCAAATTGTAAAAAGCCGTATCGAAAGTTTGGCAAAAGTTATAGGTGAAATTTTGGCAATTGACCCAGTTTTCAAAAACTATCAACTTTATTTAACTGGCGATGGCATTGCAAACTTCAAAGGTGTTAAAACAATTTTAAAAAAGCAAACAAACATGGATGTTGAACTTTACAGCAATATGTTCGACACATCTGGCAACAAAATGCAAACTTCACTTCAAGGGCTTGTTACCTTGAATGATATGATAATTTAAGGGGTGAAATATGGACTATTCAAACAACATTTGTAAAATTAAAGTAGTTGGCGTTGGCGGGGGTGGCAATAACGCCGTAAATCGTATGGTTAGCGCAGGGATTACTGGCGTTCATTTTATTGCTGTCAACACTGACCAGCAAGATTTAAATATGTCACGCGCCGATGAAGTGATCCAAATCGGTAAGAATTTAACCAAAGGGCTTGGCGCAGGTGCAAACCCAGACCGTGGACGTGAAGCAGCAGAGGAGAGTGTTGACGAACTTAAAAAAATGTTGCAAGACACTGACCTTTTGTTTATCACCGCAGGTTTAGGCGGTGGCACTGGCAGTGGTGCAGCTCCAGTTATTGCACGTCTTGCAAAAGAAATGGGCATTTTAACCATTGGTGTTATTACAAAACCATTTAAATTTGAAGCACCAACAAGGGCAAAAAATGCAGATAACAGCATACAAGAATTGCGTAAGTATGTTGATAGTTTGGTTGTTATTCCAAATGAAAAACTTTACACAATTTTGAAAAAAGATGTATCATTCCTTGATTCATTCCGCTACGCTGACGATGTGCTTCGTCAAGCAATTCAAGGTGTTAGTGAACTTATCTCAGTTCCAGGCTTAATTAACTTGGACTTCGCCGACGTTTCAACCATCATGCGTGATAAAGGCATTGCACACATGGGCATTGGTAAAGGGCGCGGTGCGAATAAGACAATTGAAGCAGTTCGTCAAGCGGTTACAAGCCAATTGCTTGAAACCAGCATTGAAGGCGCAACTGGCATTTTGATTAACATCACTGGTGGCAGAGATTTAACATTAAGCGAAGTTTACGAAGCAGTCGACCTTGTGCGCGATGTAGCAGACAAAGATTGTAACATTATTTTCGGTGCACGCATTAATAACGACACAACTGGCGAAACTGAAATTACCGTTATCGCAACAGGTTTTAGCGATAAGGATAAAATGCCAACCGTGCCAGAATTTAAGAATAACAGTGTAAATGTTCGCCCATTTACTGAACAAACAGAAAGGGAAGTCGAAGAAGAACCTACCACAGAAGAAGAGCCATCTGACATTCAACCAAAAGATGAAGTGGAAGACATTTCAATCAAGGCAAAAAAACCATTTTTAAGTGATGACGATTTGCCACCTTTCCTTCGTAAATTGAAAAGATAGAATTTCTAAATAAAGTGTAGATATTAAAAATGCAGTACAACAACTTGCGGTACTGTATTTTTTTTGAAATCAGCAATTTTATTTAAAATTTCACTTAAAAATTTTTAAACTTTTTTAAAAATGAGTGTATTATTGTTGCTTTAATTTGCAAATTGTGTTATCCTTTTAAAAGAAAAAATCGCGTATTGTGGTTGCACAATTTATGCGAAAATTTTATTTGTAAGAGGAGATTTAAAAAATGCGTTGTATTTTCTGCGGTAATAGTGAAAGTAAAGTTGTCGATAGCCGTTATTTGAAGGACACAAGCATTCGTAGGCGTAGGGAGTGCCTTGTTTGTGGTAAGCGTTTCACAACATATGAAACAGTTGAAACAAACCCAATGATTGTTACAAATGTTGACAATATGCGTGAGCCTTTCAAAATTGAAAAATTGGTGGAAAGTGTGCAATATGCCATTTACTGCACCAATGTGGCAGACACAGCAGAACAAATTGCCAGCAGGATTGAAACCAAACTTTATGCTCTCCAAAAACAGGAAATTACAACTAAGGACATTGTTAAAGTTGCCTTAGATGTTTTGTTTGAAGTTAATGCGATGGCTTGCCTTGTTTATTACACTCAACACACCGAGTGTGAAACTTTTGACGATGTTCGCAGGTTCTTAAATAAATAATTTTTTGCCTTGCTTTTAAGCAGGGTTTTTTCTTTTAACAATACAAACAGCATACAGCGGTATAAATGTTTTCTTCTGCAACAAAATATTTTGTTAGGGAATGTTTTGCTACCTATTATTCTGCATTGAAAAGGTGATGATTTATTTATGAAAAACACAACAAAAGAAATATTATTTTTAAGTTCTGCAATTGCATGTTTATGTGCTTTTAGTGCAATGCTCATTATGGTTAAGACAGGGCATAATTTTAAAATTGACCAACTTAACACATTTTTTTACACGCACCAAAATGGCTTTTTCACAGGGTTTTTCAAAATTTTCACGTATTTAGGCGAATGGTGGGCAATGGCACTTATCGGTGGGTTGGTTTTAATTTATGCAAAGGATAAGCGTGTTGGCATTTTTTGTTTAATTGCTGTTGCAGTTGCTGTTGTGTTGAATTTAAGCGTTAAGTACATTGTTCGTCGTCCACGCCCAACAAACATGATTGTATTTGAAGAAGGGTATAGTTTTCCAAGTGCTCACGCTATGATAAGTTTTACATTTTATTCAACTTTAATCTACTTTGTTAACACCAAAATGCACGATTTACCTATGCAAATTTCATTTTCAGTTTTGTTAGGTTTAACAATCTTGTTGTTAGGCTTGAGCCGTGTATACTTAAATGTACACTATTTTAGCGATGTTTTGGCAGGTTTCCTTTTCGGTTTTGTGGCACTTTACATCACACTCACACTGTTTAAAATTATAAAGGCAAAACCAGCAAAACAACTTGTAAACCAAACTTAAAAAGTTTTAAAATTTTACTTGCGTAATTAAATGTAAAAAGCATATGTTTAATTAAACGCAAGTTTTTTGTTGCTTTATCTATCTTTTTGTGTTAAATTAAAGGCAATAAATTTAAGGAGAACGTTTTGATTACAGTTAATAATGTTGCCGTGCAATTCGGCAGTAGGAAATTATTTGATGAAGTAAATTTGAAATTCACAAAAGGCAATTGTTATGGTGTTATCGGTGCAAATGGCGCTGGTAAATCAACCTTTATGAAAGTGCTTTCTGGCGAATTGGAGCCAAACAAAGGTGAAGTTATCATTCCAGCAAAAGAGCGTTTGTCGGTTTTGGAACAGAACCAAGAAAAATACAACGATTACACAGTTTTGCGCACAGTTTTAATGGGGCATAAGCGTTTGGTTGAGTTGATGGATGAGCAAGAAATGTATTACGCCAAAACCGATTTTACCGAAGAAGACGGCAACCATTTGGCAGAATTGCAAGCAGAATTTGCCGAACTTAACGGTTGGGACGCTGAAAGTGACGCGGAAAAACTTTTAAATTCGCTTGAAATTCCGCAAGAATTGCATAACGAATTAATGGCGAATGTGGACAGTAAAATTAAAGTTAAAGTTTTGCTTGCGCAAGCATTGTTTAGTAACCCAGATAACCTTATTTTGGACGAACCAACCAACAACCTTGACGTTAAAACAATCCGCTGGTTGGAAGATTTTATTTTGAACTTTGAAAATACAATTATCATTGTCAGCCATAACCGCCACTTTTTGAACAAAGTGTGTACACATATTTGCGACATTGATTACGGCAAAATTAACCTATTCCTTGGCAATTACGACTTTTGGTATGAATCTAGCCAACTTGCATTAAAGCAACAAAAGGACCAAAACAAGAAGGCAGAACAGCGCGCGAAAGAATTGCAGGAATTTATTGCTCGTTTCAGCGCGAACGCATCAAAATCTAAACAGGCCACCAGCCGTAAAAAGGAATTGGAGCGTTTAACAATTGAAGATATTAAGCCTAGTAGCCGTAAATATCCTTACATTGACTTTAAATTCGACCAACGCATCGGCAATGATATTTTGTTTGTAAACAAACTTACAAAACCAGGTGTGTTTGAAAATGTTTCGTTCACTGTCCGCCCGGACAACAAAATTGCAATCATGAGCGACAACAGCAATGTTGTGACCGCACTTATGGACATTTTGGCAGGTAAGGACACAAATTATAAAGGCGAAGTAAAATGGGGTAAAACCATAACCCCTTCCTATTTACCACAAAATAACAACAGTTTCTTTGAAAATTGCGACTTAAATTTGGTGGAATGGATAGGGCAATTTACAAAGGAAACTGACGCAACATTCTTACGTAGTTGGCTTGGCAGAATGCTTTTCAGTGGTGAAGAAGCGGAAAAACAAGCAAAGGTTTTGTCCGGTGGCGAAAAGGTGCGTTGCATGATGGCACGCATGATGCTTCAAGCCGGCAATTTCTTGTTGCTTGACGAACCAACCAACCATTTAGATTTGGAATCAATTACCGCATTAAACAAAGGCATGGAACGCTTTGAAGGTTGTATGATTTTCTCAACACACGATGAAGAAATTATGTCAACGGTCGCTAACCGCATAATACGCATCAACAAAACGCTTGAATATGACAAAGAAATTGATTACGACACCTATGTTGACACTCAAATGCGCAAATAACAAAAATTAGTACGCTTAGTGCTGGCAAAAGGTTGAAATGTAAATGAAAAATAGCAATTTTACATTATAAATTGTTAAAAAAAATGAGTGCTATCTTAGCACTTTTTTTCATATATTTCTTTATGGGAATGATGGACGAAATTGAAAAATTGATGTGTGCAACAGGCAATTCGGTAAACTATCGAATTGTAAATTTGGGTGGAACAAGTTTGTATGTTGAAGGGTTAAAAAATGTTGTAAGTTTTGGTGAAACTGAAATGCAATTTCAACTTAAAAATAAGTTGCTTGTGGTGGCGGGTGACAACTTAAAAGTTAAATATTTAGACAAAACAACATGTGTCCTTTTAGGTTTAATTGAAAAGGTGGAAGTTAAATGAAATATGATTTGACTGGCTACAACATAGACAACCTTTTGAAAACACTTTACCTTAAAAAATTTAATCTTTCTAACATTGAACGCAAAGCGCACAATAGCGTCAGTTTTGAAATACCGGACAACCAAGCAAAAAAGGCGAAAAAATACATTGCAAATTTTAAAGGTCAACAAACTGCTGGCATTTTAAAGCGTTTGCCAAAGTTGATTTTGACGAATATTAGTTTATTAATTGCAGTGTTTGTTGGTGCGCTGTTTTTTGCATTTTCATCTAATTATATCTGGCAAATACGCATTTTTGGCACAAAAGATTTAGACCCAAATGAAATAATAACACTGCTTGAACAAAACGGCGTAAAAAAGGGCAAATTAAACTTAAAATCGACGGAAGAAATTGAAACAATTTTGCTTGAAAATTACAACCGCTTGGCGCAAGTGTCAGTTATTAAACAGGGCAGTGCCATTATTATAAACCTTAGCGAAAAGTTGGTTTACACTGAAGAAACCTATCAAGCGATTACGGCAAAATATTCAGGAATTATCACAAAAATTAACATAATTACAGGCACCACAAACATAAAAGTGGGCGACTATGTAAACGTGGGCGACGCGTTGGTTTTGCCTTTCAATTTAGATAAGGAAGGCAACAAAATTTCTGTCGACCCCATGGCGGAAATTGAAGCAAAGATGTTTGTTGTGGGCAGTGCCAAACTGGACAAAAATGGGACGATTTTAACCCGCACAGGCAACAAACAAATTGTGTATGATTATTTTATTTTTGACAAGCACATATTTTCTGGCAAAAACAAAAATTCATTTGCTCTTTTTGAAAATGTAAGTTATAATAATTTTGTAAGTGATGTTTTGCCATTGGTGCGTCGCACTACTGAGTTTTATGAACTTAAACTGACGCCAATCACATACGATTTTGAAGCGGAAAAACAAGCGTTAATTGAACAAAGCAGGCAGAATGCAATAAAATCTCTGCCAGCGGAATATTTAGAAATTGAAACCGCACAAAAAACTGAAATCGTTGGCGAAACCATGTATGCTTACACAACTTACACGATAGAAGGGCGGATAAATGGTTGAATTTTTTAACGAAACACAATTAGATGAAGGAATTTTACAAAATTTGCAAACGGTTGAACAACAAGTTTACACCTTTTTGCATGCACCTAAAAGTGTTAAAGTTAACCTAAAATTTGTAAGCCCAGAAGAAATACGCACAATCAACAAACAAACACGCAAAATTGACAAAGTAACAGATGTTTTATCGTTCCCTTACACAAACATAAAAGTGGGCGAAAAATTAAGGTTGAAAGACTATGTTTGCGACATTGACCCAACCGACCATAAATTGCTTTTAGGCGATGTTGTCATGTGTGTTGACCGCGCTAAACAACAAGCAGAAGAATACGGACACAGTTTAAAACGCGAAATTTGCTTTTTGTTTTGCCATGCGATGTTGCACCTTATGGGGTATGACCATATTGACCCAGAAGATGAAAAATTGATGACAAAAAAGCAAGAAGAAATCTTAAATTCACTAAACATTACACGCACAAATTTCAAGGCTGGCTTTGTTACAATTGTTGGTGAAACAAATGTTGGCAAATCTACATTAATCAATCAATTAATAGGTGAAAAAGTTGCAATTGTGAGCCCTAAAAGCCAAACCACGCGTGAAAATATAACTGGCATATATAACGACAAAACCTGCCAAATTGTGTTTCTAGATACACCTGGCTATCATAAACGCGCAACAAAAATTGATGACGCAATGGACAAACAAATTGAAAATGCGCAGGAAGACACTGAAATTGTTTTGATGCTTATCAGTGCAAAAAAGCCGTTGATAAACCAGTACTTGGAACTAATTAAAAAGGTTACAGCAAGCGCAAAGAAGGTTTTGTTAATCAACAAAATTGACGAAGTTAAATATGAAAAATTATACCCACAACTTGCCGAACTAAGTGGTGTGGCAAAAGTTGATGAAATTTTGCCAATATCTGCCAAAACAGGCAAAAATTGTGATGTTCTGCTTGAGATGATTAAGAAATTTTTACCTTGTTTTGACCATGAAATGAGATATTATCCAATTGACGAATATACGGACAAAAACCTGCGTCACATGTGCGCCGAAATTGTGCGCGAAAAGGCACTTTTGTTGCTAGATGACGAAATTCCACATGGCATTCAAGTGGTTGTAACTGACTACCGCGAAAATGAAACACCAATTCAAATTTACGCTGATGTTTATTGTGAGCGCGAAAGCCACAAAGCCATAATTTTGGGCAAAAATGGCGAGATGATAAAGCAAATTTCCACAAAAGCAAGGCAAGCAATTGAACAGCTTGTTGGTGTAAAGGTTAACCTTCAATTGTATGTCAAAGTTAAAGTAAATTGGCGCAATGATGAACGCGCATTAAAAGACTTTGGCTTAATAATTGAAGAATAAAAGTAAAAGAGAAAAGTATTGAAAAATGCACACCGTTATTCGCTGTAAAGCAAAAAACAAACACAATTTTTGGTTAGCATAGTGAATAAAAGCGGTGCTTCAACATAAAATATTTTAGGGGGTAATTATGGATTTTAAAACAGATATTGCATTAAAATTTTACGCATCTTTTGTGCGTACAGGTGACCCTTATTTTTATGTGCTTGCAGTTGATGCCGAAAAAACTGAAACTTTAAGGCAAACTGTGCGTGCAAAGGCGGAAGCGGAAGACACATTGTCTTTATAATTCTGCTGTAATTTTGCTGTGAAAATAAAAAAGCGTAAACACACGCTTTTTGTAAAATTGGATAAAAGAAACCAAAGCATCTTAATTTGGTTTACAAAACAAATTAAATACATTACAATCTAATTCGAAAAACACACATATGGACACAAAAGTTAAGGGCATAATTTTAAAATTAATCGACTATAAGGAAGCAGATAAATTGGCTTCCATTTTTACTTTGGAACAGGGCGTGGTTACCGTAAAGTTTAAAGGTGTTAGGAAGGAAAAATCAAAACTTAAATCTGCTTGCATGCCGTTCACTTTTGCCGAGTTTAACATAAATCAAACTGGTAACAGCAGGGTGGTGACAAACCTAAATGTGATTGACGACTTTTATGGTATTTTGCAAAATTACAACAAAACCATTGTGGGCTATATAATATTGGACATTTTAAAAACAATCCTGCCAGTTGAGAAGCCTGAACAAGACCTTTTTGTTTTAACCTTAAACGCCCTTAAACAAATTGAGACGGAAGACGAATTTACATCTCTTGCTAAATTTATAATCAAATTTGTCGATTTCAGTGGCATGAGCCTAAATTTTGACATACCCAAATACGCATACTTCGATAAGGTCACAGGCGACTTTGTTAAAACCCTTTCCTTTTCCACAATGCAATTAGACAGCAAAGTTTACACCTATCTAAAAGCCATAAATAATGGCGAAAAGCCAACCGCTTCAAGCACCACACAAAAGCAAGCATTGCGTTTGCTTAACACTGTTTTGCTCATTAAATTTAATGCGGTCATCAAGTCATTTGAATTTATTTAATTAAGCACCAAAATGCGGTTTAACATTCAGCAGTCCAACTGCATTTTTTTATACACTAAAAACTACCAGATGTTCTGGTCGTTCGGTTGATGTTTACAGATTGACATAAATTTCGTGTCCTCTTGCGAGTGGAAGGGCGTCACAACCTGTGCTGTGTAATCGTTTTGCAAAAGCAAAACTCAATTTACGCTTGGTTGTTCCTTTCCCCAACAAACCCACCATGTTAGGCTTTGTTGGGGTACTCTGATGAGTACCAAAGCGTAGTTACATGCGAATAATTTAATTGCAATATGTTTGCTTGATTATTGACAAAGCCCACAACTTGTGCTAAAATATAATATATTTTAAGGAGTGTTAGTCATGGCGATGTATTACCTTGTTGAACAAAACGGAGAGCATTTTTATGTGGACGCAGGTGGGCGACGCGTTCCAGAAGAAAACTTAAAGGGGGACTTTACTTCGGTCAATTATGACGCTGATTTGGCTTCAAGTAAAGTTAAAACTATAACTCAAAGTGGCAAATTCGGCTACCAAACATTAGATGGGCAACCTCTTGTTGATTGTGTTTTAGACTATGACATTAAAACCGCACAAGGTTTTGTGGATGCAATGTCAAGCCTTAAAGCAAAATATATTCAACTTATCCAACAACATCCAGAGAATAAAGCCAAACTTAGGCAGGAACTTGAACAAGAGGTTAAAAATCTGCATGGGGCAAGGTTAAAAATTATTGCTCATATGCAAAAGTTGGAAAGGGAAGCAACTGCTGAAAAGGAAACCGCCAAAACACCTTCCAACACAACAGAAACTGTTTCGCCAGCCAAAACAAACAACGCCACAACTTCAACCGCAACAACGCCTGTAACGACAACCGAAAGCTCTTCACAAACCAAAACCCCTTTGGGCAATGGCATCACAATGCTTAGGGATACACAAGGTCACTACGGCTATGAAGATAAAGATGGCAACATATTTATTCCTTGCGACTTGCCAATAGATGTGTCTGCTCCTTCAAAAACATATAACGCTTCAGTAACAAAACTTTTTGAGGAATGCAAAGTTAAGCTTAATTTATGCACACCAAGTGAAAAGCAAGCGTTAATAAATGAATATAAGCAATTGTCAGAACGCATACAGACCGCTAGGCAAGCATACAACAGTAAAGTTAAAGAATTGAAAACATCAAACAGCACCAGCACAGCTACAGCCGAAACAGCTACAGCAAAAACCGCAGAACCAAGCACAACAGACACCAACAAAGTGGCCGAAACTAAAGCCAGCACCAGTGAAACCAATAATACAACAGGTAAATTTGGCATAACTATTGTAACTGACTCTAATAGCAAACGTCTACATGTAAAAGACGAAAATGGTAAAATAGTAAAAGACTATCGATTTATGAGTTTTTCACCTGAAGAAAATGTGTATGTTGTTGAAGGCAAACATATTTTTGATTATGGAGTTTTAAAT
Source organism: uncultured Clostridia bacterium (assembly GCA_934772045.1). GTDB lineage: Bacteria > Bacillota > Clostridia > Christensenellales > UBA1242 > Onthoplasma. Next base: position 119,957 of record CAKVMH010000002.1, read on the forward strand.
GCAGAAGGAAAAGAAATTGTTCCTTGTGGCAAATATGTAAAAATTGGACTTTCCTTTTCTGAAGGCCTTGTGTGGGTTGTGAGCAGAGATGATTATCACATCAAGTTTATTAATAAAGATGGTAATGTTGTTATAGATTCGGACTATACCGATGCTTCTAACTTTTCCGAAGGCTTTGCCGCTGTTAAAAAAGATGGCAAATGGGGTTTCATCGATAAAGATGGCAAAAAAATTGGTGAATTTGAATATGATGGTGTCCAGCCTTTTCATGATGGTTTAGCGTTGGTTTCAAAAGACGGAGCAAAAGGTTTTATCGATAAAGATGGCAAAAAACTCGGTGAAATCGAGTATGACGAAACGTATACTCACAGTTTTACGAATGGATTGGCATGTGTCAAAAAGAAGAATGGTGAATTTGGTGTAATTGATACAAATGGTAATCCAGTTATAGATTTCGGCAAATATGAGTATATTGGCGATTTTGATCGTGAATATACAAAGGCTAAAGGGAAAGATGGTAAATATGGCATAATAAATAGAAGTGGTGATCCAATTGTAAAATTTGAATACGATAGCTTGCATATATGTGGCGAAAATCTTGTAGAAGTGTTTAAAGATGGGAAATATGGTTTTATTGATATACATGGAAACGTAATTGTAGATATCAATTGTATTACTTCAAATATACTTACTCGTGGCTTAGTATATTTCAGGAGCAAAGAAAAACAAGGCTTGGTTAATGACGATGGTGTCGTTTCATATTACGATCAAGTTATAGATAGAATGTCCGATGATTTTGTTAGTGTTAAAAAAGATGGTAAATGGGGTTATGTCAATAAAAAAGGTGAACTCCTTAAAGGTGGCTATATTTATGATAAAACCGAAGATTTTTATTACGAACGAGCCATTGTTAATATAAATGGTAAATGGGGCTTAATTAATAATGATGGCGACATAATTATAGGTTGTGATTATGATGGAATCCATCAAATCATAAGTGGAAATTTTGTTTACGCAGAAAAAGATGGCAAATTTGGCATTTTTGATAGAGATGGCATTGAAATTGTTAAATGTACATTAACAGAGGAAGAGGCCGATGAAGCAATTGCTAAACTGAAAGAGGGCACATTTAACCCTGAAGATTATAAGCAGGAAACAGTAGGAGCAAACAGCAAGAGAAACACAGGCATCACTGGTGACGATAAAAGTTTAACAGATGGTGATGAGGGAGTAACTAGCGACGGTGAAGATGTCACTGATTGCGACGACGGCGTTACTGGTGACGGCGGTATAACTGTCTAATAAAAGGAGAAATTTATGGGAATGTTATCAGATATGAGTAAGTATAATGATTCAGCAATTTATAGTTTAGAACAATACCCTATAAATTATTTTACCAGGGAAGAGTATACTGAATCGTCAGACTTTTCTGGTTCTGACCTAATATTGGTTGAGAAAAATGGTGTTTATGGATATTTAAACCGCCACACTAGGCGTTTGTTAAAACCAGGGCTTGACTATCAAGACGCTTTACCATTTTCATGTGGCAGAGGTGTTGTTAAGCGCAATGGCAAATGGGGTGCAATTGATGAAAAAGGTGATATTGCGGTTGATTTGATTTATGAATCATTAACAACGTTTGCCGAGGACAAGGCATATTGTAAAATTAATGGGAAATATGGATGCATAGGTTTGAATGGCGAAATAATTTTCGAACCGATATATCAATTTTCAGGCACGTACCACGAAGATTTTTGTGCAGTAAAACTTGGCGATCAATGGGGTTATGTAAATAAGGAAGGGAATAAGACAAGTGCATTTATATTTGATGGTGCACGTCCATTTTCATGTGGGTTAGCAGGGGTTTTGTTCGATGACAAATGGAATTACATCAATTATTCCGGTAAAATGGTCATTCAATCACCTATAACAAGCCCTTATCAAGATTGTTGTGATTTTGCTGATGGTTACGCGGCTGTTAAACAAAAGGGTAAATGGGGCTTTATTGACACAGATGGTGAAAAGGCAGTACCATGTCGTTATCAAGAAGTTGGCATGTTTAAAGACAATATGTTCCCAGTTAAAAAGAATGATAAGTGGGGCTATATTGAAAATACCAATGAAGAAAAATTTGTTGTCCCTTGTATGCTACTATTCCCATTGGCAGAGAATGAAAATTTTGATATGACCGTTATAACTAAAATACAAGGTTATTACAAAAAGAAAATTAATAATACTAAATCGCCTGCTCAAATTCAAAAGTATTCAAAAGAATGTGAAAAGGAAGTAGCAAGATACAAAAAAGCAAGAGAACTTTACAATGAATACATCAAACATCTGGCAGAGTTAGATCGTATGCGCAACAAAGGCTTTAACGACATTGATAATATAGAATAAACACAACAAGGTTTTAAGTTAAATAAAATGGCAACTATTATGCAAAAATGCATTAATTTAGTTGCTTTTTTTACGCCGTTTTTGTAATCTAAAAGGGTATAAAAAGGAGTTATATGAAAAAGTATGTTTACTTATTCAGCGAAGGCGACGCAACCATGCGTAATTTGCTTGGTGGTAAAGGCGCAAACCTTGCTGAAATGACAAAAATTGGCTTACCAGTGCCACAAGGCTTCACAATTTCAACCGAAGCTTGCACACAATACTATGAAGATGGCAGGCAAATTAACGCTAATATTCAAGCAGAAATTATGGAATATATTGCCAAAATGGAAAAAATCACAGGCAAAAAGTTCGGTGATATTGAAAATCCATTGTTGGTTTCAGTTCGTTCAGGTGCTAGGGCATCTATGCCAGGCATGATGGACACAATTTTGAACCTTGGTTTGAACGATCAAGTTGTTGAAACATTGTCACGTAAGAGTGGCAACCCTCGTTGGGCATGGGACTGCTATCGTAGGTTTATCCAAATGTTCAGCGATGTTGTTATGGAAGTTGGCAAAAAGTATTTTGAAAAACTTATCGACCAACTTAAAGCCCGCAAAGGCTACACATCTGACCTTGACATGGACGCAGATGACTTGAAAGAACTTGCAAACGAATTTAAGGCTGAATACAAAAAACAATTGGGCAAAGATTTCCCAGTTGACCCTAAAGTTCAACTTTTCGAGGCTATCAAAGCAGTTTTCCGCAGTTGGGATAACCCACGTGCTAACATTTATCGTATGGACCACGACATTCCATATAGTTGGGGTACAGCGGTTAATGTTCAAATGATGGCTTTCGGTAACATGGGCGAAACATCTGGTACAGGTGTTGCATTCACACGTAACCCAGCCACAGGTGAAAAGGGCTTGATGGGTGAATTTTTGATGAACGCACAAGGCGAAGATGTTGTTGCTGGTGTGCGTACACCTATGCCTATTGCAAAAATGGCGGAAATTTTGCCAGAATGTTACGAAGAATTTAAGAAAATTTGCGACACTCTTGAACATCACTATCGTGATATGCAAGACATGGAATTTACAATTGAAGACAAAAAACTTTACATGCTTCAAACACGTAACGGTAAGCGTACCGCTGCCGCTGCAATCAAAATCGCTTGTGATTTAATCGATGAAGGCATGATAAGTGAAAAGGAAGCATTAATGCAAATTGATGCTAAATCTTTGGATATGCTTTTGCACCCAACTTTCGACGCTGAAGCACTTAAAAATGCAGATAAAAATAATGTCGTGGGCAAGGGTATTGCTGCCAGCCCAGGCGCTGCCGCTGGTACAATCGTGTTCACAGCAGAAGACGCTGTTAAAGAAGGCAAAGCAGGCAAAAAAGTGGTTCTTGTCCGCTTGGAAACCAGCCCAGAAGATATTGAAGGCATGAAATATAGCCAAGGTATTTTGACAGTGCGCGGTGGTCAAACATCACACGCAGCCGTTGTTGCGCGTGGCATGGGCACATGCTGTGTTTCAGGTTGTGGCGACATCAAAATGGACGAAGAAAACAAATGCTTCACACTTGCTGGCAAAGTTTTCCACGAAGGCGACGCTTTGTCACTTGACGGCTCAACTGGCAAGATTTACGACTGCATTATCAAAACTGTTCCTGCAGACCCTAACAGCGGTTATTTCGGTCGTATCATGCGTTTGGCAGATAAATATAAAGCACTTGGCGTAAAAACTAATGCTGACACACCAAAAGATGCTCAACGCGCACAAGAACTTGGCGCACAAGGCATCGGTTTGTGCCGTACTGAACACATGTTCTTCGACCCAGCGCGTATCGGTGCATTCCGTGAAATGATTTGCGCAGATACAGTTGAAGAACGTGTGCATGCACTCAATAAAATCGAACCTATGCAACAAGCAGACTTTGAAGGCTTGATGGAAGCACTTAAAGGTCAACCTGTTACTATCCGTTTCTTGGATCCACCACTTCACGAATTTGTTCCAACCAGTGAAGAAGACATCAAAGAATTGGCACAAACACAAGGCAAAACTGTTGCTCAAATCAAACAACTTATCGCCGATTTACACGAATTTAACCCAATGATGGGGCACCGTGGTTGCCGTTTGGCAGTTACTTACCCTGAAATTGCCGTTATGCAAACTAAGGCTGTAATTAAAGCTGCCATTGCTGTTCAAAATCGTCATCCAGACTGGAAAGTTGTTCCAGAAATTATGATTCCACTTGTTGGCGAAATTAAGGAACTTCAATTTGTTAAACGCGTTGTTGTTGACACCGCAGACAAGGTTATTGCTGACGCAAAATCTAACCTTAAATACGAAGTTGGCACAATGATTGAAATTCCACGCGCAGCATTAACTGCTGACGAAATTGCAAAAGATGCAGACTTCTTCTGCTTCGGCACTAACGACTTAACACAAATGACTTTCGGTTTCAGCCGTGACGATGCTGGCAAGTTCTTGCCTTCATATTACGCAAACAAAATTTATGAAAGCGACCCATTTGCTCGCCTCGACACAAACGGTGTTGGCAAACTTATGGAACTTTCAATTCAACTTGGCAAATCAACAAATCCAAAACTCCACACAGGCATTTGTGGTGAACATGGTGGCGACCCTTCAAGTATTGAATTCTGCCACAAAATTGGCCTTGATTATGTAAGTTGCTCACCATACCGCGTTCCAATCGCAAGGCTCGCTGCCGCTCAAGCAAACATTAAGTTCCCAAGGAAATAGTACATTATTTTGAGTATGTATTTGTCATTCTGAGCAAAAAACAATGTTTTGAAGCGAAAAATATTGTGCATAGCACTTTTAATGTAAAACATAAAAAATCTCTCTTAACCGAGAGATTTTTTTAAACTATAATTAATCTATAAAGCTGTTGTTTTAATTGACAAGTCAATAATTGCTAGGTTAATATAGTAATATATTGTTTATAATTTTAACAATATTCAAAAAGAGGGGGAGAAAATGAAAGGTAAAAAATTATTGTCGGTATTGGCAGTCGGTGCGCTTGTTGCGCCATTGGCGCTTTGCTTTGCTGGTTGCAAAAAAAAGGATAAAAAGTTTGATATTAATGCTAAGGAAATTTATGCTGTGTCAGCAGTTTCAAGTGTAAATTATTTGATGAATTTAGAGCAAGATAGTGTAGGCACTAAAACTACAAATATCAAATATTCTAATTCGACAACATCGGCAACAGAAAGACCATTGGCTTTGTCTAATTCTGATGTGGAGAGCATTAAAGACTGCTTGGAACTTTTTGATTCAGCAATTGCAAGTGGTAAAGTCAGCCAAACAACAGCAAAAAATAATAATCCTACCGATGAATTTGCAACATATACTTTTGTTATGACTATCAATTTGCCCGGGTTGAATGAAAGTTTTAAAATGTACTATAATGAAGTTGAAACGAAAACCAATCGTAAAATTGAGGACGAAAAAGAAGAGGTTGAAGTATCAACTACACTTGAAGGGGTTATGGCGGTTGGAGAAACACGTTTTGATATGACTGGTAAACGTGAATTCGAGCAAGAAGGCAATGAAAAAGAATCTTCAATTGAGTTTACAACAAAAAGCAGAACAAATAGCCAAAACTATGTTGTGATTGAACAATCTGTTGAAGAAGAAAATGGAGAAACAGAACTTGAATATGAATATCAAGTTTACAATAACGGAACAAAAGTTTTGGATTTGGAAACAGAAATAGAATTTAAAAATGACAAAATAGAACTTGAATTTAAATTAAAGAATTTAACAAGTGGCATGTTGGAAAAAACATTGTATAAAATAACAAAAGGAAATGCGAAAGATGTATTCAATGTAAGTTACACTGTTAACAACACAACAGACACATTTGTTGCACAAAAAACAACAACAGGATACACATTTACTTATTCCAATCAGTTTAGTGAAGAAATTAAGTTTTAATTTATTTAAAGTTTAGTTAAAAGAAATCTCTCAGTTAAGAGAGATTTTTTTGTAATGTTAAATTTATTTGACCTCTAGGGAGATAAAAAACACAAGTTGTATGAGCTTGTGTTTTCGAGTGGTCCCGAAGGCGAGTAGCGTTAAAAAAGTTGCCACAATTGGCAAGTTTTAGCGTGACGAGTGCGAATGTTTACATGAGCTGGACTCGGTCGAACTTGTTTGACCCCGACCGAAACGTATTAAAAGAATAAAAACACAAGTTTATACAACTTGTGTTTTCGAGTGGTCCCGAAGGTCGGGGTCGAACCGACATGATATTGCTATCGCAAGATTTTGAGTCTTGTGCGTCTGCCATTTCGCCACTTCGGGATAGGTAATTAAGATGTACGATGAATTAACTAATTGACCAGTGTTTCAGCACAAGACAATTAGGGTTCCCACCGCAACAAGTTGCGGAAGGGATAAGGAACAACCAAACAAAGGTTGAGATTGCGAACTTGCAGAGCAATCGCACAATAAGTGCAGGTTGTGACGCGCGTCTGCCATTTCGCGATTGGGCGAAGGATTTTTCGCCACTTCGGGTTATATCATTAAGATGTTCGAAGTGACGAAGGAATTTTCGTCACTTCTAAACATTTGGAGGCACCAACCAGATTTGAACTGGTGAGTGAAGGTTTTGCAGACCTTTGCCTTACCACTTGGCGATGGTGCCTTATAGTTATTGTGTGCAATGTGTGCTTAAAACTCTATTAGTATATATGAAAAATAAAAAAAATGCAACACTTTTTGTTAAACTTTTCAAAATTCATTAATTTGTCTTATTGTGTTAGTGTTTTCAATTTTGTTTGAAAAGTAAGAAAAAGTTTACTATTAGTTGGTTTTGCTTGACCTAGGTGTAATATTAAATTAATATAGTTATATAAAATATAGGAAGAGATTTTTTAAGGAGTGGTTTATGGCAGGTAAAAATCCAAAGCAGGACAAATTTTTATGGACTGTTAAAGTGAGCGAAAAGGGGCAGATAGTGATCCCCAAGCAGGCGCGTGAAGAGTTTGACATAAAAGAAGGCGACACACTTTTGTTGCTCGGTGATAAGCAAAAGGGTATAGCAATCGCAAAATATGATGATTATTTAAAGTTTGCGGAAGCAATTTTTAAAGCAAACAAGGGGGAGTAGATGTTAGAAATAAAGAATTTAACCAAAAAATACGGCGATAAAGTTGCGGTAGATAGTTTGAGTTTGACCGTTGAAACTGGGCAAATTTGTGCATTCATTGGTCATAATGGGGCGGGTAAAACAACAACGTTAAAAGCGATTGCAGGTATATTGAATTTTGAACAAGGCGAAATTAAAATTGACGGCATTGATGTTAAATCTAACCCTATGGAAGCAAAGCGCATTTTGGCATATTTGCCGGATAACCCTGACTTGTATGACTATTTGACTGGCATTGAATATTTGAATTTTATAGCCAACATTTTTAAGTTGTCAGCAGAAGAACGCAAGCAAAAAATTGAGCAGTACGCAAAACGAATAGGCATATATGAAGTCTTACAGAATCAAATTTCGTCATACAGCCACGGCATGAAGCAAAAATTGGCACTTGTGTCTGCGCTGATTCACAGTCCGCGCCTTTTGCTGTTAGATGAACCATTTGTTGGCCTTGACCCAATCAGTAGCCATGAAACGAAGTTGATTATGCAGGAAATGGCAAAAGCAGGGGCAACCATATTTTATTCTACGCATGTGCTAGATGTTGCGGAAAAAATTTGCGATCAAGTTGCAATAATCAAGCAAGGAAAACTGGTTGTGTTTGGCAAAATGGAAGAAGTGAAAGGCTTGCAAAGCCTTGAAAACGTGTTCTTGGAGTTGGAAAATGACAAACACGATTAACTTAACAAAAATTTACATCAAGGAAACATTAAGCCGAACATTTAACCTAAAAGGCAAAAGGAAATTTAGTGCAACCGCACTAATAATTGCGTCATTGTTCCTGCTTATTGCATTAAGTATGGGCTATAATTTATACCTTATGGCAAAATCAATGAATATGTTTGGTTTTGCAAAAAACATCATTTTGGTTGGTGGTGTTTTTAGCGCATTTATGGTGCTTATGATAACCATAACGGATACTCAAAGCTATTTTTATAAAACAAAGGACTTTGAAATGCTTTCAAGCCTTCCACTCAAACAAAGCCAAATTGTAATCGCAAAAATTTTAAGTTCTTACATAATAACCACAATCTATTCGGCAATGATTTTGCTTCCAACTTTTGTTGTTTATTTCATATTTTGTAAAATTACCATTGCAAATGTAATTTTCGCCTTACTCGCCTTAATTTTGGCACCTGCATTTAGCCAACTTTTGTGCAGTATATTTGCATGGTTGATTAATGCAATATCGTCTAAAATGAAAAATAAAATGCTTATGCGAAGCATTTTAAGCGTGCTTTTTGCAATAGGCATCACAGTTGTTATTTACTTTGCAAACAGCGATACAATGACTGCCATGCTTTCAATTGAAACACCAGTTTGGTTTAAAATTGTGTTTCCGTATGTTCATTTTTTGCAAAAGGCGATGTTTGAAAATTCCATTTTGCAATTTTTAGCATTTGTTGGTGTTTGTGTGTTGTATATGTTGGCAACAGTTGGCATAATTATGCTGGGGTACAACCGCATAAACAAAAATTTGCTTATCACAACAAACAGGAAACCCGCAAAACACAAGCCGATAACATACAAACAAAAAAGTGTCGTTTCAACACTTTTAGGGCGAGAAGCGCGAGGTTTTGTTATGAGCCCAACTTACCTTATGAATGGTATTATGGGGCCATTGCTTGCCATTGTCTTGTCGTTCATGTTGTATGGCATATTTAAAACTGTGCCTAGCGAGCCAATCGTTACAAAAATATTCGTTGCGTTGGAAGTGTTTACGATTCCACTTTGCATTGGCATTGCACCAACAACATCGGTTTCAATTTCAATGGAAGGTACAAAGTTTTTAAATTTAAAAAGTATGCCAGTGAAGTTTAAAGACATCGCAATAAGCAAAATTCTTTTCAACATTCTTTTAAATTTGCCATGCTTACTGATTGGTGAAATTGGTTTTTGCTTGCTTTTAAAACCTGGTTTCTTGGTAAGCATGATGATAATTGTGTTCAGTGTTGTTTACCTTGTGATGTGCTCAATTTTGGGTTTGGTGATGAATTTAAAATTCCCAAAACTTAACTGGACAAATGAAGCGCAAGCGTCAAAACAAGGCGTAAGTTTGCTTATAACAATGTTTATTGACATGTTTATATGCGTGCTTCCTATGGTGCTTTACTTTGCATTGCTTAATAAATTCGCAAACCTTAGCATGTTGTTGTTCATTGCAGTATCATTAATTCCAGTTGTTGTTGTGCTTGCAATTGCATTAACTTTGTTGTTCACAAAGGGCAAAGAAATGTATCAAAAAATTAATTAATAAACTTCTTTACTGTGTTATTTATAATTTATTAGCCACAAAAATAGGGCGGAAAAACAAAATAAATTTCACAAAAAAATGGCTTAATCTAAGCCATTTTTCATTGTGAATACAACAAACCGAATTTACGAGCAAAGGCGAAGGAAATCGGTTTATTCTGAATACAACAAACCGATTTTACAAGTGTGAGCGAAGAAAATTGGTTTATTTTGGATACAACAACCATATTTATGGGCGAGAGCAAAATAAATTGGTTTGTTTTTACATATTGCTGTCGCGTGTGAAGCATTCTTCCAAAGAAAAATATGCGTTTCTTGCGCGTTTATTGTAGCGTGAAAAGTAGTCAAGCGCAATCATAAGTGAAAATACCAACTTTTTGTCGTTCTGTTCACTGGCGAGATATAACGAATTTAAAAGCATCAAAAACTCTTCTTTCTCATTAATTTTCAATTTAAAACTATCAACATTGTCAACTATGTGGCGAATTGTTGCCATAATTTTGTTGTAATAATTTGTTTGATAGTCATTTGAATTTACAATTATGTGTCGTTTAGAGTAAAGTGAATTTAAAGCGTTTTTAAAAGGTAAAATCACACTTTCAGCAAACAATTTAAATTCTTGCCCAACAGCGTCGTCAGCCCTATAAAACTTTGTTAAAAAGTTGTAAAAATCAATTTCTTTTGTATTGAAACGATAAAGCAAACTGTAAACAAATGCAATAATTTCCTTTTCATCAGTTGGCATAACAAGGGTGTAGGTTTCGTCACCATTGTCTATAATGCTTGCCTTAAAAAATTCAACAAAATCAAATTTGTTTAAAGTTGAAGCAACTAAGTTTTTCACCTTTTCATCGGCGTCAATTAATTTTAAAATAGATGCAATTTTAATGTCAGCCAAAATATATTTACCAGAAACAAACTCGTCACAAGCGGTGTTAAGGTTTGTTAATTCATACACATTTTCGTTCATAAACCCCTCTAATTTCTAAAAATAGTATACCATTCAACAAAAATCTATGCAACAAAATAAACAAATTTCTTAATGTGGCATTAAATTAGATTTCACATTGGTTTATTGTGGCCTTTAAATTACTACACAACAAATTAAAACTTTAGATTTTTATTTTAAATATAGTTTAGCATAAAAGCAGAATAGCCGTTTAAAAAGTTGTAATTTAATGTAAGATATTGTATAATGTAGTCGAAAAGCAAACAAAACCTTTTGCTTAAACTTACGCAACTAATTTTAAAGGGGAAGATATGGATTTCGTACCAGACAATACGGTTAACAAATTAATTTTACTTTATGTTTTAGATAAAATGGAAATTCCGTTGACAGAAAACTCAATTTTGGAAATTTGTTCAAGCCAAAACAATTGGGTGAATTGGATGGATTGTAAAGACCTGTTGGGGCAACTTATCACATCAAAGTTTATTTACAAACCTAACACGGAGAATGATGAAAGTAGGTATAACATAACTGTTGCAGGGCGTGAGTGTTTGGCACAATTTTACACACGTATTCCTGCCAGTTTGCGTTCCCAAATCGATAAATTTGCAGACGAAAACAAATTGCAATTTAAACGCAACCAGGAATATATTGCAAAATGCTATAAGAATGAAGACGGAAGTTATACAGTTGATTTAAAAATATTGGAACCTTTAACCACTGAATCAATATTTTCACTTTCAATTAAGTCGGACACTCGCCACAATGCAACAACAGCATGCAAGCGCTGGCGTGAATTGGCAGCCAATGTTTATGAGTATGTTTACAGCAAAATTATAGACAATTAATTTTAATTATTTTCATTTTAGAATAACAAGCAATCTTTAATAAATGTTATTTTATTGATATTAATCATAAAAAATAAGGAACATTACATTTTGTAAGGTTCCTTTTTGGTCAAATCATTAAATCAAAATAGGGTGGTTTAACAAATTAAAATTAATAATAAATGCTGTTGCAACGATATACATTTTCAGAAATGTAAATTTCATTTTTAATATGGTAAGCACTGTTGAAACACCAAACTGTAAAGGTGAAAATCATAGGTAGATAAAATGAAACTGAACTATAATAAACCAACTGCAACAGGGAATAAGTTGCACTTGCAACCAATAAAAGCAAAGCAAGCACAGCAAAGATGTTTGTAATGAAACGATAAAGCATGATAAAACCATGTTTGTCAACATTAAAAGCGAAAGTTACACGCTTAATAGATTTACCTTTGCGCTTAAGTGTAGACAAAGTTTGTAAATCATTCATCGCATAAACAATTGAAACAAAGCCAAACATGACGCTAAAAAACAAAACTAAGCAACAAATGGCAACCATTAAATTAGAAACATCTTTCCAAGTGAAAGCAACAACTAACTGCCAAACAAATGCAACAATAAATAAAACGGCAAAAATCATTCTCAGCCAAACATCTTTTTTAATTGTTGGCACATCTTTTGACATATATTCAACATTACGTGCTTTTGAATTCATACCTATATTGTAAATTAAAATTTAAGCAATGTCAAACGAAAATTAGTGCAAATGCTTAATCATAAATGTGCGTTAATTAAAGGCAAATTAAACTTAAAGGAATTGCAACCAAACTGGCAATTAAACCTTGTGTAAGTTTTTGCAACGCAACAAATTGCGGTTTAATGCCCAGTTTTTTAATAAAATACATTGATTGCAAAAAGATGCTAACACCACCAAAACCAATTAATCCAGCGGTTAAAATGACTTTTAATTGTAAACTGCATACGCAAGAGTTTATGCTGATTGCGCCATGTGTAATTTCAAAAAGCCCTGCAATAAACGCTTGAATTACACCTGTATCTTTAATGTGTAAAATGCTTGAAATTCCAGTGGCAAGAAATGGAATTATATTTAAATTGTTAAGTATTTCAATACTTAAAAACGCCAAAACCATGTAAGCACCAACCATTAAAATTGAACTTAAGGCTTCATTTACACTGTCTGCCAAAACAGATGACGGCATTCCTTTTTCGTTAGTTTCACATTCCTTTAAAGGTTGTTTTTTGCCACGATAAATTAAACCATTAATTAAACTTGCAACCACGTTTGCAATTAAAATTATAAGCCCGACAGTGTAGTTGCTAAAAATTGCCACACCAACCGAGCCAACCATAAACATAGGCCCGCTAACCGAACAAAAAGATAGCATGCGTTTAGCGTCATCCTTTGTGTAAACACCGCGCTCATGCATATTGCAAATTAATTTTGCGCCCATTGGATAGCCAGATAAAATGGACAAAAAATATACAGCAGAACATGTCGCAGGCGTGTGATATAATTTGTTAAACAACTTGTCCAATTTTGTTTGTTTTGGTGTTAAAAGTTCAACAATAATTTTGGTGATGATGAAAAATGGAAACAAAGCGGGCAACACTTTAAAAGCCCAAACTGAAATCGCGTCTAAACAGCATGTGGAATAAATTTTAGGGTTAGTTATGAATATTATGCAAATTGATAATAATAAAAGAATTAAGGCAGTTTTTTTATAGTTTTTAACTTTGCTTGTTACCGCTTCAAAATTTACGATTTTTTGGTTCTTTTTGCGATTATTTAATTTGGACGTGCTTAAGTCTGTTAAACTTTCAGCAACTGCGTCATTTTTAAGTTTAAATTTTGACGTTGATGAATTATTTGCTTTTAAATTTTCTATCATATATAATGATATTAAATAAAATGGCATTTAATGTTACCATTCGTTGCTGTAAAGTGAAATGTGTATAGGTTTAAAATATCACTAAGGGGGAAAGGTGAAAAAATTAACATTAGTTTTAAGCGGTGGGGCAAGTAAAGGTTTTGCACATCTTGGTGTGCTTCAAGTTTTGGAAGAAAACGGCATTAAACCAAGCCTTATCGTTGGCACATCAATGGGTGCATTAGTTGGTGGGATATACTCAACTGGCAAGCCATTTGATGAAATTTTAACACTAGCACAAAACTTTGGCGGTTTGGGGCACTTTTCATTATTTGCAAGTTTATTTCGCGGATATATGCTTAAAACGAAGAAGGTAGAAGACTTTTTGAAAAATTTGCTAGGCAATTTAACGCACAAGGACTGCCAAATTCCATTTGTGGCAATCGCAACCGACTTAAAAACTGGCAAACAAGCAAACTTAAGCTCTGGCTTATTGCGTGATAATATCCGTGCAAGCATATCAATTCCAGGTGTGTTTAAAACAAAAATCATTGATGATGTTGAATATGTTGATGGCGGATTGTCTAACAACATGGCAGAAGATGTGGCGCATGAATTGGCACCAGATTCAGTAATTATTTCGGTCGACGCTATTGGCGACTACGCAACGCAAAAGGAAACGGTAAAGATAAAATCACTTGAAAACATTTTGAATGCAAGCACAATTTTAACGCAAAGCATTGTTAAACTTAAACCGCACTATGCAAGTTTAAATATTGTAGTTAGCCAGCCAGATATAAGCCAATTTGACTTTAAAAAGGATAAGATAAAAAAGTCCATTGAATATGGCAGGCAACAAGGGTTAAAATATGTTGAGCAAATTAAAAAGTTGTTAAAAGGGAATACAAATGAAGATATTAAAAAACCTAAAACAAAAAGCAAAGCAAATTAAAGCCACAATTATCATGGTGGAAGCAAATATAGATGAACGCGTGTATGAAGCCTGCAAAATTATTTTAAAGCAAAAATTAGCAAATTTAATTGTGTTCGGCAAGGAAGAAGAGTTTGACGCCTGCTTTAAAACGCCCGCTTGTCAAATAATTGATATTGAAACTTATCCTAAGCACGATTTAGCAAAACTTTTGTTTGAATTAAGGCAAAACAAGGGCATGACAATGCAAAAAGCCAACGCACTATTAAAACAGCCAATTTATTTTGGAATGATGTTGTTAAAGTCAGGCATAGGCGATGGTTTGGTGGCGGGTGCAGTGTATAAAACTGCTGATGTGCTTTTGCCGGCCTTGCAAATAATTAAAACTAAACAAGGCGAGCAGTTGGTTACTGGCAGTGTCTTGTTGGTTAAACCAAACTGTGAACCATTGCTTTTTGGCGATGTTTCTTTAATGGAAAATCCGTCAAGCGAGCAGTTGGCACTAATCGCACAATCAAATGCTAAATTTATGCAGAATGTCGTAGGTATTGAGCCAAAAGTTGCAATGCTATCATATTCAACAAAAGGCAGTGCAAAAAGCGAAATAGTTGAAAAGGTTCAAACGGCCACAAAACTAGCACAAAGGTTAAACTTTGGTTTGGTTGATGGTGAAATGCAAATTGACAGCGCATTAGACTTTACAACTGCAAAACAAAAAGGCATAACATCGGCAGTTGGTGGGCACGCAAATGTGCTGATATTTCCAAACCTTGACGCAGGTAATATAGGGTATAAATTAACAGCACGCTTAGCAAATTACCAAGCAGTGGGGCCAATAATGCTCAATTTTGCAAAACCAGTTAACGATTTAAGCCGTGGCTCGAACATTGAAGAAATAGTAAACACAATTATCATCACAAAATTGCTTACAACATATTAAAAATGTTTTGCGTTTTTTTAAGTTTGTGTTAACATAAGGTGAGAAATTAAAAGGAAGAAAAATGAAAGTTTTAGTAGTAAATGCTGGTAGTAGCAGTTTAAAAGCACAATTAATGGATTCAGATAACGGCACAGTTTTTGCAAATGCGTATTGTGAACGTGTTGGGGCGGAAGGCTCATTCATGACATATAAATGGGCAGGGCAAAAGGTTCGCATTGAGCAACCAATGCCAACACATAAACAGGCATTCCAATTGTTTTTTGATACTTTGACAAGCAAAGAATCTGGCGTTATTAAAAGTTTAAACGAGATTAAAGCAATCGGTCATCGTATTGTCAATATGGGTGAAAAATATTGTAAATCAATTGTTGTGACACCTGAAATTTTTGAAGATATGAAAACTTGTGTGCATTTCGCACCTTTACATAACCCAGGCGCGTTAACTGGGCTTCAAGCCTGCATGGATTTAATGCCGGGTGTTAAAAATGTTACCGTATTTGACACCGCCTTCCATATGACAATGCCAGAAAAGGCATATATGTACGCTTTGCCATATGAATATTATGAAAAATATGCAATTCGTAGATATGGTGCGCACGGCACAAGCCACAAATATATCGCAAAAAAATGTGGCGAAATTATGGGCGACCTTAAAGGTAAAAAGATTATTTCATGCCACATAGGTTCAGGTAGCAGTTTATGCGCTATTTTGGACGGCAAATGTGTTGACACATCAATGGGTTACACACCACTTGCAGGTGTCGTTATGGGCACACGCACAGGCGATATTGATGCAAGCGTTGTGACTGGCGTTATGCAAGCAACAGGGCAAACAGCCGAACAAGTTATCACAACATTTAATAAGAAAAGTGGTTTGTTAGGGCTTTGCGGTTATAACGATATGCGCGACATTGAAGATAACCTTTCTAACCCAAAAGTCAAACTCGCTTTTGACATGATGTGCTATTCAATTAAAAAATATATTGGTGCATATGTGGCAGCGTTAAACGGCGTTGATGCCATTGTGTTTACAGCTGGTGCTGGCGAACACGACGAAATTATGCGTCAAGCTGTTTGTAAGGATATGGACTATTTGGGTATTGAGTTAGATGAAGAAAAAAATGTTAAACTCAACAAACCATTTGACCAAATTGTTGAACTTTCACGCCCAACAAGCAAGGTTAAAATCTATCGTATTCCTACAGATGAAGAGTATATGATTGCTTACGAAACAGCGGAACTTACGAAATAACTTTTTCACGCGAGTAAAGTTAACATGTCGCTCTTGTGTTTCAAGTTTTAACTTAGCACGCTTAAATAGATATGAAAAAACAGCAGATTGTGCTGTTTTTTTGTGTTTTTATTGATTAATTAGTGAGATGCTTTCCTAATAAATCGAAGAAAATGTTGCCTATAATTTAAAGTGATGATTCATTATTTTGCTCTTGCTCATTCTTGTTAGTGCTTTTTTCTGCCTTATTAATTCTTTCAATACATTTTTCTGCCTTATCAATAATGTCCTTACATTCGTTTGCCAAGTAACAGTATGGGTAGATTGATACGCCCAATTGGCTGTCGATATACAATGCGTCCTCTAAAATGCGTTTTAATTCTTTTAAATAGACACTGCCTAGATTCCACCTGCAAGCGTTAAGCAAACTAATTAGCCTTGCCAATTCATTTTTTAACAAAGTAAGCGTATTTTCTGCGTTCTTTACATCTTCGCATTTATATTCAATATCACTTTTTATTTCAATTTTATTTTCCATAACGTTTCCTTTTATATAACATTTATTAAATTTTGTCAAGGGGTCTTTAAGTTTAAGTGTGGTTTTTTACACTAAAAACTCCTTTTTGTCCTATAAAACTCCTTTTAATGTATGTTAACTTGTTGTGCTGATAATTTTGACCTTCGCAAAACAATTATATTTATGCTATGTAAAGAATATACGTTTAAAATTTTAACAAAAAATTTACAATATTTAAAATTACGGTTGACAAAGGATCTCTTCTTTGGTATAATGTGTTCATATTTTGTCGAGTGCATGTTGTGTGCACGAATATATATGGAGGTATTTAAAAATGGCTGTTCCAAAAGGGAAAGTGTCAAAAGCACGCAGAGATAAACGTCGTGCTAACTGGAAAGCAGCTGTTCCAACATTAGTTGAATGTCCACATTGCCATGAAAAGAAAGTGGCACATAAAGTTTGCAAAAATTGTGGTTACTATGACGGTGAACAAGTTGTATCAGTTGACAAAAAAGAAAGTAAATAAACCAATTTATTTCGCTCAAGCTCATAAATATGGTTTGTTTTATTCACAAGAACATTTTTTAAATTTAAACACCTTAGGCTAATGAAGTTTAAGGTGTTTTTTGTTGCGTTTAACAATAAATGAACTGCATGGCAGGGGTGAAGGAATTAGTTTATTAAAATAAAAGAGCCGACAATAATGAATGCAACATTTAATCATTACAAATCAATTGAGTAAAACTTTGTAAAGTTAAATTTTTTTATATTGACGCACATTGTCACACCACTTGCTAAATTTTAAAATTTAAGGTAAAATAAACATATGGAAAATATAAGGAAAGTTTTATTAGAAAATGAACAATCAATTCGTAAAATCATCTTAAGTGACACAACAAACGAAATTAAAAAACAAATCATACGCCCAATCGTTGTTAAAAGCGCCAACAAATGGCAGATTGAAAGGTACAAAGGGGCACAAGTGTTTCATGAAAATGTTTCGTTTGATGAAGTAATCAATTTAAATTTTGCACCATACAAGCAAATTACAATTGAATGTGTTGGTAAGACTTTTGTTTTTTCACGCACGAAAACGAGTTATAAAATGAAAGAAACTTCAAACAGCATAAAAGAAATAGATAATACCCACAACAAGCAAAAGCAATATTTTATAAATGAGGGCGACGATGTGCCAGCATTGGTCGATTTAGGCATTTTTACGCGTGACGGCAAGATTGTGGCTTCCATGTACGATAAATTTAAGCAAATCAACAAGTTTATTGAAATTATCGACGACACGCTTAAAACTTATAATAGACATGAAATAACTGTGCTAGATTTTGGCTGTGGCAAAAGTTATTTGACATTTTTGGTGTATTACTATTTTGTTAAATTACGCAACATTAAAGCAAAAATTATAGGTTACGATTTAAAAAAAGATGTGGTTGAGCATTGTAACCAAATTGCTTCTAAATACGGTTACGACGGCTTGGAATTTGTTGTCAGCGATGTAAAAAAAGATGCACTTTTTAAAGGTAAAATTGACATGGTTATAAGCCTTCACGCTTGTGACACAGCAACAGATTATGCACTTAATTTTGCAATAAATAATGGCGTTAAGCACATTTTTAGTGTGCCATGTTGCCAGCATGAAATCAATTTGAGCATAAAAAAGGCGGGTGACTTTGACATTCTTTTAAAAGACGGCTTAATAAAAGAACGCTTTTCCGCACTTTTAACTGACGCAATCCGCACCGAAATTTTGCGCGCCAAGGGTTACTCGGTGGACGTTATTGAGTTTGTCGACTTTGCACATTCACCTAAAAACATAATGCTAAGGGCAACAAAAAATTCTACGCAAAAATCGGTTGGAAAATTATTAGATTTAAAGCAAAAATACAACTTTAAACAAACACTTTTGGAACTTCAAACATCAAAATAAGTTCAGTTTTAATAAATTTTAAAGCGAATTTTAAATTTTAATAGCAACACTTTACAAAAGTAAAACTAATTAAACAAAATTTGTTTTACTTTTTTTAAAAAACAATGTAAAATTAAACTATATAGTTTAACAAATCTATTTTACAACAAAAAGGAAAGAGTATGAAAATTGTAGTTGACGCTTTTGGTGGGGATTACGCACCTTATGAAATTGTTGCTGGTACAGTTAAAGCCTTGCAAGCGAACCAGGACCTTTCATGCGTTTTGGTGGGCGATAAGGACAGGATAACTGAAATTTTGCAAGAATTGGTTTTTGCAAGCGATAGGTTAGAAATTGTGCACGCACCAGATGTTGTTACAAACGACGACGTGCCAACCACTGCGATTAGGACTAAAAAAACATCAAGCATTGTTGTTGCGTACGATTATTTGAAAACAAATGAAGATGCAGTTGCATTGGTGAGTGCAGGTAGCACGGGCGCAACACTTACAGGCGCAGTTTTAAAGTTAGGGCGCATTCCAAACATTTCACGCCCAGCCTTAGCACCACTTTTGCCAACCATTAACGACAATAAAGTCATGTTAGTGGACTGCGGTGCAAATGCCGATTGTAAGCCAGAAAATTTACTCGATTTTGCCATTATGGGCGACATCTATATGCGCGCACAAGGTATAAAAGAGCCACGCATAGGCTTACTGAACATAGGTACAGAAGAAGAAAAAGGTGATGAACTCCACAAACAAGCGCATCAGCTTTTGAAAAAGGCAAAATTAAACTTTGTTGGCAACATCGAAGCACGCGATGTGTTGCGCGGTAATGTTGATGTTGTTGTGTGTGACGGTTTCTCTGGTAACATTTGCTTAAAATCGATGGAAGGCATTGCTGAAATGCTGTTTGCTGAAATTAAGGACACTGTTAAATCATCATTCAAAGCAAAAATCGGCGCATTGTTCTTAAAAAGCAGTTTGAAAGGCATTAAAAATAAATATGATTACACGAAATGTGGTGGCGCACCATTGTTGGGTGTCAATAAAATCGTGCTCAAATGCCATGGCAATAGTAAAGCACCGATTGTTGCAGACACAATCAACCAAGCATATGAATTGGCAAAAAACCAACTAATTGAAAAGGTAAAGAAAGCAGTTGAAAAAGACGAAAAATAGTTTTATTGAATTATTTGAAAAGTGTAGTGAAGACCTTAAAACCTTAGCCTTCACTCATTCTTCATATGCACATGACCACGGCACACAGTGTAATGAAAGGGTGGAGTTTTTGGGCGACAGTGTTCTGTCCACAATCGTTAGCGATTATTTGTATAAGCACTATTACTATGTTGAAGGTAAAATGAGTAAAATTCGCGCTAACTTCGTGTGTACGGAGAATTTAAGTACACTGGCAAAAGAACTTCAAATTGAAAACCGCATTTTAACAGGCAAAAGTTTTAAAGCAAGTTCACTTTCAAACGCAGTTTTGGCGGACACAATTGAAAGCATGATAGGTGTAATGTACTTAACATACGGCATGCCATCAATTGCAAACGCAGTTATTGAAGCGTTGAAGATAAAGGAACAAATCAGTGCAGGGTTAAAAAGTAAAGATTATAAAAGTGAACTTCAAATTTTCGCACAAGATAAGCAATTAAAGGTAAAATACACTGCGGAAACATACATTACAAAAGGTGGGCAAACAAATTTCCGTGCAAGCGTGTTTGTGAATGATGAATTTGTGGCATACGGTCAAGGTTCAACAAAGCGTGAAGCCGAGCAGAACTCAGCACACCTTGCACTTACAAAATTAAATAAACAAATAGGGAAATAAACAAATAATTTGCATAAATTAAAATTAAGTGTTATAATTATCCTTGAAAAAGTTGTGTTAACAGATATGTTACAATGAAAACATGTGTTGATGTAGGCGATTGTGTTATTATTTACCGCACCTGCACACACTATTATACATGGAGAGAAAAATGTTAGATAAAGTTTTATTCGAGCCAATTTTGGATAAAGATGAAGAAATTGTTAAGATGTACGCACCAGATAAAAGGCGTGCGTGGTTTGGCACTATTGTTTGGGTTGTGTTTGCAATGCTTTGTTTTGTGCCAAGTGCTGTTTTGGCATTTCTTGCAGGTAAAGATGCATTAGCTTCAGCAATTTTGCTTACAGTTTTTGCAGTTTTTTGCCTTGTTGTGCCAATTGTTATGATAGCCTTATGGTGTAATAAAACAGTTTACGCAGTTACTAATAAACGCATTTTAATTCGCACTGGCTACATCGGTGTTGACTATAAAAGTTTAGATTATAATATGCTTGGTGCCATCACTGTTAATGTTAATGTTTGGGATAAAATCCTTCGCAGGAACACAGGTACAATATCATTCGGTGGTATGTCAAGCCCATTAACTACACAAGGTGTTGCTAAATTTGTGTTCGTATTTGTTAACAAACCATATGAAACAAACAAGGAAATTAAAGCAATAATTGATGAAAATCGCACAAATAAGTAGAAGTAAAAAAATGCAAAATTCATCAAAAATAAATTAAAATTTAAAAATATTGCTTAAAAGTTAGTTAAGTGTTTGAAAAATGTTTGCCAAAATTAAAATTTTGTGCTAAAAGGTAATATATTAAAGGAGAAAGTATGTTATTTGAACCACCAATTGATTTATTAGTTGAAAAAGTTGGTTGCAGGTACATGGTTGCAGTTATTGTTGGCGCCCGTGCTAAGGATTTGGAAAATAAGATTCCAACCTTATTAAACGGCAGTTCAAACCTTGCAATTGATTATGCAGCAAAAGAAATTGCACGCGGGGAAGTTGTGGGGGTTAAATCTAACTAATTTTTATGATAGCAAGAGTGATTGTTGACATACCCAATGACGCTGTTGACCGAGTTTTTGATTATATTGCGTTATCAAACACGCAAATTGGCACGCGGGTTAAAGTCCCTTTCGCTGGCAGGGTGGTTTTGGGCTATGTTATACAATTGACTGAGCAATCAGATGTTGAACCTAGCAAATTAAAAACAATCGTAAAAAATTTGGAACAAACACCAAAATTAAAGCCAGAGATATTAAATTTATGCCAATTTATGTCTCGGCACTTTTTTTTGCGTTTAAGCGACTGTATTCGCCTTGCATTGCCTTCATGTGTTAGGCAAGATAGTGCGCATGAACAGTACGATTATGACCTATCTTTAATTTACGACATTGACACAGCCTTAAATATCATCGGCAAGCGTGCCAAAAATCAACTGGCGTTGGTTGCTAGCCTTAATGAAAATGGCACAATTAGTTTTAGTAAAGCGGTTGAATTGTATGGCAGGGTTAGCGTTAACACTTTAATTGAAAAAGGCATAGTTTTAAAAACACCTATTAGGAAAATGCGCACTCCGCAGGTTGATAAAATTCAGGAAGTTAAAAATGTCCTAACACCTGCTCAACTTGACGCAGTTAACACAATGTCTGGGCAAGACAAAACATTTTTGCTTAAAGGCGTTACAGGCAGTGGCAAAACAGAAGTGTATATGACAATCATTGAACAGGCACTTTCACAAGGCAAAACTGCCATTATGCTTGTGCCTGAAATTTCATTGACACCGCAAATGATGCAACGCTTTAATTCTCGTTTTCCAAACGATATTGCCGTGTTACATAGTAGATTAAGCGAAGGCGAACGCTTTGATGAATGGGAAAAGATTTTTACGCATAAAGCACATGTGGTGCTGGGTGCAAGGTCGGCAATATTTGCGCCGATTGAAAATTTGGGTGTGATTGTAATTGATGAGGAGCATGACAGTTCTTATGTAAGTGAAAACAATCCGCGCTATGACGCCCACACAGTTGCCGAATTTAGGGCAAGGGCAAACAAATGTCCGCTTATTTTAGGCAGTGCAACACCGTCGCTTGAAAGTTACCACAATGCAAAAACTGGTGTTTATCAGTTGGTTGAATTAAAGCAACGTGTAAACGGCAGTGTGATGCCAGACATTGAAATTGTGGACATGACAAACGAAGTTATGGACGGCAACATGACGCCGTTTTCAAAAAGCCTTGTTGCAAAACTTGACAAATGTGTTAAGGATAAAAAACAGGCAATTTTGTTTATAAATAGGCGCGGTTTTGCGTCGTTCGTCATGTGTCGTGAATGTGGTTATCGCGCAAAATGTGACGATTGCGAAGTTAGCCTTGTTTACCATAAAGAAGATAATCAATTAAAATGTCATTTTTGTGGCAAAAAATACCGCATGCTCACAAACTGCCCAAATTGTAACAGCGTAAATATTCGCTATGGGGCAACTGGCACTGAGCGCGTTTGCGAAGAGTTAACTAACATGTTTAAAGATGTGCCGGTATTTAGAATGGACAACGACACAACGCGTGGCAAGGACGGACATAAAAAAATCCTTACCGAATTTTCGTGCACATCGCCAAGCATTTTGGTTGGCACTCAAATGATTGCAAAAGGGCACGATTATCCGCTTGTTTCTGTTGTTGGTATTTTAGATGCAGATGTAAGCTTATATAACAGCGATTATAAGTCAAACGAACGCACTTTCCAACTTGTCACTCAGGTTGCAGGCAGGGCAGGGCGTAAAAATGCCGACGGTCATGTTGTGCTTCAAACATATGCCCCAAAACATTATGTATACCGCTTTGCACAAGCCTATGATTACGAAGGCTTTTATGATAAGGAAATTAATGTGCGTCAAACCACAATGTTTCCGCCTTTCAGCACAATTTTGCGCATTTTGGTTAGTTCTGTGAGTGATGAACGCGCAAAAGAAGTTACCAAAAAAATCTACGACAATTGCCTTACAATCAAGGCAAACCACCCAAAGCAGGTGTTATTTTTGCAAGCAATGCCTTCACCTGTTAAAAAAATACAAACAAAATTTAGGTATCAAATATTGACTAGATACCTGCCAAGTGATACAATTACAACAGAATTTTATTCAGCAAGTGACTTAATTGAAAAAGATGTAAGCATTTTTGTTGAAACAAATCCTAACAATATGAGGTGATATTTATGGCAATTAGGGAAATTGTTCAGCATACTGACAGTTTTATCCGCAAAAAAAGCAAACCAGTAAAAGTTTTTGACGATAAACTTTGGGAATTGCTTGACGATATGCGTGAAACTGTCAATTTTCAACATGGCTCAGGTTTAAGTGCGGTTCAAGTAGGCGTGCTTAAACGCGTTTTTGTTGTTTGCATTAATGAAGTGTATATGGAGTTTGTTAACCCTGAAATCATTGCAACATCAGGCAAACAAGTTCATAAAGAAGGTTGTTTAAGTGTTAAACTTCCTTTCAATTATGTGGAACGCCCACAAACGGTGACAGTGCGTGCTTATGACCGTTATGGCAACAAATTCACATTCACATGCGAAGGGTGGACAGCAGTTTGTGTCAGCCACGAAAACGACCATTTGGACGGCGTGCTTTATATAGACAAAATTTTCACACCACCAAAAGATTTTGTTGATGAGGACGAAGAAGAATAATGAAAATAGTGTTTTTTGGAACAGGCGAATTCAGCGTTGACATATTAAAAAGTTTAATCGACAACAACCAAAACGTTGTTGCGGTTGTTTCGCAACCAGATAAAGTTAACGGCAGGAACAATAAGGTTGAATTTTCACCTATTAAGCAATTTTGCTTAAAAAATGGGCTGAAATTGTTTCAGTTTGCAAAGTTAAATTTGGAAGGTGAACAACCTTTAAAAGATTTGGATGCTGATGTTTTTATTACTGCAAGCTATGGGCAAATTATCAGGCAAAATATTTTAAATTTACCACGCTTTGGCATTTTTAATGTGCATGCAAGTCTGCTTCCAAAATACCGCGGTTCATCACCAATTCAGTGGGCAATAATGAATGGTGAAACCGAAACAGGTGTAACCATAATGAAAACTGAATTAGGGCTTGATTGTGGAGATATGTACCTACAAAAGAAAATTGACATTTTAGAAACCGACACATCATCTAGTGTATTTAAAAAACTTGCAACACTAGGTGGTGAGTGTTTAAATGAATTTTTAAATAACTTTGATTATTACTTGAAGCACGCAGAAAAGCAAGATGAAACAAAGATGTCTTACTATCCTATGATTAAAAAAGAAGACTATTTATTAAACTTCAATTCCGCCACAAAATCAATTGTAAACAAAATTCGCGCTTTGGGAAATTGCTATTTTATCTACAAAGGCATGCGTTTCAAAGTTATTGAAGCAAAGCTTGCTTGCGGTAAAGGGGAACCTGGCACAATTTTAAGTTGTAATGCAAAATCTGGCTTAATTATAGCCACAAATGATGGGGCGGTTGAAATTGTAACCATTCAGCCAGAAGGGAAAGCTAAAATGCCAGCAAAGGCATATATGAACGCCAACAAATTTGTTTTGGCAGATGTTATTAAATAACAACTCAATATGAAAATTTTAAGTGATTTAAACTTAACTGAATTAAAGCAAGAGTTGGCAGATTTACCTTCCTTTCGTGCCAAACAAATTTTTGATGCTATTTTGCAAGCCAAAGACTACGACTCAATTAATTTTAGTGCAGATTTAAAGAAAATTTTACAACAAAATTACATTTTAAAACCAGTTCAAATACACAAGGTTTTTACAAGCCGTGACGGCACAAAAAAGTACCTTTTAAAATTGCACGACAACAACCTTGTTGAAAGCGTGTTTTTAAAGCAAAACTATGGCAACACAATATGTTTGTCAACGCAGGTTGGGTGCAGAATGGGGTGCAAATTTTGCGCTTCAACATTGAATGGGTTAATACGCAATTTGTCGGCTGGGGAAATGCTTTCAATTATCGCAACATTAAATGCAGACAACGGCAAATGCACTGAACGCAATTTTTCAAACATAGTGCTTATGGGCAGTGGTGAACCTTTGGACAACTTTGAAAACGTTGTTAAATGGTTAAATTTAATTACCGACCCAAATGGTTTTAATGTTAGCGAGCGCAACATTTCACTTTCAACATGTGGTTTGGTTGATAGAATTTATGACCTTGCAAAATTGAATTATAACATAACACTTTGCATTTCATTGCATGCAACAGACGATGAAACACGCAAAACAATTATGCCAATTGCAAACCGTTATACAATTGCGGAAATAATAAAAGCGGTTAAGGCATATGTAAATGAAAACAATAGGCGCGTTGTGTTTGAATATTGCTTAATTGACGGCGTAAACAACCGCGAAAAGGACATTTTGGCGCTTAAAAATTTAACGCACGGGTTCAAAAGCCATGTCAATGTAATTTGCCTTAATCCTAATGGTGGAAGCCTTAAAGCCACCACTCGCCAACAAGCACTTGATTTTGTTGCACGCTTAAATTCAGAAGGTGTCAGCGCAACATTGCGCAGAAGCCAAGGTGACGACATTGCTGGGGCTTGTGGCATGTTACGCGCCAAACATTTGAATGACTAAAATTTTACAAATTAAAAAAATTGAAACAACCAAAACAAACAAATTAAAAAAGCACAAATTTAACTTTTAAAACTTACAAGTCTTCGGCACAAATAAGGGTAATAGTTTTAAAAATGCTAGATTAATTGGTTTGTTTTTTTTTAATTTTGTGTTAAAATAATAGCATTAGGAGTAAAAAGTGAAAAAGATTGTTATTTCAGCATCAAGTTTGCCTGCTGGCAGGAATATGTCCAGCCAAATTGAGTATTTGGAGCGCGTTACTAATTATGGTGCTGATATGTATCATTTTGATGTTATGGACGGCGTTTTTGTTAAGCATAAATCGGTTGATTATGCTTATCTTGAACAGTTGCAGGAGCGTTCCACAATGCTTTTTGACTGCCACTTAATGGTTCAAAATCCTATGAAAGTGGTTGATAAATACATAAAAGCAGGCGCACACATCATAACTTTTCATCAAGAAACATTAGATGAGGACCGCACACATAAACTTATAAAACACATCAAAAAGCACGGTGTTATGGCAGGTTTGGCAATTGACCTTGACACAGATATTAGCAAAGTTGACCCATTTTTAAACGAACTTGATTTGGTGCTTATAATGTCGGTTAAAGCGGGCAAGGGTGGGCAAGAATTTCAAAAACAAGCCCTTGAAAAGGTTAAATACGTCCGCGCTAAAAATGAAAATGTGCTGATTGAAATTGACGGTGGCATAAATGACAAAACTGCGCCATCGGCAGTGCGTGCAGGCGTGGATATTTTGGTTAGTGGCAATTATATATACAATAACGACACTTTTGAAGCAATACAAAAATTAAAAGGTAAAAATGGATAATAGGTTTTATTTTCAAAATCCAGTTGGTGCAGGAAGGGAATTAAATGTTCCCTTTTCTTTGTGTTTAACAGGGCAAGAAGCCCAGCACTTAATAAAGGTGCGCAGGGCAAAAGTGGGCGACAAAATCGTGGCATTTAACGGCGATGGCTTTGACTATCGTTTTGAAGTGAATGAAATTTTAAAAGATAAGGTCAATTTAACCCTTATTTCAAAAGCGGTGAACCCATCAAGCAAAAGCCCTAAAATCACAGTATATCTGGCGATGATTAAAAACGAAGCTTTGGTTGAAGCAATCGACCATTTGGCAGAGTTGAATGTGAAATCTGTCAAACTTTTTAAAGCGGACTATTCAGTTGCAAATTTCGACAACAAAAAACTTGAAAAACTCACACAAACAGCAATTCAAGCAAGCAAACAAAGTGAACGTGCAGATGTAATGCAAATTGAAATTATCAACAAAAATCAAATTAAATTAAACGCGCCACAAAACACCTTTTTTGCCTATGAAAATTCAACAGGCAAAATCGGCGAATTTGCAGGCGAATTTGCTTTGATTATTGGGCCAGAAGGTGGGTTTTCACAAGAAGAAGTTAATTATTTTTCAACTTTTTCCAAAAATATAAGTTTAGGCAACACCATTTTGCGTGCAGAAGTGGCATGCGTTGCAGGTGTTAGCATGTTAAAGGTGGTGAACAATGCGCGCTAGTGTAGTGACCTTGGGGTGCAAGGTAAATGAATATGAAAGTCAGTCCATAATGAACCAGTTAAAGCAGGCAGGTTACGAAATTTTTGAAGGGCTTGTGCCGGCAGATGTTTATGTTGTTAACACTTGCGCGGTGACAAATACAGGCGAACGCAAGTCAAAACAAGTGCTTGCAAAACTTGAAAAACTTAACCCAAACGCCAAAATTGTTGTGTGCGGTTGCGCGGTGCAAAACAACCCAGCTAAATTCTTATGCAACCCAAATGTAATTGCACTTACTGGCAATTATGGCAAACATATAATAATGGATTTTATCAACAAACAAAACAAAGTTTTGCCCGATTTAATGCACGACCATTACGACGATATGCCACGCCCAATTGAAACCCGTACAAGGCAATACATCAAAATTCAAGACGGTTGCAACTATTTCTGTTCTTACTGCCTTATTCCATATGTCCGTGGCAGGAGCCGTAGCCGTAATTTGGCCGACATTTTAGCTGAAATTCGCGACACAAAAGCAAGTGAAATTGTGCTTACAGGCATAAATATGAGCGATTATAGGATAGACGGCAAACTTGCACTGGCAACTTTAATTAAGGAAGTTGACAAACTTAACAAGCGTTTTAGGATATCTTCAATTGAATGTAATGTGCTTGACGATGAAATGTTTGCAGTCCTTAAAGCGTGCAAAAACTTTTGCCCACATTTTCATTTAAGTTTGCAGTCCGCCTGCAACGAAACTTTAAAACGCATGAATAGGCGTTATACAATTGAAAAGTTTATTGAAATTACGGACAGAATTCGCGCAGAATTTCCAACCGCATGTATATCAACTGACCTTATTGTTGGCTTTAAAGGCGAAACCGATGAAGAGTTTAATGCAACCTACAAAAACCTTGAACGCATAGGTTTCGATTTTATGCACATTTTCCCATACAGCATACGCTCAGGCACGGTGGCCAGCAAAATGGGCGGTGATGTGTCAAGCGAAGTTGTTGCAAAAAGGGAAAAATTGTTGCAAGAATTAAACACCAAATTTAAGACAAATTTTTATTTAAAAAACAAAGGCACCAAACATAAACTGCTGGTTGAAATCGTTGACGAAAATTATTCAATAGGGTATACTGATAACTATATATACACTTACATACCTAAAAAATATAATGTTGGCGAAATTGTCGACGTTACACTTATTGAGCCATTTAAAAAGGGTATGAAAGCGGAATAATTTAAGTAAAATTTCGTTAGAAATTTGAAAGAAAAACATAAAGGAGATTAATATATTAAGTGTGATATAAGAATCTCCTTAAAAAAGGAGAATATTATGGAAGATTGCGTATTTTGTAAAATAAGGAAAGGTGAATTGCCAAGCACAACTCTATATAAGGATGACGATTTTATGATAATTAAGGACATCAACCCACAAGCAAAAGTTCATTTAATTGCCATTCCAACCGAGCATGTGCCAACCATTGACATGATGACAGACGAAGGCACTGCAATGCTGGGCAAAATCATGGGTAAAATCAGCCACATGCAAGAAGAACTCGGCCTAACTAATGGCTATCGTTTGGTGGTTAATCAAGGTGAAGATGCAGGGCAAACAGTAGGTCATGTCCATATTCACATTCTTGGTGGCGAAAAATTAAAAGAATTTTAATTGGTGTATAATGCAAGATTTTGAAATTTGTTTTGCAAAACAATCTCAGTTGAATGAAATAGTCAAGCTAAACCATTCTTTTGTTAAAGAAAATTGTTGTAATGGCGTTGTTGCTGATGATTTAGAATATTTTTCAACTAAACAAATTGCAATTGCCATTTTAAACGGCAAGATTGTGGGCTATGCATATGGTTGTTTTGAAATAGAAACAAAAAACAGAGCATATGCATCTGTTGGCGATAAAATATTTTATTTAGATGAAATGTATGTTTTGCCTAAGTTTAGGAAATTAAAATTGGGTGAGAAGTTGTTCAATTTTCTGCAGGAATATGCAAGACAAAATGGTTGTCAGTTAATCACACTTAACGCTGTTTCAAAAAACTATAAAAGCCTTTTAAAATTTTACATTGAAAATCTAAATATGGAGTTTTGGAGTGCGTTTCTAATTAAAAAGTTATAATAGCAAAGCAAAAATGGACTGATGCGTCCATTTTTTTGTTTGATTGTTTGTAACACAATACAGTGAAAAGTTTCAATGATTTAATAAATTATTTAACAATTGTCATATTCATTTTTAAATTCGCCAACTTCAAGCCCTGTAATGAATGCAACTTTCAAATAATTATCATATTCAATAAAGTGCAAATAGTCCCAATGTTCACCTAAATAGTAAACTAAGTCATCAACCAATTTCTTATCTTCTTCACTTAGCAAACTTTTCAATTTTTTAGTTGTTTCTTCAATGTTTTTGTATTCGATACTAGTTTTTTCGTCGACATCCTTATATTTTCTGTGTTGTAAGACTAAATCAATAAACATATTTCCTCCTTTTAATTGATTACCTAAATATCGGTAAAAATATTATATTACCGAAATATCGGTAAGTCAACCATTTTCACCTAAATAGTGGTAAAATCTTTTTAGGTGGTAAAATATGGAAACATTTTCTAAAAGATTAAAAGAGTTAAGAAAGAAGAATAAATTATCTCAACAAGAAGTATCAATCAAAACGCATATAAGTCAATCAAATATTTCTTCCTATGAACTGGGGCAGAACAAGCCAACAATAGACGCGATAATTGCATTATGTAAATTTTTCAATGTAAGTGCAGACTATTTAATCGGATTAACAGATGAAATTTTGTAGCCTTACCATTATTTCGGTAAAAATATTTTTATGTTTAAAAATTTGCAAAAAACATTGACAATATATAAAATTTTTCGTATAATAACCTAGAATTTAGAACTAAAAGTGGGTGAATAAGGGATGACTACTATTCGTTGTGGCGAAAATGAATCAATCGAAAGCGCATTGAAACGTTTCAAACGCAAATGCCAAAAAGATGGTATTATTGGCGACTTGAAAAAGAAACAAGAATATGTTAAGCCAAGCGTTGCTAAAAAGGAAAAACAAAAAGCAGCACGCAAACGCGCTATGAAAAAATCAAGGTATTAAGATTTTAAATCACTGGTTTGCCAGTGATTTTTTTTGTATAAAGAAAACTCCAATATAGTCTGGGGTTCGGTTGAAGTTTACCGATGAACAAAAAATCTCGTGTTCCCTTGCAAGGGAATATAATTTAATAGGATAAGTTAAAAAAATATAACATTAATTCACTTAAAAAAAAGTTAAATGTTTTACGCTTACAACATCGTTAAATTTGTTTGCGTTTGGTTTTTTTGTATGATATAATTAAAACATAAAGTTTGAAGTATAGTTTAAATGGGCACAAGGCAATTTAGCAAACGCAATGCGAACGAATGAATTACTATAAACTTTACAATACAGTACACAATGTTAAAAATTTTCAAGGTGAACCCTATGTAAAATTTTTTTTAATTGTATTTTAAGATAAATTGCATTTTCAAGCAGTTGTGTAGTAAATTTATTTACTAAAACAACAAAACAACAAACGTTGAAGAGATTATTTTAAAGGAGCAAAATGGACTACCGCACACTTTTGAACGATGAACAATATCAGGCCGTAATTTCAACCGACGGCCCTGTTTTAGTAAGCGCAGGGGCGGGCAGTGGCAAAACAAGGTTGCTTACTTATAGGATTGCATATTTAATTACCGAGCGTGGTGTGCCAGCATACAAAATTTTAGCTATCACTTTTACAAACAAGGCAGCGGGCGAAATGAAAGAGCGCATAACCAAAATTGTTCCAGACGGCGACATGGTGACAGTTTGCACATTCCACAGTTTTTGTGCGCGCATGTTGCGCACTTACGCAAGTTTCCTTGATGGTTACAAAGAAAATTTCACAATTTTCAGTGATACGGACACAGCAAAGATTTTTAAAGATATTTTTAAACAACTTAACATTGCAGATGAAGATACAAAGTCACGTTTCAAACACAACCTTTCTACAATTAAAAACGAAAATATGTCGATTGAAGAATTTGCAAACATTTATCGTTACGACCATACGATAAATGAATTTATTAAATTTTACAACGCTTATCAAGCCGAACTTAAAAAGAATAATGCCATGGATTTTGATGACTTGCTTATCAATTTTTATAATTTAATTTCCACTAAACGTGAAGTGTTGGACAGTATTCAAAACAAGTTCACATATTTCAGTGTTGATGAATTTCAAGACACAAACAAACTTCAATATGACCTTATTAAATTGCTTGCTTCCCGCACACGCAATTTGCTTATTGTTGGCGATGAAGACCAGTCAATTTATGGTTGGCGCGGTGCTAACATTGACAATATTTTTAACTTCCAGCGTGATTTTAGCGACGCGAAAGTGTTTAAGTTGGAGCAAAATTATCGAAGCACCAAACAAATCCTTGACCGCGCAAATCTCATCATAAAAAATAATAAAAATAGGCTAGACAAACAATTGTACACAAAAAATGGCGACGGCAGTGAAGTGTACTATTATCCAGCGCAGAATGAAACAGATGAAGCAGACTTTGTGGTGCGCAACATCATACGCATGCACAACGCCGGCACACCTTACCACGAAATGGCAATTTTAATGCGTCTTAATGCCTTGTCGCGTGCGTTTGAAGAAAAGTTGCTTGCATATAACATTCCACACATCATGTACAATGGTTTCAAGTTTTTTGAGCGTGCCGAAATTAAAAGTGTTTTAGCGTATTTAATTGCGCTTGTTAACCCAGATGACGACATAAGTTTTTTGCGCATAATCAACTTCCCAAAACGCGGAATAGGTGACACAAGCATTGCAAAATTAACTGAAATTGCCACGCGTGAGCGCGTTTCACTTAAATCGGTTGTTATGGACATTGACAAGCAAATTCTGCCAACCGCTTTGAAGGAAAAACTGCGTCCTTTACGCGATCTGCTTTTAGATTTAGAAGCCAACATGCAAACTATGCAAATGTATGACTTTTTTACCTACCTTTTGGAACAAACCAAAATTACACAATCATTTGACCTAGATAACGAGCAAGAATATGAACGCTTTTTAAATGTGAACTCGCTTGCTAATTCGGTTAAAGAGTTTGAAGAGAACAATGAAAATGCCACAATTGTGGACTATCTTCAGTCAGTAACCCTTGCTTCAGCAATGGACGACGATGATGGTGAAGGTGTGGTTATTGCAACCATTCATGGGGCGAAAGGTCTTGAATTTGACACTGTTTTCATCGTCGGTTGCGAAGAAAAAATCTTTCCAATCAGCCGTGACGACGAAACCGATTTGGAAGAAGAGCGCAGGTTAATGTATGTGGCAGTTACGCGCGCTAAAAAGGACTTATTTTTGACATCAAGTGCGTCACGCTTTATGTATGGCAGGCGCGATTACAGCGTTAAATCACGTTTCCTATATGAACTAGGTTTAGCAAAGGAAAGGCAAATAAATTCACGCTACAATTCATATAATAATTACGATGCTGATAACGACTATTCAACCTATTCAAACCAAACTAATCAATATAAATCAAACAACAATTACAGCACAAACAACTATAATTTTAAGAAATATAACACTAATCAAGGAGATGACATGAACAATTTACAAACAAACACTAACAAAATTTTCAATTACACATTTGGCAAGGACACTGTTACAAAAAAGGCAGTTGATTTTTCAAAAATCAAATTAGGCGCAAAGGTTAAACATCCAAAATTTGGCGAAGGCACAATCAGTGAAATTACTCCAAACAGCAGTAACCATTGCGTCAAAATCAAATTCGACCTAGTCGGCGAAAAAATGCTTTCACTTGAATACGCTCCAATTGAATTTATAGATTAAAGGGTAGTATGACCAAACAAGAAAGATTAATTTACTTAACAAACGAAGTTAATAAACATAACAAAAACTATTATGTTTACGACAACCCAACAATTTCGGATGCTGAGTACGATAAACTTTATTATGAACTTGTCGACCTAGAAAAGGAACTAGGTTATTCTTTGCCGGACACACCAACAAAACGCGTTGGCGATTATGTTTTGCCAGGCTTTAAAAAACGTAAGCATGAAATTCCGCTGTACAGTTTAAATAAAGTTAAAGATTTTGCCGACCTTAACAAATGGCAAAACGACATGCGCAAAGCAACCAATAATGAAAATTTGACCTTTTCATTAGAATATAAATACGACGGCTTAAAGGTTGTAATTAAATATCAAAATGGGCATTATAAGTCCGCAACGACGCGCGGAAATGGCAAAATAGGCGAAGATGTTACTGCCCAAGTTAAAACTATTCGCAGTGTGCCATTAACCATTCCATTCAAAGGCGTTTTGACTGTTCAAGGAGAATGTATGATGACAAATTCTGCCTTTGAAGAATACAACAAAACAGCAGAAATTCCGCTTAAGAACCCACGCAATGGGGTGGCAGGTGCGGTGCGCAATTTAGACCCTAAAGAAACAGCTAAACGCATGTTGGACTTTTTTTGCTACGATGTTTTGGCAATTGAAGGGCAACAATTTGCCACACAAACTGAAATGCACCAGTTCATAATTTCACAAGGTTTTAAAACTGGCAATTATTTCAAAACGCTTTCAACATTAAAACAAGCCGAAGATGAAATTAACCACATCGACAAGGTTAAAGAAGGGCTTGATGTTATGATTGACGGTATGGTTATTAAAGTTAATGACTGCGCTTGTCGTGAAAATATCGGTTACACAGAAAAATTCCCTAAATGGGCAATGGCTTTCAAATTTAAACCAGTTGAACAGTCTACAACACTAAAAGATGTGTTATGGCAAGTTGGCAGGACAGGCAAAATAACACCGATTGCAATCCTTGACCCAGTTGAATTATCTGGCGCAACAGTTAGTAGGGCAACACTAAATAACACACAAGATATTGAGCGCAAAAACATAAGTATCAACAGCAGAATTTTTGTGCGCCGTAGCAATGAAGTTATTCCAGAAGTTATGGGGCTTGCTGAACGCGCCGACAATGCCGTTGAAATAGTACCGCCAACAACCTGCCCAAGTTGTGGTGAACCTTTAAAGACAATTGGTGCAAATTTATTTTGCGTTAACCACAAAGGCTGTTTCGATCAAATCATTGACCGCTTAACACATTTTGTTTCACGCGATGCGTTTAATATTGAAGGTTTAAGTGACAAAACGCTTAAATTGTTGTTTGATAAATTTCAAATTGCATATCCTTATGAATTGTTTAGTTTAACAGCAGATATGCTTGTTGGAATTGAAGGGTTTAAGGATAAGAAAATAACAAATCTAATTGAAAGTATCAATAAAAGCAAAAACATAGAGTGGGCTAATTTCATTTTTGCACTGGGCATTATGAATATTGGCAAAAAAACCGCTTACACTTTAAGTAAGATTTATTCAAATTTGGAAGGCTTAAAAAACGCAACTGTTGATGATTTAATTTGCGTTGACGACATCGGCGCAATTGTTGCAACCAGCATTGTCGAATATTTTGCAGATGACGACAACATTTTAAATATTAATCGCCTTTTTGATGCTGGCGTAACAATAAAGCAAGCCGAAGCAGTTAAGGAAAATGCAAATTTCACTGGCAAAACAGTTGTTTTAACTGGTAGTTTACAAAACTTTACACGCCCAGAATTAACCAAAATTTTGCAGAATATGGGCGCAAATGTGACAACTAGTGTAAGCCCAAAAACTGATTTGGTTATAGTGGGTGAAGATGCAGGGAGCAAGGCACAAAAAGCAAAAGATTTGGGTATCCGCATGATTTATGAAGATGAATTGCTAACTTTGCTAAAATAGAAAAACTACTATTGACAAACTTACCTTCTTGTGGCATAATATAGCCAAGTTAAGGAGAAATTTATGGAAATAAAGAGTTTTACGGCACGTTTGTTGCCAGAAACAAAAAATGTTGTCATCAATAAAACACCAAAATATGTTAACATTCCAGTTCGCGTTGTGTACGACCACAATAGTTTTGAAAATAAATTGCATGTTGACCTTGTTGATGAGTTTTCAACCACAGTTGCATGCTTAGTGTTTGACGACAAAGGCGTTTATGTATTAAAAAAACTTGCACCAAAATTACGCATTGACATTAAGGCACTTACAGAATTGTGGCAAGCAGAATTGACAGAAAATTTTGGCAGAGAATATAATGATTATGTACGTGCAATGAAGAACAATTCAGAAGGCACGACCATCTAGTTTCACTTGGAAAGTTAATTTAAAGCTATAACTTTACACATTAAAGCATAAAACACTGCAAAAAGAATGAATTTTTAACATTCAATATTAGTTAAATTATCTAAAACACACCAATTTTGTTTTGAATTTGGTGTGTTTTTTTGTTATAATAACAACGAGTTAATTTTGTCGGTTTTAAAAGTAAACTGGCGCAACGCTTTAAATAACAACTTTTAAATTTTTGTTACTTTTAGCAAAAGCATTTTTGCAGGAATGGGGAATTATGATTAATTTTAAGGAAATTGAAATCACTGGTTTTAAATCGTTTGCGGACACAACACGCATTTCTTTTGACGGTGGCATAACAGCAATCGTAGGGCCAAATGGTTGTGGCAAATCTAATGTAAGTGATGCAATTCGTTGGGTGCTTGGTGAACAATCTAGTAAAGCTTTGCGTGGTAAAAGCATGCAAGATGTCATTTTTGCCGGCACTGAGAAACGTAAAAAATTGAGTTATTGTGAAGTTTCACTCGTATTCGACAACACTCAAAAATGGTTTAACATTGATGTTGACGAAGTCACTTTGACGCGTAAACTTTACCGCAGTGGTGAAAGTGATTATATGATAAACAAAAAGCCTTGCAGGCTTAAAGATATACGCGACATTTTGTACGATAGCGGTATTGGTAAAGATGGTTACTCAATTATCGGGCAAGGTAGGGTTGATGAAATTATTCAATCTAAACCGGAAGACAGGCGCGCAATTTTTGAAGAAGCAGCAGGCATTGCAAAATATAAAGCCCGCAAAACTGAAACTGAAAGTCGCCTTGTTCGTGTGCGTGACAATTTAAGCCGTGCAACTGACATTATTACCGAAGTGGAGCGTAGGCTTGGGCCATTGAAACGTCAAAGCGAAGACGCTAAAAAATATTTAGAGTATCGCGACCAATTAAAACAAAACGAAATTAACGCGTATGTTTATCAATTTGACCACGCTGCCCAAACAAAGGACGAAATTAAAGTTAAATTGCAAGGCTATAACGACAACCTCAATGTTTTAAACAACAGCCTTGAAACTGAACAGGCAAAATATGATAAATCTATTAATGAAATTGATCAATTAGACAAACGCTCGGCCGAATTGCACGATAAACTTTTGTCCGCCAACATCACACTTGAAAAGAAACAAGGCGATAGCCGTCTTTTGAACGAGCAAACCCGTTATTTAAAGGAACAAATTGACCGTTTGACATCACAAATTGACGCACTCAACCTTGATGTCAACCAAAAAACAGCATTTGTAACAAACGCAACCGCAATGCGCGATGATGAAAGGGCAAACTTAAACAAGTTGAACCATGAAGCACAAGAATTAAGCCAAAAACACTTAAATTTGATTGATGATTTAACGAAAAATGAAACTGAAAAGGAAGCAAACCAACGCAGTTTGATTGATAACCTTGCAAAATTAACCGACATTAAAGCAAACCTTTCAGCTTACATTGCAAAACGCGACACAATGATGGAAAATGTTAAAAATGACACAGACAAATTGTCCGCATTGCAAGCAGAACAAACAAGTTTAAATGCGCAAGTTAAAACCATTGATAAAGAAGTGGTGAGTTTAGCAAAAACTAAACAAACTAAGGACGCAAACTTAAATCAATTAAACCAACAAATTTCCAGTTTGAATGAGCAAATGGAAAGTTTGTCTGAGTCTATTTATGCCATTAAAACTGGCATTTCAAACGACACTAACCGCAAAAATATTTTGGCAAATTTGCAAGCGGATTTTGAAGGCTATCAATTTGCAGTTAAACGTTTGATGCAGGACAGTAAATCAAACAGCACTTTAAATTCAGCAATCAAAGGCGTTGTTGGTAACATCATTTCAGTTGAACCTAAATTTTCAACCGCTATTGAAATTGCATTAGGCGGAAGCATTCAAAACATCGTAACCAAGGACGAGAACGACGCAAAAACCCTTATTGCATATTTAAAACAAGCACATCTTGGTAGGGCAACTTTCTTGCCGATTAGTGCAGTTAAACCACGCGCACTTTCAAGCCAGGATAGGCAATATCTCAACACAACAGGTTGCTTAGGCGTTGCAAGTGAAATTGTTAAGTGCGATGCGATGTACAGGTCAGTTATAAACAGCCTTTTAGGCGCCACTGTCGTGTGCGACAATTTGGACAACGCTGTGTTCCTTGCAAAACGCTCTAACTACGCATTCCGCATTGTCACATTAGAAGGCGATTTATTGTCACCACAAGGCAGTATGTCGGGCGGTAGCAAGAAGAGCAACGACAGTTCACTTTTATCAAAAGAAAGTGAAATTAAAGCACTTGAACAAAACATTGCAGATAAAACAACCGAGTTGCGCTCACTTGAAAAAGAATACCTTTCAGTTGTTGAAAAACTTGAAAAATTGAAAGATATGCTCGCAAGCGAAAACACGGCTTTGCAACAAATCAATAACGATTATTACTCAAAAAGCGCACAACTTGAAAACTTTAAAGCAAAATTGAGCCAGTTGGAAGAAGATATATTTACATATCAAAGCCAAATCAAAGTTGCAACCAACATTGTTAATGAACTCAACACTCAAATCAATTCAATTGACCAAGTGGAACTCGACTATACAGCCACACAAGCCAAAGTGGGTGAGTTTAATGAAAGCAACAAAAATGCTTATGAAGAATTAAAGTCACGTAGAGATGAATATCAAGAAGCGCTTACAACTTCACGTATTAAAATTGCTTCAACAGAAGAAAAAATCAAATCACTTGAAAAAGACATTGAAACCTACACAGCAGATGTTACAACTGCAAAGCAAACCATTGAGCGTTTGAATAATGAATTGTTAAGCCAAATGCGTGTGTATGATGAAGCGGTTAACTTAAACAAATCAAAAGCCGAAACTGACGACATGGAAGCATTGAAACGTGAAATTGAAGATTTAAACACAAAATTAAGCCAGTTTGACGAATTTAAGCAAACCTTGATGCGTGAATTAAAAGATTTGGACGATAAAAAGACAGTTTTAACCAACGACATTGCACGCTTAAACAATAAGATATATCAAGAAGAAACAAGGCTTCAAAAAGTTGATATCGACATCGAAAATATGCAAGAACGCATTTATGAAGAATATGAATTAACTTATAACGATTGCCTTAACTTGAAAAATATTGATGAAAACTTCGATTTAAAGGACACTTTAATTCAAATCAACAAAATCAAAAACCAAATTAATGCACTTGGTTATGTCAATGTTAATGCAATTGAAGAGTATAAAACAGAAGGCGCAAGGCATGAAGAAATGTCCGCCCAAGTGGAAGATTTAAAGAAGGCAGAAGAAGACGCTGTCAACATAATTAAAGATTTATCTAAGGAAATGTTGGATAAATTCACCACTGAGTTTGAGCAAATTCAAGCCAACTTCACAAAAGTGTTTAAAGAATTGTTTGGTGGCGGTAATGCACGCCTTGAAATTCTGCCAAGTGAAGACCCACTTACCGCAGGCATCGAAATTATTGCTCAACCACCGGGCAAAATGCTTAGCAATATCACACTTTTAAGCGGTGGTGAAAAAACAATGACAGCAATTGCAATTTTGTTTGCAATATTAAAACTTAAACCAATGCCATTCTGTTTCTTGGACGAAATTGAAGCAGCGTTAGACGATGCAAACATTGAGCGTTACGCACAATACTTAAAGCGTTTCAGCGACGAAACACAATTTATTGTAATCACTCACCGTAAGCCAACCATGGAAGTTGTTGACACTTTGTATGGTGTAACCATGGAAGAAAAGGGTGTAAGTAAAATTGTTTCTGTTAAACTTAGCGACGCAGTTAAACTTTCAAGCGAAGCTAACCAAACAGAACATGAAGGGGATATTAAAGGTTAAATACACAATATTTTGTTGTGTATTTCCTTTTGTGTTTTGCTTACAATAATCAATTTGTTAACGAAAAGCGAAGGAAACCAGTTTATTTTGATAACAACAAACCATATTTACAAGCTTAGAAAAGTCAAGTTGAAGGAGAGCCATGTTTAATTTAAATGAAGAATTAAAGCAGTATGTTCCATTTGATAATGATGAAAAACAGTCAAAAGAGTTGATGTTGAAATTTTTGTCAAATGGAGATAATAATTTTGATAGGTCAAATTTATATGGTCATGTAACTGCGGGGGCACTTGTTGTTAACAAATCTGGGAAAATCCTTTTAAACCATCACAAATTTTTGAATTTATGGTTGTCGTTTGGTGGGCATTGTGATGGAGAGAATGACTGCTTGAATGTCGCCAGACGTGAAGTTGAGGAAGAATCTGGCTTTAAAGATTGCCAGTTAATTTCTAATGGAATTTTTGATATTAGTGTAAATAAAATACCTTTTAATGCAAAGAAAAATGAACCGGAACATTATCATTACAATATTGATTTTTTGTTTTTGGTTGATGATGATAAGTTTAAAATGTCAGATGAATCAACGAATTTGCGTTGGGTAACAATTGAGCAAGCAAAACAACTGACAAGTGGTGTTGAAGACGAAAGTTATTCAATGCCAAGAGAAATAACAAAATTTGAGCAAATATATAGTTCAATTTTAAATTTATAAAGGAATAAAAATGGGCATTTTTAAACGATTTTTTGAAAAACTTAAATACACATTCAAGCGTACTGAACTTGATGATGATTTTTACGACGAACTTGAAACAATGTTGGTGTCAAGCGACATGGGCGTTGAAACTGCAATGGATATTATGGACGAATTGCGTGCAGTTTGTAAAAAGAAATTGATAAAAGACACCGAACGCGCTGAAAAGGAATTAAAGCAACTTTTGATTGACAAATTGGACGCTGAAAAAGTTGAATTTAAATATCCGCTTATAATCACAGTTGTAGGCGTGAATGGTGTTGGCAAAACCACAACCATTGCTAAAATGACAAAGTATTTTCAATCACGTAAAAAGTCAGTTTTGCTGGCTGCAGGTGACACTTTCCGTGCCGCTGCAACTGAGCAACTTAACATGTGGGCAGATAGGCTTAAAACAAAGATTGTAAAGCAAGGCGAAGGGGCGGACAGCGCGTCCGTTGTATTTGACGCTATTGCAAGCATGAAAGCAAAAAACACAGATGTCCTTATTGTTGACACAGCCGGCAGGCTTCACACAAAAACCAACCTTATGAAAGAGTTGGAAAAAATCAACACAATTGTTAATCGTGAATACCCAGAAGCGCATAAACTTAACTTAATTGTGCTTGATGCGTCAATAGGGCAAAATTCAATTGCTCAGGTAAAAGCGTTTAAAGATAGTGTGAACATTGACGGCATTGTGCTTACAAAATTAGACGGCACAGCAAAAGGTGGCGTTGTTTATCCAATTATAAACGACCTTAACGTGCCAATCATATTTACTGGGTTCGGTGAAGGTGTCGATGATTTATCGGTGTTTGATGCTGAAAGTTTTGTAGACAAAATATTGATGTAGGGTGTTATGAACATAGAAGAAAGGGTAAGAATTGCAGTTTTAGTTAGATATTATGGCAAGTTGTTGACGGAAAAACAAATGGAAATTATCACTATGTATGTCGACAACAATCTTTCATTGTCCGAAGTGAGCGAGGAATTGAATATTTCGCGTCAAGCGGTTAAAGATGCTTTGGATAAGGCATTTAGTTTGCTTGAAAAATATGAAGCCGAACTTAAATTCATTGCACGCGATGAAAAATTAAAAAGCACAATAGAAAATAAGCCAATGTCAAGCATTGATATGGCAACAAGGTTTGAAATTTTATCAATTTTGGAGGACAATTAATGGCATTTTTTCAAAATTTAAGCGAAAGGCTTAATCATATATTCAGCAAAATGACAAAGCGTGGCAAATTAACGCAACTTGAAATCAAGGAAGCCATGCGTGAAATTCGTATTGCACTTTTGGAAGCCGATGTTAACTATTCAGTTGCTAAAGATTTTTGCGCGCGTGTAAGTGAAAAAGCAGTGGGTGAAGACATATTAAAAAGCCTTACACCAACCCAACAAGTTGTTAAAATTGTACGCGATGAATTGACAACACTTATGGGTGGTGAAAATCAAAAACTTAATGTTGCGCCAAAACCACCAACAGTTATTATGATGTGCGGTTTGCAAGGTAGTGGTAAAACCACAATGTGTGGCAAATTGGCACTCAAACTTAAAAAAGAAGGCAAAAAACCACTTTTAGTTGCATGTGACATTTATCGCCCGGCAGCGATTGACCAACTTAAAGTTTTAGGCAAATCAATTCAAATTGACGTGTTTGAGCGTGGCACACAAAACCCAACCAAAACTGTCAAGGAAGCTGTTGCGTATGCTGAAAAATTTGCACTCGACACCGTCATTGTGGACACAGCAGGGCGTTTGCAAATTGATGAGAAATTGATGGACGAATTAAAAGACATTAAAAAAGCCATTAATCCAACTGAAATTTTGCTTGTTATCGACAGCATGATAGGGCAAGAAGCGGTTTCGGTTTCCACCGCATTTAACGACGCACTTGATGTAACGGGTGTGGTGCTCACTAAAACGGATGGCGACACTCGTGGCGGTGCTGCACTTTCTATCCGTCAAGTTATTGGCAAACCGATTAAATTTGTCGGCGTGGGCGAAAAGTTGACCGACCTTGAACCATTCTATCCAGACCGCATGGCAAGCCGTATTTTAGGCATGGGTGATGTGCTTACTTTGATTGATAAAGCACAAGAAGCGGTTGACGAAAAAACCGCACAAGAGTTAGAACGTAAATTCCGCGAAAATAGTTTCGATTTTAACGACTACATTTCGCAACTCGACTCACTCAAAAAAATGGGCGGTTTAAAATCTGTTTTAGGCATGATGCCAGGCTTGGGTGGTAAATTGCGCGACCTTGAAAATCAAATTGACGAAAAACAACTTGAAAAGAACAAGGCAATTATCCAGTCCATGACCGACAAAGAACGCCAAAACCCAGATATCATTAACGGTAGCCGTCGCCAACGCATTGCAAAGGGTGCAGGCGTGCAAGTCAGCGATGTAAATCAACTCATCAAACAATTCAATCAATCCAAAGAAATGATGCGTATGATGAAAAATCCGAAAGCATATGGTGGTAAGATGGCGATGATTAAGAAATTAATGGGGCAATAACCATAATGCTTTTGGAAAAGCGTTCATCATACTAGCCATAAAATAACCATTTTATATGAAGATGTTAAAAAATCCAAAGGCAAACGGGGGAAAGTTTGCTGTTATGAAGAAATTAATGAACGGACAGTTTTAGTTTCACATGGTTGAATTTGGATTTTTTAACGATTGATATGCCAACCCTGTTTGGCATATGCGTATGATGAAAAATCCGAAAGCATATGGCGGTAAGATGGCGATGATTAAGAAATTGATGGGGCAATAATTAATTTCTTTTAAAAGTTTTAAAATTCCGCTTGACAAAAGTGTATTCATATGGTAAAGTGTAAAGTGAAATTACTTTACAGTTGTAATTTATTGAATAAAAGGAGAATTTATGGCAGTTAAAATTAGGTTAACTCGTTTGGGCGACAAAAAATCACCATTCTATCGTGTTGTTGTTGCTGATGCTCGCGTTGCTCGTGACGGTAAATACATTGAACAAATCGGTACTTACAATCCACTTGCAAACCCAGCAGAAATCAAAATCAATAACGAACTCGCTACAAAATGGTTAAAAAATGGCGCTGAACCAACTGAAACCGCTAAAACATTGCTTCAAAAAGTTGGTGTTTTAGAAGTTAAAGGTAACAGCACACCAAAAACTAATAATAAGAAAAAGAAAGCATAAGGAGTAGGCTATGCAAGAAATGTTAGAGTACATTGTGAAAAATCTTGTGTCTAACCCTGATGCTGTTGAAATTACGGCAGAAAACCAAGGTAAGACCAAGGTTTACAAAGTTAAAGTTGATGGCAAGGACTTAGGCTCAGTTATTGGCCGTGGTGGTTGCATTGCAAATGCAATTCGTACAGTTGTTAAATCAACAGCTGGTGACCGTGCGCGCATTGTTATCAAGTTTGATGAAAAGGCGTAAAACTAAATTTCTAAATATTATTTAGTTAATTACACATTAAAATGCGGGTTTGCCCCGCGTTTTTTGTTGTTGTTCAGGTAAAACTTTGATATAATTAAATTACTAAGTAAAACTTTTTTAGGGGGCTTGTTTTGTATATAGCATCTCAAATTTTGGTTATAATTGCCGATATACTTTACGTAATTTCAATGTTTGCAAAAGACAAAAAGAGATTGCTTTTATACCTCATACTATCTGACGTATTCTTCGGTGTGCACTACTTTTTGTTGAAGGCGTTTACTGGCGGTTATATATTGTTTGTTGATATTGCGTTTTTAATATTAACTTACATTTTCAATGAAAAGAAAAACAATAAAGCAATTGTTCTAACTAGCTTAATTTCGGCGGTTTTATCAATTATAATTGGCGTGTTCACATGGGCAGGGGCAATATCATTGCTTCCAATGATTGGCATGTCAATTTACTTTGTTGGCTTTTGCGTTGATGAATTGGTGGTT
Organism: uncultured Clostridia bacterium; assembly: GCA_934772045.1. GTDB lineage: Bacteria > Bacillota > Clostridia > Christensenellales > UBA1242 > Onthoplasma. The sequence goes on from CAKVMH010000002.1 coordinate 164,824, forward strand.
AATAAAGTGTCTTGCAGTATTAGGAACCTTTGCAACATTATTTATATGTTGATTTTGGCATCATATGTTGGTGCTTCACTTGAATTTGTATTAATGTTGAGCACCATTGTTGGTTCAATTATCAATTTTAAGCATAAACAAACTGTTCAAGCAAAAGCAGTAACTGAGAAAACAGAAACAACTAACAATACAAAACACCTTGAAAACAATCAAACAGAACAAACGGGCGATAAGCAAAATAATTAATACTTTTAATGTTACATTTCAAAGTTAAAAATAAAATGGTGAATATTATGGAAACAAATTTATTAGAAATAGGCAAAATTGTGCGACCACATGGCGTTAAAGGGGCAGTTAAGGTGCAAAAATACCTTGATGCAAATTTTTCGCAGTTTAACAAAGTTTTTATTGGTGCAAAATTGTTGCCAGCTGAAATTAAAGCAGTTTCAAACCTTAACAACGACGCATGCGCGCTAACATTAGACATCATAACAACCTGTGAGCAAGCAGAAAAGTTTAGGAATATGTCGGTTTACATTGACCGCAACGAATATGACGAATTTAAAGATAAGTTATATCTAAGCGATTTGATTGGTAAAAAACTTGTGTCAAAAACAGGCGACGAACTTGGTTGTTTGGTCGATTTTGACGATTATGGTGCAAGCACAATTTTAACTTTTAAATGTGGGGCAGTAAGTTACCTAATTCCGTTTGTTGATGATATTGTTTCATTTAACGCTGAATTAGGTGCGTTTATAATAGATGAGCAAACTTTTAAGGACGTACGCGTATGAAAATTGACATTTTAACACTTTTCCCTGAAATGTTTGCACCATTAAAGGAAAGCATAATTAAGCGCGCAGTGGAAGACGAAAAGATTGAAATTAACATCACAAACATACGCGATTATGCTTTGCCACCACACTTTAAGTGCGACGACATGCCATTTGGCGGTGGTGCTGGCATGGTTATGATGTGTGAGCCATTGTTTAAGGCAATTGAAGCGGTTAAAACTGACAATTGTTCAATTTTTTACCTTTCACCACGTGGGCAGGTTTTTAATCAAACCATGGCACGCCAGTTCGCCCAAATTGAGCATTTAATTTTAGTGTGTGGGCATTATGAAGGTGTCGACCAACGCGTTTTAGATTATTTTAATATTAAAGAACTTTCGATTGGCGATTTCGTGCTTACAGGCGGTGAATTGCCAGCAATGGTTGTTGCAGACGCTGTTATTCGCTTACTTCCAGGTGTTATTAGTGAAGACAGCACAGTTGAAGAAAGTTTTAGTGAGGTTGAACACGAAACAATAACAAAAAACGCAAAAGGCAAAAAAACAAAAACAACACAAAATTTAACATTGCTTGAATACAATCAATACACACGCCCAGCAGATTTTAATGGTCTTAAAGTGCCAGAAGTGTTGTTAAGTGGTAATCACAAAAAGATTGCTGAATTTAGGCGTAATCAAGCAATTGAAATAACAAAGCGCAACCGCCCAGATTTATTAAAAAAATAAAGCGATTAATTTTTCGCTTCGTAAAAATTTTAAGGAGAAAAAATGATTAACTGGTTCCCAGGGCATATGAATAAAACCCTCAAACAAATGCAAAACGACAGCAAATTGTGCGATTGTTTTGTGTATATTTTAGATGCACGTTGCCCAAATAGTTGCATTAATCCAGAATTTGTTAAAGTGATTAAAGGTAAGCCTATCATTTATGTTTTAAACAAGGCAGATTTAGTGTCAAATGCCGACATTGAACGCTTTAAAAAAGTTTTTGCGGTGGAAGGCAATGCCTGCGTTAGCCTTAATGCCACAATTTCAGGCAATGCAAAAGTTATTGTTAACGCAATAAACGCAGTTTTCAAAGATAGGCAAGCACAAAACAAACTTAAAGGCGTCAATTTTATAACGCGTGCAATGGTTTTAGGTGTGCCAAACAGCGGGAAGTCGACAATCGTTAATAATTTATGCGGGCAAGGCAGGGCGGTGACTGGCAACAAAGCAGGTGTTACGCGCAGTAAACAATGGATAAAAGTTGGCGCAAATATTGAATTTTTGGATACACCGGGCGTTTTGCTTCCAAATTTTGACGACGAACAAAAGGCGTATAACCTGGCATTTGTAGGTTCTGTTAGAGATGACATTTTAAACATTATCGAAGTTTCATGCCAATTAGTTGGGCGTTTAATGCAAATTGACAGCAAGATTTTAGCAACAAAATATGGTGTGGATATATCAAATTATACACACAATATTGAATTACTTGAACGTATTGGCAAAAAACGCGGATGTATGATTAAAGGTGGCGAAATTGACTTAGAACGCACCGCAAAAATCTTGTTAACCGATTTCCGCGCAGGCAAACTTGGGAAAATTTGTTTGGAGTAAATATGATAAACACAAAACAAATTTTTGATTACGATAAACAGTTTTTATCTAATGATGTTAAATACATTGCCGGCATTGATGAAGTTGGGCGTGGTCCACTGGCTGGGCCAGTTGTCACAGCATGCGTTGTTATGCCTTATGACGAAATGATAGACGGCGTGTTTGACAGCAAAAAAGTAACGGCAAAAAACCGTGCAAGATTGTATAACGAGATATTAGATAAGGCAATTTCAGTGTCGGTAAGCTTGGCAGACAATTTTCGCATTGATGCAATAAACATTTTAAATGCAACCAAAGAGTGTATGGCAGATTGCTTTAAAAACAGCAAAGTTAAGCCAGATTTGTTGCTTGTTGATGCAGTTAAACTGAACATTTGTGAAAACGAAAAACCGATAATAAAAGGGGACGCAACAAGTTACGCCATAGCTTGCGCAAGCATTGTCGCCAAAGTGTATAGGGATAAATTGATGTATGAATACCATAAACAGTTTCCACAATATGATTTCGAGCACAATGTTGGCTATGGCACTAAAAAACATGTTGAAGCCATTAAACAATATGGCATAACGCCCATACATCGCCTAAGTTTTTTAGGTAAAATAATAGGGGAAGAACAATGCAAAAAAATACATATGGAAAGATTGGCGAAATAATTGCAACCGACTATTTAAAAGCAAAAGGTTACAAAATAATTGCCAACAATTACAAAAATCCGCTGGGTGAGATTGACATAATTGCATGCGACAAAGATTATATTGTTTTTGTTGAAGTTAAAACGCGCATATCGCGTGCTTTCGGTGACCCCACAGAAGCGGTTAACTACACAAAGCAAAATAAAATTCGTCAAGTGGCGACATTATACTTAAAACAACACCGCATGCTAGACACAAACTGTCGTTTTGATGTCGTGGCAGTTTTGGGGCAGGCTGGTGACAGCGACATTCGTCACATTGAAAATGCTTTTTAGCGTTAAAAAAGCAATTATAATTTGACAAATTTTAACCATGTGCTATAATGAATGTATTATGTTTATTTTTAATAGGCGAGATATTAAAAATCAAACTTTATTTAAGTTGCACTTTTAAAGGAGAATTATGTTTAGTTGTGAAACAAAAATGACAAAAGATGTGTCAATAGAATTAATGCACCCAGTTAAAATTTGGGCAATTGTGCTCACTTCAATCGGTGGTACAGGCGTGTTTATTTGGCTTGCTTCTGCAATCGCTTTTAAATATGAATTAAATTTATATTTCGGGCTTGTTTTTTGGCTGGCATTAGTCATTGGCATAATGTATTTTGTGCTAATCGGTGTCACAAAAAGGAACAACGAAAAGACAGTAAATTCAGTTAACGAGTATGAGTTTTATGACGAATATTTCACAATAAAATCCACGCAAGATGGTGAGGAGTTGGCAAATGTTAAAGCGTATTACAAGGCAATGTTGAAAGTAAGGGAATCAAAAAATTATATTTTCATCTACCCAAACAAAGCGTTGGCATACCCAGTTGCAAAAACAGCCCTTAGTGATGAAAATTTAACCACATTACGTAAAATTTTTAAACTTGAACCACCAAAAGGTCAAGACAAATAATAAAAATTGTAAATTAATAGCCTAAAATGAAACAAATTTGCAAAAAACACTTGCAAGTTTGTTTTTTTTATGTTAAACTCAAAAAGTTGTTGACAGTCCAATACCGACCAAGGCAAGAATGTCAAATTTAGGAGGTAACTATGAACATTATCGACCAAATCGAGAAAGAGCAATTACGCAATGATATCACTCCTTTCAATATTGGTGACACTGTACGCGTTAGCGTAAAAGTCAAAGAGGGTGACAAGGAACGTATCCAAGCATACGAAGGCGTTGTAATTGCAAAAAAGGGCACAGGCGTGCGTGAAACATTCACAGTTCGTCGTGTATCTTTTGGCATTGGTGTTGAAAGGACTTTCCCACTCCACAGCCCACGTATTGACAAAATCGTGGTAACAAGGAAGGCAAAAGTTCGCCGTGCTAAAATCTATTATATTAGAGATCTTTCAGGTAAAGCCGCAAAAGTTAAAGAAGACAAGAGATAATCTGTCTTCTTTTTTGTATCGCTAAAAACAAGCAATTTTGCATGCAGGCACAAAATAAATTAATTTTTAGCAACACAAAAGATGTTTCGTTATGGTTTTTTCTGTAAACATTTTTAATTGATAGATTTTTGCTCTAACAAAATTTGTTCAAATTAAAGGAGAAAATTATGGATCTTAAAATTTCAGCTGAAAATCAAAAATTTAAAGTAAGGGTGGCTGGCATGATTATTCACAACGGCAAACTGCTTGCTTGTAGGATAATGAACAACAAATTTTATTGCCTTCCAGGTGGGCATTGTCATTTATATGAAACTAGCCAAAATGCAATGTTGCGAGAGATGAAGGAAGAAACAGGCATTGACGTAAAAATAGATGAATTATCTGCATTTATTGAAAATTTGTTTATTTCAGAAAAGGGTGAAAGGTTTCACGAACTTTGTTACATTTACAGGCTTACACCAAAAAATTTACCAGATGAAAAGGCAAAAGATTGGAGCGTTGTTGAACTAGATGACGGCATAAATAAAAACCTTGATTTTAAATGGATAGATTTAGACAAAATCAAAGACTGCGACATCCGTCCATCAGCAATTAAACAGATAATAAATAAAAAAGGCATTAACCATATTCAAATAATCAATGAGCATGTTGAATTTTTGAATTAAACTTCCACTTTTGTACAAATTCAAACATTTGTTCTACTTTTGTTTGACATCTTTTACCAAAATTTGGTATCATGCAATTTATAAGGAGTAATCATGCTTGCAAAGATATTATCATTCGGTTTAACGGGCATAACAGGATATCCTGTTGAAATTGAATTAGACATAAATGCTGGTTTGCCAGGTTACGATGTGGTTGGCCTTGCCGACACTGCTATTAAGGAAAGTAAAGAAAGGGTGAAGTCTGCAATCAAAAACAGTACATATAATTATCCCATTAACAAGGTTATCATAAACTTAGCACCAGCAGACACAAAAAAGGAAGGCAGTATGTACGACCTTCCCATTGCGCTAGCCATGCTAATTGCACAAGAGATTTTGCCACAAAAATCGATTGATAAATTCATTGTGCTTGGCGAACTTAGTTTAGATGGTGAAATCCGTAAACTTAACGGCATTTTACCTATGCTTATCAGCGCAAAACAAATGGGTTACACAAAGTTTATTATACCAGCAGACAACGCAATGGAAGCATCGTTTATTGATGAAATAAGCATTTATCCAGTTAAGACACTTAAACAAACTGTGGACTTTTTAAAAGGTGAAATTACAATTGAGCCAACAGAAAGCAAAACTTTTGAATCCGCGTTAAAGGAGCATGATTTTAAACACGATTTTGCATATGTAAAAGGGCAAGTGAGTGCCAAACGCGCAATGGAAATTGCGGCTGCAGGTGGGCATAATATTTTGTTAATCGGTCCCCCTGGTGCTGGTAAAACCATGCTTGCAAAATGTTTCCCATCAATTTTGCCAGATTTAACATTTGAAGAAAGTTTGGAGGTGACAAAAATTCACAGTGTTGCAGGCGTGCTGGATGCAAGAAAAGGTATAGTTGTCGAACGTCCTTTTAGGAGCCCACACCACACAGCAACATTAATCGCACTCACAGGTGGCGGTTTGAAAGCAAAACCGGGTGAAATCAGTTTGGCACACAATGGCGTTTTATTTTTAGATGAAATGCCAGAGTATAACCGCAACACAATTGAAACTTTGCGCCAGCCAATGGAAGATGGGTATATAACCGTGGCAAGGAATTCAATGACAGTGCAATACCCAGCGAATTTCATTCTTGTTGCCAGCATGAACCCATGCCCATGCGGATATTACGGAAGTACGACGCATGAATGTAAATGCTCGCCAGCAAGTATACATAAATATTTGTCAAAAATCAGTGGCCCTTTAATGGATCGTATTGACTTACATATTGAAGTTGATAGCGTTAATTATGAAGACCTGACAACCAGCAGGCTTGAAGAACCAAGCAGTGAAATTAAAAAGCGTGTAAATAATGCGCGTAAAATTCAGTTGGAACGCTTTAAAGGAAGTAAAATTTACTCTAACAGCAAAATGAATGAAAAGGAGTTTAATAAGTTTTGCGCATTGGATAAAGAATGTGCGGACTTGCTTGAACATGCTTTTAATAAATTGAATTTATCCGCACGCGCGTACAACAGAATTTTGAAAGTGGCACGCACAATTGCCGACCTTGACGGTAAGTCAAACATTGAAAAAGCACATATTTTAGAAGCGATACAATATCGCTCGTTAGACAAAAAGTACACAGTTTAATTATGACAATAGACGATAAAAATATTATTTGGTTGGACATGTTTCCAACATTATCATACAATAAAAAGAAAAGGTTGCTTGATATATTCCCAAAAGGGCAAGATATCAAGTTATCTTTTTTAAGCAATTCACAAGTGCAAAACATTGTCAGTGCTGATGAATATACCAAAATGTCAAATTGTTTGGACGAAATTGCATTTAATGAAACAATAACGTCTTTTGAAGATGAGGGCATACAATTTGTCACCATTTATGATTCGCGATACCCACAGCAGTTGAAGGAAATTGATGACCCACCATTATGTTTGTATTGCATGGGCAATTTGCAACTTTTGAACGCTCCTTGCGTTGGCGTGGTGGGGAGCCGTAAACCAACCGATTATGGCATTGTAACTACAAAGGAATTTAGTAAAGAACTTTGTAACGCTGGTTTAACAATCGTTTCAGGCATGGCAGTGGGTGTTGATAGTTTAGCACATAAAACCACGCTTGAAAACAATGGCTCAACAATCGCTGTGTTGGGTGGCGGTTTTCACCATATTTACCCAGCAGTTAATCATGGGCTTTTCAGGGAACTTATCCAAAACAATTTAGTCGTAACCGAAGTTAGCCCAAACAACCACGCCGAAACATTTTTGTTTAGGTTGCGCAACAGGATTATTGCAGGTTTAAGCCGTGCAGTTTTGGTAACTGAAGCAGCAGAGCAAAGCGGGTCACTTACAACCTGTCATTATGCAACCAAATTTAACCGCACAGTTTTTGCATTGCCAGGCAAGATTAATGCGCCTTATTCTAAGGGGTGTAATTTGCTTATAAAACAGGGTGAAGCAGTTATCGCATTGACACCAGAAGATATTTTATCTAGCTTAAACATTAATTTAGAAAAGCAAAAAAAGCCAGCAATTCAACTTGACATGAAACAGCAAATTGTTATAGATTATATTCAGTTTGAGAAAAAAACTTTTCAAGAAATTGTGGACTATACACACATTCAACCAAGCGAACTCAACTCAATTTTGCTTGAAATGGAACTTGACGGTTTGGTGTATAAACTTGCAAACAACAGTTATATAATGGCATAGGAGATTTGATGAAATTAGTATTAATAGAAGGTCCTGGTAAGCGCGACAGTATCAAAAAATATTTGGGTGATGAATATGTCGTTTTTCCAACAAAAGGTCATGTGCGTGATTTGCCTGCAAAAAGTTTTGCAATTGATTTGAACAATAATTATGAACCTACATATGAAATTATCCCTGAAAAAAAGGCACTTGTTGCTGAACTGAAACGTTTGGCAAGCAAAGCAGATGCTGTATATCTAGCAACCGACCCTGATAGGGAAGGGGAAGCAATCGCCTGGCATTTGGCAACAATTTTAGGTTTAGATAAAGACGCATTAGTGCGCACAGCATTCAATGAAATCAGTAAAAAAGTGGTTAATGAAAGCATTTTAAACCCAAAGCCACTTAATTATGATTTAATCAACGCACAGCAAGGTCGCCGTGTGTTAGATAGGATAATGGGTTATCAATTAAGCCCACTATTAAGTCGTAAAATTCGCGGTAAATTATCTGCCGGTCGTGTGCAATCGGTTACACTTAAATTGATTGTTGACCGCGAAAGGGCAATACAAAACTTTGTGCCAGTTGAATACTGGAATATTTTTGCCAACCTTAAAAAGGGTGAACAAATTTTTAAATCTGAACTTGTGCAGTATAAGGACAAAAAGTTTGAAGTTCCAAACAAAGAAATGGCCGACAAAGTGTTAAGCGAAATTGAAAATGCGGATTTTGTTGTAAAATCTGTTGACCGCAAAGTGACATACAGCAAACCATTGCCACCATACACAACAAGCACCTTGCAACAAGATGCAATTAAAAAGTTAAAAATGAATTCCGGCAGTTACACAAAATGCGCACAAGCATTGTACGAAGGTGTTATGATAGCTGGCGAAGGCAGAACCGCGCTCGTTACATATATCCGTACTGACTCCACTCGTGTTAGTGTCGACGCTCAATTTGCAGCAAAGGACTACATTTTAAATAACTATGGCGCAAAATATCACCCAGGCAAATTTAATGAATTTACCACTAAAAATAATGTTCAAGATGCGCACGAAGCCATTCGTCCAATTAACTTAAAATATACGCCAGAATACTTAAAGGGTAAAGTTGACGAAACATACCTTAAACTTTACACTTTGGTTTTCAAGCGCTTTATTGCCAGCCAAATGAGTTTTGCACAGTACGACAGCCTTACTGTCGATGTTTTGGCAAACGATTACAAATTCCGTTCATCTGGCAAGGCGTTGATTTTTGATGGCTACACAAAAGTTTATAAACTGCAAGACGACGACAAAAACGGCATCAATATTCCAGATTTAGTTGAAGGCGAAAAGGTTCTAAAGGAAAATTTGGTTAGTGAACAAAAATTCACAAAACCACCTGTTCGTTTTGCGGAAGACACCATAATTAAGGAAATGGAAGTGCAAGGTATAGGTCGTCCTGCAACATATGCTTCAACAATTTCAACCTTGTTTAACCGCGATTATATTAAAACTGAAAAGAAATATTTGGTTCCAACCGAACTTGGCATAAAAGTTACTGAATATTTGGAAGAATACTTTAAAAATGTGATGAACATCAAATTTACCGCTGAAATGGAAAAGCAACTTGATGATGTTGAACTTGGCAAAATTAAATGGCAACAAATTGTTGATGAATTTTATAAAGATTTCAAACAGCACATGGAATATGCCAGCACTCAACTTGGCGTAAACATGCCAAAAGCGGAGCCGGTTCCAAGCGACATTAAATGCGACAAATGTGGTTCAATGATGGTTTACCGTGAAGGTAAATTCGGCAAATTCCTTGCATGTTCAAATTTCCCACAATGCAAAAACACACGCAACATAAATGAACCAGAAATAAAGGTTGAAGAAACAGGCATTTGTCCAAAATGTGGTGGTGTTGTAAGCGCGAAATATAGTAAACGCGGTAAATTATTCTTTGGTTGCAACAATTATCCAAAGTGCGATTTTATTTCATGGGATTTACCATTGAGTGAAAAATGCCCAAAATGCGGTGGCAAATTGGTTAAGCGCTTCAACAAAAATAAGGTTACAGTTTTGTGCACTGAAAAGGGTTGCAACTATGTTAAAGATTAACATCATAGGGGCAGGGCTTGCTGGCAGTGAATGTGCTTTATATTTGGCAAATAAAGGCTATAAAGTTAACCTTTACGACATCAAAACCAAAGCAAAAACACCCGCGCACCACAGCGACAATTTTGCTGAAATTGTGTGCAGTAATTCGTTCAAAAGTGATGATGAAAATTCAGCATCAGGGCTTTTTAAACGCGAATTGCTTGCATTAGGTAGCACGCTTGTTAAAACCGCGTATGATTGCAAGGTTCCAGCAGGGCAAGCACTGGCAGTTGATCGTGAACAATTTTCCGCAAAAATAACTGAACTTATAAAACAAAACAAAAACATCAATATATTTTGTGAAGATGTTGGTGCATTTGACCCTGACGCCATAACAGTTGTGGCAACTGGGCCATTAACAACTGCCAACATGACAAAAGCCTTACAACAAAAGTTAGGGCAACAATTTTTTTACTTTTACGACGCGGCTGCACCAATTATTGACGCGGAAAGCATTGACCTAAACATTGCATTTTTTGGTTCACGCTATGGCAAGGGTGAAGCAGATTATTTGAATTGCCCAATGAATAAAGAACAATATTTGCGCTTTTATGACGCCTTGATAAACGCACAACGCGTTGAATTGCACGATTTTGAAAAAGGCAACATTTTTGAAAGTTGTATGCCAATTGAAATTCAAGCAAATCGTGGGCAAGACGCGATAAGGTTTGGGCCATTGAAGCCAGTTGGGTTCACAAATCCGCACGACAATTCCAAGCCATATGCAGTTGTTCAGTTGCGTAAAGAAAATAATTGTGCTAGCATGTACAATATGGTAGGGTTTCAAACTAACCTAATGTTTCCTGAACAAAAGCGCGTGTTTAGCCTAATACCAGGGCTTGAAAACGCTGTGTTCTTGCGTTATGGGGTTATGCACACCAACCATTTTGTTAATTTCCCAGCATGTTTAGATGTTTATTCACGCATCAATTCGGACAATAATATTTTTATTGCTGGTCAATTAAGTGGTGTGGAAGGCTATGTTGAAAGCATTGCAAGTGGTTTGTATTGCGCCATAAATGTTGACCGTATGTTACAAAATAAGCCATTAATATCATTTTCAGCAGATACAATCATCGGTGGCTTATATAATTACCTAACACAGGCAAATACAAAACATTTTCAACCAATCAATGCAAATTTCGGTATTTTAAACCCTATTGCTGAGCGAAATAAGGAAGAAAGAAATAGACAGTACCGCATAAGGTCACTTAATGAAATAAATGAAAAATTAAAAGAGATAAAGGAGTAAAAAGTGGAACAATTTAGAGGAACAACCATTGTTGCAGTTAAACGCGATGGCAAAACAGTTATAGCGGGCGACGGTCAAGTTACAATGGGGCAACAAGTTATTTTTAAAAGCAAAGCACATAAAGTGCGCAGGCTTTTTGATGGCAAGGTAGTTGTTGGCTTTGCTGGTGGCACTGCTGACGCTTTTGCAATGTGTGAAGAATTTGAAAAGATGTTGGGCAAATATAGTGGCAGTTTAATGCGCAGTGCAGTTGAATTTGCCAAAAACATTCGTAGCCAAGGGCACAATAATGCCGAAGCACTTATGATTGTGGCAGACAAAGAGTGTTTGCTTGTTTTGACAAGTATGGGCGATGTTATTGAGCCAGACGACGGCGTTTGCGCAATCGGCAGTGGTGGCAATTACGCTTTGTCGGCAGGTAAAGCATTGCTTAAAAACACCGATTTAGATGCACGCACAATCGCGCTAAAAGCAATGGAAATTGCAAGCGACATATGCGTGTTTACAAACTCGAACTACGTGGTTGAGGAGGTGTAGAATGGAAAATGTTATGACATGTAAAGAAATTGTTTCAAATTTGGACAACTATATCATCGGTCAAGCAAAGGCAAAACGCGCAGTTGCAATCTGTTTGCGTAACCGTTATCGCCGTAGCCAACTTGACAAAACTTTAAGTGAAGAGATTACACCCAAAAACATCATTTTAAAAGGTCCAACTGGTGTTGGTAAGACAGAAATTGCACGAAGGCTTGCAAAACTTGTAAATGCACCTTTTGTTAAAGTTGAAGCAACAAAATACACCGAAGTGGGCTATGTTGGGCGCGATGTTGAAAGCATGATACGCGACCTTGTTGGCGTTTCTGTGCGCTTGGTTCATAATGAACAGGCAAACAAAATTAAAGATAGGGCGCTTGCTCAGGTTGATAAAAAAATTACCGACATTTTATATCCACTTAAAAAGAGCACAAAACCAGAAGAACAAGACACTGAAAATTTCCGTGCTGAGTTCTATGCGAATTATTCGGCAGGTAAGTACGACAAAGATGTCATTGATGTTGATGTTAAGGATGAACCTAAATCAATGAACCTTATGGACGGCATTGGTGCAGAAATCAATATTGGTCAAATTATGGGTGGCATAATTAAAGCTCCACGCAAATTGAAAAAGATGACAGTTGAGCGTGCGCGCGAATTGTTGCTTGATGAAGAATGTGACAAACTCATCGACCCAGACGCAGTGAATAAAGAAGCAATTTATCGTGCTGAACAACAAGGCATTATTTTCATTGACGAGATTGATAAAATTGCAGCGAAGAAAAATAATGGGCAAGATGTTTCACGCGAAGGCGTTCAGCGTGACATTCTACCTATTGTTGAAGGTAGCGTTGTCAACACTAAATATGGGGTAGTTCACACAGACCATATACTTTTTATTGCAGCGGGTGCATTTCACATTGCAAGTGTTAGTGACTTAATACCAGAACTTCAAGGGCGTTTCCCAGTTATTGTTGAACTGGACAATTTGAATAAAGAAGATTTTAAAAAGATTTTAACCATACCACAAAATGCCATAATAAAACAATATCAAGAATTGTTACGCGTTGATAACGTTGACCTTGAATTTACTGACGAAGCAATTGACACAATTGCCGAACTTGCAGAAGCAGAAAACGAGACAAATGAAAACATTGGGGCACGCCGTTTGCAAACAATTATGGAAATGTTGCTTGAAGATATTTCTTTCAACGCAAGCAACAATAACCCTATGGTTAAAGTTGTGGTTGATAAACCATTCGTGCTTAACACAATGAACAGTTTAATTCACACACACGACTTTAAAAAGTATGTGTTGTAATTTGGTTGTTTGGTAGATAGCAAACATAGCAAAAAAAATTAAAATATTTTTCAGCAAATTATATTTTTTTAAGGAGAAATATGGGAATAGCATTATGTATTATCGTTTTAATTGCGCTTGTTGCGATTATTGTAACGGTTTATGTTTTGACTAAAAAGAAAATCATTTTAGCAATTGGTGAAGACATTTTTACCTTTAAAATCAAAGGTGAAATGATGTATATTTACTTAAATCAAAGCCAATTTAACATTCGTTTACCACAATTATTTCGTGGTGAAGAATTTATTGCCGAAATTGATGGTAGGAAGTATGACATTCATGCAAAATCTAACTATTTTGGCAACAAAGTTTACATAGATATGTACGACCTTGACCATAATTTGCTGGCAACTAATAGAAAAGATGGAAAAACAAAATAATAAGACATTTTTAGATAGATTTTTATTAATGCTTACAGATGAGCAAGCAAATAAACTTGCAAAAGCGCGCATTATAGTTTTTGGCACGGGTGGGGTTGGCTCAGCCGTGTGTAATTTCCTTGTTCGCTCAGGTATTTATAACCTTACAATTGTTGATTTTGACACAATTGACATAACAAACATAAACCGCCAACTTGTTGCTAATTATGGCAACATTGGTAAACTAAAAGTTGAAGAAATGAAGGCTCAACTTTTAACCATTAACCCAAATTTAAACATTACAACAATCGCTGAAAAGTATGATGAAACAAGCCAAATTGACCTATCAAAATTTGATTATATCATCGACTGTATTGACGACATTAAAGCCAAAAAACACCTTATTTTGCAGGCAAAACAGGCAAAAACATACCTGCTTTGTGCCATGGGTGCCGGCAATAGGTGTAATGAAATTCCGCAATTTGAAATAACAAACATTTCAAAAACAAGTTACGATCCCATAGCAAAGATTTTGCGCAAATTTTGTGCTGAAAATCGCATAAACAAACTTGATGTGTGTTACACTAAACAAAAAGCAACAAAATTTGATTGCAAAACAGTGGCTAGTGTGGTATACTATCCAGTGAATATGGCAACAGTGATTTGTGCTAAAATTATTGGTAAAATTATTAACGAATAATGTAAATAGGAGTGAGTATGGAACAATTAACTTCAAACAAATTTGATGAAGCAATCAATTCAAAACAACTTTCAGTTGTTGATTTTTCCGCCACCTGGTGTATGCCATGCCGTATGTTAAAGCCTATTTTGGAACGCACCAGTGAAAAGTTTGCTGACATTAAATTTTACAATTTGGACATTGACGACAGTGAAGAAATTGCAAAGCGTTACCGCATTTTCAGTGTGCCTACAATTGTTTGTTTCAGGGAAGGAAGGAAAATTGACAGCATGGTTGGTTTAAGTTCGACAGATGAAATTGAAGCATTCGTTAACCGTTGCGCTAACACAAAACTTGAAAATTAGTTTTCAATTCAGTTAAAAAGGTAACAATTAGAAGGTTAAATAGCCTTCTTTTTCTTAACTTAAAATATTGACAAAACACCTAATTAGTGATATATTTAACCACGGAGAAGGAAAAATGATAGAAAAGATTTATTTAGACAACGCTTCAACAACAAGAATTAACGCCGAAGTTTTAAATGAGATGAACAAAGTTTACACTTCAACTTATGGCAATTCTAGTTCGGTTCACTCTTATGGTAGGGAAGCAAGTAACCTTATTGATTCAAGCCGTGACACTATCGCAAATGCTATCAACGCAAAAAGCAACGAAGTATACTTTACATCAAGCGGTAGCGAAGCAAATTCATGGGCAATAATTGGCATTGCAAATGCGAACAGGGCAAAGGGTAACCATATTATCACAAGTAAAATTGAGCATGAGTCAGTTTTGCAAGCATGCAAGTATTTGGAAAAGAATGGGTTTTCAGTTACTTATTTGAATGTCGACAAAAACGGTTTCATCAATTTTGCTGAATTGTTGCGTGCAATCACAAACAAAACAATTTTAATTTCAATTATGTCTGCAAACAATGAAATTGGCACAATTCAAAACATTAAAGCAATCGCTCACACAGCACATGAAAAGGGCATAATTTTCCATACTGACGCAGTTCAACTTTTTGGGCACATGTCAATTGATGTTAAAGATTTAGGCATTGACGCCATGACTATGAGCGCACACAAAATTTGTGGGCCAAAAGGTGTTGGCGCTTTGTATTTGTCTAATGATGTTGCCATTGACCCTATCATTTTTGGTGGCAATCAAGAACGCGCTCGCCGTGGCGGTACATCAAACACAGCAGGAATTGTTGGCTTTGCAACCGCGGTTGACTTGGCTATGCGCGATTTACACGCAAACAACAATAAATTGCGTGCTTTAAGTGAGTATTTTACAACTAAAATCACAGCAGAAATTGAAAATATCATAATTAATGCAAACACAAAGCAAAAATTACCACACATCATTTCAATTTGTTTCGTGGGTGTTGACGGCGAAAGTTTGTTAACTAAACTCGACTTGAACGGGGTGGCGGTTTCAACTGGCAGTGCATGCACAAGCAATAGTTTGGCAGTTTCACACGTCATTTCTGCCATCGGCTTAAAACCAGATGATGCAAAAAGCACAATCCGTTTCAGCCTTGGCGTAAACAACTCATACGAAGAAATTGACGATGCTATTGCTATTATCAAAAAAGCAGTTGAAGATTTGCGTGAGTATTCTTCAACATACGGCTTAAAAATTCGTAAAAGAAAGGGGGACAATAAATAATGATTAGCAAAGTTGTTTTAAATTTATTTACTAACCCAATCAATGCTGGCAGGATTATGAAACCAGACGGCATTGCAAGCTTGTCTAACATGGAAGGCACTGCAAATGTTGAGTTTTCACTTAGAATTGAAGACGACACAATTAAAGATTGTAACTTCCGTGCACAAGCAAACCCTTACATAATTGCAATCTGCTCAACAATCACACAAATGGTTATTGGCAAAAATATTGACGACGTTATGCTTGAAGCCACAAGTGTTAAAAAACAACTTGGCGATGTGCAAGACATTGAAATTGGCTTCTGCATTGAATGTATGGATTTAGCCATTGAAGATTACGTTGAAGCACGTGAGAAAGAAGGCAAACCAAAATCAACTCGTGGCAGGAAAAAGAAAATAGTTGAACCAATTTTAGATGAAAAAACCGCACAAGCAATCAGCCAAGCTATTGAACCTTTGGTTATTTCAAAGCTCCCACCAGACGCAGATTTTGACTCCGCTTTTGGGGTTGAACCTGAAGCTAACGAAACAGCTGACCAGTCAGCCGACTTTGACGCGCGCCAGGGCAGTGTTGAAGATGAACAAAAAACAAACCAAAACAACCAAGCACAACCACATGTTACAAAGGCATTTGAAGGTAGCATTTTCAATAATCCCATCTTTGTAAATTTCTTCAATAACATACCAAAAGGCGAATAAAGTTAATAAAAAGCAAATATTCAACCAAAAACTATCATTAATCGATTTACAAAATTTTACATAATTTTCAACATTATGCAAAAAATAAGGTAGGAGGATTTATGAAAGAATTATTATTGGGTATGGGTATTGGTTTTGTTGTTGGTGCAGTGACTTGTAAATGTAATAAGCCAGTGGCAGACACAATTGAAAAAGGTGTTGAAAAGGGCAAAGAAATCATCACAGATGTTGCTGATGAAATTAAAAGCCAAACCAACAAAACAAAAGGGCAACAACAAAATAATCAATAAAAATTAAGGCTTTATTTAGATTGCAATATGCATTAAATAAGGCCTTTTTTGTTATGTTGTGAAATTAAATTATTCGCTTATAATTCTATTTCGTTCAGTAATCAATAAACTTATTTACACTCATGCAAAGTAATTTGGTTATTGTAAACATATTTTGTAAGAAAATCATTTCTTTCATTTTACTTTTATGTAAAATTATGTTAAAATTTTAACATGAAAGCAATGGGTATTGATTTTGGCTTAAAACGCATAGGTGTCGCGTTCAGCGATGAAACAAAGTTTTTGGCATCACCCTATGAAGTGTATGTCAGGGTTAACGACACACAAGATATACAGCATTTTGTTGACTTGGTTGCACAAAACAAGGTTGATGAAATTGTTTGCGGTTTGCCAATGAATATGAAAGGTGAAGAACAGGAAATTGCTTTTGAAACACGTCAATTTATTGACGAATTACAAGCCAAAGTTGTTGCAAAATTCAGTTTTGTGGACGAGCGTTTGTCTTCTGCAATGGCGGAAGATTATTTAAAACAAACCGAGCGTGACTGGAAAAAACGCAAACAAAAACTTGATGCGGTTGCCGCTTCAATTATTTTACAAGATTATTTAGACAATAGGTAAACTTTGGTGAATTTACAATTGTTAAGTAAATGAAATTAAGGAGAAATTTAATTATGAAAGAAACCAAAAATCAAACAAAAAGAGCAAATGTGACAGCAAAAAACCCAATTGAACAAATTTTAGACGAAAACAACACAGATATTATCGTCCTTTATGACGACCAACAAAACCCTATAAAATTTGAACAAGTTGCATTAATTCCACTTGACCGCACAAATAAATTGTATGCAATTTTGATTCCTATCACACCTATGCAAGGCGTAAATGAAGGGGAAGGCGTCCTTTTTGAAGTCGATGAAATTAAACAGTCAATTGAAGTTGTGAACGATGAAAAAATCATTGACGAAGTGCTTGAAATTTATCAAGCCTTGATTGATGAAGGCGAAGATAAAGGTAACAAATAAGTTTAGCGCCAAACTGCTTGTAATTTTTGCGACATAATAATTATAAGTTTATCAAATAAACTTCTGCTTTAAAATTTTTAGTTACGATTTTATTTAATATGTCAGCATTTTAACAGGAAATTGTCATTTAACAGTTGACAATATCCTGTTTTTTTGTTAAACTTAACTTGTTCAATGAAAAGCACCCATTACGATTGCTTATCTGTTGCCAAAATTTTGGTTGTAAAGCAAAAAGACTAATGGGGAAGAGACAAACAGGAGGTATATATAAATGTCAGTTATTTCAATGAAACAATTATTAGAAGCTGGTTGCCATTTCGGTCATCAAACACGCAAATGGAACCCTAAGATGAAGAAGTACATCTACACAAGCAGGAATGATATTCACATTCTTAACCTTGAAGATACTTCAAAACAAATTGATGAAGCATATGTTTTCATTAAAGAAAAAGTGCTTGCAGGCGCAAACGTTTTGTTTGTTGGCACAAAGAAACAAGCTAGCGAAACTGTTAAACAAGAAGCAGAACGCAGTGGCATGTTCTATGTTAACACTCGTTGGTTGGGTGGTACACTTACAAACTTCACAACAATCCGTAAACGTATTGACCGCATGAACAAACTCAACAACATGGAAACACTTGGTGATTTCGATTTGTTACCTAAAAAAGAAGTTATCAAACTTAAAGCAGAACGCGATAAACTTGCTTTAAACCTTAGCGGTATTAAGGACATGACAACTTTACCAGGTCTTATCATTTTGGTTGACCCACACATGGAACACATCGCAGTTAAGGAAGCTAAACGCCTCGGTATCCCAACAGTTGGTATTGTTGACACTAACAGCGATCCAGACGATGTTACAGTGTGCATTCCAGCAAATGACGATGCAATCGGTTCAGTTAAACTTATCCTTAGCGCATTAACAGACGCTATCATGGAAGCAAAAGGTGGCGAAATTTTACACGACCTTAACGCTACTGATGAAGATGTAAGCATGGAAGCTATGGTTACTGGCGAAATCGTTAAAGACGAAGAACGCCCACAAGAAAGTAAACCAGCAAAAAAACGCGTTGCTAAAAAAGCAGAAGCTAGCGAACAACCAGTTCAAGAATAATAAGGGGGATTTATGGTTATTACAGCAAAAGATGTTGCAAATTTAAGAGATATTACAGGTGCAGGCATGATGGACTGCAAAAAGGCTTTGACAGAAGCTGATGGCAATGTTGACAAAGCCGTTGAAATTTTACGCGAACGCGGTGTTGCAAAAGCCGCTAAAAAAGAGGGTAGGATTGCTGCCGAAGGATTTATTGACAGTTATGTTCATGGCAATGGCAGTTTCGCTTCTTTAATCGAAATCAACACTGAAACTGACTTCGCTGCTAAAAACGAAGAATTACGTGAATTTGCACACAACCTTGCAATGCAAGTTGTTGCATCTCGCCCTATTTGTGTAAATATCAACGAAGTACCACAAGATTTAGTTGAAAAGGAAAAAGAAATTTACCGTGTTCAACTCCTTAACGAAGGTAAACCAGCTAATATGGTTGACAGAATTGTTGAAGGTAAAATCAACAAGTATTACGAAGAAGTTGTTTTGATGGAACAAGTTTACATCAAAGACCCAGACGGCAAAAAGAAAGTTAAAGATGTTTTAACGGGGCTTGTTGCTAAGATTGGTGAAAAAATTACAATTCGTAGGTTTGTGCTTATGATTATGGGTGAAGGCCTTGAAAAACGTAATGACGATTTTGCTGCCGAAGTTGCTGCACAATCTCAAATGAAATAATCATTTTAAATGAATAGCAAGTAATTTACTTGCTATTTTTTTTGCTTTTAGTTATTATGTTAATTAGTATTATACTCAACAAACTAAGTTAGCCAAGTGTTAACTTGGTTTATTGTAGATATCAAGCCATATCGTTTGGTTTACAAATTTTATTTAAGGAGATATTTAATGAACGAAGAAGTTGAAATGACCATGATGGACTACGAAGAAAAGTTAGAAAAACAATTCAATCACCTTATTGATGAATTGATGCTTATACGCGTTGGCAGGGCAAACCCAAAATTAATTGAAGGCATCAAAGTTGATTACTATGGCACACGCACACCAATTAACCAAACTTCGAATATAATTGTGCAAGACGCACGCATGTTGGTTGTGTCACCATGGGACGCAAGCACATTAAAAGCAATCAAAACAGGCATTGAACAAGCGAATTTGGGCGTTTCTGTTAGTGATGATGGTAAAATTATTCGCGTTGGTTTCCCAATGCTTACAGAAGAACGCAGGCGTGAATATAGCAAGGACGCAAAACGCTTGTTGGAGGAAGCAAAAATTGCAATGCGCAATTCTCGTCGTGAATGTCTTGATGTTTTTAAAGACATGAAAAAGAACAGTACAATCAGTGAAGACGATTTGGCTGGGCTTGAAAAAGATGTCCAAAAATCTCTTGATGGCTACACTGAAAAAGCCGATGTAGCGTGCGAAAGAAAAATTAAGGAGATAATGGAAGTTTAATGGATATAGAAAGCATAAAAAACGACCCACGCATGCCTAAACATATCGGTTTGATTATCGATGGCAACGGCAGATGGGCAAAAAAGCACGGCTGGTTGCGTACTGTGGGGCATAAATATGGGTTTGATAACCTTAAAAAGCAAATTGAGTTTGTACGCGAACTTGGCATAAAGAACCTTTCAATTTACTGTTTTTCGGCGGAAAATTGGAACAGACCAAAACAGGAAGTTGATTATTTGATGGAACTGTTTGACAAAATGCTTGATGAGTACGACCGCGAGTATGCCGACAAAGATGTTAGGGTAATAATTTCTGGTGACATGACAGACGAACGCCTGCCTAAAATTGTTAGGGACAAAGCCATGGCTTTAATGGAAAAAACCAAAACAAAAACAGGCTTTATATTAAACCCTTGCATAAATTATGGCGGAAGGCAAGAAATTGTTATGGCTGTTAACGCTTGTTTGGCAGAAGGCTTAACAAAAATTGACATGAATGACATTGAAAAGCACTTATATTCTGCTGAACTGCTTCCACTTGATTTTGTCATTCGCACATCGGGTGAAAATCGCACAAGCAACTTCCAAGTTTGGCAAAGCGCTTACGCTGAATGGTATTTTCCAAAAACATTTTGGCCAGCATTCACAAAGCACGATTTAATTAGAGCATTAAAAAATTACATGAATAGAGAACGCCGTTTTGGCGCTATAAAAGAGGAAAAATGAAAAAGAGAGCATTAACTAGTTTATACATTGTTTTGGCAACAGCATTAGCAATTTTAAGCAAATTTTTGCCAAATCAGATTGGCACTTACATTTTTGATGTGTTTGTCATTTTCATTTGCTACATTGCATGCATGGAAATGGGCAACATTTTAACTTTGATGGATAAGCAACCTGAAAAAGTGTTCAGTTCATTTTATATTGTACTGAATTACATCATTATGCTTATCTGCACCGACAAATTAGCATTAGGTTACATTTGTTTAATTCAACTTGGCGCATTAGTTGTTTACAATTTCATTGTAAGCATTTACGCTTATGCAACAAATAAGGAAGCAGGCTACAAGTCAGCATTTAAAACTGCTTTGTACACATTAATTAACTGCATTTACCCAACATTTATGTTCGGTTTGATGCTTCAAATTAACCACATAGATAATTACGCAAACTTTGCAAACTTTTCAATGATTTTCATCGTTTTAATATTTGCAGTCACAATGCTTACAGACACTTTTGCTTACCTTATTGGTTCAGCATTCAAGGGTCCTAAACTTGCACCAAAAATTAGCCCAAACAAAACAATAAGTGGGGCAATTGGCGGGCTTTTAGGTGGCGTAATTGGCGCTATGCTTGTGTTTGTGGTGGTTCGTTGCACTGGCTGGCAACAAGTTTTATCACTGCATCATTTGGCTTGGTGGCACTTTGCTTTAATTGGCTTTGTATCATCTGCAATAGGACAAGCAGGCGATTTATTTGAAAGCTTCTTAAAACGTAAAGCCAACATTAAAGACGCTGGCAACATTTTCCCAGGGCATGGCGGAATGTTGGACAGGATTGACGCATTAACAGTCGTTACAACCTTTGTGTTTATAGTTTTACTTTGCCTTTTGTGGTAATTTATCCATAAATTTGCGTAAAAACACAAATTTTGTAATATATGTTAAACAATTTCATCTGATTTAATAATATATATAAAATGTTTAATTTTTTAAGTGTTTCATCTGTTTTTAGTTATATTGGCTACATTTTGTTAGCCATAATTGTTTTGTTGCTTATGGTGCTGATACACGAATTTGGGCATTACACAGCAGGCAAGATTTTAAAATTTAAAATAAATGAATTTAGCGTTGGGTTTGGGCCTAAAATCGTTCAAAAAAAGAAAAAGAATGGTGAACTTTTCACGCTTCGCCTAATTCCGCTTGGCGGTTATTGCGCTTTTGATGGAGAAAATGAAGACGGAACCGAAAACCCACATGCATTTAACAATCAAAAGCCATGGAAACGCTTAATTGTCCTTTTTTGTGGCGCATTCTTTAACTTTTTAAGTGCAATCATCTTCTCGGTTATCGCATTGATGGCTTGCGGTTACGAACAATTACAAGTGAAACAAATTGCACCAACTTCAATAAATGCGACATATCTTCAATCAAACGACATTATTTACGGCATTGAAGGCAATAAAATTGATTTTGTAACGGACGACATGCTAGATGTTTTGATAACCAACTATGTTGAAAATAATTTTAAAACCTACAAAGGCGAAGATTTAACAAGCGAAAGTTCATTCGTTGACGATGGTAAAACCTATTATATGGTTGAAAACGACATGGACTTTATGCTTAAACGCGAAAATAAAAAGATAACTCAAACTGGCAAAATAAATGTCATTTATGACAGCACTGGCAAATTGACAGGCTGGTCACTTTATTCAACAAATGATGCCGACGCGAGCGAACTGCAAATAGGTTATTATAAATATAATTTTGGCGAAGCACTTTTAAATGCTGTTCCGTTCACTTGTCGTTGGGCATGGAAAGTTTTAGTGATTTTTGGTCAGTTAATAACTGGGCAATTGTCAATAAAGGCACTTGGTGGGCCAGTCACAACAATTAAAAGCATGGCAACAATGACAATGCAAAGTTTCAATATTTTGTTCCTTTTATTGCCACTTATTGCAGTGAACTTGGCAGTGTTCAATTTGTTGCCAATTCCAGCGTTAGACGGCTTCCAAATGATATTTGTTATCATTGAATGGATACGCAAAAAACCAGTCAAACGCGAAGTCGTTAACATGATTAACAACATCGGCTTAATAGTGCTATTTGGTTTTGTAATCTTAGTTGATATACTACAATTTGTGCTTTAAAAATAAATAATATATAAAAATATGGTTTGTTTATTATTGAAATTACCTAAATTGTAACAGGTGTTTCAATATTGACACGCCATTTTTTTTGTGTTATAATTTCCTTACACAAAGGAAGATAAAATGGACAAATTAAAAGCATTAGATGCAATTTTTGACGGCTTAAAATTTAAAGATGCAGTTTACAGTGAAAAGACTAACATTTGCACTGTTGAATTTTTATATAACCCAGACTCATTCAAACCAACAGATGACGCAAAAAAGACAATTCTTGCCACATTAGATGCTGAAATTGGCAATTTTGTGAAATATGATTTAAATTTAGTTGCATGTCCATTAGATAAGCGCACAATTGCAAACTACACATATTCAACAATCACAAACAATTTCCCAGCAATGAGCAAAGAATTTAGTTTTGACGATATCTCAGTTGAGATAAACCACATGCAAGTTGACATTATTCTTAGGTTGACACCTTCAACATACGAATATGCAACCGAACTTGATAGGGCAAGTTTAATTGCGGAAAAGTTGCAAGAAAGTTTTTATGCTGAGTTTAATGTAAAATTCGAAAAGAAAGAAGCTGGGCAACAAACACAATCAAAAAGTTACATAGAAAACAATGCTGAACTTATGGAAAGCATTAAAGTCAACGAAGATAAAACAGTTTATCATTTAAGCGAAATTGCAGATATCATAGGTAAAAATGAATATTCAACAGCAATGGACTACTCAAAAATTTCAAGCCCAGTTGAAAATGTTGTGATTTGTGGCGAAGTGACCAATATTCAGCGCAAAACATACACAAGGAAATATACCCGCAATGGCGAAACGCAGGATATTGAAAAATCATTTTATAGTTTGTCAATTCGCAATGACGGCAAATTTATGTATTGCTCAATTTTCCCAAAACAAGCGGACGAAAGCAAGGGCGACCTTATTGAAGTTGGCATGAAGGTTTGCATGTTCGGTTCATTCCGTGAATACAACGGCAAATTGAACTTTACAGCAAACACCATTGCGAGGTGTGCTTACACAAAAGATGAAATAAAGAGTACAACAAAACAAGTCAATGAAGAATATCATACCGTGTTCCCACAAGACTATGTCGACTATGAGCAAAAAGGGCTTTTTGACGAGGACGACAAAGTGTTTGAAGGCGAATATGTGGTTTTCGACCTTGAAACAACAGGCTTGGAAGCAACAAAAGATGAAATTATTGAAATTGGTGCATGCAAAATAGAAAATGGAAGGATAACAAAAACATTCTCAACATTTGTTAAACCATCACGCCACATTCCACGTGAAATTACTGAGCTTACAGGTATCAACGATGCAATGGTTGCAGACGCACCTACAATTAATTATGTTTTGCCAGATTTTTACAAGTTCTGCTATGGCACAACCATGGTAGGGCATAATGTATCGTTTGATATTGGTTTTATCTATAACATCGCAAAAAAATTGTCTTATGATTTCAATAATCCATTAATGGACACAATTGAAATGGCTCGCAAAAAATTACCAGGCTTAAAGAACTATAAACTCGGCACAGTTGTTGACCGTTTAAAAATTGTTTTGGACAACGCACATAGGGCAATTAACGACGCCACAGCAACTGCAAAAGTGTTTATAAAATTGATGTAAATATTTAGCACGGATATTGCTCTTTTTGGTTGCTAGCAACGATCATATTACAGGCGTTTGAAAAAAGATAGTTAACAATAAAAAAACTAAATTCTAAATTAAAAATACCAAACATTACAGTTAAATTGCGGTTAAAAGTGTTAATCAGCCAGTAAATGCAAAGATTAATTAACAAAAAATGGTTAAAACTATTGCTTAATTTAATTTAATGTGGTATACTGAAAATGATTTCAAGGGGTGGCGGTGCCACCCCTAACTTAGTTTTTAAGGAGATTTATGAAAGTTAGTGAAGTTGTAAAGGAAGCAATTTTACCTTTATTTAAAGGTGAAATTCAACTTATTGATGTTGCTTACGAAAAACGTAATGATGGTATGCACCTGGTTGTGTATATTGACAAGCCAACAGGCGTTAAAATTGAAGATTGTGTGTTAGTTAGCCAAATGATTGACCCAGTGTTGGACGAACTTAACCCAACAAATGACGAAAAGTATTCACTTGACGTTTCAAGTTATGGGTTAGACAAGCCTTTAAAATTTGATTGGCAATTTAAAAAATACTTAAATGAAAAGGTAGAAGTTAAATTGTACCATAAAATTGACGACAAAAAGGGTTTTGTTGCTGTCCTCTTATCCCGTGACGAGAAAGCAACACAATTCAGTTTAGACAACGAAACTATCACTATCAACAATGCTGACATAGCGTATATTACACCATATATTGAGTTTTAAGGAGAAAGATAAATGATTAACAAAGATTTTTTTGAAGCATTAAAAGATTTGGAAACTGAAAAAGGCATTAACGAAGAGGTTTTCATTTCAGCATTAGAACAAGCACTTACAGCGGCCTACAAAAAGAACAGTGGCATGGCAAAAAATGCACAAGTAAAATTGTTGCCTGAAAAGAACACAATCAAAATTTATTCATACCGCACAGTGGTTGAAAATGTTGAAGATGAAGAAAAGGAAATTTCACTTGAAGAAGCAAAACAAATTAAGCACGCTTACAAAGTTGGCGACTTAGTTATGCAAGAAGAAAGCACAAAGGATTTCAATCGTATTGCTGTACAAACAGCAAAGCAAGTTATCACACAAAAGATAAAGGAAATTGAAAAGCAATCAATTTACAAAGACATTGCAGAAAAGGAAGGCAAATTGATTGTTGCGAATGTTAAGCGCATGGATGGTGAAAATGTTTACCTTGAAATTGGTGGTACGACACTTGAAGGTTTGTTAACAAAACGCGATATGTTGCCTAGCGACAATTTCCATATTGGCGACCGCATTAAAGTTTATGTTCGTTATATTAAAGACGATTTCCGTGGCACGGTTGTTCAAGTTACACGTACACATGCAAATTTTGTTAAACTTTTGCTTGAAATGGAAGTGCCAGAACTCAATAATGGCGAAGTTAGCATTGTTGCAATTGCGCGTGAAGCAGGTTTGCGCACAAAAATTGCCGTTACAACATCAGTGCCTAACCTTGACCCAGTTGGCGCATGCATCGGCAATAAGGGCGCAAGAGTTAATTCAGTTATCAATGAATTGAATGGCGAAAAAATTGACATTATTAATTATAGTGAAAACCCAGCAGATTACATTGTTGCAGCACTCAGCCCAGCAGAAGTTAGCGAAATTACTGTTGACACTGTTGCAGGCGTTGCAAATGTTCAAGTGCCTGAAAACAAATTGTCACTTGCAATTGGTAAAGGCGGGCACAATGTGCGTTTGGCTGCAAAACTCACTGGTTACAAAATTGATGTTAAGCCAGCGGTTCACGCACAAGAAAAGAAAGCAAATGATGTGGTTGAAACATCAAATGCTAGCATCGTGCTTGATGATGACATATTCAGTGATATTGACGAATAGGTGGTGCCGTGCATACAAAATTTGAAAGGCGATGTGTTGCTTGCAGGCAAAACAGACAGCAAAGCGACATGATACGCGTCGCACGCATTAAAAACGAATTTATGTTGGACATAAATCATAAACTTGATGGAAGGGGTGCGTACATTTGTAACAGTAAACCTTGCATTGAGCAAACCATAAGAAAGCACCTTCTAAATCGTGCTTATAAAACAAATGTTGGCGATGAAATTTACAAACAGTTAGGTGAGTATGAACAAAATTGTTAGTTATTTAGGGTTTGCCTTAAAAACAAACAGCGTCATAACAGGGCAGACTTCATTAAAGGTTAATAAAAAGAAACTTTACTTAATTTTAGTTTGTAATTCAGCAAGCGACAACTTAAAAAATCTGGCAAAGAATTTGGCAAATAAACACAATTGTCCAGTGTTTGAAACCGAACCTATGCTGGAAGGTTTAATTAATAAAAAAGACATTAAAATTCTTGGCTTAACCCACCAAGAACTTAGTAAAGCGATTGTCGAAAACAAGCAAGGTCTTGTAGCCTTGCAATAGGGTAAGATAAGGAGAAATATATTGGCAGAAATCAATAAACCACAAGAATTTAACAAATCAATTAAGCAACTTCAATCCATGGTTAAGGATAAGATGTTGGTTGGTCTTGCTGAAAAATTCTACACTTTAAAAATCGAAATGGCAGGTTTGGTGCGCTCAGCAAAAGATAAGGAATCGTCCTTAATTTTGAAAGCGACTGAAAAGAAGCCAGAGCCTGTTCAACCACCAGTTGTTGAAACACACACTGAGCCAAAAGTTGAGCAGAAAGTTGAATTAAAAACGGAACCAAAGGTTGAAAAAGTTCAACCTAATGTTTCTGTGCAAAAACCAGCCCATCAACAAGATAGTAGGCGCAATTTCCAAGGCAACCAAAATTATCAAGGTGGGCAGAATTACCAACAAAATAGGCAAAACTATCAGCAAAGGAATTATAATCAAAATGGTTATAATCAAGGTTTCAACCAAAATAATTCTCGTTATAACAATAATTACAACAATCGCCCATACAATAACCAAAACCAACAAGGTGGCAATTTTAACGGACAAAGACGCCCATTCAACAACAACCGCCTAGGGCAAAATGGGCAACAAAATTTCCAAAACCGTCCATTCAACAACAGGACAAACAACCCTAACTTTAAACCGGGGCAAAAACCTGCTGGTTTCAACGATAACAAACGCCCAGCAATCAATTATGCTCAGCCAGTTATCACACAAAGCCCAACACGTAATTTTGCAAATAAAAAGAAAGAAGGCACCCATTTTGAAGAAAAGCGCGGTTACACAAAATACGACTTGCTTAAACGTGGCATGATTGACGACGGTGTTAATGAAGACAGGTCAGTTACACGTAAACTTCGCACAAAGAAAAAGGACACTTCTGTTGAAAATATTGAGCGTCCAACTGGGCCAGCAATCATCACAACAGATAACATCACGATTAAACTTTTAAGTGAAGTTTCAGGTCGTCCAGTAAGTGAAATTATCAAAAAATTCATGTTGCTTGGCATGATGGTTACAATCAACTCGACAGTCGACTTTGCAACTGCTGAGTTAGTTATGAGCGACATGGGTGTTGAACTTATCCAAAAATTGGACAAAACGGGCGAAGAAAAATTGCTTGATTTACAAAAAGACATTCGTTCATATAGCGACGAGGAAGCATCAACACGCCCACCTATCGTTACAGTTATGGGTCACGTTGACCATGGTAAAACGAGTTTGTTGGACTATATCCGCAAAACTAAAGTTACATTGGGCGAAGCAGGTGGCATTACACAAGCAATCGGTGCTTATCGCGTCAATGTAAATAATAAATACATCACATTCATTGACACCCCTGGGCACGAAGCATTTACTGCAATGCGTGCGCGTGGTGCGTCTGTTACCGATATTGCAATTTTAATTGTGGCAGCGGACGATGGTATTATGCCACAAACAGTTGAGGCAATTAATCACATCAAATCTGCCAACATTCCAATGATTGTTGCAATAAATAAAATGGATAAGCCACAAGCAGACCCAGACCGCGTTATGCAACAACTTGCAGAACACAACGTGTTGCCAGAAGCATGGGGCGGTGATGCTATCATTTGTAAAATTTCCGCACACACTGGTGAAGGTATTGATAAACTGCTTGAAACAATATTGCTTGTTGCAGATATGCAAGACCTTAAAGCAAATGAAAACATTCCGGCAATCGGCACAATTTTGGAAGCCAAGTTAGATAAAGGCCGTGGTGCAGTTGCGTCACTTATTGTACGCGATGGTTCATTACATGTTGGCGACACAATTATTTCAGGTACATCAATCTGTAAAGTTAAGGCAATGATGGACGAAAACAACAAAACAGTTAAAGTTGCAACACCTTCTATGCCGGTTACAGTTTTGGGCTTTAATGAAGTTCCAAAAGCAGGTGAAACATTCACAGCAGTTGATGAAAAACTTTCAAAACAAATTGTTGAAGAACGCAAAGCAAAACAAAAAGAAGAATTGCTTAAAGGAAGCGGTGGCAACACACTTGAAGACTTGTTGCAAAAGACAAGCGAAAAAGATGTTAAAATCCTTAACATTGTGCTTAAAACTGATGTTAATGGCTCACTTGAAGCGATTAAATCATCTATAATGAAACTTGTAAACGACGAAGTTAAGATTAACATTCTTCATAGTGGCGTAGGTGCAGTGAGCGAGAGCGACTTAATCCTTGCAAACGCATCAAATGCAATGGTTGTTGCATTTAATGTCAGCCAAGACAGCAAAGTTAAAACAACCGCTGAACGCATGAAAATTAAAATCTATTCATACAAAATTATTTACGAATTGCTTGATGAAATTGAGCGCGTAATTAAGGGTATGAAAGAACCAAAATATGAAGAAGTTTACCTTGGCATGGCAGAAGTTAGGGCAGTATTCAAACTTACAAGCACTGGTATTGTTGCGGGTTCATTTGTCCGCGACGGTAAAATTGTTCGTGGTGAACACGCTAAAATTTATCGTGGTGATGAATTGATTGCTACAACAGAAATTAAATCGTTAAAAATTGTTAAAGACGATGTTAAAGAAGCTGGCAAAGATAGGGAATGTGGCATAAAAACAACATACGATGATGTTGCTGTTGGTGATAGAATTGAATGTTACACATTAAAAAGGATTGATAATTAATGAAAAATGTAAGACTTGAACGCATTAATGCGGAATTAAGGAATCAAATTGCAGATGTTATTGATAATCAATTGCGCGACCCACAAATTAACGCCATGATTTGTGTGCATAGCGTTGATATTACACCAGATTTGGGGTATGCCCGCGTTTACATTTCATCTATTGGCGAAACACCACAAGATGAAGTTTTGGCGCGAATTAAAGGCGCAGGCGGGTTTATCCGTGTTGCCGTTGCTAAAAAAATAAAGTTGCGCATTATGCCAAGGCTTGAATTTTATTTGGACAATAGCGAAGAATACGGCAAAAAAATTGATGACATTTTAAGCAAAATAACATATTCCACAAAGGAAGATGATGAATAACCAAGAATTAAAAGGCATTTTGCCAATTAACAAGCCACAGGGTTGGACAAGCTTTGACGTTGTTAACAAAATTAAACACATAATAAGCGTGCGCGGGCTGAAAATAGGGCATTTGGGCACGCTTGACCCAATGGCAACAGGTGTTTTGCTTGTAACAATTGGCAAAGCAACAAAATTGTTTGATATAATGCAAGAGAAATCAAAATTGTATCGTGCAACATTTCAATTTGGCATTGAAACGGATAGTTTAGATGCAACAGGCGTTAAAACAAGCGAAAATGATAAAATTGTCACATTAAATGAAATTGAAGCAGTTTTGCCAAAATTTTGTGGTGAAATCAACCAAATTCCGCCTAAATTCAGCGCAAAATCGGTTAATGGCAAACGCGCATATGATTTGGCAAGGAATAATGCTGAATTTGAGTTGAAAGCAAGCAAAATAAAAGTTAATTATTTCCGCACTGTTAACTTTGAAAAGAATATTTGGACTGTCGATATAATGTGTGGCAGTGGCACTTACATTCGTGCCTTGGGCAGGGATATTGCTCATGAACTTGACACTGTTGCCACTATGACAAGTTTAGTTAGAACCCAAATTGACAATTTCCGCCTTGAAAATTGCGAAGAGATAGGCGAAATAAGTAAAGACAACATCTCACAAAAAATTGTTAAAATTAAAGATGTTTTATCACTTCCAATTTTGGAATTAGAAGATAATTTACGCTTTAAAATCTTAAATGGGCAGACCTTAAAAATTGAAAAGCCAAATGGGGCATATTTGCTAAATGATGAATTAGATACGTTGGCAATCATTCAAATTAAGGATTTTAATGCAAAAATGTCAATTTTTTTGGCATAAATAGTTGGCAAAAATGCCAAATTGTGCTAAACTTAAAAAGTTAAATACAATGCTAAATTAGCAAATATAATTAAAAGGAAAATTTTTATGATTACAGCAGGTGATATTAGAAAAGGTGTTATTTTTGACGATGGCACATCAACTGACCCAAGGAAACCAAGTTTGTTTTTGGTTGTTGATTTCCAACACGTTAAACCAGGTAAGGGTGCAGCGTTTGTTAGGACAACAATTAAAAATGTTATAACAGGCAAAGTTTTGGAACGCACATACAACCCAAGTGAAAAAATTAACGACATTTCAATTGAGCGTAAAGAGATGGTTTACCTTTACAATGAAGGTGATTTGTACTATTTCATGGACAACCAAACATACGACCAAATTCCTTTCAACTATGAAAGTGTTAAAGATGTGTTGAACTTTGTTGTTGAAAACACAAATTGCAATGTTCAATTCTATAATGGCACACCTATCAATGTTGAACCACCAATTTTCGTTGAACTTACAGTGACAAAGGCTGACCCAGCAGTTCGTGGCGATACAGTTAAAACAGGTGGCAAGCCAGTTACGCTTGAAACTGGTTACACACTTCAAGTTCCTATGTTTGTAAACGAAGGTGACCGTATCCGCGTTGACACTCGTACAGGCGAATATATGGAAAGGTTGTAAAATTTAAGTGTACAACCATCAAAAGAAATTAATGTTTCTTTGAATAAAAAGTCGAAAAAACAATACCTTTGTGGTATTGCTTTTTTTTTGTAATTTTAATTTATTGTTTGTAATATTTTGCAGTATGTTAAAAGATTATTTAGACAGCGAAACATACGCATTGATAACTAAGTTTTTTAAATTTACCGACATAACCGAAATAAGAATGAGGATTAACCAAAAACTGATAGTTTGCGTCAAAAACAAAAAATACTACTTAAAAGACACCGAACAAAATTTTGTTATGGTTACAAAACCGATGCTTGAAAATTTCATTCGTAGGATAAGTGAAAACTCGCTTTACGCTTACAATGAAAGTTTAATTCAGGGCTACATCACTTTGCCAAAAGGCGTACGCGTGGGCATTTGTGGCAATTATGTGTTTGATAACGGCAAGTTGGTTACGATAAAAGATTTTCAAGCGGTCAACATTCGTATACCGCACCAAGTTAAAAATTGTAGCCTTAATGCCTACGAGTATTTGGTTGACGGCGACAAAGTTGAAAGTTGTTTAATTATATCTCCGCCTGGGGCAGGTAAAACAACATTTTTGCGCGATTTTGTTTATCAGTTATGCGAACATAACATTTCAAAAAACATTTTAGTTGTAGATGAGCGCAACGAAATATGTTCATGTGTTGATGGCGTGCCAGAATTAAATTTAGGCGGATTTTGCGACATTATAACAAATTGCGATAAGCAAACCGCATTTAAAAACGGCATAAGAAGCATGAGCCCAGATGTGATTGTTACAGACGAATTAGACCTTGAAAAGGACTTAAATACAATAAAAGAAGCGATGAATTGCGGTGTTAAAGTGATTGCAACAATACACGCAAAAAACATTGCAGAATTAAAGCGTAAAGCAAGTTTTGAAAAGATAATTGAAGATAAGTTTTTTAACCGTTTTGTGGTGCTTGGCAATGAAGAAGGCCCAGGCACACTCAATGCGGTGTTTAACGATAAATTGAATTATTTATATTGTAGGTAAACTATGAAATGGATATTAATTTTAACCTTAATAGTTGTGATAATGCTAATTGCATTTTCGGTGAGTGAGCAATATAAGGACAAATACGATTTTTACAAAAATTTAAAACTATTTTTAAATCAACTTAAAATTAACATTTCATTTAAACAAGATAAACTAGAAAAATTTTTAAACGAAGCAAAACCTAAGAAAAATTTTAAAATTTTTATAAATTCATACCAAAATTACTTAAAAACCAACAATTTTGATTCATCGAATTTAATTTTGTTGGAAAATGACGAAAAAATCGAATTAGCGAATATTGTTAAAAATATTGGCAAATTCGACAAAAACAATGAAATATATCAACTGGACAGTTTCTTATTAAATATTGATGAAAAACTTAAAACAGCGCAGGAAAACAAAACAAAATTGTGTCCGCTAATTATAAAGCTGTCCTTTTTGTTTGCGCTGGGACTTGCTATTTTATTAATTTAGGTGGTTTTATGGAAATTATTTTTAAACTTGCCGGCATTGGCTTAATCACATCAATTGTAAATCAAATTTTAAAGTATTGCGGAAAGGAAGAAATTGCGTCAATAACAACACTTGCTGGCTTAATTATCAGTTTGCTTGTGGTGGTCGATTTGGTGCAAGAGTTGTTTGCCACAGTCAAAACGTTATTTGTGTTGTAGGTTAAAATGAGTCTGCTTTTAAAAATTATTGCAGTTGCATTTGTGACAGTTTTGGCTAACATGCTTGTCAAACAAACGCGCCCAGAAATTGCCTTGTTAATTTCAATCGTGGGCAGTATTTTGATAATAATTATGACTGTGGACAGCATAAGGCAAGTTCTAGCCAAATTTTTTTCAATTTTTGAAAGCACGGGCATAAATAACAACCTTTTAACACCGCTTTTCAAAATAATTGCAATAGGCTATATTGCGGAATTTGGCGCAAATGTGTGCACAGATGCTGGTGCCAACAGTATAGCAGATAAAATTTTGTTTTCAGCAAAACTTGTTATCCTTTTAGTTGCATTGCCGATTATTACAACTGTAATCGACATGGTGGTGGGGTTGTTATGATTACAAGTTTAACAAAACTCACTAATTGTTTTGCTGTACGTTTTAATGGCAATAAAAAGAAATTTCAGGCAAGATATAAGCAAAAGTGCAATACAATCATAAAGCAACAAGCGATAACAATTTTTGCCATGATAATTGTAATCGTTGCATGCGCGTTGGTTATGCCAAAATACGCATATTGCGCAACTGAAAGTGTAACAAACATAAGCCAGGAATTAAACGATACAGTCGTTAACGAATTAAACGAGATTGACTTTTCACCTTTTAATGATGTTGTTAATCAATTTGAATTAGAGCAAACCAACATGTTTTCAATAACAAGCATTAAAAACAAAGTCTACTCAATCATTTCAGGTGAAAATGCGGTAAGTTATTCAAGCATGCTCAATTGCGTTTTAAGTTTGATAGGTGGCTCAATATTCAAATTTTTGCCGTTGATGTCGGTTATTATTGCAATAGGCGTAATTGGCAACATGCTGTCCGGATTTAAAAGCAAATTTAGTGAAAAATCTACATCTAACTTAATACAAATGGTTTGCTTTATGGCTGTAAGCGTGTTAATTGTAACTATGGTTAAAAACATTGTAACCCTAGCCACGAACTCGGTTAACAACATGACGTCGCAAATGAACGCTGTTTTTCCAATTTTGCTAACGCTTATGATAGGCTTAGGTGCAAATGCCAGCGTGGCAGTTTATAAGCCCATTGTTGCTATAATTTCAACTTATGTAGCAGGGTTCTTCACTTATTTTATTGTGCCGTTGTTTATGCTTAGTTTTGTGTTTTCAATAATAACAAACATAACCGATAATGTTAAGTTGGACAAGTTTAATGCTTTTATTTCAAGTTTCTTTAAATGGAGCGTTGGGCTAGTGTTCACAATATTCTTTGCAATATTCACATTGCAAGGCATCACAGCGGGCAAATTTGATAGTTTAAGCATACGCACAACAAAATACACAATCAAAAGTTATGTGCCTGTCATGGGCGGATATTTGGCAGATGGAATGGATTTAATTTTGGCAAGCACTGTGCTTATCAAAAACGCTGTTGGCTTTGTGGGTATTTTGCTAACATTAAGCACAATTATAACACCATTAATCCAAATTGCTTTATTTAGCCTTTTAGTTAAACTTGTTTCGGCAGTTTTGCAAACAATGGGCGAAGTGAAAACATCTAACTTTCTAACATCAATTTCAAAGTCAATTACAATGCTTTCCACTGCAATTATTGCGGTTGGATTTATGTATTTGTTGTCGGTTGGGCTTATTATGACAAGCGCAAATGTGGTGATTTAATATGAAAGCATACATAATCAGTATTTTAGGAATAACACTCTGTGGTGTTTTAATCGACATAATGTTGCCAACAGGCACGACAAGTAGGTACATAAAAGGCATATTTTCAATTTTTGTGGTGGCGGTTGTTTTAAATCCAGTTATAACATTCTTCGCAAATTACAGCAATATGGACATTAAATATGATGAAATTGAAGTGAGCACCAAATTGATTGATTATATAAATAATCAAAAGGTGATGGCAACGCAGAACGCCATCAAGAATGATTTGGACGAGCAAGGGGCACACAATATCGACATAACAATCAAATTTAGTTTCGAAAACAACGAAATTGTATATAAATCGTGCCTTGTAAACCTAAAAAAGTTAGTCTACCAACCGAAGGACAAGCATATTAGTAAATATGAGTTGATAACAAACACAGTGCAACAACACACAAATTTACCAAGCGAGGTGATAATTTTCGATGAGTGACAGTGAAAAGAAGGTTAAATTTAAATGGCTTGAAAAACTTAAAAATGTAAAGCACATTGAAATTTACATAGCTATCATTTTCGTGGTGCTGTTAGTGTTAATTTACTTTTCAAGCACGCAATCATCTGGCACAAAATCGAAAGTAAAATCAAACGCCAATTCAACCTTAACAATCACCGAATATGTTGACGATTTAGAATCAAACCTGGAAGACATTTTATCTAACATAGGCGGGGTTAGCAATGTTAAGGTAATGATAACGCTTGACATGAAACAGGTTAGCATCAACGATTCCAAAATCAATTTGGAGACATTTCCGCCTGTTAAAGGCGTCATTGTTACAGCTAAGGGGCTAAACGACACCGCTAAACGTTTAAAAGTGTTGCGCGCAGTAGAAGCAGTTATTGACATCACAAATGGTAACATAGAGATTTTATCAAGTGAGTAGGAGGTTTTATGAAAAAAACATTAAGCAAAAGGAAAAAAATTATAATTTTATCAGTTATGGTGGCACTATTGTTAGTCACAGGCTATGTAAACGTGGCTTTAAACAGTTCATTGAGCAAAAGGCAAACAACTCAAACAAGCACAACAAATGCAAGTTTTTATGTAACATACCGCACCGAGCGTGAAGCTACAAGGGCACAAGAAATCCAATTTTACGACTCGATTTTAACAAGCGCAACAGCAAGTGAATCAGCAAAAGCAGAAGCGGAAACTAACAAATTGCAATTAATAGAACAAATGGAAAAAGAACTTGTAACAGAAGGCATTATCCGCGGTAAAGGTTTTAGCGACGCTATTGTTTCATCTTCAAGCAGTAATGTAAATGTTTTCGTTCAATCAGCAGAACTTTCAAAAGCCGAAGTTGCACAAATTGCTAAGGTGGTTACGCAACAATTAGGCGTTGAAATTGATAAAGTTATAATTATACCATCGGTGTAGGCTATAAAAGCTAAACATCGCGCAAGCAAAACATAATTTAAAGCATTTAGTGGTAGCATTTATCATCGCATTAATTTGAAAGCAAAATGAATTATAACTTTTAATTGCTAACACAAAAAAGTTAGGTTTAATTGTAAAATGTTTGCAAAATCTCATTTTCCTGTGTTATACTAAACATAGAGGTTTTTATGGCACAAATTAAAAATATGAATGGCGAAAATGAAACATTAATCAATAAGAACATGGTTGTTTCAATAATAAGCCTTGCAACAAAGGAAATTTCAGGCGTAATTGACTTATATCAACCAAAAAGGTTTTTCTTTAAAAAATTGTTTGACTCAAACATTGGCCGTGGTGTTCGCGTGCGCTATACAAAATCAGGCGTTGTAATTGATATTTATGTTGTGGTCGACACTGAAGTTGAAGTGAACGACATTGTTTATCGCGTGCAACAAAATGTTAAAAATAGCATTAACTCGTTGTTACCATTGAAAATTGTGTCAATTAACGTTCACATCATGGACGCTGAAAAAAGTTCTCTCTAACAAACAATATAACTAACGCAAGCCACAAATAGTGGTTTGCTTTTAACTTATATTAGGTTTAGAGAGTTTTTCTATTTAAACAAATACATTACTTAATAACACACCTAAACAACCACAATTGTTAAAACCAAAATGTGAGAGTTTAATACAGGAGAAGATATGAAAAGAACAGAAATGCGCGAATTAGCATTTAAAACAATTTATTCAAAGTTTTTTAACCCAGATGAAATGGACGTGCTTGAAAATGCAGATGCTGATTGTTTGCAATTTGTAAACACAATTCTAAACAATTTTGCTGAACATTATAATGAGATAAACGATAAAATATCATCAAATTTAAAAGGTTATACAATTGAACGCTTATTTAAAATAGATTTATCCATTTTAATCTTGGCAGTGATAGAATTAGATTATGTCAAAGAAACACCAAAACAAGTAGTTATTAATGAATGTGTGGAGCTAGCCAAAAAGTATTCCACTGAAAAAAGCCCTAAGTTCATCAATGGCTTTTTAGCAAGTATGTATAATTAATAAAAAAGGTAAAGCCATTGTCAAGCCAAATTTAAGGTAATAAATTTGGATTTCTTATGGCTTTTTAGCAAGCATGTATAACTAACTAAAAAGGGTAAAGCCATTGTCAAGCCAAATTTAAGGTAGTAAATTTGGATTTCTTATGGCTTTTTAGCAAGTATGTATAATTAACTAAAAGATGATATAATCATATGGTAAAACAATACAAAGATGAAAGTTTTTACAGTTTCACAGATTAACAAATTAATAAAAGATTTAATAGACAACGAAATCATCTTAGAAGATGTTACTGTAACAGGTGAATTGTCTAGTTTTTCTGTAACAAGAAACATTGCATACTTTACACTAAAAGATAACGACAATTTACTTTCATGTGTGCAATTTGGTGCGAAACAACAGTTTAACATAGGCGATATGGTACAATGCAGGGGGAATGTTAAATATTACCCCAAAGGTGGCAAACTTTCGCTTAATGTTATAAGCATTGAGCAATGCGGGCAAGGGGAGTTATATCAGCAATTTTTAGCGTTAAAAGAAAAACTTGGCAAGGAAGGCTTGTTTGATGAAATAAACAAAAAACCATTACCGCGCTTTATAAACTCTATTGGCGTGGTTACAAGCGCAACAGGTGCGGTTTTACAAGATATTCGTAATGTCACATCACGTCGTAACCCTAACTTGGACATTTATGTATACGACGCGCAAGTTCAAGGCAAATTTGCAGTGGAGCAGGTTATTGAAGGCATTACTTACTTTGACAATTACACCGACGTTGATGTCATTGTCGTTGCGCGTGGTGGCGGAAGTATAGAAGATTTAGCACCATTTAACGATGAAAAACTTGCAAGAATTGCATACATTTGCAATAAACCGCTTATAAGTGCAGTTGGGCATGAAACAGATTTTAGTATACTTGACTTTGTTGCAGATTTGCGTGCGCCCACACCTAGCGCAGCCGCTGAATTGGTGACTTATGATAATAGGGACATGATAAAATATGTCAAAGACATCATAAATTCAATTGAAACGAATGTAACAACCAAATTAGATGGGCTAGTTAACGCCAATCAAATGGCAATGCTCAGCATTGAAAAGCATGTTAATGAACTAGTAAATGACGAATTACTGTATATAAACGACCTTATGAATAAATGTGATAACAGCATAACTAAAAATTTAACAAACACATCATATAGGGTTGATATGGCAATAAATACACTAGATAAACTTAACCCAGCAAAACTTATGAGCAAAGGTTACACTTATACAAGCGTCAATAATTTGCCTGTAAGTTACAAAAACACAAAAATTGGTGATGAAGTTGAAATAACGGCAAAAGATGTTAAACTTAGTGCCACAGTTACAAGAAAGGAGAAATTATGTTAGAACAAAACATTAAAAGGCTTGAAGAAATCGCAGAAAAACTTGAAAAAGGTGCAACTTTAGATGAAAGCTTGAAATTGTATGAAGAAGGGTGTAAACTTGCAAAATCATGCCTAAATGATTTGGAAAAAGCCAAAGGCAAGATTATAATGATAAAGAAAGAATTTAACGAAAAGGATAAAAAGGACGAAGAATAATGAAAGTTTCACAGATAGGTTTAATTTCAAAGAAATTAACAAATATAGATAATCAATTCCCTGTACAAGACATTTTATTGCAGACTGGGCAAATTGAGCAATTCACAAGCGGTATATATGCTTATGGGCACATTCCTTACTTAGTTAAAAAGAATATTGACAGCATAATTTGCAAAGTTTTAACAAAATATGGTTGTAGTGAACTTTCTTTACCTATTTTGCAACCAGAAAAAATCTGGATTGAATCTGGCAGGCTAGACCATTATGTAGATGACGGCGTTATGTTTAGGTCTTTAAATAAAAATGGCAATTATTGTTTGGCTCCAACAGCCGAAGAAGCAGTGGTTGCATATGCAAAATCACGCCTAGGTTCATACAAACAATTACCTGTAACATATTTTCAAATTGGGCAGAAATTTAGAAATGAAATTCGCACCCGTGGTTATTTGTTGCGCGGTAAAGCCTTTGATATGATGGACGCTTATAGTTTTGGCAGGGATAAAATAGACTTAGATCTTGAATACGACAGAATGAAATCAGCATATCTTGAAATATTCAATGAGCTTGGTCTTGATGTTCAACCTGTTGGTGCGGACAGTGGCGCAATTGGCGGAAGCAAATCGGAAGAGTTTATGTGTTTATCTGACATAGGTGAAGACACAATTTTGTTCGACACCGTTACTGGTCAAGCGTTTAACCAAGAATTGTTGGATAGAGCTGACCATAAAGAATATTTATTACAAAATTACGGTGTAAAAGATACCGATACACTTATTAAAAAACGCGCGGTTGAATTAGGGCATATTTTCCAATTGGGCGATAAGTATTCAAAGTCAATGAATGGCACATTTGTTAACAAAGATAATGGTATTAGCAACTATGTTATGGGCTGTTATGGTATAGGTGTTAGCAGGACATTGGCAATGGTTTATGAAGCCAACGCAATTGTCAACAACGGCAAGGTAGAAGGTGTTTCATTACCATTAAATATTGCACCTTATAAGTTGTACATTGTTCCTAAAACAGATGACCAGTCAAAATATGCTTTTGCCAATGAATTATACTCAAAATTGACCGAAAAAGGCATTTCTGTGCTTATCGACGATAGGGAAGACATGTCTATTGGTGCTAAAATTAAAGATTCTAAAATTACTGGCACACCTTATGTTGTAGTATGTGGTAAGTCAATCGACAATGGCGTGTTGGAACTCGAAAATAACAAAACAGGTGCCAAAGTTGAAGTTAAAATTGAAGATTTTGTTGATTATTGCACTAAAAATTTAAAATAAATGTTTGGTAGCAAGTTAACATAAAAAAGTGCAACTTTTGTTGCATTTTTTGGTGCCTTAGTTTAGTAATGATCGTTAAAACCAATGTTGTTTTAAATGCTATCTAATATACTTATTCGTTCTATTCTATTGTAAAAACAAAATAAACCAATTTATTTCGCTCTCGCTTAATAATATGGTTTGTTGTTAATCACAATAAAAAAACACCGCCATTGCAGTGCTTATTTGGTAGCCTTAACGGGAATTGAACCCGTGTCCCAGCCTTGAGAGGGCCGTGTCCTAACCTCTAGACTATAAGGCCATATATTTTAATATGTTAAAATTTTTAAGCAAATTTATGTTAGCACAAATCAACAACATTTTCAAGTGTTTTTTGTTAATTATATAAATTTGTTAAACATTTCAAATGCAATGAGTAACTATCAGTACCGATTAAAATAAAAAAGTTAACCAATGGTTAATATATTTGTATGGATAACAAATTAAGAAAAGAATTAATAAGAAAACGACTTATTGAAGAAATGGAAGCGTCAAAAATGCCACGCTCAAAAATGGCAAAAGAGTTGGGATGTACTGGTAGTTTGCTTAGTCAATATAAATACGGCAACAAACTTCCTTCAATTGTTATGCTTGCAAAAATTTGTGAAGTAATTGGGGCGGATGCCAACTATATTTTGGGCATTTCTGAATAATTTTTTTTGAACAAATGAGAAAAGAGCGCTGGTTTAATTATCGCCCTTTGTGCCTAATTTTTTTAATGTTAATATTAGGCAGTGTTTTTGCTTTTTACTGTTTCTATGGCAGACCTAAGTTTGGCAACAAGGCTATTATAATTTCAGTAATCGCGCTGGCAGTTTTGATTGGCACATTTATTTTTTTCAGCATCCGCAACAAGAGTGTTAAGTTATTTTTAATTCCTTTTATTTCACTTATCATGGGTGCAAGTTTGTTTTGTGTCGGTGTCGCAAGTTTTAATGCAAATGCTAAACCACAACCGAACATGATTTCTGCGCGCATATATTCAGTTGAGGACAAATTAACGAGTTTTAGGGTTTATGCCGATGATGTATACTTTGACGGCATTAAAACTAATTGTAAAATTTGTGTATATGTTCAGGACAGTTCAAAATTGTTTGATGGTTTGAAAATTGGAAATCAAATAAATTTTAAGCCGACAAGTTTCGCCGAAGTTGACTTATTTAAGTATGAAACACCAAATTCAACATTTTTTAGCAAAGATATAAAATACAATGTTGGGACAAACATGAATTTAATAACTTTTGGCGAATACAAACTTACATTCGCTGAAAAAGTTAGGGCAAAGGTAAAGCAAACTTTACAAAAAGGTTTGACAAATGAAAATGCAGAACTTGCCTATTCCGCATTGTTTGGTGATAAAACTTTGTTAAGTTCGGTTCAAAAGTCGGCATTCAAAGCATCAGGTGTTGCACATTTACTTGCAGTTTCAGGTTTGCATGTTGGAATTATCGTTGGCATTTTAAATGGCATTTTTAGTTTGATAAATTTAATTTTTAAAAGAAAAGTAATTGACGGCTGGGCAAAAGTTGGCATAATAAGTGCAATTTTGTTGTTTTATATTTATATTTGCGACTTTTCAAGTTCAATTGTCCGCGCTTCAATTATGTCGATTGTCCTTCTTTGTGCGCCACTATTCAAAAGGCAGTATGACACACTTTCAAGCATCTCATTCGCAGGCATAGTATGCTTTTTAGTTAACCCAATGTTGGCGTTTGATGTAAGTGCTTTAATGAGTTTCACATGCGTGTTGGGCATTTGTTTATTAAACCCAACAATTTCAAAATTTTTAAGTAAAACAAAAATGCCAAAAGTGTTAACAGAAAGTTTTTCAATAAGCATGTCAACTTTGGTTATGTTATTGTTTACGGTCGCTTATTATTTCAACAATATCAACCTTATTTCACTGCTTGCAAATGTTATTTTAATTCCGCTCTTTACAATCGGCTTTGTGTGTGCTTTCGTGATTGGATTCATAGGTGCGATTTTCAATTTTACCAACTTTGGTTATCTGCTAGTGCCAGTAAATTATTGTTTTGATTTCATTAAGCTGTTGGTTGAAGTGCTAGGTAAACTGCCATTTGCAAATTTTGCTACAACAAGTATAAGTTACATCACAATTCCAATATTTTTCGTTCTAATTTTAATAATGTCGCGCATAACAACGGCAAGGCCAGAACACAAAATGGCAGTTTTCCTCCCAGTGGTTGCAATTTTGTTTGCAGTTATGCTATAATACAATTATGAAGTTTATGGAGTTGAACAAATTGCTAAAAACGGAAGTGAAGCACCTTTATGTTTTAAAAGGTGATGATGTTTTTTTGCTAAATCAGGCCATAAATTTAATTAAAAGTGCCACTATTTTAAATTGTGAAGAATTGAATCTTGTAAAGTTAGATGGCGCCAAATTAAATAAAAATGAGTTTATTGCACAGTTGGAAACCTTGCCAATAGGGAATGATTATAGGTTAATTATAATTGACAGCCCTTCAAACGAAATTTGCAACATTTTGAATAAATATGAGTTTTCAGCCGAGCAGGTCGTCGTCGCAAAAAACAGCAAAGTGACTGCTGGCGAAGTTGTAGATTGTTCTAAACTTGAAAGGATAGATTTAAGCAAATATATTTTAAACTTTTTAACAAAACGCGGTTACACGATTGAAGAACGCGCATTAGATTACATAATCGACGCCACTGATGGGAATATGGCTTGCATAAACAACGAATTGAATAAAATTGTAAGTTACATGGACGACGGCAAATTGATTGATATTAATGTAGTAACTAATTTAGTTAGTAACAATGTTGAATATGTTAGTTTTATGCTCACAAACGCGATAGACAATAAATCGTTTAGTGATTACCAAACAATTTTAAATACAATGTCAAAAACGCAAACTGCAAGCGAAATTTTTGCATCAATGGGCAAATATTTTAGACGCATGCAGTATATAGCCCTAAGCAAGGACGACGGGGCAGTTGCAAGCATACTTGGCATAAAACCTTACGCTGTTAAGATGAGCAGGCAAAACATAGCAAAAAATGGCAGTAAATTTTACATTAACTTGTATCAAAAGTATGTTGATTTGGACTATGAAATAAAATCTGGTGAAATAAGTGCAGATAACGCACTTTATAAATTGGTGTTTTAATGTTGCAAACTAAAATAACTTTGCCTTCAACCCCACAAACTGAAATTACATTAAACATTATAAAAAGCAAGCGCAAAAGTATGTCGTTAACCGTCAACAGCAACGCTGAACTTGTTGCCAGAGTGCCTTTAAGGTGCGATTTAAATAGTTTGTATGGTTTTATAAGGTCAAAATCGAATTGGGTTTTAAAACAAATCAATTCAGCCAAAAGCAACCCATATAAAGGCTTTGTTGTTGAAAATGGGGCAGAACTTACAATTGTTGATGAAGTTTACCAAATAATTATCACAGATACCAAGCGCGCAAAATTGCAAAATAACGTGATTACTCTGCCAGATGTTAACACAAAAGCATGGCTCGTTTCTATTTTAAAGAAATATGCGAAAAAATATCTTGAAAATAGGGTAAATAAACTTAGTACTCAGTTTGGTTTCAGTTTCAGTAAAATATCAGTTGGAAGTGCAAAAACAATGTGGGGCTCATGTAACAGCAAAAATAAACTAACATTCACCTACACATTGATTTTAACACCACAATTTGTGGTAGATTATATTATAATACACGAATTGTGCCACACAAAAGTAAAAAATCACAGCAAAACATTTTATAATGAAGTGCAAAAATGTGTGCCTAATTATAAGTTAGCCGAACAATGGCTTAAAGAAAACAAGGGTATAATAAATTTAATTCGCTAGGCTTATAAATAAGTTTGTTGATTCAGAATAAACCAATTTACTTCGCTTTCGCTTATAAATTGGTTTGTTGTATTCACAATAAACAATGTTTGTTGTATTCACAATAAAAAAAAACATCTCATTTTGAGATGTTGCTTTTTTTAATAATAACTATGCTTGGGTTTTGTAAGCGCTCAACCTTGCTTTTTTCCTGTTAGCAGTTGCTTTTTGCAAAATGCCCTTAGAAACAGCTGAATCAATCAAAGAAAATGCTTCACTTAAAAGTTTGCTTGCATTTTCGTCATTAGCATCAACGGCAGTTTTATATTTTTTAATATATGTTGCAATTTTTGTTTTATATGATTTATTTTCTGCAGTACGCCTGTCGATAACTTCAATGCGCTTTTTTGCTGATTTAATATTAGCCATTTAAACCTCCAATTCGCATTTAGTATAACAAAAAGCAAAAACTTTGGCAAGTGGTTTTTACAAAATTCTATAAATTATTGCTAAAAATGTTAAATTTGTCATTTTAA
Source organism: uncultured Clostridia bacterium (assembly GCA_934772045.1). Taxonomy (GTDB): domain Bacteria; phylum Bacillota; class Clostridia; order Christensenellales; family UBA1242; genus Onthoplasma. Next base: position 209,823 of record CAKVMH010000002.1, read on the forward strand.
GCGCACTTAAAAATTACTTTTACATTTTAAATGCACATGGTTTATTAATTTGGCGTAATAAATTATATGTTAAATAAGTTAAAGCCGACAGTGGCTATTTTAGATAGTGGGATAGGCGGTTTAAGTGTTTTAAGCCAACTAATTAAACGATATAAAACAGGCAATTTCATATATTTTGCTGATAATTTAAACATGCCTTATGGTAAAAAATCTAAGCGATTTTTAACAAAAAGAGTGGACGAAATTATTGAATTTTTAAATCAACATTATAAGCCAGACTGCATCTTAATTGCATGCAACACAGCATCCAGCGTGATAGACAAAAATAAGTATAGCAACGTTAAAACAATATCTTTTAACCATTCAATGCCCATATTAGCAACACCATTAACTGCAAGCCAACTAACAGGTTATAATGTGATTGCCGATAAGACACTTGCAAATTTAGTTGAACACCACATTGATAATATAGCATACATACAAAAGCAATTAAAACATCACATTGAAGTGCTAAAATTGGCGGGATACGAGCAAATTAAACTTGGCTGTACTCATTACGAAATAATTAAGCCATTGTTTGAAAAATTGTGCCCTAAAACTAAATTTTACTGCAACAGCGATTGTTTGTTAGAAGATTTTGATTTTGCACCACAAAATGATAATCTAACCATTAAAATATTGGTTAGCAAAAAAAGTGAAAGTTATGAAAATAAAATAAACAATGTGCTTACAAAACTAATTAATGATAAGATTTAAACAGACATCGTTTAAAATCAATGTTTTTTACAATCTAAATTGACATGATAAACAATAAAACATTAATCTTTATAAATCATTAAAATTACACAGACCAACGTGTTTTTCCGTTCAACATTTCAGTTTCAAGCAGTTTAAAAATGTATTCTTTGGGTCGAATTTTGGTTGAGCCAATTTCTTTGTCATTGCAAAACAGGGTATAATTTACTTCGTCGTATTTAAAAATGTCGTTGTCCTTTAATTCCATTTTGCCAAAATTATCTGTTGTTTCGTTTAAAATTGACGAAATATTTCCAACTGTTTTCATTAATTTGTAACTGTTTTGTTTTTTAGTATCAAAGTAAATGTAACTTCCTGTTTTACTCATGGTTACAGTTAAGTTGTTTTGCTCAGTTTCTTTTTTTAGTGGTGGGTTATCAATTTTAAAATAGTCGTACGCTATGTAACGCTCTAAATTTGTTGACGGCTCATAAATGGTGTGATTAAGTTCATATTCTGGCAAGTCATAAGGCAATCTCACAACATTTTCAGGCAGAGCAAAACTTTTTGGTTTATTGTCAGCATAAATATGCGCTAAAATTTGTTTGTTAATTTCGGTTGCTTGCCCGGAACTATATAAGTTGTCATTTAAAACATTGTTTTTTATGTCTGCAATCCAACTTAGGGCAGTGTATTCAGTTGTGTATGCCACATTGTAAAGGTCGGTGTTTTTACTGCCATTATAAGCAGTGCCAGTTTTACTTGCAACATCAATATCAAGTTCATTTAAGCGTCTTGCTGTACCAGTCTTTGCTGTTTCGCGAAGGCAATCTGTCAAAAGGTAGCAAGATGCACTGTCAATTATAGTTTCATTATAATCTTGTGTAGAGTACACAATCGTACCATTTTTATCTCTTATTGTATCAATAAACGAAATCGGTTTATAAACACCCATATTGGCAATGGTGTTGTAGGCAGACAGCATTTGCATTAAACTTACACCATATTTTGTTGCGCCAAGCGCTAAACTTAAATTGAGGTCGTCTGCTGTCAAATTGAAGCCAAAATCTGCCAAAACTTCGTGTGCGTTATTAATGCCGACATATTCAAGAGCTTTGACTGCTGGAATATTTAACGAATTTGCAATGGCATCACGTGTTGAAACATAGCCCGAATAAGCCCCATTTGCATTGTGTGGTTCAAAGCCGTTGTAATTAATCGGTTCATCTAAAATTAAAGTTGCTGGTGACAATATGTTGTGTTTAAAACATGGAAGATACACTGCCAATGGTTTAAACATTGAGGCAGGTTGACGCTTAATATTGTGTAAATTGTAATCACTGTTGGCGTAATAAGCTACAATTTTACCTTCATTATTTACAATAACAGATAAGCTATCTAAACTTTCCTTGCAGTTTTCTTCAGCTGTTTTTATGATGTTTTTATTAATTTTTACCACCTGCTCTTGTAAATCATCATTTTTATTGGTTGTAATTTCATAATCACGGTTAATCAATTCACGCTCGGAAATATTTAATAAACTGCATGCTTCGTAAATTGCTTCGCGCTCGTAACTAAAATCTGTTCCTGGTGTTGAATTTAATACAATTTCATCATCAATGACAGTTTGATATTCTTCGTTTGTTATATGTTTTGCTTGAAGCATTTTTTTTGCAACCAAATTACGGCGCGAAATGGCATTTTCTAAATTTAATTTAGGTGAATATTTGGTTGGCGACTTTATAATCCCAGCCAAACAACACGCTTCGCTTATTGTTAAATCTTTTGCCGATTTCCCAAAGTATACTTTGCTTGCATTTTCAATTCCGTAAGCGTTTTGTCCAAAATATATGGTGTTTAAATACATTTCCAAAATTTCATCTTTACTGAATTTTCTTTCCATTTTTATGGAAAGCATAATTTCCTTAATTTTGCGCTCATACGTTTTTTCATTTGATAGTAGGGCATTTTTAATCAATTGTTGGCTAATTGTTGACGCACCTTGCGATTTTGATTTTGTTGTTAAATTAACGAACCCTGCTTTAACAATTCGCTTTAAATCGTAGCCGTGGTGGTCGTAAAAACGTTTGTCTTCAATGTCTACAAATGCTTGTGAAACATGTTTTGGCAAACTACTAAGTTCGATAATTGAACGGTTGGAGTTATACAAGGTGCTGTCCGTTCCTGACGCTGAATAAACCTTAATTCCGTTATTTAAACTGGTCAATTTTGTAACATCAAGGTCATATTTATTGTAAACACAAACAAACAATGTAAAGGCGGAACCAAAAAGAACCAAAAAACATATTGAAAAAATCAACAACACCTTTTTAAGTTTGATTTTCGATTTAGGATTTGTAAATTGACCTTTATTTTTTGATTTGTATGTGTTCATATTTGACCTTGAATTTGTCATTATTTTATTATTCGCAAAGTTAAGAAAAATAATATATTTTGTAATATTTAGTTGAAAAATTTGTTAAGTTTAGGTATAATTGTATTTATGAAAGATTTAAATGGAAAGTTTTACCATATTGAAACATATGGTTGTCAAATGAATGTGCATGAAAGTGAAAAAATACGCGGTATTTTATCAACTTTTGGCATGGCAGACACAGACGATGTTGAACAAGCAAGCCTTGTTGTTTTTAACACTTGTTGCATTCGCGAAGGGGCGGAAGATAAGGCGTACAGCAACATATCAGCATTAAAAAAATGGAAACAATCAAACCCAGACAATATCATTATTTTGTGCGGTTGCATGCCACAGCAAAAGAATGGTAAATACGATTTTAAAAAGCGTTTACCATTTGTTGATATTGTTATAGGCACGCATAACATAAATATGCTTGGTGAATATCTCAAACGTTTTTTAACTGACCACAAGCGTATTTTGGAAATTGTCGATAAGCCTATAAACGGCATGGAAACTGAAAAATGTATCCGCGACGACAAAATTAATGCCTATGTAAACATCATTTATGGGTGTGACAAATTCTGCACCTATTGCATTGTGCCACATGTGCGAGGGCGCGAAACAAGCCGTCCTATGAAAGAAATTTATGCCGAAGTTAAAGATTTGGTTCAAAACCAAAATTATAAATACATCACATTGTTGGGGCAGAATGTAAATTCATATGGTAAAGATTTAAAACCAAAAACCAGTTTTGCAAGCTTGCTTGAAAAATTGTGCCAAATTGAAGGTGACTTTAAAATTAAATTTATGACATCACACCCAATGGATTTTGATTTAGATTTAATCAAGGTTATGAAAGAGCAGGACAAGGTTGCCAAGGCCTTACATCTTCCGGTGCAGTCTGGTAGCACAAAAGTGCTTAAACGCATGAATAGGCATTACGACATCAAGCACTATTACAAAATCATTCGCAAAGTTAAACGCGCTATTCCAAACATTTCACTTTCAACTGACATTATTGTTGGTTTCCCAGGCGAAACGGAAAAGGACTACAACCAAACATTAAAACTTATAAAACGCGTTAAATACGACCAAGTTTTTGCATTCATGTATTCACCAAGGTCAGGCACTCCTGCAGCGACATTTGTTGACCAAATTGACGAAAAGGTTAAAAATAAACGTGTTAATAAATTGCTTAATATACAAAAAATCATTTCAAAAGATTTGATGACACGCACATTTAAAAAGACTTATAATTGCCTTATCCGTCAAGTTAATGGGGTTGCAGTTGGTTTTACTGACGGTGGTAGGGAAATTTACATTCCAAACTATAAGTATAATAACCAAAATTATTTTGCAAATGTGAAAGTTGAAGGTATTAGGAACCATAAACTTTCAGGGGTGATTGATGATTGAGTCATACGTTAATAAAGAAATTTTTAATTCAAGCAACAAAAAACTTTCACCAGTAATAAAACAATATTTATCAATTAAAGAGCAAAATGAAGATTGTATCATTTTTTACCGTTTAGGTGACTTTTACGAATTATTTTTGGATGACGCAGTTATCGGTAGCCGTATTTTAGATTTAACCTTAACGGGTAAAGATTGCGGTGTAGGTGAGCGTGCACCAATGTGCGGTATTCCTTTTCATGCTTATGAATCATACGCGCAAAGGTTAATTGAACGCGGTTACAAAGTGGCAATATGCGAACAGACTGACCAAATTGTGAACGGTCTTGTTCAACGCGAAATCGTACGCATTATTACGCCCGGCACAGTTGTTGAAAGTTCAATGTTAAATGAGCGTAAAAATTCATACATAATGTGTATATATTGCAATAAAAACACAATATCTTACGCTTATAGTGATATTTCAACAGGTGAAATTAAAGTTGCTGAATATTCAGGCGAAAACATTGATGAATACATAAACGACCAAATTGTACGCATAATGCCAAGTGAAATTATTTGCAACAAACAGATGTTTGAACTGAGCAAGGATTTGGTATGTTTTTTGCGTGATGGATATAGATTCACTGAATATTTTGACTGGGCATTCAACCCAAAAGAAGCAGAAAATAAAATTTTAGAACAATATAAAATTAAATCATTACAAGGTTTTGATATTGCTGATAAAGAATGTGTTATTCCTGTCGGCGCATTGCTTGCCTATTTCCAAGAAACACAAAAACGCGATTTAAAGCATTTAAATTTCCCTAAAAAGATTTTCGACCAAGAGTACATGTATTTGGACACTAACACACGCAGGAATTTGGAAATCGAACAAAGCATGCACAATGGCGAAAGAAAGGGCAGTTTGTTATGGGTGTTGGACAACACTTGCACCAACATCGGTTCACGTTTGTTGCGTAACTGGGTAAGACAACCTTTGCAGAACAAAGCTGAAATAGACAAACGCTTAGATATGGTGCAAACTATGGTGGACGACACAATTTTGCGCTCAAATTTAAAACTGGCATTATTAAAAGTGCAAGATATTGAGCGTATAATAGGTAAAGTTGGTTATGGCAGTTTTTCACCAAAAGATTGCGTGGCATTGAAAACATCATTATATCAAGTGCCAATGATAAGGCAAATTTTAGCAGTGAACAATAATGATAATTTACGCGCTTTGGCTGAACAATTAACAGATGTGCATGAAATTGCTGACATGATTAATGCAACAATTGTTGATGAACCACCATTGCTTTTTAAAAATGGCAACTATATTAAAACTGGCTTTAACGCAAATTTGGACCATATAAAATCAATACGCGACCAAGCCCAAACATACATCAACCAAATGGAGGCACAAGAACGCGAAATTACAGGCATAAAAACCCTTAAGATAGGGCATAATCGAGTGTTTGGTTATTATATCGAAGTCGGCAAACAATATGCAGAACAAGTGCCTTTTAGGTATGTCCGCAAGCAAACCACAGCGAATGGCGAAAGATATATAACGGAAGAATTAAAGCAGTTTGAAACCGAAGTTTTCAGTTCGCAAGAAAATGCTTTGCAATTAGAACAAGAAATATTCGAGCATGTGAAAAATCAAATTTTGGACAATGCGCCAGTTTTGCAACAAATTGCCCGTGTTATCGCGCAAGTTGACTGCATTTATTCGCTTGCAACAGTGGCAATTACAAACGATTATCATCGTCCAAACATCACCACAGGGAAAGAAATTAACATTGTGGCAGGGCGTCACCCAGTTGTTGAAAAAATGCAACGCGAATGCGACTTCATTCCTAACGACTGCAAATTGAATGAAAGTGACCAACGCACAATGATTTTAACTGGCCCTAACATGGCAGGTAAATCAACTTTTATGCGTCAAGTGGCTTTAATTACCTACATGTCACATATTGGCAGTTTTGTTCCTGCAAGGTCGGCTGATGTATGCATTGTAGACCGTATTTTCACACGTATCGGTGCCAGTGATGACTTATCTGTGGGGCAATCTACCTTCATGGTTGAAATGATTGAAGTGGCGAATATTCTTCATTATGCAACGAACAACAGTTTGATTATTTTAGACGAAGTTGGCCGTGGCACGTCAACCTTCGACGGCCTATCAATTGCTTGGGCAGTCGTAGAGTATTTGTCTAAACACTTAAATGCAAAAACTCTTTTTGCAACTCATTACCACGAGTTAATGCAACTTGAAGGCTTGTATGAAGGTGTTAAAAACTTTTGCATATCCATTAAAGAAATTGGTGGGCAACTTGTGTTTATGCGTAAAATTATGCGTGGCAGTGCAACTAAGAGTTACGGCATTGAAGTTGCAAGTTTAGCGGGCTTGCCAAAGGAAATAATTAATCGAGCAAAGGAACTGATAAAGGAATTGGAGAGTAACCAAGTAAACACTGAATTTACACCTAACAAGGCTAACAATATTACACCTAAGGCTAGTGAAATAATTGACAATTTGAAATCTATCGACACAAACAATTTAACGCCATTAGTTGCGTTTGACACTTTAATTAGGCTTATTGAACTATCTAAAAGTTAAAAAACGTACAAAAACAAATATGTTTTAAAATTGTTTTACATTAAGGAGAGAAAATGGCAATTAACATTTTAGACAGCATGATAATTAACCGTATTTCAGCAGGTGAAGTTGTTGAAAGCCCTTTTTCAATCGTTAAGGAATTGATAGATAACTCCCTAGACGCTGGGGCAGATAAGATAACAGTCGAAATTGCAAATGGTGGTATTGATTCAATAACCATTAAAGATAACGGCAAAGGTATTGAGCATGATGACATTGTGAAAGCATTTTTACCACATGCAACCAGCAAAATTTCATCGTTAGACGATTTAAACGCAATTTCAACGCTGGGGTTTAGGGGTGAAGCATTGGCAAGCATTTCCAACGTGACACAAACCAAAATTGTAACAAAGGCAAAAGAAAGCGAATTAGGCTACACCATGGAAGTAAATGGTGGCGATTTTAGTGAAATTTTGCCAACAGAAAGCAGTTTCGGCACAAAAATTCAAGTTAACAATTTGTTTTTCAACACACCAGCAAGGCGTAAGTTTTTGCGTAAACCAAAGCAGGAAGAAAGCCAAATTACAAACATAATTTCGCGTTATATTTTGGCACATCCTACCATTGATTTTACTTACATTGTAGATGGCAAAACAGTGTATAAAACAACAGGCAAAACCTTGTTGGACGCAATTTATTGTGTATATGGCGATGATGTTACGCAAAATATTATGCCAGTTGAAAAACAAATTGGCAATTTAAAACTTGTGGGTTATGTTTCAAAAGTCGGTTACAGCAAGCCAAACACAACATATCAAACTTTGATTGTTAACAACCGTTATGTCGTTGACGAAATCGTTTCAAAAGCATGTTTCATGGCTTTTGAAGAGTATTTAATGACACGCCAATTCCCATTCTATGCTTTAAATTTACAAATGCCAGCAATTGATGTTGATGTTAATGTTCACCCAAGCAAAATTAAAATTAAATTCGCAAATCCAAGTGCGATTTATGACCTTGTGTACACAGCAATTCGTTCATCAATTTACGAAGCACAAAATAAATCAACAATTAATTATGCTGAAACAAAATCTATTGATAATGAACCGTTAATTAAGGTTGACTTAGACAGCATGAAAGAAATTGAAATAGAGCCAACCTACAAACCAACTAACGTAGGGGGAACAACATTAAGGCAAACATCTTTTACGCCTTTTAGTTTCTTTGATATGGCAAATGAGCCTAAAACAGCACAAGATAGCGTCACACCTTCAAATAATCCTATAATAGACAAATTGTCAAATTTAAGTTTAAATACTATCAGTGAAACCCACGAAACCAATGCAAACAAGGAAACAATTTCAACACTGCCAAAACAACCAAACGATTTTAATGAAACAGGGCTAAAAGATGTTGATAAATTTGTTGATTTTAAAATAATCGGTTTGTTGTTTAACGAGTTTATTGTGCTTGAACGCCAGGATAAAATGATATTGCTTGACTTCCATGCAGGGCACGAAAGGCTCAATTACGACAAGTTTGTGCAACTCGTAAACAACCGACAAATTGTCATTCAAAACTTGCTTATACCGTACACAGTTAAATTGACTGCGCAAGAAGTGGAATATTTATTGACACTTAAATCAGAGTTGAATGAACTTGGTTTTTCAATGGAAAAGATTGATGAAAATCAAGTTGAGATAACAGCAATTCCTATGCAATTAAAGGACATCAATTTAAAAGATTTTGTCGACGACCTTTTGCATGACATGAATAACCCACATCCTAAAATGAATAATGAAATTATGCATTATTTAATGCAAAAAGCATGCAAGAGCAGTGTAAAGTCAGGCATGGTTCTTAACGAAATGGAAATTAAAGCCCTTTTAAAAGATTTAGACGATAAAAACCCAGTTTTGCTTTGTCCTCACGGCAGACCAGTGCTTACAGTTATCAATCGAAGTGAAATTGAAAGGTGGTTTAAACGCATAGTATGAAAAAGTTGATTATTATAACAGGGCTTACAGGCACTGGCAAAACGGATTTGGCAGTTAAAATTGCAAAAGATTATAATGGTGAAATTGTTTCAGCGGATAGCGTGCAAATTTACCGCCATTTAAACATAGGCAGTGCAAAAGTGACCGCTGATGAAGCGCAAGGTATTAAACATCACCTTATTGACATTAAGGAATTTAATGAAAATTACAATGTTGGTGAATTTGTGCGTGACTGTACACATGCCATTGGCGAAATTACAAACAAAGGCAAGTTACCAGTCATTTGTGGTGGAACAGGGCTTTATGTTAAGGCTCTAATGGATGGTTACACGCTTGGCGACAGCGCAGATTTAGAATTCAGGCATAAATACGAGCAACTTGCAAAAGAAAAGGGCAATGAGTATGTTTGGGGCATTTTAAATGATGTGTCGAAAGAATATGCAAGTAAAGTTCACCCAAACAACTTAAAACGCGTTATAAGGTATTTAGAACTTGCTACACATGGTAAGCAAGCAGAGAAAAAGGAAAGCCCATTAAAAGATTTTGATGTGTTATGCGTTGGCATAATTGCAGATAGAGATTACATCTACGAAAAACTTAATAAACGCGTTGATGTAATGTTGAACGCTGGGCTTGAAAACGAAATAAAAGGCTTAATTTCAATGGGGGCAAAGCGTGACATGCAAGCCTTCAATTCAATATGTTATAGAGAGTGGTTTGACTATTTTGAAGGTAAACAAACCATGCAACAAACAATTGATTTAATGAAACAGCACAACAGAAATTACGCAAAACGCCAATTGACATTTTTAAAGACAATTAAAAATGCAAAATTAATGGATATTAATGAAGCAGAAGTTGAAATAAGGAGATTTTTAGATGATACAACTAAATAAAAATGCGGTTGAAATCGTTAATAGGGCAGAGGAGAACTGCCTTAAATTTTTTAAGAGCATTGAGCAAACCGAATTTGAAAATCAATTAAAAGTTTTAAACGCTTTCAATTCTTGCAATGTGCAAGCGTATCATTTTGCGGGAAGTAATGGTTACGGTCATAACGATTTGGGCAAGGAAAAACTTTGCCAGGTTTTTGCTTCAATTTTCCATACTGAAGACGCATTAGTAAGCCCACTTATTAGTTGTGGCACAGAAGCGATAACAAAATGCCTTTTAGGTTTATTACGTCCACATGATAACATGCTTTGTATCACTGGCACACCATACGACACATTGCACGACGTTATTTGGGGTGTAAAAGGGAAAAATGTTGGTTCATTAAAAGATTACAGCATTGAATATAATCAAGTGGAACTTGTAAATAATGATTTTGATTTATCTGCCATTAAAACAGCCATTGAAAAGTATAATCCTACATTGATTTATATCCAACGTTCGCGCGGTTATTCATTGCGTAATGCATTGACAATTGAACAGATTGAACGTGCAATCAAATGCGTAAGGGCAGAAACAAAGGCAACAATTTTAGTTGACAATTGCTATGGTGAGTTTACTGAAACAAAAGAACCTACCGATGTTGGGGCAGATGTGGTTGTTGGTTCACTCATAAAGAATTTAGGCGGAGGCATTGCTCCATGTGGCGGATATGTGGCAGGGAAAAAAGATTTATTGGAACTTATTTCATATCAAATAACAAGCCCTGCTGTAGGGTTTGATGCAGGCGGTTATGAACTTGGTTACAAAGCATTTTTCCAGGGCATATTTAACGCACCACATGTCGTTGCACAAAGCATTAAGTTGGTAAGGTTAGCAAGCGTTGCTATTGCAAATTTGGGCTATGAAACAATTCCAAGTTTAAATGAACCTACAAGCGACATTGTTTGTTGCATTAAATTTAATGATCCTAACAAATTAATAAATTTTGTTAAGGCAATTCAACAGGGTAGCGCAATCGATAGCAACTCTTCGCCAGTTCCAAGCGACATGGAAGGTTATGCCGACCAAATCATAATGGCAAGCGGAAGTTTCAATCAAGGTAGCACAATTGAACTTAGTTGTGATGGTCCAATCCGTCCGCCATATGCAGGTTATTTGCAAGGTTGCGTAAATTATGCTCACGGCAAAATTGGGCTTATAAACGCAATTCAGACATTACTTTAATAATCAATATTAGGCTAGGGCACACTGCCAATTTGGTAAAATCGCTTAAAATATATAAGGGAATTTATACCAAAATATCTGTGGACATCCACAGGGCAGTGTGAAAGCTTACACACATATCTTTGCGTAAAACAACACTTTTACGCAAAGATATGGTAAAATAAAGCAAAAAATGGGTGGATAACCCTTAAATTTTCCACATTTTTAAAAATAAACTTTATAATGCTTGACAATTCGACAAGATTTAATGTGTACAAATTTTACGTTATTAATTTTTAATAATTTTCGGTTTTAACTAAAATTGATGATTTACTTTTATTCATCTTTAAGCAAATTTTCAGTTTTAGTTTTTTTATAAATCTCAAACATACATTGTTTTGATTGCCTAACAGATTTTATAAAATCTATATCTGCAATTTTAAAACTTAGATGAAGAATTCATCATCTTTTTATTTCAAAATCGCTCTCAGAGCATTTTAGAGATTTCCCTTTTTGTATCCTAATTAGCATTAGTTTATCATTAATATATTTTTTCATATAATGTTAATCAAACATTCTTATTACACAAAATTTGCATTCTAGGTTTTCCTTTAAAGATTTATATGAATATTTATATAAAGAAATTTTAGGTTAATTTTATAAGATTGTTGGTTAATGTCAAAATTCACATCTTTGCGTAAAAAAACCAAACACGTTTTTATGTTTGGTTTTTACAATTAATATTTTCTAAAAGCTTTTTATTTATTTTTAGGCATAATAACTGCTTTGCCAGCCATGTATGGACGCAAAACTTCTGGCACGGTTATTGAGCCGTCTTTATTGTAATTATTTTCAACCACCGCAATCAAACCGCGTGGACTTGCCACAACTGTATTATTAAGTGTATGCACTAAATATGTGCCCTTCTCGCCTTTTGTGCGGATATTCAAACGCCTTGCTTGTGCATCGCCTAATGTTGAACATGAACATACTTCAAAGTATTTTTGTTGACGTGGGCTCCACGCTTCGATATCGCAAGATTTAACTTTCAAGTCAGCCAAATCGCCTGTGCAACAGTCGAGTTGACGCACTGGAACATTCATATTATTGAATATTTCAACTGAATAACGCCACATCTTTTCATACCATTTCATGCTATCTTCTGGTTTGCAAAGCACAATCATTTCTTGTTTTTCGAATTGATGTACCCTATAAACACCGCGTTCTTCAAGACCGTGAGCGCCGATTTCTTTACGGAAACATGGGCTGTATGATGTCATGGTAATAGGCAATTCACTCTCATTAACAATCTGCCCTTTGAACCTACCAATCATGCTATGTTCACTTGTACCAATAAGGTATAAATCTTCATTTTCAATTTTATACATCATGGCGTCCATTTCAGCAAAACTCATAACACCATTAACAACATCGCTTCTAATCATAAAAGGCGGAATTGCATATGTGAACCCTTTATCAATCATGTAATCACGCCCATAGGCAATCATAGCCTCATGTAAGCGCGCGATATCCCCTAACAAATAGTAGAACCCATTGCCCGATGTCCTACCGGCACTTTCTTTATCTAAACCACCAACACTTTCAAAAATGTCAGCATTGTAAGGGATTTCATAATCTGGCACTTTTGGCTCACCAAAACGAGCAACTTCAACATTTTCGCTGTCGTCTTTGCCAACCGGAACTGATGGGTCAACAATGTTTGGAATGGCCATCATATTTTGCCTAATTTTTTCGCTATATTCAGCAACTTGTGCTTCAATTTCAGCAATCCTAGCATTGTTTTTAACAACAACCGCTTTAATTTCATTTGCTTCGTCAATGCGTTTTTCACGCATTAAAGCACCAACTTGTTGTGATAAGGTATTGCGTTTTGCGCGTAAATCATCGCCTTCTTGTTTTAAAAGACGGATATCTTTATCCCATTCCAAAACTTCATCAACTAATGGTAATTTTGCGTCTTGAAATTTCTTTTTAATGTTTTCCTTAACTAAATCTGGATTAGTTCTAATAAGATTAATGTCAATCATGTCAATTCTCCTTTAATTCAACATATTGTGTGATTTTTCTTTGATTTAGGCTATATATAAAATAAATATTATGTTCTGCATTAGTTTTGTAAACCCATTTGTTTTTAGAAAATAAAAAAACCACCACTAAAATAATATAGAGGTGATATTTACCACTGTGCCACTCTAATTTGAGCAAAAATGCCCCAACTCGTATATGCAAATTGCGCCTTGCATTGGCCCCGCATTACCAGGTATCTCAAGGGGTAGACGTGAAATCCTTCCATGAATCGCTCTCACCAACCGCGAAACTCTCTCCCACTTCCAAAAGTCACTAGTCCCTTTCAAACGATATATTAAACTAATAAAATTCTAAATGTAAATCAAAATTTTGTCAATTAATTTTTGCAAGTTTTTTATATTTTTATAAGAAATTTATTTGTGTTTTTTACGCAAAGATGTTAAAATTATAGTGATGTAAATTAGATTGTTTTTGATAAAATTTTTAAAAATTTTCAATAATCATCTCATTTACCATGCTGTAACATTTAAATTGTTCAATTTGAACTAAAAGGTTAAATTATGTCAAACAACTATTATTTAGATAGAAATCGTAAATACATGCAAAAATTAAATGAAATGTTGTGTGATTTGCCGAGTTTTTGCAGTATATTTTTCATTGGTATACAGGACACCACCACCCCGCTCACTCGTTTTAATTATGCGGTTGATTTAAAAACATTCTTTAATTACCTTGTAACATATGAAACTCATTTTTTTAATAAACCTATTACAAGCATTACTTTAAGTGATATTGATGAAATTGATGCTCAACTTATTGAGCGTTTTATGGCATATTTGTCCTATTATGACAAGGAAAACGGCGAGATTTTAACAAATGGTGAACGCGGAAAGTTAAGGAAACTGTCTACCCTTCGCGCGTTCTTTAAATACTTTTTTAATAAGGATATGTTAAGAGCAAATGTTGCAAGCAAGGTAAAATCGCCAAAATTACACGATAAACCTATCATTCGCTTGGAACAACAAGAAACTGAAGAATTGATGTATTCCTGCGATAGCCTTGCAGGTTTTAGCATGCACCAACGCAAATACAATGAAAAGTTTAAAATACGCGACAACGCCATTTTGTCTTTATTTTTAACGACAGGTATCCGTGTTAGCGAATGTGTTGGTTTAAATGTTGATGATATTAACTTTAACCTTAACTCATTCAGGGTTACACGCAAAGGTGGTAACCAAGTTATTTTATATTTTGGCGAAGACACGGCAGAAGCATTAAAATCTTACCTAGCCTACCGCGACACATTGCATATTCCAAAAGAAGAACGCGCTTTGTTTATTTCCAGCCAAGGCAAACGCATGATGGTTAGGAATATGGAATATTTGGTAAAAAAATATGCCAAAGTTGCCACCCCACTAAAAAATATTACACCACATAAATTGCGCTCTACATATGGCACGAACCTGTATAATGAAACAAAGGACATTTATATTGTTGCAGAAGTTTTAGGTCATAAAGATGTAAACACAACTAAAAAACACTATGCTGCAATCAGTGACGATATACGTCGTTCAGTTGCTGGCAAGGTAAAATTAAAAAGTGAAAGTTCCCCTACTCACGGTAACTAACTGTCACGATTTTATGAATTATAAATATGTAAATTATTGTATAATCTATAATTTACGGTTGAAATTGTTTATTTCTTTCACAATTTAGAAGCAAAATTACTCATTTTATTCGCAATTTAAAAGGAAAATTACTCATTTTATTCGTAATTTAAAAGGAAAATTACTCATTTTATTCGTAATTTATCGAACAAATGTTTGACAAATAGATTTTTTTGTGTTAAATTCAGTGTAACAATAAAAATTAGTTTGTAAAAATTATTGTATTTTATTGAAACTGATTATATAGGAGTTTACTATGAATATGACGGACCAAACATATGAATTTATTTGCGATTTTGTCAAAAAAAATAAATATCCGCCAACAGTTAGGGAAATTTGTGCTTGTTTAGGGTTTGATTCAACTTCGACCGCATCTTATCATTTGAAAAAATTGGAAAAAATGGGTAAAATTCGTCGCACTGGCAACAAAAACCGTGCAATCGAACTTGTTGAAGATGTTGAACCGCAAATTCCAAGCGTTAACCTGCCCCTTTTAGGTACAATTGCTGCTGGTCAACCGATTTTAGCCGAGGAAAATCTTAATGAGAAAATTGTTGTTTCACAAGGGCTTTTTGTTGGCAACAATCCTTTTGTGCTTAAAGTTAAAGGTGACAGTATGGTTAATGTTGGCATATATGACGGCGATTTAGTGATAATTTCCCAGCAACCCGTTGCTAATAATGGCGAAATCGTGGCATGTTTAATAGACAATGAAGCCACTGTTAAACGCTATTATAAAGAAAATGGTTATTTTAGGTTGCAACCTGAAAATTCATTTATGCGCCCTATTATCACAGACCATTTGCAAATTCTGGGTAAAGTTGTGGGGTTAATTAGGACTAAATTCTAATATTAATATTTTTGTGTTTTACCTACCCCACATTTGTTAGATATTGGTTATTTTAATTAAATATTTAAAGTTTTGCGTTGTTGCAAGTTGACGCAAGGCTTTTTTTAAAGGAATTTTGTTTGACTATGACCTTTTAATTATTATATAATTAAATTGAGGGATAGTATGAAAACTGCTGATTTAATACCTTTAATTTTGCATGAACTGAATAATGGTGACAAATATGGTTTTGAATTGACCAAAGAAATTGAAGATAGGTCTAACCAACAAATCCAAATCAAGCAACCGACACTGTACACTGTGCTTAAAAAATTGGAAAAATCCAAATTCATTACATCTTATTGGCAAGATAGTGAAATTGGCGGTAAAAGGCATTACTATAAAATAACTGATAACGGCAAAGCACAATTATTAACTTTGCCTTCTTTTGATGAAAGTTTAAACGCGATATTGCTAGATGATAGCCAAAACGAAGAAGAAAATGAAGCAAGTAATCAAACAATTGCGGGAATAAAGCCAAGTTTTAACGAACAAACTGTGAAAACTGAACAAAATCCTAATATTTATGAACCTGAACATTTAAACAAAAACATTTGGGAAAATTTAAATACTAATAATGAAGCAAATGAACAAACTAATACTGCACATGAAGATATTAATGCGGTAAGCGATGATAGTTTTATAAATAACAATAAAATTACATCACAAAATGAAATTTCGCAATCTAAGAAAAAAGATGACGATAATTTTTCAATTATGGACCTTATTGCTGACAATGCAAGTTCTTCTGCCCCAACAGCCGAAACTAAAATTTCGGTTATCAATTCAAATGAAGTTTTTAAAGACGATATAATTGACCACAAAACGCAAATTGAACAAAATAAGGAAAATGTTGCAATTTTAAAAGAAACAAGCAAGGCTTCTGACGAAGTATTTGCCGAAAATAAAGATATAAGCAAGTTTATTGAAAAAACCCCACCATTGCCTGCAGATACTAAGCCGACATCGTTTGCCGAAGCTCAAAACGGGGTAAAAACACTGGACAATTTAGATAAGGCTAATTTGAACCTTACCAATGCAGACTACGCTTTCAACGACATAAAATATGTCGATTATGTGGACTTTAAAACAAAAAAGTCGTACATAAAAGCAAAAAAAGTTGCCAAATTTTCATTAATTAAAACATTCTTAACTTCAACATATCTTTTGGCAATGATTTTATTATGTTGTACAGTTGTTTTGCGTACACAAAAAGCATCAATTTTGTTTTACATAATGTTATCATTAAGCGTGGTTGGCTTAGGGTTTTATATGGGCCATAATATTCACTCTAATCAAACATTGCGCTTGAAAGCGTTAAAAACCGAATATAAACTTAACTTAAAATTGCGCTTAATTATTAATTCCACGCTATTGTTAGCAGTCATCGTTGTATCAATTATATCGAGTATATTTACTGGTTTTAACACAATATCTAGTATGTTCGGCAGTAGCAACTTTGCAAACATATATGCACCAGTATTGCTGACAAGTTCAATATTTATTGACTTATTAATTGCACATCTGTTCAAAAAAGTGATAGACAAAATCTAAAAAGCAGATTTTGAAGGAGATTAAATGATTCCAGCCTTAGAAGTAAAAAATCTTACAAAGTTTTACGGCAACAAAAAAGTTGTTGATAATATTTCAATTTCCATATACCCTGGGCAAATTTACGGCTTTGTTGGGCCAAATGGTGCGGGTAAATCAACAACAATCCGTATGATAACTGGATTAATTGATTCAAATGGTGGTTCAATTAAAATTTCTGGTTACAGTATAGATAGGTCACACAATCATGCCCTTTCTCTCATAGGTGCGGTTGTTGAAACGCCCCAAATGTATCCTTACCTATCTGGTTTAAAAAACTTACAACTTTTTGCAAATTTTTACGGAAAAAGAGCGTTGGATAGAATACCAGAAATTGTAAAACTGGTTGGAATGGAAAATCGCATTAAAGATAAAGTATCCGCTTATTCTTTGGGTATGAAACAGCGCTTAGGCATTGCTCAAGCCTTACTAAACCACCCTAACCTGCTTATCCTTGACGAACCTACCAATGGCTTAGACCCTAACGGCATTGTTGAAATGCGCAACATTTTGCGTGTGCTTGCCGAAAAGGAAAAGATTGCGATTTTAATTTCAAGCCATAACTTAGCGGAACTTGAACAAATGTGTGATGTAATCGGCATTATTGACAAAGGAAGAATGTTACAGCAAAAAACAATGGTGGAAATTAATGCTATGGTCGCTTCTAACCAGCGATTACAACTTATGTGTAATTACCCTAATTATGCCGGTATGATAGTTAAACAAAAATATAATATAACTGGGCAAGTTATTGGCAATTCTTTAATTTTACCGCTTAAAGAAGCAAACATCGCCGTTGTTATTTCTTATCTTGTAAGCAAACGCGTGAAAATTTACGGAATTAAAAAAGTGCATAAGTCATTGGAGCAATTATATTTTGAAATTTTACAATCAAATCGACCTTCGACAAGTATTTTTTAAAGGGGATAAATATGAATAAGGTTATTCGTGCAGAACTTAAAAAAGCAGTGTCAAAACCAGGAATTTATGTTTTGGCAATTTTGCTTGCACTAATTTTGGTTTTAGGTGTGTTTATCTATAAACCAAAGGACAATTCAAACAGCGAAATAGTTCTTAATAAAACAACAGTTTTAGAGAATTGTACCGACTTTTTCGGTGATGGTGCAACTTCCGGCTATAAAGTGCTTGCAGACGCAAAAGTGGAAGATGCTAGTGCACTTTTAGGAATGTATACCATTGATAGCACAGATTATAAAACAAAAATAACAGCACTTTTTGACGACTTCAAAGCAAAATTTAAAGATTATAAAGATTGTGCTTATTTAGAACCAGCAGAAAGCTATGTTCAACAAACCAAAACTAAAATGTTAGACAGTTTTAAAACTTTTTATGACACCGTTAATGCTGGTTTAAATAAAAGCGATTTAGGTGCTTACCCTATCGTTACAACCAAAAAGAATTATGACGATTTAAGTGCGAATTATTCAGACGGCAGACAACTATTGAAAGCTAACACAACTTCAATTGCAGACACCTGTGAGGAGTTTTCAAATAGTTATCTTAATAAAATTGAAGAAAACATTAATAAATTTTATTTCCCAACAATTAGTAAAGAAAAAGTAGCAGATTACACCGACTTATCTTCGAACACAAAGCGCAAACAACTTGATGACCGAATAACAGCAATTTTAGCAGAAATTAACGAAATAAAAGATAAAGCGCAAACAGGCACTGAATATAACGCTAACACCACCCAAATTAACGCTTTACAAGTACTTATTAACAAATACGTCGATAGTTGTGCAACATTTGAAAATTTAATAAAATATGACCTCATGTCAAGCTCAATAAAAACCGCCAAAGTAAATGACAGGGGCAATTTGTTATATTTAAGCAACACCAACTTGCTAGATACTGAAGCGTGGCTCATAAAATATGAATACTTGTTTAAAAACAATAAAACAATTAATGATTATGCCACACCACTTACCATTGGCAAAGCATCGAATGGTAGTGCAAATGGCTATGATTATGCATATTTCAGCCTAAAATTATTTTCATTTGTAATCATAGCATATGCAATTATGGCAGGTGCTAATGCAATAGCTGGTGAAGTAAAAGAAGGTACTATGCGTTACCTTGCTATTCGCCCAGTAAGCCGTAAATCTATATTGTTTGGCAAACTATTAGCAATCGCTATTATGGCATCAATTTTAACCATTTTCAGTGGAGTAATTTCAATTTTAGTTGGTGGTTTTATATACGGCTTTAAATCTGCAACAATTTTAACGATTTTCGCAGGCAAATATGCAATAACATTGCATCCTATTGTTATGCTTGCAATTTATCTATTAAGCGCAATTTTAGAAATGCTGGTGTATTTGTCTATCGCAATAATGCTTTCCACCCTTTTAAAATCTGACATTTTAACCGTAACACTTGTTATGGTTTTATACCTTATTAATGTGTTGCTTCCAGTGTTTGCCATGTCAAGCCCTGGCTGGTTAGCATATTATCCATTTAGCCATATTTCACTTTACGCGTTGTTTGGTAGCACATTGTACGCTAACGCAAATAACACATTAAACTTATTGTTTGGCGCAAAGGCTTACCCTACTTCAAGCCTTTGGTTGACCTTATTAGTTATCGGTTTAGTTGTTGCAGTTTGTAGTTTTGTTGCTTCAAAAGTGTTCAAACATAAAGAAATTTAACATTAAAAAATTCAGCGTTAGGCTGAATTTTTTAATGTCATGATCTTTATAATCAACAAAGTGAAAACCATATTTTAATGTGTTAAAATATATATTAGTATTACGTTAAGTTAAAACTAAATTTAAAAATTAATATGGTTATTAAAATTTAATTGGCGTGTTTTGCTATTTCACCAGTTGCCAATTCGTCGCACCTGTTATTGTAAACATTGTCAGCATGACCTTTAACCTTAATCCATATTATTTTGTGTTTAACATTTAAATTAATCAATTGTTGCCAAAGCTCAGCATTTTCAACTGGTTTCTTTTTGGCATTTTTAAAACCGTTCATTTGCCATTTTGTGACCCAATCTTGCAAAAAACCATTAACTAAATATGCGCTGTCGCTGTACAATTCAATTTCGCAAGGTTCTTTCAATAAATTAAGAGCGTTAATCGCCGCAGTTAATTCCATTTGATTGTTGGTGGTGTTTGGGTTATATCCGCTTATCTCTTTCATTGTGTCTTTATAAAACAAGACAGCACCCCAACCGCCGGCACCAGGGTTACCACTGCAAGCACCATCAGTGTATATTGTAACCTTCTTCACATTACACCTCAATGTTGTCGCCTTTATTGAATTTTGTATTCATAAATGCTGAATATTCATTATTTAAGAGGCCTATATCATATTCTTCTTTGGTTATTTCTTTAGCAAGCAATGGTGTTTTATCATGTTTTACCGCTGGAAGCTTTTGCGCTTTTTTCATAGCTGAAAACATGTCTTCTGCTTGAACGTAAACTGTCACAGGGATGTAATTCCCAGTGCCCATATGCCCCATTTTTACTTTTACACTATAATACTTCATGTTTCCAGTATATCAAATATCAAAATTAAAAACAAGTTTAATATTAGATATATTGCAATTATATTAGCAACTTTTCAAATATAAAGTTTAAATAATTCGCATAAAAAAATTGCCTAATAAACAGGCAAAATTTTTTAATTTGGCAGGGGAGACGCGATTCGAACACGCAACCAATGGTTTTGGAGACCACTACTCTACCGTTGAGCCACTCCCCTATATCTTTTTTATTGTAACATAATAAAAATTTAATGTCAATGTTTTAACAATAGAAAAAGAGCAACTTTTATTGCCCTTTTCCTTGTTAAACTACCAATTGGAATGTTTAAAATTACTTTGCAGTATCAGTAAAACGAGATTCACGGATAACATTGACTTTGATATGCCCAGGATATTCTAGTTGTGCTTCAATTTCCTTTGCAATGTCGTGTGCCAAAACTTGTGCTTCTTCATCGCTAATTTGCTCTGGTTTAACCATAACACGAATTTCACGCCCAGCTTGAATTGCATAAGTCTTTTCAACGCCTTGATGTTTGTTTGCAATTCCTTCAAGTTCTTGCAAACGTTTGATATAATTTTCCAAACTTTCACGCCTTGCGCCTGGCCTTGAGCTTGAAATAGCGTCAGCGGCTTGAACAATAACTGCTTCGAGTGTCCTTGGTTCAACATCATTGTGGTGTGCTTCAATGCAGTGAATGACTGCTTCACTTTCCTTGTATTTACGTGCCAATTCAACGCCAATGCTTACGTGTGTGCCTTCCACTTCATGGTCAACAGCTTTGCCTAAGTCATGCAATAAACCTGCACGCCTTGCAACCTTTTCATTCGCGCCAACTTCGGCAGCCAACATGCCAGCTATGAATGACACTTCCAATGAGTGGTTTAAAACATTTTGCCCATAACTTGTACGATATTTTAACCTACCCAAAACTTTAACAATTTCTGGGTGAATGTTATGAATATCCGCATCAAAACAAGCGTTTTCGCCTACTTCTTTGATTGTTTCTTCAACATCGCGTTGAACTTTTTGCACTAATTCTTCAATACGCGCTGGGTGAATACGACCATCTAAAATGAGTTTTTCAAGCGCGATGCGTGCAACTTCACGCCTAACAGGGTCAAAACCCGACAATGTGATGGCTTCTGGTGTGTCGTCTACAATGAAATCAATACCCGTTGCTGCTTCCAATGCCCTAATATTACGACCTTCACGACCAATAATACGCCCTTTCATTTCTTCATTAGGAAGTGTCACAACACTTGTGGTAACTTCACTTGTGTTGTCAACTGCACATTTTTGGATTGCCAAAGTGATGATATTTCTAGCCTTTTTATCAGCTTCTTCTTTTGCCTTGTCTTCAATTTCTTTTGCAATTTTTACTGCGTCGATTTTGGCTTCTTCAGTGTAGCGGTCGATAATAACTTGTTTAGCTTCATCTTTTGTCATTTGGCTAACTTTTTCAAGTTCTTTTACAATGCTCTCCTGCAATTCGTCCAAAGCGGATTCTTTGCTGTTTAAAGCTTCAATTTGATTGTGTACGCGTTCTTTGCTTGCTTCCAGCTCATCAACCTTTTTATCCAAGGCTGTTTCGCGTTTTGAAAGCAATTCTTCACGCGCATAAAGGCGTTCTTCACTACGTTTAGCTTCTTCGCGCCTTTCCTTGTTTTCACGCTCAAACGTTGATTTAAGCATGTCAATTTCTTTACTGGTCTGTTCAACCTGCTCATTTTTAATTTTGTCTGCTTGCACACGAGCTTCTTCTAAAATTTTATCGGCACTTGCACGGGCTGATTTGGTTTTTTTGTTAATGACAACTGCAGTAACGCCAACACCAATACCACCACCAACGGCAAGCATAATAATAGATAAAACAACAGCAAGAGCTGGGCTAACAGAAAGTAACATTAATGTCAAATTCATATTTCCTTACCCTTTAAATCGCAACACAAAAATATTTATTTTTAAATCGCAAAATCAATTAAATTTGCATCCAAAAAACCTTTAACGAATAAACCAATTTATTTCGCTTTCGCTCATAAATTTGGTTTGTTGTTTATCACAATAAGCGTGATTACATAATAAATCACTTAATTATGTTTAAGTTTATGGTATTCACAAAAACATCAATGATAGATGTTACTTAGCAAAAATTTTAATATAATCGCGTTAAACGATATAATTATTATATCTCAAATAGATAAATAAGTCAAGCGTATCCATTTATTTATGTAAGTATAAAACAATAAGAAAAAACACCCCAAATGCAGTACATGTGGAGTGTTAAATACACACTATTTAGTTTTATGCTATTCATCTAAATTTATAATTTCCATATTCTCAAGCACAAAATTAATAAGTTCGTTGTAATTTATTATCTTACTTTCTTCCTTTTCGCTGTCACTTATCTTAGGCTTAATAACTGGATTACGTGGTAAAAACACTGTGCAACAATCTTCATAAGGTAAAATCGAAAGGTCGTAAGTGTCTATATCTTGTGCAATGTCGATAATTTCTTGCTTATTAAAACTAATTAATGGGCGTAAAACCGGATATTTAGCAACTGCATTAGTGCTTGTCAAACTTTCAATAGTTTGGCTTGCAACCTGCCCCAAACTTTCGCCTGTTACAATGGTTTTATATTGATATTTTTCACAAATTGCGTTAGCAACCCTTATCATAGCACGCCTTAAAAGGTTAATTGCAAACTCTGTTTTACATTGAATATGAAATTCTTCTTGCATTTTGGTCATGCTACAAATATACATATATTTTGCACCAATAAACTTTTTAACCTTTTTTGCTATGTCAATAACTTTTTGTTTTGCCTGTGGGCTTGTGTAAGGGAAACTATCGAAATGTAAAATGTCTTGCCTTAGCCCGCGCTTAGCCATGCAAAAACCCGCTACTGGGCTGTCAATTCCACCACTTAATAAAAGTAAACCGTCGCGATATTCACCTAATGGCAAGCCTGAATAAGCATAAATTATATCATTAAAAATGTAAGTCTTTCCATTTTCACGAATATCAACATGAATTGTGGTTTTAGGGTGATGTATGTCAACCACAGCATTAGGGTTAGAATTTAACACAATTTCGCCTAAATCGGCACAAAAATCGTTAGATTTTATAGGGAAAGATTTTTCCGCCCTATTAACTTCGCATTTAAAACTGCCTTCGATTTTTAATGCTGACACATATTCTTTAATCGCATCAACACTTGTTGCTAATTCAACCGCTTTTGATATTGAATGTACGCCAAAAACACACTTCAATTCATCAATAATGGCATTTTCGTCGTCATAATCACGCACCAGCAACCTATTTTGAATGTTTTCAATTTTGCATTTATGGTTTTTAAGTGCTGTTTTAATATTTTCAAAAAGCAAGTGGGTGAAATATTTTTTATTCCCACCTTTCAAATGTATTTCATTAAATCTAATTAAAATTATGTTTTCCATATTATCATTTTATCCTTAAAATATATTCCGCCACCGCATTATTCAAATTTATTGCAAGTTGACGGCAATCTTCTATTGTTACATCGTCACCAAATGAAATGCGTATTGCCCCTTCAATGTAGTCTTTGCCAACGATTGGTTCAAGCACCCTATTAAGCCCAGCCTTACTGTTGCATGCCGAGCCTGTACCAATCAAAAAACCTTTATCTTCAAGCATGTGTAAAATTGTTTCGCCCCTTACACCTTTGAAGCATATCGATATGATATTATCCACGCATTCATCGTTAGACACAAGCACATGGTTTTCAGTAATATTTTCTATTATAACCTTTTTGTGTTCTGCGTAATTATTTATCTTTAAGTTTTGAATGGCAGTGTTAAACGCCAAAATTGCCGGTAAGTTTTCAGTGCCTGACCTTAACCCCATTTCTTGCCCGCCACCTAAAACGAATGGTTTAAATTTGTTTGGTGTTTTTACATACAATGCACCGATACCCTTAGGCCCATAAATTTTATGTGCTGAAATGGTGTAATAATCTACATTAAGGTTAGTAAGGTTAATTTTAAACTTACCCAACGCCTGCACGCCGTCACTATGAACAACTATGCTAGGGTTAATTGCCTTTACCTTACGCACAATGCTTTCAATATCATTAATTGCGCCTGTTTCGTTACTTACATGAATAATGGACAAAAATGCGGTCTTATTATCTATTTCCGCAATCAATTTTTCTTCATCTACCGCGCCATTAGATTTAAGTGGAATGAAGCAAACATTATAACCTTTTTGTTGAAAAGCCTTTGCGGTTGCATATATTGAACTGTGCTCCCCTGCACTAAATATATACTTCTTGTCCATGCGTGTGATATTCGCATTTATCACTGAGTTATTTGCTTCGGTTGCCGACCCTGTAAAAACGATATTTGATTTTGCTGGTGCCCCTAGCTTTGTGAGTATTTCGCGCCTTGCAGTTTCTATTGCTTGTTTTGCAAGGCTTGCTTGTGCATATAGTGCGCTAGGGTTAAAAAACACCTCACTTGCTTTGATATAACTTTCAAGTGCGTCGTTACTTATTTTTGTTGTTGAGGCGTTGTCAAAATATTTCACGCCAATTATTATATCACAACAAAATAACTTTTACAATCGCTATGGCACAAGATTTAACGATTTTCCTAAACTGCCACCATTTAGGTACACTTCTGGCACTTTGCCAATAATTATGCTTTCTGCTAACATCACTTGGTTTTTTGAGTAAAAGTCGTACGATTGTATCGGCATAACAATACTTATGTGTGTGTCGATATAAAGGAACAAGGTGTGTTTGGTCATGTTTATGCCCACTGCGTCAAATTCGCTGTCAAAACTACTGCTCACTGCGCCAATAGGTATCAGTTTAAAATTAATAATAGGCCCACGCCCAATAAATATCGGAATACCAGTCAGCGTTCCAAAATTCAGTTTTAAACCATCTTGTCCCAGTTGCGACATCTGTAACTGCGCTTCTTTAACAATTTCACGGCTTATACTGTTTATTTCATATTGATTTGCTGAAAATGAAACAATTTCGCCATTCGCATCATAATTGATGTCAATCAACGCGTCATAGCTTAAAGTGCGGTTAATTACATTACTGACTGCCAAATTGATTGCCTTTTCAGTTAATGCACGTGTTTCAGCTTTGCAGTATGTTTTTATAACTGGGCTGGACACAAAAAAATAAAAGCAGAATATTGAAGAAAAAATAAAAAAGACAGTAACAAAAAGTGTTATTCTGCGTTTGTTTCTGCCCTTTTTCATATATTAAGATATTATTAAAACTTAAAAAATATTATATGGATTTATTTAATTAGTGCATATCACTCATTTTTACTCATTTAACGCCACGAATTTATCATTGTATTAAATGTAAATAAGCTAATGTAAGATGTGCTTTAAATGAAACATATTTAGCAATCAATGCCCACCGCGTTTTGTTTTACTGCTGAAAATCAAGGCAAACACAAACGACGCAAAAATTGCCATTGCAATTCCGCCAGAAGCAGCCGTAAGACCACCAGTAAAGATGCCAATCACACCGAATTCTTTTGTGGCTGAAATTGCACCACGCGCAAGGCTTGCCCCAAAACCAATAATAGGAACACTTGCCCCAGCCTTTGCAAACTCTTTAAATGGCGCATAGATATTAAACACTTCAAGCACCATGCCAATCACAAGGAAAAGCACTAATATACGCGCTGTTGTAATTTTGGTGCGTATTACAAGAATTTGCCCTAGGAAACAAATAAACCCACCAACTAAAAATGAAATGACATAATCCCAAATGTTAAACATTGTCACCCTCCTTTTTTGTTGCCTTATTTTGTTTTGGCGTGCCACAATATTCAAATTCAACCGCATGGGCAATGCCAGGAATTGTATCGCCTTGTTGCGAAGTTGTTGTACTCATCAACGCACCTGTGGATACAAGCAGAACTCGCTTAAATTCGCCCGCTGTAAGTTTTTTTAAAATGTATGAATTTAAAATACTTGCACTACAACCAGCGCCACTGCCTCCCATAAACACTCGTTCGGTTTTGTCGTACATCATACAACCACAATCTGCATAATTTTTGCCCAATATAACACCTTTTTGTTCCATTAGGTCGATTAAAATTTCGCTTCCCAATTTGCCCAAATCGCCAGTTGCAATAAAGTCATAATCGCTAACTTTTTTGTTGCAATTTTTTAAATGTTGTTCAATTGTGTCACATGCAGCGGGTGCCATTGCCGCACCCATATTGTTTACATCTTCTATGCCGTAATCTATAACTTTACCAAACGTCACTGCATTAATTTTTATTTTACTAGGCTTATTAGATAACAAACTTGCACCACCACCCGTAATTGTCCATTGTGCTGTTGGCGGACGCTGGTTACCCAACTCCAATGGAAACCTGTATTGCCTTTCAGCACTGCTAAAATGTGTGCAAGTTGCACATACTACATTTTCAGCAAGTCCATTATCAACGAATATGGCACCAATTGCCAAGCTTTCTGCCATTGTCGCGCACGCTGAATAAAGCCCAATGAAAGGTAAACCTAAATCTCTTGCCGTGTATGACGAACTAACAATTTGGTTAAGTAAATCGCCACCAAACAAAAAATCAATTTCGCTTGCATTTATGTTAGATTTTTGAATAACACCTTTAACAATGTTTTCAAGCAATTTTCTTTCCGCTTTTTCAAATGTCTTTTCTTTTAAGGTGTCATCTTTAAAGCATACATCAAAATAATTTTTTAACGGTCCTTTACTTTCCAACGGACCAACCATGCTAAACCCAGAATATAAATAAGCACCATTTTTTAATTTAATTGTTTGCATACTTACCACCTAAATAAACAACCCTGCAAAACCGCAGATAATTGACCCCACAACCCCACAGACAATCACAGGGCCAGCAATAGTGAACATCTTAACGCAAATGCCGTAAATAATTCCTTCCTTTTTAAACTCAATTGCAGGGCTAGAAATTGAGTTACTAAATCCGGTAATAGGAA
This sequence comes from uncultured Clostridia bacterium, assembly GCA_934772045.1. GTDB lineage: Bacteria > Bacillota > Clostridia > Christensenellales > UBA1242 > Onthoplasma. The sequence continues at coordinate 237,774 of CAKVMH010000002.1, forward strand.
TAACTGAGCCAGCACCACCCCATGCGCCAATAACATCGTAAACCCCTAAACCAGTTAAAAAACATGTTATGAAAATGATAGTCATAAGCATGCAACTGGTAACTTCACTTTCCGCAAGGTTTGGGAAGAAATAACTGTACATGTCAAAAAAGCCTTGCCCAATTGCACATATTAAGCCACCTAAAAAGAAAGCTTTTAAAAGTGACGGCCATGCTTTTGTCTTTGGCAACTTTGATTCAACATATAAATTGTAATTAGTATTTCGCTTATTTTTATCCATTTTAACCTCAGCTAAATTATTGTCAAAAGGTCAAATTTTAATCAAAATTTTTAAAAAAGTGGATAAATATTGGTCTTTTTTATAGTTTTTGTATGTTTTTAAATAATTTTTTTAAATTTATTCATACTAATGTTAAGGAGTAACTATGAAAAAAATAATTCCAATTTTAACATTACTTTCAGTGCCTGTTATGTTATGCGCGTGCAATACAGACAATGAAAAAGCATACACAACTTATGATAACTACAAAACAAACATTAATAATTTTCAAAAAAACTTAATTAATTACGCAAACAATAGTGAAAATGGGCTTTCAAAATTAACTTTAAATAAATATAAATTAACTTTTGCATTGCCGGAAAATAATTTACCTATTGCAACTCAACCAGCTAATGAATTAAATGAAAATAACGAAAATGAGTTGAATAAGAATAACGAGTTAAACAAAACAAACGAAAATGGACAGGCAGACAAAAATATAACTACCCTTCCAAACAAAGATTTTAAACCGGTTGATATAGGAAGTGGTAACAAAAATTCAGAGCAACAAAACAATGGTAATGAAAATCAAAATGAAGACACAAAAACAGACATTGACCCAGACCAAAGCAAAGCACTAGACGAACAACAACCAACAATTTTGCCAAAGCAAGAAACACAGGATAAAACCAACACAACACCAGCCAGTCAAACCGACTTCCAAAAAATTTCAACTCTTTACACTTTAACAAAAGATGTTGACAATGAGTGCAACGCTTACTGCCAATTAAAAACCAGTTTAGTCAACGCTATAACAGAAACAAACAAATTGATTGACATGGTTAACAATAATGAACTTGAATTGACAAATGAACAACGCCTTTTCTTAACCGAGCAATCACATCAATTAAAAAATTTAGGCAGGCAATTAAGCACCGCTACAACTCAATTATCATTCAGTTTGAACGATTTAAACACAGCAATTTCTAACCAAACAGACATTGACCAATTATCAATGAAATATTTAATCGTTTTGGAAAATCTGGTTAATGGCAATGAAATGTTAGAAAACAGCCTATATTCTCTCAATTTAATCAATCAATTAATGCATATGCCAGCAACCTCAAATAGCAACAATACTGGCAGAATTTTGTATGGCTGGCAACAGAATGGTCAACCGCCAATCGTTTATGATTATTTATTAGATAAAGACGGCAAATTGATTAATAATGAAGAAAATAAATACGAAAATGATGCGAACAATACTAATGACAGTGAAAAAAATGCTGACGATACCCCAAAACAAACCGAAACAAATCAACCAGTTAAGGAAACCGAAACAAGCAACGATAACACAACTAAAAGGACATGGTTAACCCCTAATATTGACACTTACGGGAATTACAGGTCTAACATCGACACATTTTACAACACTGCCCTTTTAAACCGCTTCAACAATGGTCGTTACGGTTACGGAATGAACGGGTTTAATGGTTATTACGGCACATATGGAGCTTTTCCAAACAATGGAAATGGGTTTTATGGTTATAATAACATGAACAATGGTTACATGCAAAACAACCCATATTTTAACAACAATTTTAACAATTCTAACCAAAATTTAAACTATAACGATAGTACAATAAATAGCGACCAATCAATGTTAAACACACAAGATAATGTAAACACAAACAAACCAGCACGAAAAAAGAAACAATTTAAACTCAACAAAAACATTGACACATATCGCGACGAAAACACGCCTACACCAGCACAAAGATTTTCAAACATTAAAGATTCAGTGTCGAATTTCTTTTCAAAGTTTCGTAAACCTGAAAAGGATAAAATCAAAAACCCAATTTACGAAATGAAAAATGAAGAAAATTCAAAAATTAAATAAATTTCCAAAATTTTATAAACAAAATTCAAAGATGGCAAATTATTAGCAAATCATAACTGCATACCATCTCGCATAAATTGCAAAACTTTATTTTCAATACGGCTCACTTGAACTTGGCTCACGCCAAGTTCTTTTGCTATCTCGCTTTGCGTTTTATCCAAATAATAGCGCATTATAATCACTTGTTTTTCGCGTTTATCCAATTTTTCAATCATTTCACGAAGTGTCAGTTTATCAATATAGTTTTCTACATTAAATTTATCCGCCACCTTATCAGACAGACAAACACCGTCCTCCTCATCGTCAAATTTTTCATTCAACGACAAGGGGTTTGTGTTGGCCTCCATCGTGAAAATTAAGTCAGTTTTATCCATATTAAAGGTTTTCGCCAGATGCTCCACCGATGGCTGTTCCCCATGTTTTTTAACAAATTCAGCAATATAATTTTTTATTATAATCGCATTGTGCTTAATGCTACGTGAAACTTTAACACTTCCGTCATCACGCATAAACCTTTTAATCTCACCCGCTATCATAGGCACTGCGTAAGTTGTAAATTTAACGTTAAAATTAGGGTCGTAATTATTGATGGCCTTAACAAAGCCCATTGACCCTAATTGAAATAAATCGTCATACTCAATTCCTTTATTTATATACCTTTTAATAACGCTCTTAATAAGCGGAGCATTAAAGGTTATTAACTTTTCTTTTGCATCATTATCACCGAGTTTTGCTTGCTCCAACAACTCAGCGGTTTGACTGCCAGTAAGCATTTAGCACACCTCGGCATTGTCAATCTTTTTAGTCATATAGACGGTTAAACCTTCCTTGTTATTGCTAACTTTAAGTTCGTCCATAAATGCTTCAATAACGGTAAATCCCATTCCGCTTCGTTCCTGCTCTGGCTTAGATGTGTAAAAAGGGCTTAGCGCTTTTTTAATGTCGACTATGCCGATACCATTATCAATAACTGAAATGTGAATTTCATTATCCTTTATGCCCATTTTCATTGTCACCCAGCCTTGTTTGTTTGGATAGGCATGCACAATAGAATTGGTTACCGCTTCACTAACTGCTGTTTTAACATCTTCAATCTGCTCTAACGTAGGGTTCATTTGTAACAAAAATGTCGCTGCCACAGTGCGCGCAAACGCTTCATTTTCAGGCACTGCTTTAAACTTAATTTCCATCATATTTTTCATAATTACCTTCCTAAACAATTTTGGGCATAATTTCATAAAGCCCAGACATCTTAAATATTCTTTCCGCCGTTCTGCTTGGGTTTGAAATAAAAATTGGCTTGTTATATTCTCTCATCTTTTTGTATCTCCCTATCAAAACACCAACCCCAGTGCTGTCCATAAAAGTAAGTTCACTTAAATCTAGCACTATCTGCACAAAACCCTTTTCAGTTTCAAGTAGTGCGTCCAGTTCTTTCCTAACCGTTTTTGCTGTATACTCGTCAAGTTCACCAGAAAGTAAAATATATAAAGTTCTATTCATAATTCTCGACTTGATTTGCATATGACCTCCTTGCAAATATACTAGCAAAAACAAAATTAAAAAAAATGGTAACATTTGTAATAATGCCACCATTTTGTGTTGTAATTTGTTGAAATTGTTTAAGTTGTAATTTTGAAAATTTTTGTAAACAAAATTAACCTAAGTTAAAAAGTAAATAAGCAAAAATATCCCGGCAAGTAAACCGCAAACTAAAAGCACTGTGAAGAAAATTGCCCACCCATTTTTAGGCAAACTGCCAACTTTACCTGTTTGACCATTCATAAGGGCTTTGTAACGCTTATCTTTATATGTTGTGGTAAATAAATAAACCGGCAATAAGCAATAGTTGTATTTTGCGTTATTATAATCTGTGTTTACAGTAAGCGAAACAACACCGGTACAACCATGCTTGGATAAGATTGCATTTTCAATTTCGCGTTTCATCATTGATTTAGCCGTTGCAACGCAATCATTGAATAATTTGTCTTGATATTCTAAAACATATCCGTTTATAAAATCTGTTTTAAAATCAACAGCCGACAAATAGTCAAACGGCATAATTTCAGCTAATTCTGCTTGGTTTAAATTAGAATTTGCTTCAATTGTCAAATTCCTAAAATCTTTATCAATTGAACCTGAAACAACCTTCCTAATTGTCTTAGTGCGAGTTGTCCCATCGCTATCTTTCACTGTTTTTTCATATGTCAAAACGCCGTCGTAAATAGTTGAACTGTCAAAATCAAAAACAAATGTATTAACGTATAAGCCCATAACGTTTTCTTGTGTTATGCCCTTAAATATCTTTTTGTTTGTATAAAATCGCTTAAAATTTTCCTTTTTGAACATATTTATTGCATCAGCTTTGCCAAATGTAAAAGGAACAACCGAATCAATATACATCAAATTCTTGCTTTTGCTAGCAACAATCGTTTCACTGCCACAATACATACACTTGTTGGTTGCTTGCAGTTTGTTAATAATGATGTTTGCCCCACACGATTTGCATTTTAATTGACGTGTTTCATTCGCTAAAGGGTCAACTTCAAGTGACACATTTTGTTCAAGAGGCTTTTTTACAAATACATGGTTATACTTAACATTTTGTGCATCACCACACATTTCACAAACATTGCTTTTGCTTTTAGGGTCAAAATATACTATACCCCCACAATTTTTACATTTTCCCATGTTGTTATTTTAACAAAAAAGTAAAACTTATGCAAATATTTTCACAGTTTAAATTTTAATTGAATAAGTTTGAAAAAAAACATATTTGATGTTAATCTAGCAATTATGACATAAAAAAACTCCTATTTCTAGGAGTATTATGGAGCTAGTGAATGGAGTCGAACCATCAACCTGCTGTATTAAGGAAATACGTAGTTTTGACGTCAATCCAGCAGCCATTTCAAACAAAAAACTCCTATTTCTAGGAGTATTGTGGAGCTAGTGAATGGAGTCGAACCATCAACCTGCTGATTACAAGTCAGCTGCTCTGCCATTGAGCCACACTAGCATATTGATATATTAAATTATTTTTGTTGCTTTGTCAATCAATGAATGACTATTTTCCACTTGGAGTGGTGGAAGGGGATGGATTCGAACCATCGAAGACGAAGTCGACGGATTTACAGTCCGTTGCATTTGGCCGCTCTGCAACCCTTCCATAACGCACTTGCATAAACAAGTGTGGTGGCTCGAACCGGAATCGAACCAGTGACACAAGGATTTTCAGTCCTTTGCTCTACCGACTGAGCTATCGAGCCTTAATAATTTGGCGACCCGGAAGGGGCTCGAACCCTCGACCTCCAGCGTGACAGGCTGGCGCTCTAACCAGCTGAGCTACCGGGCCAAATTAAAATTAAGTTATTGCCTTTAGGGCTGGTGGGCCTTCACGGACTTGAACCGCGGACCGACCGGTTATGAGCCGGTTGCTCTAACCAACTGAGCTAAAGGCCCTTGTATGTTGAGTTAACAACTAAGCAAGGTAAATCCGCACTCGTCACAATGCAGAAAATGGTCGGGGTGAAGGGACTCGAACCCCCGGCCCCATGATCCCAAATCACGTGCGCTACCAACTGCGCTACACCCCGACGATTACTTTTCAATAATACAATATTCTAAAAATAATGTCAATGATTTTTTTAAATATTTTTGAATTTTTATTTAATTTGTTCTAATATTATTAGATTTTCGTAAGAGTGTATCATTTTATTCATTCACATAAAATTTAACATTTACTTTCTATAACTTATTCCTTTTAAGCGTAAAATTAATCTATTTTAACACGCTTTTGTTTATGTTTGCATTCGTACATTTTTTTATCTAACTTATCAATAACATCAACCACATCTTCACCATTAAAGCCAAATTCATAGGCATACGCAAAATTATTTTGACTATCACAATAATTTACAAAATCGTCCTTTTTATCATTATCAACAATAATAAAAAATTCATCACCACCGTATCTTATAGCAGTGCCAAAACGGGAAAGTTCTTTCCCTATTTTATTAATATATTTATCACCTTCAAAGTGTCCATATTTATCGTTGATTTTTTTAAGGTTGTTTACATCTGTAACAGCCAAATTTAATGTTGTTTTTTGCAATGTTTCAATATAATGTTTATGGAACCAATTTCTATTATAAAGCCCGGTCACGACATCACAGTATGCCATTTTTATCAGTTTATTATAAGTTTTTCTTTTGATGAACATAATTTCTCCTGAATAAATAATTTATTAATTTTTTAATTAAAATAATACAATATTCTAATAAAAATTTGTTTTGTTGTTGCAGAATTTACTATTTCGTTCGCAAACTTAGATTGTTTTTAATAGTTAAATTTATTAGCATAGTTATAGCCAGGTAGGTATTATTTCAAATGTTTTGCTGTTTAAATAAGATAAATTTATATCTTTTTTAAACTTAAATGCCAAATAATTTGCGGTTAGATGAAGCTGTTTTTCATTGTCTTTGCCGTACTTGTTATCGCCCACAATTGGGTACCCATAGTATGCGATATGAGCGCGTATTTGGTGCGTTTTGCCTGTTACAAGGGTTGCAGTCATAAGCGTGTTGTCGCCACGATATTCAACAATGTCAAACTCGGTTACAATTGGCTCATACCCAGTCGTTTTTAACTCACTAATCCAAACTTTACTTAAACTATCAACTTTTTTAAGGTAGACAGTGCGCTTAATTTTTGTTATATCTACCCTGCCATGAACAAGCAAAGCATATTTTTTTATAATGCCGTTACGTGTTTTAAATGCAGATAAAAGCGAGCGCTCACTAGCTTTATTTAACGCGAAAATAACAAGCCCTTCGGTGTTGCGGTCTATGCGATGAACTGGCAAAACGGTGGCATAATTTTGCTTTAAAACAGCCACAAGGTCACGCTCTGTTTCACTTGCAACTTCAATACCTGCGCGTTTATTTACAATCAAAACATTTTCATCAGCGTACACCAAAGTGTACCATTCTTTTTGTTCTTTTTCAGTGTAAAAAACAACTAATTTATCGCCAATATGCAGGTCAATATCTTCTTTTACGCGCGCATTATTAACTTTAACATCTTTGTTTGCTAAGATTTTTACGACATTGAAGCGGGAAAGGAAAGGCAATTCATCAATAATTGCCTTAATTAGCTTTTTGTCTGATTTAACTTCAAATTCTATCTTTTGCATTGTATTTAAGTTGTTTTAATTTGTTAATTAATATTTTCTTTTAAAATAGGTTTATAAATATATCAACGTTAGCACTCTTTATTAAACATTATTTGTTATCGGCAAAGTATAAATCACGCATGTATTTTGCGCCGATTTCTTGGCTTTCACTTGCTTCACTAATTATCCAAGGTGTTATATTCATTTCGTGTAATACTTCAACAAATTCTTTTAAATCTGGCTTGCCAACACTTCCGTCAGCCATGTTTTGCCCGTGAACTAAATGATGCATTTCGCCCTTGTCGTTATATTGAATGGTGTAAGCATGAAAATGAATATGCTCGAATTTTTCAGGTATCTCAGCCTTAATTTTTTCAAGCCTTGTTTTGATTGCATATTTATCTGTCAAACTACCCAGTTCTCGCGCATGCAAATGTGCAATATCAATGCATGGGTAACAATATTCGCAGGCTTTACAAATTTCAATAATCTCGTCTAACGAGCCCAAATTCGCAGTCTTACCGCCAATTTCTGGATAAAAACGGACATTGCCCATATCAATTGATGATGTAATTTCATTTATTGCGTCAATCAGTTGCTTTATCGCTACACGCCTACCTTCAGGTGTATTATCGTGCCCACCACCTGGGTGAAAAATAATGCGGTTAACGCCCACCGATTTAGCAAGTTCAATGCCTTGACGCATATACTCTTTGCTTTTCTCAACACTTGGCGTGTTTTTACTACCTAAATTTACATAATATGGTGCATGTATTGAAAAATGCATGCCCTTTGCTTGTTCGTTTAAATATATTGCTTTATTCGCGTCACTAATTTTAAAACCGTAAACGCATTGTATTTCGTAAGCATTGAGCCCTAATGCACGCAACCAGTCAAACAAACCAGCAAATTTACCTTTATAGTTTGATGGTGTGCCAGCAACGCCAAAAATAGGTTCTTGTTCTGCCATAAATCTCCTTATTTATACAACTACACTTTTTTATTAAGCAAATTAAACAAAGTTTTTAAAGAATTTTTCACGCAATAACAAAAGTTTTGCATCGTTAATGCGGTAACTATTGTCAACACTCATGCTGAAAATTTTGTTGAAATGCCCTATTGCTTTTTCGTCTTCAATAATCATAACGTCTTGCAATGTTTGATTAATAAGCCCACGATTAAGTGTAAAAGAGCCATACATAGCATATTTTGAATCAATAACCATTGCATTAAAGCGAATGAACCCGTCATAAAGATAACAATTTGCACCGCTTAAAGCAAGTTCTTTAACATACGCACGTGAAGCAAAATACCTACTGCTGTTTTCAGATTTTAAAGGTACCATTAACCTTACATCGATGTTTGAATTTAATGCAAATTTCAGCAATGACATTATGCTTTCAGTCGGTATAAATTCTTCAACCTGAATTTGAATTGATTCTTTTGCCATACAAATTGCTTTTATAAGCATCAATTCTAAGTCTTGATTAACAGCATTAGGTATGTATTGCATTGTAGCGTCTGCTTTCACTTCAAATTTCGGTGCAGTATATTCCATGTATTTACCGCTTGCAAAAATGACATCTTTGTGCGCTGAAATATCGACTGCTTGGACAACATCGCCCTTAAATTTAAGCAACACATTTGCAACTGTACATTTATTTTTAAGTTGGCACTTTTTTGCGTCAATTTTGCCAAGATAAGCGGTTGTGCCATCAATAATTATGCGGTTGCGTTTATTGATTAATGTACGGTCGAAAGTGCGTAATTTGCTAAACTTATAAACTTTTGCACCTGCTTTAATTAATCCCTTTTTTGCCATGCGTGAAACATGCTTGTCATAAATAATTTTAACAATAACCCCAGCTTCTAACTTTTTTAACAATGGCTGTTCAAGCCATTCAAAATCGTTAACATCTAATTTGGTAACTTCAAAAATTATATATTTTTTTGCGGTGTTGATTTCACGCAATAAATTTTCCTTAAATTTGATGTGCGAATGGAAGAATTCAACACTATTGTTGCCATACACTTGTGCATTGTACCCTAATTTATTAAAACTGAAATAATCATCTGTCAAATTTTCATCTGTCTTTAATAACTGCTTACTTACAAGGTTTTCAAAAACTTGGTCTTCTTTAACTTTAACGGACAATGAATTGCGTTTTTTGTAATAAATGATTTTAGAGCATAAGTATATCACCCCACCAATAAGTGAAGTAAAAATAAAAAGCGTTAGCCACAAAATAATGGCGCGTGGTTTGTCGCGTTCAAAAATTATCATAATCGAGGACATTACAATCAGCAGAATTGCCAAAAGTAATATTAATAAAATTTTACCTAACATATTTTTATTTTAACAAAAGTGCAATTTTAGTGCAACTAAAAATGTTAAAATTAAATTATTGCAGTTAAATTTTACAAAAATAAGCATAAAAATATTGTAATTATTAAAATTTTTTGCTAATATATTTACGATTACGCTTATGCTGATGTAGCACAGTCGGTAGTGCAATTGATTCGTAATCAATAGGTCGCCGGTTCAAGTCCGGCCATCAGCTCCATTTTTTTTATTATCAGGGACGTGCTTGCACTACCGACGCTAAACTAAATTTTAATAAATGCTGATGTAGCACAGTTGGCGAGTAGCGTTAAACAATATGCCACAATTGGCATGTTGTAGCGGTGCCGTCAGGCAACGAGTGAGCGTTAGCGATGGAAGTGCAATTGATTCGTAATCTTAGTTTAAGAAAACTTCATTTCGTGCTCACAGATATATTTCTTTATCTGTTCGCTCTCAATTCGTTTACAATAGGTCGCCGGTTCAAGTCCGGCCATCAGCTCCATTTTTTTTATTATCAGGGACGTGCTTGCACTACCGACGCTAAACTAAATTTTAATAAATGCTGATGTAGCACAGTTGGCGAGTAGCGTTAAACAATATGCCACAATTGGCATGTTGTAGCGGTGCCGTCAGGCAACGAGTGAGCGTTAGCGATGGAAGTGCAATTGATTCGTAATCTTAGTTTAAGAAAACTTCATTTCGTGCTCACAGATATATTTCTTTATCTGTTCGCTCTCAATTCGTTTACAATAGGTCGCCGGTTCAAGTCCGGCCATCAGCTCCAAGTCCTAGAATGTCTAGGATTTTTTTACAAAAAATGGCTACAAAACTAGAATTTGTAACCATTAAGTCAATAAGATTTGAATTTTATTTGTATACCACAGTAATGATTTTACAAATTTCAGGATGAGAAACACAAGTCAACTTCAGTTTCACGCTACCCTTATTTTTAAATATTAAATTAATCAAAGGCGGATTATTTGCAGTAATTTCTGCAATATTTTTTTCATCATCAACAATCTCAACTTTTATGTATTGGTCGACATACTCATCATCGCCATATGTAATTTGGTAATTCACACTATAAGATTTTCTTGTGATTGTTAAAGTGTCATTTTCTAAATTCGGCAAAACAATTTTATATTCTTTTGATGGCACAATTATTGAACTGTCGTCTTTTGTTTCGTCATTTTCATTATTATTTTCTTCATCTTTACAATCATCGGTCTTGTAGCCTTCATAATTGTTTTCATCAATTTTGTTGTCGTCGTCATTGTGTTCTTCTTTTTCATCAACTTTGTTGTCGGCGTCATTTTGTTCTTTTTTCTCATCAGTTTTGTTGCCATCATCACTGTTTTCTTCGTTTTTATCGGTTTTATTATCGTTGTCACTTATATCGTCCGTATTGTCGTCTATGTTGCTATCGCCAGTGTTATCACCTGTTGTTTTGTCGTCGTCTAGTTTGACGTCGTTGTCATTATTGTAATTATCATCTTTATCGTTGTTATCTGTGTCGTCGTTTGAATTTATATCCTCATCTTTCTTTTCTGTGCTTGAATTATCATTTCTGCCATCATCTTTTGTGGTGCCTCTGTCTTCATTGTTTTCCGTCTTGTTTGTACCTTTATTATCGTCATCTGCCGAAATAGTGCTGTCATTATTACCTTTGTTAGAACTAGAATTTTCTTGATTATCAGTCTTAGTTTCGCTGTCACCAGAACTAGAATTATTATCACTACTATTAGAAGATGTATCATTATCGCCATTTGGTTTGTCGCTCGGTTTGATATTGGTGTAATTGCCATTCTTATTTTTGTTGTCAGTTTGTGAATTTTCATACCCAAAGTTATTGTTCGCTTCAATATTTCTTTTGACAATTAAAAAAATTGCTAGCGTTAATACTAGCGCGATACATAAAATTGGATAAAAAATTGCTTTACGCACGATAAAGCAATTCTAACACAATAGGTAAAAATAAGCAATTATTTTGTCGAATTTTAAAAGTTTACTAATAAAATTCGTATTTATTGAAAAGTACAAGAAAATTAACTAATTATTTTCCTTTTTACGGTTGGTTATAATGTTAATTTTATGTTTTTCATTGTTAAGGTAAGATATGTAACCTTTAACCCTACTGTTGAGTTTGTAAAGATAATGTGTTGCAACATTTGCCCTGTCGCTGTTCTCTTTTGTTATCGCCATGGCTGTGAAACCGTTGTCTAATTTAATAACTGCGCCGACAGGCAAAATTTTAACAACAGTGCCTTCCACTTCGTCGTCAATTTTAAGTTGATTAAAGGCTTCGTCCCTAGGGTCTGTGGTGAGTTGCTTCAACCCAACGCTTATGCGTGAAAAATCTGTGTTAGCGTCAAGCACTTTAAATTGATGAACAGATTGTTCGGTTAAAACGCTTTTTAAACTGTCAATTCGACCATAACTTGCGTCTGCAATTGAAAGTTTTGCTTTTGCGCCAGTTTCTAGCAACACGACAGCATACTTATCTTCTAATTTGATAATGGTGCCTGACAAAACTTCACCAATTTCAACTGGCTGAATTTCAGTGTTCATAAGCAATTTTGTGCTACATATAATTGATTTTTTAATGTTGTTCAATTCAATAACAATTGCGTTGATTTCGCGGTTAATTAAACTGTCTTTATTTGCAAAATCTTGTGGTGCGCATTGGCTGAATGGCAAAAACACGCGATACCCCATAAATTCGCCCAAAATACCAGCAGTGTTAATTGCTGTTGCAACAAAACTAAGTTCACTGCCAACTTTTAAAGCCTTTAATTTTTCCTTATCTTCAATTGCTTTATTAACGCCTGCATGGTTCAAAATAAGGCAACCTTTGTCGTCAATACTGCCAGTCACCATAACCAAAATTGCGTCGCCAAGTTTAAAAGAAGGTTCAAGTTCAGTGCGTGGGAAAACACCTTCTTTAAGCCCACCGATTGCAACAACAACTTCCTTTTCACCAATCATAACAATTGTGCCAGTGATGATGTCACCACGGTTGTATTGCGTCATGCTAATATTAAAATCTTTCATTTTCATGTTTTATTCTCCTTTAAGTAATTCATTCATTTTGCTGACAATTAAATCAGCAAATTCTGCCATATACGCCTTGTCACCCTTCCTTGTTGGGTCTGGATACAAAGGCTCACCAATAAAAAGTTTTGTGCGCCTAAAAGCCTTAATTTTTTTGCTATACATCATTGGCACAACTGGTGTGTTTGTCCTAATCGCAAACATTGCAACCCCTTCTTTTGCCGAACCATCTTCAATGACCGGTGTCTTCGCACGAGTGCCTTGTGGGAAAATGCAAATATGTTTGCCTTTGTTTATCAAACGCAAAATTTCCTTAATTGAACTTGGTTCCACTTTTTGCCTGTCGACCCTAACCGCCCCAATGCAACGATAAAAAGCCGATGCAAATTTGTTTTTAAATAGCTCTTTTTTAGCTAAAAAATAATGTTTCTTTTTAAAGGTTATGTCCAACATAGGTGCGTCTAAATTTGACATGTGATTGCATGCCACAATGTAATTTTGTTTTTTCAAACTTTTTAAATTTTTCTTACCGACTTTTTTAATTGGAAAAATCAAAAATAACGGCAAAAATGCAATAACAAACATTATCCAAAATAACATATAATTACCCTTTTATAGCATTGCCGGCAACATATCCTGTTGACCATGCAATTTGTAAATTAAAACCACCAGTAAGCGCGTCAACATCAAGCAATTCGCCCACAATGTAAAGGTTAGGGACCAACTTACTCTCGCAAGTTTTAGAGTTAATTTGCTTCACATCGACACCGCCAGCGGTTACGATACTAACATTGATATTATCTAATGATTTTATTAAAAAGTCAAATTTTTTAAGTCCGTTTAAAATTTTGGTTCGCTCCGTTTTCGTCAAATCTGCCATTTTTTTGTTTGGCAAGCCCAAATGCTCAATAAAATAGCCCACGAACGAATGTGGTAAAATGGTTAAAAGGTAATTTTTAAGGTCTGTTTTTGCAAATTCAACACAAGCGCGCTGTAATTTTTGTTCAACTTGTGTAACTGACAATGCAGGTTTTAAATCTAAAATAAATTTTGCCTTGTTAATGTCAAACCCATTAATTTTGCTAGACAAAGTGAGTGCAATTGGCCCTGTTATTGAATTGAACGTAAACATCATTTCGCCAAATTCGCTAAATTTTTTGTTGCCAATTTCAATTTCAGCACTGACATTCCTTAAACTTAAACCATTCAATTCACTCACATCATCATATAACACAATTGGGCATAATGCACTTTTGACTTCAATTATGTTGTGCCCAAATTGTTTTGCAATTTTATAGCCTAAATTTGTCGCCCCCGTGCCAGCATATGACAATCCACCCGTTGCTAAAATTAAACTATTAGCAGTGTACTCAATGCCGTTGTTACACTTTATATGGAAAATATTGTCAGCTTTTGAAACGGCTTCAATTTCATTATTTAATGAAATTTTTGCGTCATATTTATGCAAACATTTTTCCAAAGTTTTGATTACGTCGCTTGATTTGTCACTTTCTGGAAACACCCTTTTGCCACGCTCTGTGCGCGTTGGTAATCCGTTATTTTCAAAAAACTCAATAGTGTCTTGTGGTGTAAAACTGTTTAACGCAGAATACATAAATTTGCTGTTGTGCATTATGTTTTCCAAATGTGTTTCAACACTGCTGTTGTTTGTTAAATTGCATTTACCTTTGCCGGTGATGTAAAGTTTTTTACCAAGTTTTTCATTATGGTCTAAAATCAAAGTTTTGTTACCATTACGCGATGCAAAAATTGCTGACATCATGCCTGACGCCCCGCCACCGATAACAATAACATCAAATTTTGTTTCCATTTTGGTATTCTATCACAAGTTACAATATAAAGCAACCATACAAAGTTAAATAAGTTTAAAAGGACATTAAAAAATAGCCTTAATGAATGGCTACTTTTTTAAACTTAAAACATATTTCATTTCTTTGGCATTTAAAGGTGTATACTCACCCCTTGAAAGCCCACCTAAGCGTACGTCGCCGATTTGTACGCGTTTCAAAAACTTTACTGTTTTGTTAACAGTTTCAAACATCTTCCTGATTTGCCTATTTTTACCTTCTGTGATTGTTACGGCAAGTTTTGTTTGTGTTGGGTTTTGGTCAAGCACCACAATGCTACAAGGTTTTGTTTTGTATCCGTCAATTTCAACGCCTGATGAAAGGGTTTTAATCTCATCTTTTGAAATTGAACCTTCAATTGTCGCATTATATATTTTTTTAATTTCGCTGTTTGGGCGTGTCAAAATATTTGCTAAATCGCCGTCATTTGTAAGCAACAACAAACCTTCCGTATCATAATCTAGCCTTCCAACTGGGAAAATGCGCGCATGTACGCCACGCATAAGTTCCATAACAGTTTTCCTGTCCTTTTCATCATTCACTGTTGAAACGTAACCTTTTGGTTTGTGTAATTTATAGTAAACAAAACTTTCCTTAACATGCAATGTTTTGCCGTCTATTGTGACATGGTCGGTTTCTTTAATATCGGTTGCAAGGTTTGTAACCACCTTATTGTTAACTTTAACTTTACCTGCAGTGATTAATTCTTCTGCCTTTCTTCTGCTCGCAACACCTGCGGTTGCAATGTATTTATTTATTCTCATTTAATTTTTCTTCCCATAGTATTTCTTTGATTTGAAGTGTTTTATTGTCTAAAAACTTGTCAATCTTATTCATTGTAAACAATTTTACAGAATTAATCAACTGATTATCAAAATAAACTTCAATTTTACCCACTTCTTGCCCTGATTTTGCGTCTTCTAATTTCACATTGTATTTCAAAGTTATGTCATCATATTCATTGCGCCTTACTGGAAAATAGAAATTGTCGCCAGCATAAAGGTACAACCTTCCAGATTGTTCATCATCAATATATTCATTGTAAATTTGTTTATTTTTATCAATTATTTGAACATCCCTAAAATCTATAAAACTATTTTCCAATATGTCAGCACTTTCTTCAAACATAGGTCCGCAATTCAACACAACACACACCCTAGTGTGACCGTCCCTTTCGCAAGCGCTAACCAAACATCTGCCAGCATTTGATGTGAAGCCAGTTTTGACACCACAACAGCCTTCCAGACTTGAAAGCAAACGATTTTTATTTGTTAAATAGCGTTTGTCTGCTTGATTAGTTGCTGGAATGATATGTGTTTTTGTCGACACAATCTCTTTAAAAATTGGGTTGTTTAAGGCATAAGCAGTTATAAGTGCCAAATCATATGCAGTCGTGTAATGCTCCTTGTTGTCCAACCCATGCGGATTAACAAAATGAGTGTTTGTCGCGCCAACTTTTCTTGCCATATCATTCATAAGGCGAGCAAACCCTTCAACATTTCCGCCAACATGATACGCAAGCGCAGTTGCACTGTCATTTCCGCTTCTAAGCATAAGCCCATACAACAAATCGCGCACTTTAATTTGTTCGTTTTTCTTTAAATATATAGACGTACCTTCCACTCCCACCGCTTTATCGTTAACGGTTATTGTTTCATCTAAGTTTGTGCAGTTGTCAATTACTGTTATTGCTGTTGCCACTTTTGTTGTGGAAGCCATAGGCAGTTTTTCTGCTTTATTTTTGGAGTATAAAATGCGTTTGCTGTCCTTATCTAAAACACACATTGCTTTTGCCGATGTCATAACAGCAAATGTGTCGGCATTTTTAGGAGTTGCAATAAATCCTAAAAAAGCAGGCAAAACACAAGCAAAAATCAGCACAAAAATTGCAATTTTGCTTTTAAAATTGTGCTTTATCATTTCATGCCACCTGCAAATTTTTTAAGCACATCGGTCGCATTTTTTATAAGGTTTAAATATGCGGTTGATTTGTCGGCGTGTATGATTTTAAACTTATTGTTATTTACCACAAAAAAGCCAATAGGCGAAACTGTAAACCCACCGCCTGTGCCACCTGCCATTGGGAAATCGGCAGAATTACGCTTTGCATTTAAGTCGTTATATTCACCACCGCCAGAAACAAAACCAACGCTGACCTTTGAAATTGGAATAATAACCGAGTTGTCCGGCATGGTTATTGCGTTGCCAATAACGCAATTTACGTCAATAAGTGAACGAACCTTATCAAGCGACACATCAATGAGCGACTCGATTTTGTTATCCCTGTTTAAACTTACTTTTTCTGTTTTTTTCATCATACTTTCTCCATGAATAAATTAATGTGTAACTTACTGCATATAGTACGTCCCAAACCGAAATGCGCATAGCAGTTTTCACGCGCATTGAACACACATCTTGGTTATATTTTGGCTCAACATTAATAAAAATATGTGCTGATTTTTTGTTGTTTTTAAGTTTTGCTAAAAATGATTTTACAACAACATCAATATACCCCGAACCAACCGCAGAAACACACGCATCATTTAAGTAACCAAAGTTAGAACTTATGTCCAAAGTTAAAAGCTGTTGCCTAAAATATATCTGTTTAATTAAATTCATAAAGAAGATGACATCAAAAGTTTGGTCGGTCAATTTTATGCGTTTTTCCTTTTTCTTGTGGTAAATGTAAACATATCCATGTTTTACCCTAACCTTGTATTGCAACTTGATTTTATTAAAAAGGCATATTGTAAAAACACCCTTCAAACGCAAAACATTAAATTTAACTTCAATGCTAATTAAAAAAGGATAACTTACAATAATAAAAACTAAAAACAGCACAAACAAAAAAATAAGATACCACATCAATATAGTATCTTACATTTGTTTTCTTATTATTCACTTTGTGTCACAAGTTAAAGTTGCAAATTAAACGTTTTTAATAGGTTAAGAAACCTTGTTAAAATATTATAAAAGTATTTTATTAATTACCTTTAACAGCAACAACACCGCAAACACACATTAAAATTCAATTATATTAAACTGCTTCGGCTGGTGTTTCATCTTGCGCTTTTTCAGTTATGGAGGATTGCTCTGCCACATTAGGTTTAGCATTTTCGTCAGTTTTTTCTTCATCTGGAATTGAGAACTCACGATACAATGAATCACCTTCGCTGTGAATAACTCGGATACGGTCAAGCAATTCATTATAATTTGGCAACGCTTCAATGTTTGTAAGCCCAAAACGCTTTAAAAATGTATCTGTTGTGCCGAAAAGCAAGGGTTTACCAACTGCATCTTTCCTGCCAACCACTTCAATTAGGTTGTTTTGCAAAAGCAAATCAATTGCATAGTCCGCATTTTTAACATTACGGATATTTTCAATTTCCAACCTTGTAATAGGTTGTTTATATGCAATAATTGCAACCGTTTCAAGTGCTGCTTTGGTAAGCGTGCGCTCCCTAATAGGATTTAAAATATCGCTAATATCGCTTACTATGCTAGGGTTAGAACAAAATTGAACTTTTGATTTATATGTAATAATGTTAATGCCACTGTTTTCGCCGTATTTTTGCTTTAAAATATCAAGGCTTTTATTAAATTCTTTGTCATTTATGTCAAATTTTCGCTTAAATTCATCAATCTCAACGCCGTCGCCAGACACAAACAAAACGCCTTCAATCACTCTTGCGATGTCTTCAAATTTCATTCTTCTTCCCTCTTTTTTATCAAAATATCTTCATATCTATCTGTTTGCACAACCACAATTTTTTGGAATTTAAGCATGTCTAAAATAGCTAAAAATGTGGTTATAATCTCACTCTTTGTGTAAGTTTCGTCAAACAGGCTGAAAAAGTTAATTTCCTTATTCTCTTTAAGCACATTTGTTAAGAATGCAATTTTATCTGCAACCGTCCATCTATCGCGCCTAATCTTCTTTTCTTCTGGGTTTTCGCGATCTTTCGTTTTCATCAAAATGAAAGCAAAAGCGTCAAGCAATTTGTCCAAATTGAAATCATTGAACACAATGCGCGTATCGCCTGCCATTTTGTCTGGTTGCTTATAAAAACGATCTACATTTTCATATTGTTGCAAGTTAGTGCCTGCTTCTTTAAATAACTCATATTCCTGCAATTCCATTTGCAATTTTAAAAGGCTGTCTTCTTCGCTGTCTTCTTCTACTTCTTGTTCAACTGGCAACAATGTGCGCGATTTAATTTCAAGTAATCTACTTGTCATATCCAAAAAGGCAACAGCTTCGTCCATGTCCAAACTTGAAATGTCATCCATATATTTCATGTACTGGTCAGTAATTTCGCTAATACGTATTTCCATTATGGACATGTTGTTTTCTTTAATAAGGTGCAACAAAAGATCTAAAGGGCCTTCAAACCCTTCCAACTTAAATGTTAAATGACCGTTAAATTCATCGGTATATTCTTCAACTTCTTCCATTGTGCCCCTAAATTAAAGTTTCCTATATTAACGCAAGCGGTAAATATAAATAATTATACAATAAATTCAAATATAAAGCAAATAAATCAACGCCAAACAGCAATTCACAGCAAATGCTAACAATTAAAATTCCATACAAAATTTTAACGCCATTTTTGTAATTAAAGTAGATGAATTTGTTGTTTGGGCGCATATATGATGTTATAAAATCGAACCCTGCAAGCGGATAAATTGGTAATATGTTAAACAACACCAAAAAGCTGTTAATCTGCATTGTAATTCGCAAAACAAGGTAAAAATAACGCATAAATTCGTTTGGGCAACCAACAGTTTTGTTAAAAATTAAATACATTATTGAAGCAATTAAGCCTAATATAAAATTTGCCAATACGCCAAATAACGAAACACACCTTATGCCTTTACGATAATTTTTAAAATTGCCTGGGTTTACTGGTGCAGGTTTTGACCAACCCACCCCTATTAAAATGAAGAACAAGAACCCAGCTGGGTCAATGTGCTTTATAGGGTTTAATGTCATCATGCCTAGCGATTTTGCTGTGCCGTCCCCCATTTTGTAAGCAGTAAACGCCCTAAAAAATTCACGCAAAGAAAGTGAAAATGCAAACACTAACACGATAACTAAAAATTGTATAACCGCGTCTAATGGCTCGATATTTTCACTTAATAATATTGAAATTAACATTTTTAAAAGTTTATTTTGCCAACTTAATGCTCATCAGCCTATTATAAAAACTGCTTGCATTAAGTGGGTTTTTCTTATCTGTAATTTGAATTATGGCAGTATCATTTTCATTTGTCACAACAATTCCAAGTTCTTTAAACACTTCCAAACAAACACTAAATTGTAAATAGTTATACTCCGCTTGATTTGGCTTATTAGCGCCTTTTAAACTTGCACTTTTGTTGGTTTTTGCTAAGATGTTTTTATAAAAATTATAGCAATAGTAACCGGTAATTTTATTTTCACATGCAAACTGCATAAGCCTAAAATATTTACCAAAAATTTCGCGTTCTAAACTAACATCTTTTAGCACTGCAACATTTGTTTCTGGCATATGCGGTAAGTATATTGTTGACTTTGTGTTGTGTTGCAGAACACTTAAATACCCAATATTTAGTAATGGGTCAAGGAAAATAATACGGCTAAATGTGTTAAAATAATTGAAATTTGTAGGTGCTAAAAGTATGGTATTCAACCCTGTTGCGTCGCCAACATCAAACACCCTATTGCGGAAAATATTGTTACTGTCGTAAAGTGATTTAAAGTTAATATAAGTGTTATAATCATTAGCAATAATAAGTGTACCATACACTGTTTTATCCATGTCTAAAAGTAAACGAATAAGTTGGTCGCGATTATAATTATTAAACTTGTAACCATCTTCAATTGGATATATAATTTGTTTAACATATTCAGCCAGAATTACATTGTTGTCTTGCGGACGGTAGATGCCTTCATAGTCAATTGACTTTACAATGCCAGAAATTGTCTTGCTGTTTTTGAATGTGTCAATGTTTAAATCAGCCAAAATGCTACATTCAGTGTTGCCAGACAATATAAAATAATTGTCACTAGCATTGAATGCCAACAAACTAAAATTTGGATAATTCAAAACCAAATGTTGTGGGTGTTTTGGTAAACTGCTTATTGTTGCATTTTTTAATTTAAAGTTGAATATTGGTCGTGCATTCATATGCCCGCAAGGTTCAATGCGGTCAATATCCTCAACCAACTTTAATGTTATTTCACTTGGTTCAAAAGCAAAATCATATGCTTTTGTTGGCAAAAAATCCGCCTTATTCAAATTCTGTTCAACATATTGGTTAGTTAAACGCGTAAACTGGTCATAATTCTCTACTTTTAATGTTAGGCCTGCAGCCATTGGGTGACCGCCGAATTTGGTTAAAATGCCACTCATACTGCTCAACAGCGAGTGTACATTGACGCCATTAACACTTCGGCAGGAACCGGTCAATTCATCTGCAACTTGGCTAAACAAGAATGTTGGGCGATGATATTCTTCGGCAATGCGCGCAGAAACTATGCCTAAAATGCCACTATCCCACTCAGCAGATGACATAACAATCGCACTTATTTTAAAGATATCCTTAGTTTGCAGTTCAGTTTTTACATCATTATAAACCCTATCACACAATTGTTGGCGTTTAGTGTTAAAATTAATAATTTTGTTTACAATTGGCTTTACCTTGTTTGGATTTTCTTCCATATAAAGTTCCAAACTTGTTTCAGCACTGCCCATGCGTCCACTTGCATTTATCTTTGGTGCAACCTTAAATGCCACGTCGCTAGCTTTACAATTGTTTGCATTAACACCACACTCTTGCATAAGGCGCAAAATACCAACTGGTAATTTATTAAAATCTTTTAAACCCAGTGCCACAATTGAGCGGTTTTCGTCTAACAATTCAACAATATCTGCAATGGTAGCAATTGCGCAAATCGGCAAAAATTTTTTTGCATTTGTTATCCCTGCAACTGCCTGCACCAATTTAAATGCAACCCCAGCCCCACAAAGGCAATGAAATGGATATGTAGTGCTAATTTTAGGGTTGATTATTAAGCAATTTGGCAAGTTTTCGCCACGCTCATGGTGGTCAGTAACGATCACGTCTACATCGTTTTGTTTTAAAAACTCAACTTCTTCAACTGCGGTTATGCCACAGTCAACAGTAATCACCAAATCTGGTTTATTGGTTTCAAGAATTTTAGTCAATGTTGGGACGGATAAGCCATATCCATCTTCATACCTATTAGGCATAAAACTTGTTACATTTGCACCAACTGAATTGAAATATTTAAGCAAAATTGCCGTTGCAGTTACACCATCGACATCATAGTCGCCAAAAATTAAAATCTTACTATTATGTGCAATATGATGTTCAATTTTTTCAACCACTTTTGCCATATCTTCAAACAAAAATGGGTCGTATAAATCGCTTATACTTGGTGATAAAAACTTTTGCAATTTTGTTTTGGTATCAACTCCGCGAGTATATAAAAGATGAACAAGATGTTTGTCCAAATTGAACAATTTGCTCATCTCGTTAACAAATTCTGTATTCACTTCCTTTTCTAATGTACAAATGTATTTCATAATTTTATTCTGTAAGAAAACACCGTTTATTTTAGCGTCTATCACATAAACAGCGAATGATATTCACACTCATATGTGAAAGTAAATTCAGCCTCTCATTTCACAAAAAAGCCTTTCAAAAGAAAGGCCAAAATTTATTTATTTTCTGCGGTTTGTGCCTTATTCCCTTGCTTTACTTTACGAACGCGTTTTTTGCAATGTGTTATGCATGCACTCCACACAAAAGGTAAAACATACAAAACCGTAGCTAATTCAACAACTGCAACAAACATTAAGTTGAGTGAAACATATTTAAGTGCCGTTGGAGCAATAAGCACAAACAACAAGCCAAATACAAACACTGCAACAGCCAAAACATTCATACGAAGCCTTGACTCTTTCATCGCGGTTGTGATTGCTGTGCCAAAATCACCACTATTTAACCAGTTGGCCCTGCGCATAGATTCAAACACATTTAAGCACCCGAACACGATAAGCAAGTTCAACACAACTAACAACGCGAATATGCTTAAACCAACGGTAAGCCTTAACATTGCGCAAATTGACAAAAAGCCAAGTGTGCCAACAGCCGAACTGATTATTACAGCCAAAGCACTTGCCCCATTATAGCGGATAAATGCGAATAAACTTGCTAATGCAACCAAAATTAAGATTGCAACAGCTGTGTAAATGTAATCAACTTTCCTAACAACTGGCGCAACATTTACGTGTTCAGTTACGCAATTGTTAGCAATTGCCAATTTGTCGGCAATTTTTTGGTTCATTTCTTGAACGGTAGCATCGTTCAAATGTTTTGTGTAACGTACAACAAGTTTTGTTTCATCACCTTCACCATACACCGAAATTGTGTCGAACCCTGAATTGTAAGTTTTAACAACTTGTTCAACTTTTTTGCTGGTTTCATTAATATTAACTTCACTGCCAACTTTCACTGAAAATTCAGTGTACCCTGCAATTTCAAAATTACCACGCAAACCAATCGTGCATGTTAAAATCAAACCTACAAGAAGGAAAACTGAAAGTACAATTAATGCTATTTTATTCTTGTTAAAATAGTCCTTATTTGTTTTTGTAAAATCTCTATTAAGCATTTTGTCCTCCTTTGTGGAAGTTGCACTTTTTGCCATCTTCGTTATTCAAAGGCAAGTACATTGCAACGAACAAGCGCATCAAAGCAAGGCTTACAAACACGCTTACAAATGGTAAAACAAATGTCACCCAACCGAATGATTGAAGCCCCATGCTTGGCATGAACATGCAAGCAAAACCAAGTAACATAAATAACGTATTATTCACAAAGGTGCGAACCAAACAATCTTTAAATGCAAGTTTGAATGAAATATACATTTTCTTGCCTGTTGCATAGTGACGTTTTGCTGTTTCAATGATTGAAAGCAATGTGTCAGCCATTAACAAATAGCAAAGCATCATGCCAACAATACCTGCAAAATTGATGTGCACTGCTGGAATTGATTGCAACAAGAATAAGCCGATAACCGTGTAGAAAAGCATTGCAAAAGCTGAAAGCAAGCCCATGTCACGATATTTTACAATCATAAACACTAAAATTGCCAAAGCAAACACAGCAAACAACACATAGGCATAAATGCTTGCACCCCTACCATATGTTGCGCTAATTTTGTCTGCTTCAATTTTTGTCAAATTAACGTCAAGCATACCTGAACGAATTTTATTCGCATAAGTGTTTGCGACATCAATGCTTGTGAAGGCCTCACTTTGGATAACAATCATGCCATCGGTGATAGCATTGCCACCCAAATCCATTTGAGTAAACAATTCTTCACCAAAATAGATGTAAACTGTGCCACCATCTTTGGTTGCTTCTTCAACACTTTCTTTTACATCGTCGTTAAAGTCAATGCGGACATAATAAAGCATACTACCCGTTTCTTGATTATAATAACTTTGTGATGTAACTGCCTTAATGTTGTCAGCATCTACAAACGCTTTTTTAGCATCTTGCGACATTGAAAAACTAATCCTAGCTGGGTCACCAACTAAACTTGTAAGGTTAGAAATGTCGTCTTCACTGCCAACAGCCACTTGAAGCATGATTTTATCATCACCATATTTTGAAACCGTTGCGTCTTTAAAACCTTGATTTTGCACTATTTTAAGCAAATCTTCCATTGTTGATTTTGTTAATTTGTCGTAACTTGAACTCACTTCATCATCTAACAATTCAGCGCGATAAATAATACGGTAAGTTTGACCAACATCTTCACCTAATTTTAAACTTGAAACAAAGTTGGTGTAAGAAAAATATTTACCATTGATTGAAAATGGATATGTGAAATTAACAAAGGTTGCAATTAAACATATAACTAAAACTATTGCAAAGATAACAAATAAACTTTTTGAGCGTCTTTTAGTCATTAAATACTCCTAAATCAGTTAGATTATAGTAAAAATTTAAAATATTGTCAAACAATTAACACTTAAACTAAGAAACTAACTGATATTATTTTATATTTAACTAAATTATTGCCCAAAAAGTTTAAAATTTAACATTAAGTTTTTGTGGTAGTGGTGTATTTTTTGTTGAAGCACGCGTTTTTTAAAATTACGCCGTTTTTTTGCTTGTCAATTTAAGGATAATTGAAGCCACAATTGCTACAACCACTGCAAAAAGCACATCAAAAACAAAATTTAAGCCGAAACTGAACCCACCATTTAAAATTGAGAACACAACAAATGCCAAAACAGCGTACACTACCCCAGCGAAAATTGATTTAAGCAAAAGTTTTTCGTCACCAGATTTTTTAAGTATAAGCACCACAACGAACAAAGAAATCGCTTTAATCACATCGTTAATGTACGCCACTGCTTTGGTTGGAATGTCAGCAAATTTAAGGATAACTGCCAAAATAACAGTACCAATTAATGTGACAACCAAACCTATCAAACAACTTTTTAAAATGTTAAGGACTAATGCCATTTTTTCGTTTTTTAATTTTCCCATAAAGCCTCCTACAATAACTTATTTTTGCGCTATGTTTTAAGAACCCAAAACTATCTAAAATTTTGTTGATTTTTTGCTTAATTTGTCTAAATTCACACTTTAAAAAATTTCTTTAATAAACCTATTTACTTCGATTATTCTAGCCAATTAGTTTGTTGTTAAGCAGAATAAAACATTTTCCTTCACTTTCGATTGTTAATTAATTTGTCGCCAAAAATAAATGAAAAATAATTTTCTTACTTAAATGTGTTTTGTTATAACCACAAAAAAAGCATGGCAAGCCATGCTAAATTAATTTTTGTGTTATTAGATTTAAGAAGCGGTAATTTATTTACTCTTTTTATTAGAATTAGCCTTTGGTTGAGCTGGTTTTTCAGCCTTTTCAACTTTTTTTGCTTCAGGTTTAACTTCTTCTTTAACTTCTTTTTCTTCTACTGGTTTCTCTACTGGTTTTTCTTCCGCTTTTGGTGCTTCCTTTACTTGTTCAGCATTTGGTTTTTTAACTACAACCACTTTTTTAGTAGCTGGTTCATCTTTACCAAAAATGTAGTAAATTGCATTTGCGTGAACTGTGAAATAACCAGTATGTTCCCCACGACCGGTTTTTAAAACGAAGTATTTATACTCATCTTCTGTGAAACTTTCAACAACTTCACCAACTACGCCAGTGTCAGTCATAACCTTATCGCCAGGCTTCAACTCTTCACGCATAGCGCCGAGTTCAGTGTTAAACTTTTTCTTTTTAACATAAGATAAAACAAATAATGCAACAACAAGAACGAGTAATACAACTAATAATACTATTTCCATAATTTCCCCTTTAAATTAAACTAAGTAAATTCTAGCAAAACAAAACTCAACATGTCAAACTATTTTGTGTTGTAATTTTGATGAAAATAACAAAAATTTTAATTGAATATGTCTTTTTTTAGTACTTTTAAGAGATTTTTACTTCAAATTCAGTTTTTAAAATTTTCCTACTGCTCAATGCCATATTTTTCATAAAATTCTTTTTTAAACTCTAAAAAGCGGTCATTATTAATCGCTTCGCGCATATTTTCCATCATTTTTATTGTGAAACGCAAGTTGTGTAAACTCAACAGCCTTGCACCTAAAATTTCATTGCACATAACAAGGTGGTGTAAATAGGCTTTGGTGTGATTACGGCAACAATAACAGTCGCATTCATCGTCAAGGGTTGTGAAATCTTCCTTATACTTTGCGTTTTTAAGGATAACTTTACCCTTGCTTGTCATGGCAAGACCATTCCTAGCCACCCTTGTTTGGAGCACGCAGTCAAACATGTCAATCCCGCGTTGAACGCCTTCAAAAATGTAGTCTGGTGTGCCAACGCCCATCATGTATCGTGGCATATTTTCAGGATAATGTGGTTGCATAACATCAAGCATTTCAATCATTGTTTCCTTTGGCTCACCAACCGATAGCCCACCAATTGCAATGCCACATTTACAATATTTTTTTGTTTCTTCCAAACTTTTTAGGCGCAAATCTTTATAAAAATTGCCTTGCACAATCGGGAAAAGCATTTGATTTTCATCTTTATGTGCTTTATAGCATCTGTCAAGCCAATTTAGTGTGCGATGCATTGCTTTTTCTGCTTCTGCATGGCTAACACCTGGTTCAGTGCACACATCAAACGCCATAATAATGTCCGCCCCAATGTTATTTTCAATCTGCATTACACGTTCAGGTGTGAAAAACAATTTTGCGCCACTTAAATGGTTTTTAAATTCAACACCATCGTCAGTTATTTTGCGCAAATCTGCCAATGAAAAAACTTGAAAACCGCCACTATCAGTCAACATCGGACGGTTAAAATTCATAAATTTGTGCACGCCACCCGCTTTCTTTATTAACTCGTCACCTGGGCGAATATGCAAATGGTAAGTGTTAGCCAAAATAATTTGTGCGCCAATGTCGTACAAATCGTCACTGGTCAATGACTTAACTGTTGCAAGTGTGCCAACAGGCATAAATATAGGCGTGTAAATATCACCATGCGGTGTGTGCAACACCCCAGTCCTAGCCCCACTGTTTTTGTCAATATGCAAAATTTCGTAACTAAATTTTTCCATTTTCATCCTTAAAATTTTTTAAATTGTAAACGATTATATTCCGTAATTGTTCCTTACCATGTTCAGTAAAATAATAGACGATGAAATATTAAACTTATTCAATAAACATGCAATCGCCAAAACTGAAAAAGCGATATTGATTTTCAACCGCAGTTTCGTATAGGTTCATAGTGTTATCATACCCAGCAAACGCACTTATAAGCATAATAAGTGTCGATTTTGGCAAATGAAAATTAGTAATAAGTGCGTCGACAACCTTGAAATTATAAGGTGGATAAATGAATATGCTTGTGTTGTCGTCATCTGCTGTGAGTGGCATGCCTTTTAAAGCCACACTTTCAAGCGTCCTTACACTTGTTGTGCCAACAGCAATAACACGCCTATTTTCCCTTTTTGCCTTATTTATTATCTCTGCGGTTTTTTCATCTAAATGGTAATGCTCTGTGTGCATTACATGTTTTGTTATATCGTCTTCCTTGCATGGGCGGAATGTACCTAACCCAACATCAAGGGTAAGTTCAGCTATTTCAACCCCCATATCTTGGATTTGCTTCAAAAGTTCTTTTGTGAAATGCAAACCTGCAGTTGGTGCTGCCGCACTGCCATCAACTTTATTGTAAACTGTTTGATAGCGTTCTTTATCCTTTAATTTTTCATGTATATAATGTGGTAAAGGCATTTGCCCAATACGTGACAAAATATCTTCAAACACACCTTTAAAATCGAAACGGACAATGCGGTTTCCGTCTTCTTTAACTGCTTCAACAACACAACTTAATTCGTCGTTAAACTTAATGCTTGTCCCAACCGGAACGCGTTTTGCTGGTTTAATAAGCACTTCCCAATCGGTCATATTTATGCGCTTCAAAAGCAACACTTCAATGTTTGCACCTGTTGGTTTTTTGCCATAAAGACGTGCTGGCAATACTCGAGTGTTGTTAATAACCAAAACATCGCCCTTGCGCAAAAAATCGGTAATATCTTTAAAATGCCTATGATAAACATCTTTTGTTTTCCTATCAAAAACCAGCAATCGGCTTTCATCACGCTTTTCAATAGGTGTTTGTGCAATAAGTTCTTCTGGCAAATAATAGTCGTAACTGGACAATTTTGTGTAGTCGACATTATTTTTCTTTTTTGCTGGCAATTTCTTGTTTGTAAGCCCAATAAATTTATTTGCTTTCATCGTCATCACCTTCTGTTGTGTCAACTTGTAATGAGCGTGGGACAGGCAAGCCAAAATGCTCATATGCAAGGCGTGTGACCATTCTGCCCCTATTTGTGCGCAAAACAAAACCAAGTTGCATTAAATATGGTTCAACAATATCTTCGATTGTTGAAATTTCTTCGTTAGTTGTGGCAGACAAGGTTTCTAACCCGACTGGCCCACCACCAAATTTTTCAATCATTGCTAAAAGCACACGCTTGTCAACATAGTCAAGCCCAAGTTCATCAATATCCATAAGCGTTAATGCTTTTTTAGCGTCTTCCGCTGTAATTCTATCCTTATCTTCCACTTGTACGTAATCGCGCACACGCTTCAAAAGGCGGTTTGCAATACGCGGCGTGCCACGGCTTCGACGTGCTATTTCGTAAGTTGCTTGCTCGTCTATGCTGACATTTAATATACTTGCAGAACGCGCGATAATCTTTGCAATTTCATCAACAGTATACAATTCCAACCTACATGAAATACCAAACCTATCACGCAAAGGGCTACTTAAATTGCCTGCTTTGGTTGTTGCACCGATAAGTGTAAAAGGTTGTATTTTAAGGCGCATACTGCGTGCACTTGGTCCCTTACCAACGATAAAGTCCAAAGCGTAATCTTCCATTGCTGGATACAAAATTTCTTCAACCGATTTACTGATGCGATGAATTTCGTCAATAAAAAGCACATCATTAGTGTTAAGGTTTGTCAAAATAGCGGCAAGGTCGGCTGCATTTTCGATGCTTGGCCCACTTGTGATTTTAATTTGACTTCCAATCTCGTTCGCGATGATGTGGCTTAAAGTTGTTTTACCTAAGCCTGGCGGACCATACAACAAAACATGGTCTAATGCTTCTTTACGCTTTTTGGCAGCAGAAATGTAAACTTTTAAGTTGGATTTTATTTTTTCCTGCCCCACATATTCGTCGAAAGACATAGGTCGAAGTTTATTTTCAACTTCGACATCACTCATGTTTTTGGTGCTACTTATAAATCTATCTCTTTCTTCCATTTTAATCCTTTTTGTTGTTTAACTTTTTTATATTGGCATTTGTTAAAGTAAAAATTTGTGTTTATTGTGTTTTTGCCTTTTATTCACCTAAAGAATGAAGCACTTTTGCAACAATTGTTTCACCTGTATCAGTTTCAGTGGCAACTGCTTTTGCGCGCTTTGTGGCTTCCGCTTTGCTAAGCCCTAAGCTTGTAAGCACAATTATGGCGTCGTCTAAATACTGATTAGAAGTGTCAATTTCAAATGGGTTAGAATTAGGCAACAAGAAATCAAATGGCTTAATCTTATCCTTTAATTCAACTATTATGCGTTCGGCTGTTTTTTTGCCTATGCCTTTACATGAGCCTATAACGTTCACATCTTGTGTGACAATACTGTTGACAATTTTATTCATCTTTTCGGCAGACAAAATAGCAATGGCAGTTTTGCTCCCCACACCTGACACTGAAATAAGTTGCAAAAACAAACGCTTTTCTTCTGGGCTGACAAAACCATACAAACTCATTTCATCTTCTCTTACGTGCATATAGGTGTAAATTTTAACTTCTTCATCTACTGCCGGCAAGCCCATCATGCAACTTTTTGTGACATATATTTGAAAACCGACACCATTACATTCCACTGTAATATTGTCGAAATCTTTATCTCTTAAAATGCCTTTAATAAAACCTATCATATTTTCCTTTTAAATTTTCATTATGCCGTTAAACGTAAATCTCTATTGATTACTAGTAGCCTATTTAAACAACCCTAATTTCTATAAGTAAGATTGAATTGTCTTATCTTAACGCAAACACGTTAAAACCTCTAAATGTTAAATTGAATTGTCGCTCATCATTGAATTTGTTTGCATATGCGTAAGTGCAACTGCAAGTGCGTCGGCAGCATCATCAGGTTTTGGTGTTTGGCTTAAACCTAAAATGTTTTTAACCATAAATTGAACTTGCTTTTTTTCAGCCCTACCATTGCCTGTCAATGCTTGCTTAATTTGAAGTGGTGTATATTCAAAAAGTTTGTCCGTATATTGTTTTGACGCAACTATAAGCACGCCACGCGCTTCCGCCACCGGAATTGCTGTTGTGTTGTTGGTATTAAAAAACAATTCCTCAAACGCAACTTGGTCAGGTTTAAAAGTTTCCATCAATTCGCAAGTGGCTTGATAAATTGTGTTTAAACGGCTACTGATACTCATCGATTTAGGCGTGGTAATAACACCAAAGTCCACAACTTTGCAACCATTTGTTTCAATTACGCCGTAACCAACAATGTTATAGCCTGGGTCGATGCCTAAAATTCTCATATTCCTCTATGCTGTCTGTTGTAATTGGTCGATTAAAGAACTTACACTTGAATATAATTCATTAAAGCGAGTGTTGTCTTCGTCCAATTTATTTTTCTTAATGTTGTAATCGCTAATCAACATTTCAATCTTATCCAATATTGCTTTGATAATCTTAACTTGTTGTTTATAACCTTTAATTACAATTGCTGGTGTATTCTCATCAACATTTGCTTTAAAGTCTTTACAAAGTTCGCTTACTTCGTGCTTGTATTCAGTTTTCAAACTGCCACAATCTTGCAATGCAACGCGATATTTTTTGCAATTGTCGTTAAATTCGGTGTTCACCACATCAACCTCACTGTTCAAGCGGTTAATTTTTGCCTTGTTTTTGCTGTAAACATTTTTACGCTCTGCTTTTGAAACAGATGAAATATCCCTTGTTATGGAACTTAAATCGTTTTTATGGTCAATCAACTGTTCAAAATAGAACGGCAAACTTGCCCTATTGTCTTCTGCAATTAAAAGCGAACTATTATAAAGTGAAAACAAAGCGGACAATTTGTTGCGATTGTCGTTAAGTTTTTTAATTATATCAAGCAATTTGTCGTTTGTTTCCATTTATCTATTCTTCCTCTAAATTATGTACAACGTCAATAACATCGTCACTTTCATTAAGTTTATCAATCATCTTGTCAAAAGTTTCGCGCTTATGTTCATCTAATGCAATGTAATTTTGTGGTATCATTTCAACACCTGAACTCAAAACTGTGTAACCACCATTTTCAAAAGCGGTAACCATTTCATTAACTGAGTTCGCGCTAGGTTCGGTGTATACTGTGAACACTTCATCATCTTCGCAGTCAACGGCGTTCATGTTGATTGCAAGTTCCATTGCGCTGTCGCTGTCAAACTTATCATTCTTTTCAACAACCACAACACCTCGGTTATCAAACAAATAACTTACACAACCAGTAGAACCTAAACTGCCACCAAACTTATCAAAAGCGTAACGTACATCACTGCTTGTGCGGTTTTTGTTGTCTGTGTAACATTTAACAACCACTGCAACACCGCCAACCCCATAACCTTCGTAAGTTTGTTCAACAAACGATGAATTGTCAACTTCACTGTTCTTTTTAATGATGCCGTTTATGCGGTCATTTGGCATGTTGTATTGACGCGCTTTTGCAATTGCCATTTTAAGTTTTGAATTGCTGTCAACATTTGGCCCGCCTTCCTTAACTGCAACCATAATTTCGCGCCCGATTTTTGTGAAAACCTTGCTACGCTCTGCATCTGATTTTTCTTTTCTACCTTTAATGTTGTTCCATTTACTATGTCCTGACATAAAATCTCCTATAAAATAATAATTCTGGCTTACATATTGCCTATTTTTTGCATAATAATGCTCCCAGCAACGCCCGCATTTAAACTTTCCACGCAAGACATCATAGGGATTGAAACTTTGCTGTTGGCAAGTGTACGCATTTCACTGCTGACGCCATTACCTTCATTGCCTATTATAACAGATATGCGCCCTTTTGGCAAACGAATTTTGTTTAGGTTTTCACCAAACATGTCGGCAATTAAAAAGTTTTCAGCTATTTTTATTTTGTTCGCTTCAAATTCTTTAAAGTTTACCAAATGCAAACGAGCCTTTAATATTGTGCCTGCACTGCTCCTAATCACCTTTTCAGTGTAAGGGTCTGCCCCGCCGATAAGGTAAATATCATTAAAATTGAACGCCAGTGCACTGCGGATAAGTGTGCCAACATTGCCTGGGTCTTGCACATTGTCCAACACAAGCGAATTACCAACTGCATCAATTCCATACTCTTTAATTTTACATACACAAATGATGCTTTGTGGTGTTTTTGTCGTTGCCAAACTATCAAATGTTTTTTTATTGACGTATGTGGTGTTATTAAACCCTTTTAATTCGCTGTTTGTAGTTATGGTTTGCAAAATATCGATGTTAGCGTTTAATAAATCGTGACAAAATTTGTCGCCTTCAACTAAAAAAATCTTGTTGTCATGCCTATAATCTTTGTCTTTTAAATTCTTAATTTCTGCCTTTGTTAGTTCCATGTTTATAGTATAACAAAGTTAAAATCGCCAGTCAAATCAAATTAAGCGTGGTAACTTTCAAATATTTAAACTACTTTTATAGGTTTTTGTTAATGCAATAAGAAATTTTATAATTACTCTTCTAATAATACATACAAAAAAAACCACCGAAGTGGTTTTAAAATTAATCAACATTTGTTGTTGTGCCGTCCCACAAACTTTTTGGGTAAATTTTGTGTTCAGTCAATTCTTTTAATCCATTAACAACGCTTTCTTTATCTTCTTTGTAAGTTACGCCAAGCCATTTTGCATTAGTTGGTTTAACCTGAACATCAATAGCACCATTTTTAACCATTTTGTCTACCACTGTTGGCAACAGGAACTCGGCTTTCAATGGATTTTCTTCAATGGCAGTTGCCAAAAACCTAGGAAATTCCCTGTCAAGCACCTTAAAGATTTTAGGTGTAAAGCACCACATGTTCATTGACACAACTTGGTCTTCATCAACTATAAATGATGTATCATAATCTAATGGAGTTGCATAAATTTCGCCATCAATTTTTTCAATCGAACTTTCAATTATATCAATCAATTTTCCATTAGCTGTTTTGCATACACCACGTTTTGCTGCACCATTTTCACTTAATGTGTTTATAACTTTGTATGCCACCAAACCAAAATTTAAGCCTGAATTTGATTGAATAAAACGGCTGGCGGTCAAATATGCGTCAAGGCCATAAAAATCGTCGGCATTCACAATGGCAAAGTCATCTTTTACCACATTTTTACAGCACCAAATAGCATGACCAGTACCCCATGGTTTCACCCTACCTTCTGGAACAGTGTAGCCATATGGCAAATTTTCAAGTTCTTGGAACACATATTCAACTTTAATTTTATCCTCAACACGCTTACCAACAGTGTTGCGGAAAATTTCATAATTTTCTTTTTTGATAATGAAAATCACACGGTCAAAACCAGCGCGAATTGCATCATAAATTGAATAGTCAATAATAAATTCATTATTTTCATTTACAGGCTCAATTTGTTTAAGCCCTCCGAAACGGCTACCCATACCAGCCGCCATAATAACTAAATCCATAAAAATCCTTTTAGTGGCTATGCCACACCTTTTAGGTTTAGGCATATTACCACGGAATATAACTTTTGTCAAACAAAAAAGAAAATATTTTTAGCAAATTATTCAATTGTTGTATATAAAAAAGTTGGTATTTCAACCAACTTCTCTCACTATGCGTTTTTTGCTGTTTCCACAAGCTTAGCAAATGCTTCGTTAACCACTTCTCTTCGTTCGTGGGAAAGGAAACAAAAAGTTGGTATTTCAACCAACTTCTCTCACTATGCGTTTTTTGCTGTTTCCACAAGCTTAGCAAATGCTTCCTTATCGCAAACAGCCATATCTGCAAGAACTTTGCGGTTAAGGTCTATATTAGCCTTTTTAAGCCCTGCAATGAATTTGCTGTATGAAATTGCATTTTCACGGCAAGCAGCGTTAATACGGGTAATCCATAATGAACGCATGTCGCGTTTTTTCATTTTACGACCAGCGTAAGCGTATTGACCAGATTTCATAACTGCTTGGCGAGCAACACGATATAATTTTGATTTAGCACCACGATAACCCTTTGCTTCTTTTAAAACTGCACGGCGTTTCTTGGTTGCATTAACTGCGCGTTTAATTCTCATATTCAGCCTCCTAAATCATTTCCTTAATGTTTCTTTCATATTGTTTTGAAACATAACCGGTTTTCCTTAAATTTCTTTTTCTCTTACGAGATTTCTTTGTTAAAATGTGGCCTTTGCCGTCGTGCATCATTTTAACTTTGCCTGTGCCAGTGAGTTTGAAACGCTTAGCAACAGTTTTTCTTGTTTTCATTTTTGGCATAAAATTTCTCCTTATATAAATTTGTAAAATGTAGTTTTAAATGTTGATTTTGCAGAACCATTTTGATCCTATTTCAACATTATTTTTTTGAAATTGGTGCAAGGAACATAAAGATGTTGCGCCCATTTACTTCTGGTTGTTTGTCAATTTGCCCTACACTAGCGCACATTTCAGCAAAGCGACGCATAATGTCAACACCGACTTGTGGGCGTGCTTGGAGCCTGCCGAACATACGTATGTTAACTTTAACTTTGCTTCCGTCTGCTAAAAATTTGCAAACCTGTTTTGCTTTAATTTCCAAATCGTGGTCGTCAATTGTCATGCTTAAAGACATTTCTTTAAGTTGAGCAACTTTTTGCGCCTTTTTTTGGTCTTTCAATTTTTTAAGTTCATCGAAGCGGTATTTACCATAGTCCATAATCTTGCAAACTGGTGGTTTAGCATCAGGCGCAATAAGGACAAGGTCCAACTCATAACTTGAAGCAACTTCAAGTGCTTTTTCGCTTGACATCATGCCAAGTTGTTCACTGTTTGGGCCAATTAAGCGTACTTCTGGCAAAACAATTTGTTCATTCTTAAGTGATTCTTTCAAATTTCCTCCTACCAAAGAAAAGTTTCACACCCCATTTTGTTTTGTAAAACAAAAAATGGGTTACTTTATGTAAAAGCACCCATAACAAAAACTCCAAATTAATGCAATTTGCATATAACAAATTCAAATGTATTAATTTAAAACCATTGTCGCTTTTGCTTCAAGGTGAGAAGTTATTACTCCTACTTTTACGCCTTCATTATAACAATGTTTTAAATTTATGTCAACATTTTTAACTAAAGTTTTCAAAAATTTTATTTAACTAATCTCTTTAACATTTTCGACTATTTTTTATAGTTTGCCATATTCGCTATACAATGTTTTATCTTATTTAAGCCCACCATCAATGACATGCCAACCATTTTTATGTGCGAGTTTAACATTCACTTCTATTTCTTTTTCGGTTAAATCGTCTTTTCTGCCACCATCAATAACTTTCCAACCTGTCCTTTTTAAAGTGTTTTGTTTGGCTTTGGATAATAAGTCGCAACAGTTTAAATAGTATTTTTGCATATCTTTTGATGTAAACCTTGCCCTATCTAAAATTATGTCACACAATTTATTAACCTTTTCATAATCGTCAAATGAAACGATATTGTTCAGTTTCTTTATTAACTTTTTAAGATTTACTTCATTTAATTGCCCTTTGTTTAACTCACTAATGATAAAATCAAGCAATAAATCCGCTTCATCAATGTAAAGTGAACTTACAATTTTTATAATGCCATCATATTCATCTTTCTTAAAGCCGTCCATAAGAAAGGTGTTTGTTAATACAAAAAGAATGTTTTTAAAATCGAGTTCAAAAAACAACTCAACTGGTGGAATGTAGTATTCCAATTCGTCAAAAACATCATAAAGCGTTTCGTCGTCATCGTCTTTTAATGCTGTAAAATACGCCTCACGCAATTTTGTTAGATATTCATCTTCATCTCTAACATTTTGGCGGTGCACCGCCATTCTCTCTTCGTCTGTCATGCAAAAATGATAACACGCAATCCCATGTTTGTCAATACCTAAATTTTTAAAAATTTGCAGATGAAACAGCAAAATCACATTGCATTTTTTAACAAAAAAAAGGAACACTAGTTTAAATATAGTGTTCCATAATTTTTTGATTACAAATTTTAAAACCTTTTGTTACTCGCGTCGAATTTTAAAGTTGACGGTTTTTAATGTCAGTTAAAACAAGTGTTTCAAAGTCAGCATACGACATTGTTTCAGTGTCCTTGCTACCGCGCTTGCGCACTGCAACTGTGCCGTCCGCCATTTCCTTGTCGCCAAGCACCAAAATGTAAGGCACTTTTTCAAGCACAGCGCTACGGATTTTTTTGCCGACAGACTCGTTGTCTAAGTCCGCTTCAACCCTGACACCTTTTACACGCAATTTATTTTCAACTTGTTTTGCGTATTCAGCGTTATTTTCGCTTACTGTGATGATTTTTGTTTGAACTGGGCTCAACCATGTTGGCAATGCACCTTTTGTTTCTTCCAAAACGAAAGCAACAAACCTGTCAAGTGAGCCAAGAATTGCACGGTGAATAACAACTGGACGAACTTTTTGGTTGTTTTCGTCAATATATTCAAGTTCAAACCTTTCTGGCAACTGATAATCAAGTTGAACAGTTGAAAGTGTGATGTCGTGCCCAATTGCAGATTCAACTTGCACATCAATTTTAGGGCCATAAAATGCGGCTTCACCTTCCGCTTCATAATATTCAGCACCACTCGCTTTCAAAATTTCACGCAAAGCTGTTTCGCTCTTTGCCCAGAGTTCATCATTACCGAAATATTTTTCAGTATTTTTAGGGTCACGCAAAGACAAGCGGAATTTATATTTTTTAAAGCCAAAATCTTTGTATACATCTAAAATAAGGTCAATAACGCCTTGAATTTCACTCCTTATTTGGTCTGGACGACAGAAAATGTGGCAGTCATTTTGTGTGAATGCCCTTGTGCGTTCAATACCGCAAAGTGAACCGCTTGCTTCGTACCTAAAATCGTTTGCAATTTCAGCAATACGCAAAGGTAAATCGCGGTAAGAATGTTGGAAATTCTTGTACATAACCATGTGGTGTGGGCAGTTCATAGGACGAAGCACAAACGATTCTTCCCCGTCCCTTTGCATTGCTGGGAACATGTCGTCTTTATAGTGTTCCCAATGCCCAGATGTTTTGTAAAGATTAACGTTGCCTAATGATGGTGTCATAACATGCAAATAACCCAAAGCAATTTCCTTATTCATAATATAATCATTCAATTGACGGCGCAAAATAAAGCCTTTTGGCAACCACATTGGAAGCCCACGCCCAACAAGGTCATCGAACATAAATATGCCCATTTCTTTGCCTATTTTACGGTGGTCACGTTCGCGTGCTTCTTGCTCTAAACGCAAACATTCTTTCAAATCGTCCTTATTTAAAAAGCCGTAAACATAAACACGTGTAAGCATTTTGTTCTTTTCACTGCCACGCCAATATGCCCCACTTGACCTATTGATTTTAAAACTAAAACCACGCAAAAATTTGGTATTTTCAACATGTGGGCCACGGCAAAGGTCGTAAAAATCACTGCCTGTATGGTAAACTGAAATTACGCTATCTTCTGGCAAATCTAAAATAAGTTCAGTTTTATAAGGTTCATCTTTAAACATTTCAAGTGCTTGAGCGCGGGTTACTTCACTGCGCACAAAATCTTCGTTGCGGGCAATTATTTCCTTCATTTTGTCTTCAATTTTGGCAAAATCGTCTTGATTTATTGTCAAATTGTCAAAATCGTAATAAAAACCATTGTCAATTGCTGGGCCAATTGCCAATTTTACATTTGGATATAATTCCTTAATGGCTTTTGCAAGCACATGTGCCATACTGTGGCGGTACATTTCTTGCTTCTTGTTAAATTCTTCTTGTTTTTCAAGTTCTTCTTTTTCCATAATATTCTCCTTTTAATAAGGGGAATTTTATATCACTCTTAGATATAATTTCTCCCTTTTTGATTGGTAATTGCTTGCTAATTAGCAAGCAAATGGAGATTTTTATATCGCTCGTAGATATAATATTCTCCTTTTGCCAAGGTTACTCAAATTTTTGTTTTAATTTTTACCAAATTTATTTAGCCATAATAAATTTGGTTTTTTTGCCAAATTTATTTTATCATATAAATTTGGGTTTTTGCCAAATTTACCAACTTTAACAATTTGGTTTTAAAAACAAAAAACCCTAGCATTTTGTTATGCTAGGGACGATTTTTAACCGCGGTTCCACCCTAATTAGTGAACTAAATTCACTCACTTGTTTTGCAAG
Organism: uncultured Clostridia bacterium; assembly: GCA_934772045.1. GTDB lineage: Bacteria > Bacillota > Clostridia > Christensenellales > UBA1242 > Onthoplasma. The sequence goes on from CAKVMH010000002.1 coordinate 276,411, forward strand.
TTTACTTGCGTCGACCTAATTGGTGGTTTCACTTAAAAGTTTGATGCGCAAATTCCAGCCAGCGTGCGCTCTCTCTTATCATTGACTTTTAACCTACTTGTCCAATCAATAATCTATTGAGTTACCTTTATTTTACAACCCCAAAACCACAAAGTCAAGGGTTTTGTTCTTAATCTTTGATAAAATCCAAGACAATTATAAATTACAGATGTTTTTTTTTGCGAGTTGCGCACTTAAAATATCTTCATTGCACTTATAAAGAGCAATTGCTAAAGCTGTTGAAACATTCATTGATGAATTATTGCCAAACATATCAATATGAACTCGATTAGTCGAATTATCAAGTGCATATTGTGACACTCCATACTTTTCATTACCCATGATTAAAGCAACCCCATCGAACTGTGAAAAATCGCAATCTCTTAAAGGTATGCTGTCATCACAAATCTCAACAGAAATAGGTTCAAAACCAAAATTCTTAACAATAGAGATTGCTTGTTCTGTTGTTGGTAATATTTCATAAGCTGTAGTTTTAGAACAATTCCTTGCCGTTTTTTCAATTTTATGTGTGTCTAATTCCTTATTTGAAACAATAAATATTTTTTTTACATTAAAAGCATCCGCTAGCCTGAATGCTGATCCTATGTTCTCTTCATGTTCAAAATTTTCCAAAACTAAAACTATGTTTGGACTAAATTTTTTTTGAATTTTCTTAAATTCATCGTGATCTAATTGTTTGCTCATAACTCTCCTGTTGTAAATGACTAATCTTCATCGTCGTCATCGTCGTCATCATTGTCATCATTATTGTAATTGTCGACATCTTCTTCATAGTCGTCATCATCGTCATCATCTTCTTCATTGTTATCAGCATAAATGCCGAAATCATGTATTGTCCCATCAGGATGTTCTGTATGATGTCCAACCTCTACACCATTAACTTTAGTCTGTTCGACATAGTCAATTGATCCATCTCCGCGATCATAAACAACTTGATTTACTTCTACGGAGTTACCTTTATCATCTTCATAAGTATTTGTCACTCTATAGTAAGTATCTTTATCATCCGTCATATATACCTCCTTATCCACTGACAACGTTTTAAAATGGATACGATAAGTATATCACTAAACAATAGAAAAGTCAAACTTATTAAAATTTATAATTTTAGCATTTTGTGTAAACTTTAAGGCGGTTTGAAAAAATGTTACTTAAAAAACTTACTGCTTCATATTCTTCGTTGGTGTTTAGGTAAATATCGATGTAATTTGGGCAAGAATTAAGCACATTAGTAATAAAATCAACCGAATTGTTACACTCGGCAATCTTTTTGATTTTTGCGTTTTTGTTCTTCATGTTGTAAATGCAATAATGCTCGTCCTTAATCACCACTTTTACCTTATAAACCAAGTTATCCATGGTGTTAATCAAAAACCTTATCACATCTAAAAAAGTGCCAGAATTGAAAAGCGTTAAATTGTCACTGCTAAGTTCTGCAAGGTTGTCCCAGTGCTTTTTAAGCGGATTTAAGCGGAATTCAAGGAATGAATCCATGTAAAAAGTTTGGTTAAACAAAAGAATGTTTTTCAATGCTGTTTCGTCAGTCGTTTTGTCAAAAAGTGCCAACACTTTTATGTAAGCACTAAATGTTAATTTATCACAAATAGGGTTTTTGATTTTGCGCGTTAAATAATCAACCTTGTAAACAGTTTCAATATATTCAATTATAATATCTTTTAAAATTTCTTCACATGGCGCCACGAAACTTTCTTCACACGCAAAAAGAAGATATGCAAATTTGGTGTCATCGTAGCAGGTAATGATAGTTTTGCAGAAATCAATTTTTGCCTTTACATTTGCATAAAGATATTCAATTATCCCCTTATTGTTCAATTGAGTAGCCAATGCTATCTCTCTCATATCTACCTCTATACTATCATATGCACAAACTTTAAATTTACTCATAAAAAAAATGTATTTATGTGGCATAATTTGCATTGCAAATTTCGTGCAATGCTTTGCACATAATTTAAAACGAAATCGTGCAATGCTTTGCACATAATTTAAAACGAAATTGTGCAACATTTTGCACATAAATAAAAATGAAATCGTGCAATACTTTGCACTTAATTTAAAACGAATTCGTGCAATGTCACCTAGAGTAAAAGTAAGTATATCATACTAAGAGGTATGTCACTTTAAGTGTGAACAGGTATATTATATTAAGTATGTCACCCTGAACGAATGTGAAGGGTCTTGCACGAAGTGCTTTTTAAGATTAATATTTCAAAAGCAAGGCAAGCCTTGCAAGATTCTTCGCTTTGCTCAGAATGACAGAGAACTATGTATGGACACAAAAGTTTAACAAAAATTTTCGGCAGTCCATATGCTGAATTAAAGGAAATGTTTATGTATTACTTTTATTTTAGGTCGGGTTGCTACAATTTTGTAAATGAAAGCAATTTGAGTTTACCTTTAACAAGTTCAATATATGGAATTTACAGTGCTTGCAACTGCACCTGCTTTGATTGGAGTGCCCCATACCGATGTCGTATAGGTAGTGCAGTAAATAACAATAACTTGCCACAAATTTTATAAAAATTAACACGACATCACAGAAATCGTAAACTATTAGCTGATCAGAGCCGTAACGCGAGATTGTTATTTTTAGATGATATAATACAACTAAACCAGAAGGTTATTAAATGCTTGTTTATATACAAAAAAACACCACTGATGTGGTGTTTTATATGAAATTTTGAAATAAGCTTATGCTTTTTTCTTTCTTACGATGATTGAACCAACTGTGCCAGCGATAGCAACAGCGTCAACTAATGCGAACACTACAACCAAAATGATTGCGCTTGTGCAAGTTAAAGTTGTGCCGTCCATTTCCATTTTGAAAGCACTAACTTTTGTGTCAAAACCTGCATTATACAAGTCGGCACTTGTCTTTTTAAGTTCTTTCAAATTTTTAACAGCGTCTTTGTACTCGTCTTTGCTTACTGTTGGCATAGTGTCTTTAGCTGAAGATGTCATATCATTGCCTGCAACGATGTACTTGTTAATTTTTTTGGTGCCAAGTGTAAGCATATTGTAACCATCGCGATATGCCCATTCGTCCATAGAAACATAGTTCTTTTTGCCATCAGTTTTAGATTTCATCTTTACATTAAGAGTGTTACCCCAAACTTTAACGGCAACATTTGCTTCTACACCCATTTCACTGTTTTTGCCATTATATGACAAACCTGATGATACTGGGCGAACACACATGAAGACAACAAGTGCTAGCATAACGATTGCAACCACTAAACAAGTAATAAAAGTTGCTTTTTTGCCTAATAACTTTTTCATTTATACCTCCTTATTGTCATGATAGCAGATTGAAATAAATTTGTCTAACAAATTTCGGCAAGTTTTTTAAAATATTTTTAAAAAACCAAATTTAACGACAAAATTATGTGCTAATTGGGTGTTTTTTGCCAAAATTTCATAAATTTAGCAGTCATAATTTTTATCGAGTGCTAACAACAAACAAATAAACCCACTAACTGACTTTATTACTGAACTTATATATGCCTTTAAGTTTAAAAAAATGCCATATAAAATAAATTTACTTGGCATTAACTTTAACAATTTTTGGAAGAATAGTATTTATGTAAGTAGGTCGTAGTTTATCTGTCATTCTGAGCGTAGCGAAGAATCTTGCAAGGCTTGCCCTGCTTTTAAACAATTAATTTTTAATACTCTTTAAAATATAATAACCTTTGTTGCGTTCAATAATTTCGCAATTGTTAAACAATTCTGTAAGGTGTTTTTTTAAACTTTCCATGCCGTGGTCCTTACGGATAACCAAAATTAATTGTCCGCCCAAATTTAAATGTTCAAATGCACCTTGCATAAGGCTAAAAAGCAGTTGTTTGCCAGTTTTGATAGGTGGGTTTGTAATAATGTTATCATACATATTGTTAACCGCACAAAAACCGTCACTTTCAAAAACATTTGTGTTGCGTTGAACATTGTTTAAAATTGCATTTTCACGCGCAAGTTTAACTGCTGTGCCGTTGATGTCAACCATGTCAACATGCACTGCATATTTTTTTGCAAGCACAATGCCAATTGTGCCAAGCCCACACCCCAAATCAAGGCAAGAACCTGAAATTTCGCACTGTTTTGCAATTGTGTTTAACAATGTGCGGGTGCCGTCGTCAATTTTGTTTTTAGAAAAAATGCTGTCGCAACTGCGAAAGCATAATTTGTAATTTAAAATTTCATCTTCAAAATTAAAGAAATCACCTGCTGAGTGCTCTTTATCAATAAAATAATGTTGCATATTAACCTTTATAGAAAGTGTTTTCAATTGGCAATGCAATAAGGATTAAACCAAGCAAAATCAAACACACACCAACAATTACAAGAGCTTGATAAAGTTTGTCGTTTTTCATTATGCTATCTGAATGCCTTTTTGCCATTGTTATGCGTTTTGAAAGCATGCAAATTGCCACGCCGATTGCTGAAACGACAATGCCTGCAATAACTGTGTACCTTAAAATAAATTCCCAAATGCTGACAAATGATAATAAAGTTGACATAAATTCTCCTTAAACTTAGCAGTATTTTAACACATTAATTTTACCTTGTCAATACCAAGATTTTAAATTACCCTATTTTGATTTTTTAGGCAAATTGTGGATAAAATCGTACACTGTGTAGCCAAAATACAATGCGCCTGTCATAATGCAGGCAATGCAAGCCACTGAAAGCACTGTAGCATAAGCAAAAGCGAATGTCATGCCAATAAGGACTGCGCATTCAAACAAAATACAGCAATAGTTTACAGCATCAATAAATTCAGGCAATTCCTTATTAAACATAAACACTTCACTGCCCGCTTTAAGTGCGATTGCAATAACTGCAATTATGCCGACAGGTTTTGAAACAACCCCTGCCACCATAAACATTGCAAGCAAGGTTGTGTTTGTGACAACGCTGGCAATTGAGTTTATGATAATTTCTGTTTTGTTAAACTTATCCTTAAAAATTTCGCGCCAAATTTTGCAAAGCAAAACACCAGCCACAAACAAGCCCACTGACCAATGTGGTAAAAATATGTATGCAAAAATTGTTAAAGGCAAAAGTGCCATTTCAATTGCAAAAAGGGCTTTAAAAAGTGTGTTGTTTTTCATGACTACTCCAATTAATTTGAACAATACTAGCAAAGTTTAACAATTTTGACAAATGTTTTAAATGCGGTTTTGTAAATTAAATTGTCTAAAAAATCAAATTCTTTTGCATCTGTGCATTACTGCGGACTATTTAAAATGCCAACCTTTCATAACGCCAACACATACTCAACATTACAGCCAGTTTTAAACATTTTAACAAAAAAACAATGTCAACATAATATGAAAGTATGGAAGCATTAAACCACTTAAAACCTTCCATAAAGGAGATTAGATGAAAAAACTTTCTATTTTGCTTGTCGCCATTATGTCGGTGTTTGCAGTGTTTATGACCACCGGTTGCAAAAAGAATGACGACAATGTTTTGCGTATCAGCGAAGTTACACATTCAATCTTTTATGCCCCACTTTATGTTGCTATGAATAAAGGCTATTTTGATGAAGAAGGGCTTAAAATTGAACTTACCAATGCGGGCGGTAGCGACACTGTTATGACAAGCCTTATTTCAGGCAATGCAGACATCGGCTTGATGGGGCCTGAAAGCACTGTGTATGTGCGCAACAATGGTATGCAAAATGCGCCTATTATTTTTGCTCAATTGACGGCATGCGATGGCTCTTTCTTGGTAGGCAGAGATGCGGTTACAAATTTCGATTGGGAAAGCCTTAAAGGCAAACACATCATTGCTGGCCGTAAAGGTGGAATGCCTGCGATGACACTTGAATACATCTTAAAACAGCACGGTTTAAAACCAGGTGCAGAGTTAGGTGCAAATGTTGACACTATTTTGGACACCACCATTGCATTTAACCTTACAAGTTCATCATTTATCGCTGGCACTGGCGATTATTGCACTATGTTCGACCCTGTGGCAAGTCAATGTGAATTTGATGGCACTGGGCACATTGTTTCTGCCCTTGGCGACGAAGTTAAAGATGTACCTTACACCTGCTTTGTTGCAACAAACGACTATTTGAACAACAATGGTTCAAAAATTTCAAAATTCATGCGTGCGCTTAAAAAAGGTTATAATTATTTAATTGAAGCAAACAACGCTAACCGTGACGCGGACATCATTTCCGCACTTAAACCATCATTCAGTTCTACAAGCGACCAACTTATTTTAGCTTCGGTTAAAAACTACATCCGTATTGGTGCTTATGCTGACAGTTTTGTGTTAAAACAAAGTTCTTGGAACCTTATGCTTGACATCATCGAAGGTGCTGGCGAGTTGAAAAATAGGGTTAATTGGGAAAACGCAGTTAACACAAAATACGCATTACAAGTTGAGAATTAATGAAGAAAACGAAAAACAACATTATCGCGCAAAATTTAAAACTTAAAACAAACACTATTAAAACTAGTGTAAACCAAACCGCAGTTAGCGAAAAAATTGACAATAAGTTTGAAAATTTAAGCGAAAATGTTGTTGAAGTTAAAAATTTAAACCTTATTTACCAAAGCATGGATAGCGAAACCTACGCTTTACAAGATGTTAATTTTAATGTTAAAAAACATGAATTTGTGTCCATTGTTGGGCCATCTGGTTGTGGTAAAACAACCATACTTTCACTAATTTCTGGCTTAATTAAGCCGTCAAGTGGTGAAATAAAAGTTGACGGAAAAGCCCCAAGTTTAAAGGATAACCTAACTGGTTACATGTTCCAGCGCGACAACTTGTTGCCATGGCGTACAATTGAAAAAAACATTTATTTTGGGCTTGAAATCAAACATCAAAATAGTTTAGAACGCAAAACATATGCGTTAGAATTGGCTAAAAAATATGGTATCGGCGAATTTTTAAAGAAACATCCAAGCGAACTTAGTGGTGGCATGCGTCAACGTGTTGCATTGATACGCACGCTTGCCTTAAAACCGGAATTGTTGTTGCTTGACGAACCATTTAGTGCGCTGGATTATCAAACAAGGTTAGAACTTTGCGACCACATTTTTGAAATAATCAAAAAGGAAAATAAAACAGCCATTTTGGTTACGCACGACATTCAAGAAGCCATAAGCATGAGCGACAAGATAGTGGTATTGTCCGCTCGTCCTGGCAAGGTTAAGGCTGTGCACATTTTAAATTTTGATAAAAACCTAACCCCTTTTGAAAGGCGAAAAACCATTGAAGCAAAGGAATTGTTTGATTGTTTATGGCAGGAAATACAAGATGAAAAACAAAAAGTTAAATAACGAAAAATCAATTTATGGCACCAGCGTTAAATTAAATACACCAAATGTTGTATTGCAAAAAAACAAACAAAGCAAGAAAACAAAAACTTTTAGTGCTGAACATAAAAAGTTTTTATTAAAGCACCGCACGACAAAATTGTTTGTTTTAATCACGCAAATTTTGCTGTTGGCAACGCTTTTGATTGCTTGGGAATTGCTAACTAAGTTTGAAATTATAAGTTCATTTTTCTTTTCAAGCCCTAGCAAAATTGCAAAAACAATTGGCGAACTGAACAGCACAGGTGAACTACTTTATCACTCGCGCATAACACTCAGTGAAACGCTTATAGGCTTTGCAATTGCCACTGGCGTTGGATTTATTATTGCTTTTATTTTGTGGTACAGCGACTTTTTAAGAAAGGTGCTTGAACCTTACCTTGTTGTGCTTAACAGTCTGCCTAAAATTGCACTGGGGCCTATCATTATCATATGGTTTGGCGCCGGTAGCAAGGCAATCATCTTTATGTGTATTTTAATTGTCATTATTGTGACAATTATGAACATATTAAACTCATTCACAAGTTGCGATAAACAACTGATTGCCCTAACCCGTTCGTTAGGTGCAAGCAAAATACAAATTTTCTTTAAACTTGTTTTGCCTTCTTCGCTTAAAGATATTGTATCTACACTTAAAATTAATGTTGGTTTAAGTTGGATTGGCGCAATTATGGGCGAATATTTAGTAAGCAAAGCAGGGCTTGGTTATTTGCTTATCTATGGTGGGCAAGTGTTCAACTTGAACCTAGTTATGACATCGACAGTTGTGCTGTGTGCCCTTGCTTCCATAATGTACTTTGCCGTTGCTTTATTTGAAAAATTAATGAATAAATTATATCAATAGTTATGTAATTTGACTTAAATATTAATTCAAAGTTAATTTAAAATACTGTAACTATATATTACTTTAATTAAACAATCAATAACTAACAATTTCTAAGTTAAACATTGATTGACAATACAAAAAGATACACATCAGTTGTGTATCTTTTTAATTGTGTATAATATAATAAACCATTAAATCTAAAGTGCTTAATTTAACTATTTTTGTGTTTCATTTAACGCGATTATGCTTGGTTGTTTTTTAGGCGGTGGAGGTGGTGGTTGACTTTTTTCATTTACATATAGTTCCACTAAAATTACATCTACACCTATTTTACAAACGCAGTTAAAAGGAATAAATAAGTCCTTACTGCCTTTAAAAATGCCCCAAAAGCCAGAACTTGCTTGCGGAACGACGAAGCCTAACGCTTTTGCCGAAACAATGTCAAAAATTATGTCGGTTATGTGCCCTAAACATTTGCCGTCAACTGTGTTTATAACTTGTTTGCACTTTAACTCCTGGAAAGAAACTTCCATATACTTTTTATATGATACCAAGTTAAAAAAAATGCCAAAATATGTTGAAATTTAGGTTTTTCAACATCTTTGACATTTAATCTATTTCAAATTTTACCTTAAACCGAAAGCAACTTTAAACTTTATTAATTTAAGTAAAGCCCAACATCTTTAAGGTCAAGTTTTGTTTTTGCAACAAGTGGTTTACCTGCGCTTGTGCGTGTTTGAATTGTTATGTTATTAACGTCAATTGCGTAAACCTTTTCCTTGTCTTGCAACACAACTTCACCAGTGACAATAGGTGAAATTATTGCAAAAACCTTTTCCTTACCGGTGACAATTTTAAGCCCTTTGCGGTTGCGTGCGCTTATTGGCAACTCGTTCAAACTAAATTTTTTGCCATTACCTTCAGGGGTAACCACCAACACCCTATCCAAAGTGTTAACCTGGCTTGCAAAAATAACTTTATCTTTTTCATTCAAACTCATACCGATTACGCCACCGCTTGCGCGCTTGGTAACTGGCACAGTTTTATACTCAACATTAACAGCCATGCCTTCCGCACTGACCATTAAAATTGAAGGCAAATTGTCATTAATTTGCACAGACACAACACGGTCGAAGTCTTTTAATTTAAGTGCGACACTGCCCGTTTTTAAGCCCACATATTCACTTGTTGGGCTACGCTTAATGTAACCGTCTTGTGTGGTGAAAATAAGTTCAGCATTTTCGCTTAAATCTTGTTCACTAAACAATGCAACAGCCTTTTCCTTTGTTTCGCTATGTGCAATTTCGCTTAATGCGGTGCCTTTTGCGCTGAATTTGCAGTTAGGAATATCGCGCACATTGATTGCAAAGAAGTTGCCGTAATTTGTAAATACGCACACTTTACTGTTCATTGTTGTATGCGTTATTGCACTGTGCAATGCGTTTACATTGTCGTAATTATAAGTTGGGCTTGCGTTTTGAATTTGTTTAATATCAAGTGTTTTTAAGCGCAAACCGTCGTTTGTAAGTGCCACCGTGCATTCGGTATCCAACAATTTTTCAATAGGTGTAATGTCGTAATTATCGAATGAAGACACAATTTGTGTTTTACGCGGAGTTGCGTATTTAGTTTTAATTTCCTTCAATTCTTTTTTAATCACAGCATATTGTTTTGCTTGACTGCCCAAAATTGCTGTCAATTCTTCAATAAGTTGATGTAATTGTTTCAATTCTTCTTGCAGTTTTTCAACTTCTAAGTGCGTCAACCTGCTTAGGCGCATATCCAAAATTGCTTGTGTTTGAATTTCAGTTAAATTAAAGCGCGCCATAAGTTTTGATTTTGCGTCAGACACAGAACTTGATGTTTTGATAATTTTAACCACTTCGTCGATGTTTGCAATGGCAACACAAAGCCCTTCCACAATGTGGGCGCGCGCTTTTGCGCGTTCCAAATCAAACTTTGTGCGACGAACAATGACATCAAGTTGAAATTTGATGTAATAATTCAAATAATCTAAAAGCCCAAGTTGTTTAGGGCTCCCGTCTGCAATTGCAACCACGTTATAGTTGAAGTTAAGTTGCATGTCGGTATGTTTTAGTAAATATGCAATTGTATTGTCGACATCGGCATCTTTTTTAAGCGTAATAACTGCGCGGATACCTGTTTTGTCACTTTCATCAGTGATATCGCAAATATCGGCAAGTTCGTCTTTCATTTTTTCCTTTAACTCGCCCACCGATTTTAAAAACTCTGCCTTATTCACCTGGTAAGTCAATTCAGTTATAACAATGTTTGTTTTGCCGTTTTTGTCATCTTCTAAATGGAAAGTTGCACGCATTGTAACCTTGCCACGCCCAGTTGCATACGCTTCTTCCATATCCTTACTTGTGCAAACCATGCCCCCTGTTGGGAAGTCTGGCCCCTTGATGATATTCAACATTTGTGACAATGTTATGTTTGGGTTGTCAATATATGCAATGCATCCGTCAATCATCTCACCTAAATTGTGTGTTGGAATGTTTGTTGCCAAGCCCACCGCAATGCCCGACGCACCATTAACGAACAAATTTGGAAAGCGCCCTGTTAAATAGTCCGGTTCTTTTAAAGTGTCGTCAAAGTTAAAACTGAAACTTACTGTGTCCTTGTCCAAGTCCTTCATAAGTTCCAATGCAAGCGGTGTTAGCCTTACTTCGGTGTAACGCATTGCTGCCGCGCCATCTCCGTCGATTGAGCCAAAGTTACCTTGCCCTTCAACCAAGCGTTCACCCATGACAAAATCTTGTGCCATACGCACCATTGCGCCATAAACAGAACTATCGCCGTGTGGGTGGAATTTACCCAAAGTGTCGCCAACAACACGTGCAGATTTTTTAAAAGGCTTGTCTGGTGTAAGGCCAAGTTCAACCATATCGTACAGAATACGGCGTTGAACAGGCTTCAAACCATCTTCAACACGCGGAAGTGCGCGGTCCATAATAACATATTCGCTATAAGGCAACATGCTTGTGGACATAACATCTTCAACTGTCATTGTGTACAAATTGCCAGTAGGTTCAATTTGCTTCATCTCTCTTTTAGCCATTAGTTCTCCTTATCTTCGTCCAAGTTTGGTTTTTCTTCTTTCAATTTCTTTTTCTTTTCAAATGCGTCAACTTTGTTGAAGTTTGCGTTTTTATTAATAAAATCTTTACGCGGACCAACATCATCGCCCATCCACATGCTAATTTGCTTATCAGCAAGCACTGCATCTTCAAGGGTAACCCTTATCATGCTTCGGTGCGCTGGATCCATGGTGGTTGTCCAAAGTTGTTCGGCACTCATTTCGCCTAAACCTTTATAGCGTTGCAAAGTGTAATTTTTTAAGCCAGTTGTCAACGCACTCAATTCGTCGTCGGTGTAGCAATACCATTCTCTATCCTTAGTTGTAACTTTGTAAAGCGGTGGCATACCAACATAAACATTGCCGTTTGTTATAAGCGGACGCATGTAACGGAAAAAGAATGTAAGCAAAATGCACCTAATGTGCATACCGTCTTGGTCGGCATCGCTTAAAATGATGATTTTATGATATTTCAAATTTTCCAGTTTAAAATCTTCGCCTATACTTGTGCCAAATGCGCCGATAATTGTGCGGATTTCTTCATTCGCAAGCACTTGGTCAATACGCTTCTTTTCGCTGTTTAAAGGCTTACCACGCAATGGCAAAATGGCTTGATAATACCTATCCCTACCTTGCTTTGCAGTGCCACCAGCCGAGTCACCTTCTACGATGAAAATTTCGTTCAATTCTGGGTTACGGCTTGTGCAGTTGGCAAGTTTACCAATCAACATACTTCCTTCAATGGAATTTTTGGCACGTGCAGTTTCTTTTGCATGTTTTGCTGCCGCACGCACACGCGCTGCGCCTTTTGCTTTATTAATGATGACTGTGCCAACATTTTCGTTCTTTTTTGCCTGGAAAAATTCAGTAAGCCCTTGGCTACAAATGCTTTCCACCCTTGCGCGCGCTTCAACATTGCCAAGTTTGGTTTTGGTTTGTCCTTCAAACTGAACATTTTTCATTTTTATTGAAAGCACAGCCACAAGCCCTTCGCGGAAATCATCACCAATGAAGGCAATATCTTTTTCCTTTACAAGGCCATGTTTTTTTGCAAAATCGTTAAGGACTTTTGTTAATGCTGTTTTAAAGCCCACTTCGTGAGTACCACCTTCTGGTGTAGGTATGTTATTAACATAACTATATATGCTCTCAGTATAATTGTCTACATATTGCAAAGAGAGCGACACAAATGTGTCGTCAATTTCGTTTTCAATATAAATAGGTGGCACGAACAACGGTTTTTTGTCCATTGTTAAACTGGTTACATAATCGCGGATACCACCTTCAAAACACAAAGTTTCTTGTTTGTTTGTACGCTCATCAATCAGTTCAATATGCACGCCTTTATTTAAAAATGCTGTTTCTTTCAAGCGTTCATAAACTGTATCGTAGTCAAAACGAATGTCCTTAAACACCCTATCGTCTGGCAGGAAGCGGACATATGTGCCTTTTAAGGTTGTCTTACCCTGTTCAGTTAAGTGTTGGACAGGCACACCACTGTGAATTTTGCCATTTTTCTCAACCGACTCAAAGCGTGCAAAATATTTTTTACCGTCCTTATAGACTGTAACTTCCAAAAAACGGCTCAGCGCATTTGTAACCGACGCACCAACGCCATGCAAACCGCCTGAATATTTATAGTTGTTATCGCCAAATTTACCGCCTGCATGTAACTGTGTGAAAACCACTTCCACACCACTCACTTTAAGTTTTGGGTGTGGGCTTACGGGAATACCACGGCCATTATCCAAAACCGATGCAGTGCCGTCCTTATGCAAGGTGACAATAACCTTGTTGCCATAGCCGTTTGCAACTTCGTCTATTGCGTTGTCAATAATCTCCCAAAGCAAATGATGCAAGCCTTTAACACCTGTTGTACCGATGTACATACCAGGACGCATACGAACCGCATCAAGCCCTTCCAAAACAATCAAATCTTTACTATCATAACTAGTAGCCACAATTAACCCCTTTTGTTCAAGTTTTGTTTAATTATGGCTTTATTATACCAAAAATTTTTAATTAAAGCAATTTTTTTGTGAGAATCTTAGTGTCAAAATAGGAATATTTTTTTGTGTGTGTGCAATTTTCAATCATATCTTCCAAAAGTGTTATGTAGTCTATCCCAATCGGTTCAAAAAGGTAAAATGCAAGGCTCCCCGGCACTGTGTTGATTTCATTAAAATATAATTCTTTGGTTTCGGTGTTGAACATATAATCAATCCTTACAACGCCATTCATTCCAAGGTGTTTATAAATTTCAGTTGTAGTTGAAGTTATTTTGTTTGAAAGTTTTTTATCTATCGGCGCAGGAATTAACCTATCCTTTACTTTTGTTTTACCTTCATGCACATATTTTTCATCAAAGGTTAAAAATTCTTCACGGCTTAAGGGTTGTTCAATTGCACTTAAAATCAACTCTTCACCCTTTTTGTAGCACGCTTGGTTTAATTCAATCATGGGTTCAATTTTTTCTTCAACTAAAGCGCTATCGTTCATTTCAAAGATCGCTTCAATTTGAGCCTTGTAATCGTCTTTTGTGCAAACTTTAACACCGATTGACGACCCCAAGGCATTAGGTTTGACAATGAAATGTGAACCAAAATCTTTTTCGATTTTAATTGATGATTGCTTAAAGTTTTCCTTGTTAACTCCAACCCCTTTTGCGGTTTTTATTATACCTTTCACAAGCGTTTTAGTAAGTTGTTTATCCATTGCAATTGCGCTTGAAATTGTGGGTGCACTTGTAAATGGAATGCTTAAACTTTCAAAAAAGCCTGCAAGGTTACCATTTTCACCAACACCTCCATGACAACAATTCACGACGCATTTTATGTCGCAAACCTTTTGCCAAACTATGCCCTTTTTGCTTAACCCATTAAAAAACATTACCGGCTTTAATTTAATGTTTTGCTTGTCGGCAAAATAACCTAAATCAGTAACAGGTGTTGCATAATAAAATTTGTTATCTAAGCCTATATAAATTTTTTCAATTTCATACTTTGTTTGCAAGTAATTTGCACATTGCATTCCTGTTATAATTGAAATGTCATGTTCTGGGCTGTTGCCACCAAAAATAATACAAATTTTTTCCATGTAAATATTTATTCAAAAATAATCTGTTTGTTGAATGCTAAAGCGTATTTGTTAAGCTCTCTATATAGTCAAGCCTTAATAATCACTTATTCAAAATTGAATTATCAAACGCATTTTTTAACATCAACACAATTATTCTTAACACGCACAAAGATTTAGCATATTAAATTATATGTTCATTTTTCATGGTGAAATTATTGATTACGATTTTTTCAAAGCAAACAACTCAAACAATTGCATATTGTTTTTGCATGGTTGGGGTGGCAACAAAAATTCGTTCGCATTAACGATCAATTTATTGAAAACTAAATACAATTGCCTTAGCATTACTCTACCCACAATTGAACCCACAAATTTAGTTTGGGATATGCCGTTGTATGTTGATTGTGTTTTAAGTTTAATTGAAACGCTAAACATAAAAAACATCACGATCGTTTGCCACAGTTTTGGATTTAGAGTTGCAACACTTTTGAAATACAAAATTAAAATAAACAAAATGGTTGTAACGGGTGGAGCTGGCGCAAAAAAATTAAATTTTTTTAAAAAAATCGATAAAATTAACAACATTTGCCTATTAAAAGCATATAAAAATAAAATTTTATTTAAAAATTTCACCAGTAACGCATGCAACAAACAAAACGAAAAAAAACAAAAAGCCTACAATGAATTGTATGATAATTTGTCCAGTGCCGATTACAAAGCACTATCCAAAACAAATAAAAAAACGTTTAAAAATGTTGTAAATTTTAACACTTTAAACTTACTAAAATTTAATTTTCCACTTCTTTTATTTTGGGGTAAATTTGACACCGAAACGCCAGTTTGGATTGCAAAATATTTAAAAAAATTAAACCCAAATGCAGAACTAATTTTAACGCCAGAAGACCACTTTGCATATATAAAGGAAAATATGTATTTTAACAATTTGGTGGTTAAATTTTTAAAATGATTTGGGTTTACATAATTAACATTATTTGTTCAATATTATCCATTTGGTTTTTGCCAATATATCTGCATATTTTTCAACTGCGCGATTATAACGCAAAACGCTATTTATCATATTTTTCTTTACATTATATAATTATAACCATAATTTATGCGTCGCTTTTTGTCGCAGAAATTTTAATTTTTAAATTATTTTTAGTGATTTTGCTAAATGCTTTTGCAATTGCAATTTTCTTAACAAACAATTTACATTTAATAGTTACGAAACACCTAAATTCAACAAACAACCACAATTTAAAACAAATAAGCAAAACACCAATAAAATTTACGGAAAGGTTTAAAAGAATATATGTTTTAAGCGTAATTTTACTGATTTTACCAATATTTTTTAAATTTGGTGCAATTTTATGCTGTTTTTTAACTATTTTTGTACCTATAATTGCAAATTTTTTAAATTTTTATGACAAAATCAAAAACCGTCATTTTATCAGCGACGCCGAAAACAAACTCAAAAATTCAAATGCAAAAGTGATTGCAATAACTGGAAGTAATGGCAAAACCAGCGTGAAAAATATACTTAAAAGTATGCTTGAAACTCAATATAAAGTTGTGGCATCACCAAACAGTTTCAACACTCCTATTGGGCTTAGCAAATTTATCAACGAAACAGATTTAAATGTCGACTATGTCATTCTTGAATATGGTGCAAGGCATAAAAAAGATATTGAGAATTTGTGTAAAATTTTCGGTGCAGATTACGGCATTATCACTCAGGTTGCACCACAACATTTACAAACTTTTAAATCGATAGAAAACATCGCAATTGCCAAAGGTAAACTTAGTGAATTTTTAAAGAATAAACCATGTGTTTATAACATCGACAACGAATTTATTTTGCCTATATACAACAAAAAACAAGGCATTAAATTTTCAGTGTCAACCAAAAACAATGCAGACATTTATGCAACAAATATTAGGTTTAAATATTTTGAAAACACCTTTGACCTAAACTTTAACAACACCACATTGCACTGTAAAACACGATTGCTTGGTGAACATAACATTTCAAACATTTTGCTTTCTTCTGCCCTTGCCTTACATTTAAAAATAACGCCTGAAAATTTGCAAACTGCCATAAGTAATTTAGAATATGTGCCACATCGTCTTGAATACATTAAAGGACGCATAAACATTTTAGACGACAGTTACAACTGTTCTATTGCAAGCGCAACAGAATCAATAAAAGTTTTATTAAATTGCCCTAATAAAAACATGGTAGTCACCCCTGGCATAATTGAAGGCGGAAAACAACAGTATGAATTAAACTTTAAACTGGGTAAACTGATTGCAAATTGTGACAATATTGTCATTGTTGGTGCATATTGTAAGCAAGCCTTAACGGCTGGCATAAAAGACGCAGTGCCAACAAAAAAAATATTGTATGCACAATCATTAGAAGATGCCAAACAATATTTTAATATACTATCAAATAACGACACATTGTTGTTGTTAAACGACTTGCCAGACGATTACAACTAAATTGTTTTAATCATTTCAAGTGCATTTGAATTGTCTTTATAGTAATTTTTCCTAATTCGACGCAAAGTAAAACCGTATTTTGCATACAATAAATAAGCGGTGATATTTTTGTCGCTCACTTCCAAACTCAAGGTTTTAATGCCTTTACTTTTTGCAAAATCTGCCACCTTATCAAGCAACTTCGTGCCTATACCATAATTACGATAAATTTTTTCTACCACAACATTTTCAATGTTTACTTCGTCGGTTATTTCAATGGACACAAACCCAACAACTTTACCGTCCAACTTTGCCACAAATAGGCTATGATTAGGGTTTGAAATTGATTTTTCAAAATCGTCATTTGTCATTTTATTAGGCAAATTTGTAGATTGTTCTAACTTTGAAATTTCAATTAAATCTTGCACTTCTGCATCGCAAATTTCTAAGTTAGCATGCTTAATTTTTTCACTTTCAGCTTGCGACAATTGATAGTAAACTGGCGTTAAGGTTTCGTTCGTTGCTGTTTCAAAACATTTAAGTAAAATTTCACTATCAAGTTTCACTTCAAAGCAATTTAAGCCGGGTTGCGCTTTAAACATGCCGATCGCCCCACCATTTGCAACTGAAAGCAATTCATCTTCTGTCAAGTTGCGTTCGTATTTATACAATTGCCCAAGCACCATAGTTGCTACAAAATAACTGTTCCTACTCCCCAAAATGGCAACAGTGTTACAATTTTCATTTTGGCTATGCGCAAGGTTAAACAAATAGTCTAAGTTATTTATTCCTTTAGCCAAAACATTAAAATAATCTCTAAAAGCCTTAATGGTGGCAACACCCACGCGAATGCCTGTAAATGAGCCTGGGCCAATTACAACGCCATATTCACCAATATCTTCAATTTTTAAGTTATGTTCGTTTAAAATGTTGTCAATCTCTTGCAACATTGTTTCGTTATGCCTTGCTTGGCTTGTGATTGAATGTGAAAAAACCTTGCCAAGGCATGCCAAAACAATTTCCAAACTTTCATTTGCTGTGTTAATAATTAATGTGTTCATAATCTATATCAAAAATCCTTGTATTTTCGTCAACATATTTAATGTTTACAAGTTTAACCTTTTTTGGCAACAATGGTGCAATATTTACGCTCCACTCAATGAATTTAATACTTTGTGGTTCATCTAAAATTTCATCAAACCCTGCTTCAATTGCTTCTTCTGTCGTTATACGATAAACATCAAAATGATGCAAGACAAATTTCCCATGATAAGTTTTTAAAATTGCAAAGGTTGGGCTTAAAACATTTTCAGTTACGCCAAGACACGCAAAAACAAACTGAGTAAAAGTTGTTTTACCTGCACCTAAATCACCATTTAAAAGAACAACATCACCTGCGTTTAGTGATGTTGCAAATTCTTTTGCTAAATTTTCCGTTTCTTTTAAACTTGAAACTTTTCGTTCCATTAACCTAGCCTTTTAATAGGATTAACTTTGTTAACCTTAATGTGTGTAATGCGCACGCAACCCCTGATTGCTTCAAGGTAACTTTCAACATCTTTTTTGTTTTCACAATAAAGGGTCAAAATTGTGTCGCCAACATTTACATAATCGCCAATTTTAACATTGACTGTCAACCCAATATTTTTATTGTGATTGCCAACACATAAACGCCTAATAAGTTCACCCATGAGCAATGCATTAATATTGCCCACATAACCAGCGCGGTCAGCCTTGAAAATAACCATTTCTTTTGGTTCAAAGAATGTGCGGTTAGTTACAGATTTCACGTCGCCATGTTGAGTTTTAACAATATCCAAAAACCTGTTGTATGCTAAACCATTATCCAGAGCAGTGTTTACCATATCAAGCGCGTCACTTTTCCTGATACGCTTATCTGCTTTTGTCATCATAGCCACAGTATATTGCGTAGCAACGTCACGCAACATACAATGTTTGCCGGTTAAAACATCTAACGCGTCCATAACTTCAACTGCGTTACCAACACTTTCGCCAATCAATTGATGTGTATTCGTAATGGCAATAATACACTCAACCCCACATTTGTTGAACATGTATTTTAATAAGTCTGCTAACCTACATGCGTCACCATATCTTTCAATTGAACTTGCTTCGCCATATTTAACATCTACCAACACAATGCGAGCGTCGCTGGTAAGTTTTTTTGCAACAATTGATGCTGCCAAAAAGTTAATATTACTTTCCAAATGATACTTTTCAATTACATTAAACAAAACTTGGTCAGCTGGGCAATATTTCTCGCCATGTGCAAGCACGCACGCATTATTCTTTTCAAGCGCTTTGTTAATTTGAGTGTATTCTAATGGTTCAAAACCCGGGATAGATTTAAACCTATCCGCACTGCCATTTGCGTAAACAAGTGAACGTCCTGTTGTTTTGACAATTTTGTAACCCAAACTTGCCAACAGTGGAATTAAAACAATACTTGTACTATCACCAATGCCACCAGTTGAGTGTTTTTCCAAAACCAATTCATTTGCATGGAAAACAGCACCACTATCACGAATTGCAAGCGCAAGTGCCAAAACTTCGTCTTTACCCATGCCGAATTTGTCGAGTGCTAAAAACATATTTTTCGTGTGCCTATCAACACCGAAATGCATCATATGATTGACAATCGATTTGTAATCATCACGATTAAGTTCTTCTGCCTTTGCCTTACGAACGATAAAACCAGACATATTCAATGGTTTGATTTGCTCATTTTTATTCATAATATTTTCCCCTATACAATAATTTTATATTTATTGTCACAAATTGTCAAATAATTATGTAAAAAATAAAATTTTTTCTTATACGATAAAAATCTTAATTTTCATCCTTTAAAATAAGTTTAAATCTTTCACTTTTATAAGCGTTTCAAAGAATTTCAACGCAGCATAATAAGCAATATAATAATGATTTAATTATTAATGAAAAGAAAAAACTTAATATTTTTAAGTTTAATAAACTAAAAAATGGACATAATTAAGGCATGTCTAGGTTTAAATTAGTTAATTTAATTGATAAACTTTTCATAACAATTTGTGTGTTTTTACTGAGTTTTGCATGGATAAATTTTTATGTTAGAAATTTGCAGTTAACATTTATTTTTAGTTTGTTTGTAACCTTTTCAATTTGTTTTATAATGTTTTTTATTTATAACAAAAAAGCAACAAAAAAACATGCTCAAATTGTAAAGACTGAACAAATTGAAACATTTTCACTTGCATTTAAACTTTTGCCAAGCAATGAAAAACTTGCTTTGTCAGAGCAAGTTTTTGATGTAAAACTAAAAACACAAGGCGAATTTTTCATAACTGAAAACAACCATGTTTTTGCGTGTTACAGCGGTAAAATGTTAACTGAAAATGATTACTTATCCATCCTTTCAAAAGCACAAAGCATGGGTTTTAATCATCTTACAATAATCGTAGACGAATATGAAAAGCAAATTAAACTTAACCTTTTAAAAGGTAAAATTGTGGAAATTGTTGACAAGAAAAACTTGTTTGCAATTGTAAATAAAAAATCGATTAATTTAAACACCGAAAATATTAACCTTTCCGCCACCAAGTTTAGTTGGCGTGACTTTATGTTAAATTTGTTTAAACCGAACAAGGCAAAGTCTTACTTTTTGTGTGGCTTAGTGTTGCTTTTCAGTAGTATAATTTTACCTTACAATTATTACTACATCATTGTTGGCAGTATGCTTATGTTGTTTGCACTGATATGCAAAATTTTACCTAGGTTTAAAGGTTAAAGCAATTTCTTTAATCGCTTTTACAAAGTAATCGATTTCTTGTTTTGTGTTATTAAAATCTAGTGACACCCTGACAGCCCCAGTTTCCATTGTTCCTAATTTTTTATGAATTAAAGGCGCACAATGCAGACCAGAGCGGACACATATTCCATATTTCTCATTTAGAATATCAGCAACTTCCGCCGATTCTGCCCCAAAAATATTAAAACTTACAACATTGCTTTGTAGTTGGCTGTTATACAATTTAATTTGTGGCAATTCGTGCATTTTTGAATAAAGATAATTACTCAACTCGTGCTCTTTGTTTTGAATTTCAGCAAAATTAGCTTGTAAAAACTGCAAACCCGCTTTTAAACTGATGATAGATATAGTTGAAATTGTGCCTGCCTCCAAGCCTTCTGGAAGGTCATTCGGCTGATTTAAACTCTCGCTTTCTGTGCCTGTACCACCGAATATTAAAGGGTTTAATTCTATTCCGTTTTTAATTAAAAGCCCACCGACACCAGTTATTGAACATAAGCCTTTGTGCCCAGAAAAGGTGTAAAAATCTGCACCTATTTCTTGCATGTCTATATTTTTATGCCCGCTTGCTTGTGCCCCATCTACAAGCAGTTTTATATTGTTTTGTTTACATATTTTCGCAACTTCAATTAAGTTTGGTTGCTCACCTGTGACATTTGACATAGCGGTCAGCACAACCATTGCTGTATTTTGTTTTATTGAGTCTTTTAAATGCAAATGAAACTCGCCTAAATCTACACCAATCACACTAAGTTCAACACCTTTATTTTTTAAATGCGTTAAAGGGCGTAAAACCGAATTATGTTCATAGCAACTTGTAATTACATGGTCGCCAGGTTTTAAACTGCCAAAAATGGCTAAGTTTAATGATTCAGTGCAATTTTTCGTAAACACAACATCATAATTGTCCGCATTAAAGAATTGCTTAACAAGTTCGCGCGTTTCAAAAATTTGTTCGCCTACTAACTGCGACATTTTGTGTCCACTTCGCCCTGGATTTGCGGTATATCTATTTAACGCGTCCACTATTGCACGCTTCACACACATAGGTTTAATTAAACTGCTTGCAGAGTTATCAAAATATATCATACTTCAGCATATGCTAGGTTATTTAATTTCGCCAAATTTAAGGCTTTAATTAACGAAAATAGTATTAAAAAAATATTATGTTTTAAATCTATATAAGGATAACTATGAAGTACTTAATCATTTCATACAAATCACGCAATTCGCTTTATGCTTTCGCAAAAATTTTAAGGCAAATGGGCATTGCTTCATCAATAATCAACACTCCGCGCAACATCGCACTCAGTTGCGGGCTTAGTTTAAAGGTGGATTTCGCATATTTTAGCCAAGTTGTAAGCCTTGTTTCTAACGCACAACTGCAAGGGTTTTGGGGCGTATTTTTACTCACTAAAACACCAACACACGACCAGATTGAACGCCTAATTTAGCTTAGTTTTTTAAGCATAAACTATGTTTTATGCATTTTTACGTGATTTATTACCTTTTGCAAAGCATAAAAAGCAAGCTGTTGCAATCTAATTTCTTAAACCACATTTTTAATTTTATAAATTCAATATATTGACTATTTCCTAATTTTTTGGTAGTATAAATTTATGCAAAAAATGGATAGAATTTTTAACTACCTTGATGAATTGTACCCTAACCCAGTTTGTGCATTGAATTACGAAACGCCTTACCAACTGCTGGTTGCCGTGGTGCTTTCTGCCCAGTGTACAGACAAGCGCGTTAACGAAGTATCAAAAGGTCTTTTTGCTGTTGCACCTACGCCTGAAAAGATGTTAAGTTTAGGTGAACAAAAGTTAAAACAAATTATCTATCCTTGCGGGTTTTATAACAACAAAGCCAAGGCAATAATAAGTTTAAGTGAAGATTTAATTTCGCGTTTCAATGGTGTTGTGCCTGATAACATGGAGCAATTGACATCTTTAAAAGGTGTTGGAAGGAAAACTGCCAATGTTGTGTTGGGTACAGCATTTAACAAACAAACAATTGCAGTAGACACACACGTGCACCGCATTAGTAAGCGTTTGGGGTTAACCAGCAAAAATTCTACCCCTGCGCAATGCGAAACAGACTTAATAAAAAAAACACCATTGAACAGACGTACTAAACTGCACCACCAATTAATTTGGTTTGGGCGTGAACATTGTAAGGCTATAAACCCAAGTTGTGAAAATTGCAAACTAAAAGAAATTTGTAAAAAGGATAATTATGAACACAGATAAAGTAACAATAAGCATAAAATCAGGCAACGGCGGAAGCGGTAAAGTTAATTTTCACCGCGAAAAGTTTGTTGAACGCGGTGGTCCAGACGGTGGCGACGGCGGCAATGGCGGTTCAATTTTTTTTGTTGCGGATAAAAATAAAAACACTCTTATTGATTTCCAATATGTAAAAAAGTTTGAAGCCGAAAATGGCGAAGGTGGCAGTGGCAAATTGCAAAACGGCAAAAACGGCAAAGATGTTTATATCAAAGTACCATGCGGAACTGTCATTAAAGACGCCTCAACCGACCAAGTGCTTGCCGACATGTACGAAGACGGACAAACTTATCTTGCATTGCCGGGCGGACGCGGTGGTAAAGGAAACAACTTTTTCAAGTCCCCTACCCGTCAGTCGCCAAGGTTTAGCCAGTTAGGCGAAGTTACCAATTGGTATAAAGTTGTTCTTGAACTTAAAACAATTGCCGACGTTGCCCTTGTGGGTAAACCAAATGTTGGTAAGTCAACTTTACTTAGTGTTATCACAAATGCAAAACCAAAAATTGCAGACTATGAATTTACAACTTTAACCCCTAACTTAGGTGTGGTAAAAATTTATGATGACAGTTTTGTTGTGGCAGACATTCCTGGGCTTATCGATGGCGCAAGTGAAGGTGCCGGTCTTGGGCACGAATTTTTGGCACACATTGAACGCACAAGGTTAGTTGTTCATGTAATTGACGCGTCAGGGTATTACGGCAATGACATTGTCGACGATTACAACACCATTAACAACGAACTTAAAAAGTACAACGACCGCTTAGGCAAATTGCCACAAATTGTCGTTTTCACAAAACTTGATTTGGTTGACGACATCAATACAAAAATTGATTATTTTAAAAAGCATGTTAAGGACGATGTTGAAATTGTGCCCATCAGTTCTGTGACACATGTAAATGTTAACGAATTAATCAAAAAGGTTTATGTTAAACTTAAAACTTTGCCAAAGACTGAACCTATTCCAGTTGAACAAACTGAACTTGCAAAGAAAGATACAACAAGTGTTAAAATTGAAATGCTTGCCCCACATGTCTACGAAGTTAGCGGTGGTTATTTAAACGAATTGCAACGCGGTATTGTGTTCAACGACAGTCAGTCACTTGCCTACTTCCAAATGAGATTACAAAAAGATGGTGTTTACGATAAATTGAAGGACGCCGGTTGCGTTGACGGTGATACAGTTGTGTTTGGTGCATTGCAATATGAAATTTATTTTTAATTTAATTCCTTTGTTATGTTTGCCTTTATAAAAAATCAATGTTAAGATAATTTAATAAAAAATTTAAAAAATTGTTTAAAATTTGCTAATTTTTAGTTAAATTTAATTAAAAAATATAAAAAATAAAAATTTTTAGGAGAAATATATGTTAGATAAAAAACAGAGAGTTCAACTTCGCAGTTTAGCAAGCCAACTAAAACCAGTTGTATGGGTTGGCAAAGATGGTTTTACACTAAATGTTTTAAGCCAAATTGAACATCAACTTTTTGACCACGAACTTATAAAGATTGCCATGCAAGAAAATGTTACCCCACCAACTGAATTTGAGTTGACCGAAATGGCAGTTAAACTTGGTGCCGAGGTTGTAACAACCATTGGCAGGAAAATTGTGCTTTACCGCCACAGTGAAAAGAAAAATGTTAAGCATGTTTTGGCTTAACATTTTTTATACATTAAAATTCGTTTTTGATTTGTTGATTTTCATTCTAAGCGCTAAACTGTTATTGTGTGAAACTTTAAGCATTATGTTTCAACACGGGTATAATTCTTTATCACATGGTCAGTTTGTTTTGTTTCGCCTGACGATGTGTTTTTTTGTTTTTTGTTGAATAAACCTTTTAAGCCACCACCTTTAAAAAGTGACATTACTCCTTCAAGCATTTTAGGGTTTTTCATAACAGTTTCAATTAATGTCTGCATGTTAAAACCTGTTTGCCCAGTTTGCGCATTGCCTGAATTTTGTGGCATTTGATTAGTGAAACTAGTTAGCAGTTTCGACATATCTCCACCACCTTTATTTAACAAACCAAGAAGAATTGGCATCATTGATTTAAAATCAAAATTAAAAGGCATTTGTGGTGCACATGGTTTTGGCTTTGGGGGTAGACATGGCGGTTTGGGTGGTTTTGGGATACAATCACAATTATGCTTTTTAAAGCTATTGTCAATATAAAAAGTTGGCAAGCAATCATAAGGTTCTGCAAATACCACCTTTTTAATTTCCTTATGTTCCATTCCATGCACATAAGCATTCGGGTCACAAAAAATTGCGTTACGACTATCTTCAAATTCCATAATTATATTTATGTCAAAATTTTTAATTTGTGTAAATATTATTAAATTTTAAAATTATGTCATTTTATGTCAAAATTTAGCATATCTAACTATGAGGTGATTATGCCAAGAGATTTTAAATCTTTTATAAAAGAAAACGAAAAAACATTAAACGAAAACAAGGAAAAAGCAAGCGAGTATCAAGACCTTATAGACAAATATAAAAACATGGGCAACGACGAATTGATGTCTAATCTTTTAAGTGAAGCAAGCAAACTTAAACAGCAAGGAAAGTTAGATAGCAATCAATTAAATAATTTAAGTTCCACCTTAACCCCTTTCTTAAACAACGAACAAAAAGACATGCTTGCAAATCTAATAAAAGCGATTGACGCACAATAATCTAAAAATTCTAAAAAATATTAATAAAAACACTGTAAAAAGCACAATTTTTGTTGTTTTAACATGTTTTTAATTAAATTTTTTATATTTTAACTTGAATTTAACTAAAAGGATATATTGTGAATTATACAATCAACAAAAGCAAAATCAACCCTTTGCTAATTGACAATGTTTCAATACTAACTAGGAAACAACCCAAAAATGTGATTGTTTCAGTTTTTGATTTCGCCAAAGCGGAACACTCGTTTAATCAGCAAAAACTACAATTTAAACCATACCCTTTTGCCAATTGTTTTTGTATGTGTGTCAACTACATTGAAATGGCAAAATTATCAAACGAAAGTTATGTTAAATACATTGACCCTTGTGTCAAAGTTTGTGCCGAGCAAAAGCAACAGGACAACATGAATTTGTCGGCACTTACACAACAAAAGCATCTAGGCAAAGGAACAACAATTTGTTTTATTGACACAGGCATTTTTCCGCACTTTGATTTTCTTTTTCCGCAAAACCGAATTATAAAATTTATTGATTTTGTGAACCATAATAACATTCCTTATGATGACAACGGACACGGCACTTTTGTTGCAGGCATAGCATGCGGGAATGGTAATTTAAACAAACAAAACATTGGCTTTGCGCCAAAGGCAAATATTGTTGCGATAAAAGCACTTAGCAGTGCTGGCACCAGCGACAGCAACATCATTTTGGACGCCATGCAATGGGTTTATGAAAATTACAAACAGTACAACATTTCAATCGTATGCATGAGTTTTGGTGCAGATTTTGCAAATAGTAGTGACCCTCTGTCACGCGGTGCCGACGCTTTGTGGCGCAAAGGTTTAACAATAGTGGCAGCCGCAGGCAACAGCGGACCCAACGAAAGAACAATTAAATCACCAGGTAACAACCCTAATATTATAACAGTTGGCGGACTAGACGAAACCAGCATGCAAGTGGCAGACTTTTCAAGCCGTGGACCCACAACTTTTGGTTACAAACCTGACCTTATTGCTCCAGCTGTTGATGTGGTTTCCTGTGCGTTAAATACGCCGTACACAACAATGTCCGGCACAAGTGTTGCCACCCCTATTATTGCTGGAATTTGTGCAGATTTAAAAAGCATGTACCCACAAATAAGCAACTATCAAATTAAAAACTTCTTGCTTAAAAATTGTGTTAAATTAACTGGTGACCCAAACAGCGAAGGTGCCGGCTTTTTAAAATTTTAATTAAATTATTTATAATTTACATAGAAACACTAGTAAAAATACGAATTTTTCATGCTATTTATTGAAATTTTAATAAATTTTTGTTAGAATTAAAGCATGATAGAAATAAAAAATTTAAGTGTAAAGTATAATAGCGATTTTTATTCACTGTACAATTTGAATTTAAAAATAGATAGGAACACTTTAATTTTGGGCGACCGTTTATCTGGCGGTTTTGCATTAATGCAAGTCCTTGCAAAATTTAAAAATTCATATTGGGGTGAAGTGTTAATTGATGATGTCAATGTTAAAAAAATAAAAAACAAAAATTTAGATTTAGCATTTGTTAGTTACACCCCAACCCTATTTAAGAATAAAACTGTTAAAGTAAATTTAATGTACCCATTAATTATGCGAAAAGTTAAACGTGAAAAATGTAATGCACTTGTAACAGAAATTACTAACCTTTATGGAGTTGATTATATCGACAAAAAGGCAAAAAAATTAACTGAAAGCGAAGCAAAAATTATATGCTTACTGCGTGCTATTATCCGCCAACCTAAAATTATTTTGCTTGAACATTTTTTTGAAAATTTAGATGAGCCTTCTACCTTTTTAGCAAACAAAATAATTTCACAAATTGAACCTAATTGTTTAGTAATTGCAACTGAAAATGCAACTCAACCTTGTTACGAAAATTATAAAGTTGAACATTTTGAAAACGGAAGTTTAATAACACCAAAACAATAAATTTCTAGACTTACAAACAAATTTCAAACAAGAATAAGTATATAAAGTTTGGCGCACATTTAAAATTTTTATATAAAAATTGCAAAAATTATAAAAAACACTACAAAAAATGCTATTTTAAATAAATTTTTGAACATTTTAAATAAAATTTTATAAATTATTTTAAATTTACCCATATCTTAATTGTTGCCACAAAAATAATTAATAATGTCTTTTCTTAATTTTTGTACATTTTATTAATTAAAACAAATCTTCAAATTTTCTTTAATTCTAAAATATCAATATTAAAAATATTCTAAAATAACACATGAAAAAAGTTGGCAACTTATGCCAACTTTTTAATTATAATTAACGACTAATAACAAACCATGTCCATAAAGATGTAAAACAAATTGGTTCATTTTAGTTTAAATTTTTACTGTGCATTTTCAGGCTTTTCGGCGTCGGTTGATTTGTCGTCTGCTTTAACTAGGAAAACAAGTTTTTCGTCTTTATAATCTACCACAACTTTATCGCCTGACTTAATGTCACCTTTTAACATCTTGTCTGCCAAGTCATCTTCAATTTTGCTTGTGATAAGCCTTTTCAATGGACGCGCACCGAAATCGTCGTTTGTACCATTTTTAACAAGGTAATTTAATGTGTTGTTTGTGAACTTTAACTCTACGCCACTTTGACGCAAATTCTTGTTGAGTTCGGCAAGCATTTTCTTAGCAATCTCTTTCATTACAGGTGCTGAAAGTTTGTTAAACACAACAATGTTATCAATACGGTTTATAAGTTCTGGGCGGAAGTATTTTTTAAGTTCGGCAAGCATTGTCGCTTGTTTGTCTTCCCTTGCGTCGTTATTATCTTTAAACCCTAGGTCAACACTGTTTTTATACAACTTATCGCTACCGATGTTAGATGTTAAAATTATGATTGTGTTTTTAAAACTTACAACTTTACCATGGCTGTCTGTCAACCTACCATCGTCCAAAATTTGCAAAAGCATGTTAAACACTTCTGGATGAGCCTTTTCAATTTCATCAAACAATACAACACTATAAGGTTTACGACGAACTTGCTCAGTCAATTGACCGCCGTCGTCAAAGCCAACATATCCAGGAGGGCTACCTATCAATTTGCTGACGCTGTGTGCTTCCATAAATTCGCTCATGTCAAGGCGGATAATCTTATTTTCATCATCAAACAACGCTTCGGCAAGTGCTTTGCTAAGCTCAGTTTTACCAACACCAGTTGGGCCCAAGAATAAGAAACTGCCAATTGGGCGTTTAGGGTCACGAATACCGATACGGCTACGCCTAATTGCTTTTGCAACTTTTTCAACCGCTTCATCTTGCCCTTTAACACGCTCGGTTAAAACCTTTTCCAGATTCAACAACTTTTCAGCTTCGCCTTCGGTCAATTTTGTTAGAGGAATATTTGTCCACTTGCTTACCACTTCGGCAATGTCTTGTTCGCCAACAACAGCAATTGAATTTTCTTGTGTCATTGGCAATGAATTTAACCTTTCAATTTCTTGTTTTGTTTTGCCAACTTGGTCACGCAATTTTGATGCGCGTTCAAAATCTTCTTGATTTACTGCGTCGTCTTTTTCTGCTTCTAATTTTTTAAGTTTTTCCTTTAATTCTTTCAATTTAGGGCTGTCGTAATTCTTTTTCACTTTTGCCCTACTTGAAGCTTCGTCAATAAGGTCAATTGCTTTGTCTGGCAGTGACCTATCTTGAATGTAACGGTCACTTAAATTTGCAGCAGCATTTATTGCTTCATCTGAAATCTTTACATTGTGGAACGCTTCATAACTGTCACGGAGCCCACGCAAGATGTCGATTGTTTGCTCAACTGTTGGTGGATTAATTGTGATAGGTTGGAAACGACGTTCCAAAGCTTTGTCTTGTTCAATGTATTTGCGATATTCGTCGGTTGTGGTTGCACCGATTGTTTGCATTTCACCACGTGCAAGATATGGTTTTAACATGTCGGCAGGGTTGGTTTCGCCCTTTTCACTGCCTGCTTGTGCCAAAGTGTGAATTTCGTCAATGAAAACAATGATATTTTTATTTTGAGTTATCATTTCAATGGCATTTTTAAGTTTTTCTTCCATACTGCCACGATATTTTGTGCCAGCCATAAGCCCGCCAATGTCAAGGCTGTAAATGGTTTTATTTTTCAACAATGCAGGCACTTCACCAGCAACAATTCGGCGTGCCAAACCCTCAACAACCGCAGTTTTACCTACACCTGCTTCACCTATAAGCACTGGGTTATTTTTAGTTTTACGGCACAAAATTTCAATCATACGCTCAATTTCAGCATCACGCCCAATAATTGGGTCAATTTTACCATTTTTTGCGCGCAAGGTCAAATCCGAACCCATTTCAAGCAATTCTGGTGGCAACTGGCTTGAATATTCTTGTTTTGCTTTGCCTTCGCCTTTATTAAAATTGCCAACTTGAACAAAGCCGTCAGTGTTAAAGTTGCCTTGTTCTTGATTATTTTGGCTAGAATTAGAATTTGCAATTAAACTTATAGCCTTGTTGCGCATTTCATAGACATTAAGTTTGAGTACGCCAGCCAAAATGTTGATTGCATAACTGTCGTCTTGGCTAAGCAATGCAACCAAAAGGTGTTCTGTTGAAATGTATGCACTGTGGGTGCGCTTTGCAACACTGCCAGCAATCATAAGCAATTCTTTTGTGCGCGGTGTCAATTCAACAACACTGCTAGGAATACCACCCGGCATACTGTCTAACACTTGTTGCACAATGTCAGGTTCAACTCGATAGGCCTTCAAAAGCCTACTCGATTTGCTTTCAACTTTTGTCAACGCATACAAAATATGCTCAGTGCCAACTTCATTGCCATAATTTGATGCAATTTTAGACGCAACTTGAACACATCTGTTTGCTAAATCCGTTAAATTATACATAATATCATCTCCTTTTAATTATTTTAAAATTTCTTTAACCTTTTTTGCAAGGTCTAACTTTTCTTGCTGAGTTACAAACTGGTCAATTTTAGCGTCAACCAATGCCTGCATAGCGTCAATTTGTTTTGGTTTGACATCTAGAATATTCAAATTAACACCGATACGAATGTTTGTTAAATTGTTTTTTAACTCGTCAAAGCCAACAAGGTACGCCCCTGTAAGCAAGGCATAACTACGCATAACTTTGTCGGTCACATCTGCTTCGTTTGTTGCATAAAGCATTTTTTCGCTTTCAATTTCAAGTTCGGCAAGTTTTGTAAGCATTTTGCCAAACTCGGTGAAAACTTCTTCCGCCGTTAGCCCGAGTGAGCAAACCGTGCTGAATTTAAAGTAACTGCCATTAACCTTTTCAAGTTGATAACCCAAATTTTTCATGTTTTGGCAAACCTGAGCAATTTTGCCCATTTCAACCAAACATGGAAGGCTCAACAAACTTTCAACTTGCAAGCCTGAGCCGATGTTTTTGATGTCGCTCATTAAATAACCGTACTGGTCGTTGTACGCCATGCTAAGTTTATTTTCAATTACACTTAAAACCGTTTTTGCCTTTGCAAACAGTTTTTCATCAAAATTGTAACAAGTTGCAATTAGCGCAAGGTGTTCACCTGCAAATAAATTGACTGCCACATTGTCCTTTGTTAAATATACAGCCTTAGCACGCGGAGCAAGCAAATTGTTTTGATTTAAAAAGTTAATTGTGTTGCCATTGGTGCTTGTAAGGTTGATTTTTGTTAAATCTTTAAGGACATCGTCCACTTTTGCTTCAATTTCCAAATACTTTTCCTTTTCAAGTTTTGGCATGAATTTATAATCTTTTAAATTGCGGAAAACAGTAATTTTTGTTGAAATTATATTAGTCATTTTCAGCCTCCAACTTTTGGATTTTTTTCTTTAACTTGCCTGCGTCTTCATACCTTTCTTCAGCAACTGCCTGCTTCATCTCTGCACGCAATTCATCAATTTTGCTTTGCTTTGTAGGTTTATTGTCGGCATCTTTAACTGTTTTGGTTGTGTTTGAAATTGATTCGGGTTTATGGCTTTCAAAACGAGAAATACGTTTTATCATAGCATTCAAATCGTTCCTAAAAGTTTCATAACAATTTGGGCAACCAACATGCAAACTTGCTTTAAAATCTCTTAAACTGGTTTTGCAAACTGGGCACACCAAATTTTCAACTTTTTCAAAAGGCAAGAAATCTGCAAAAGGCGCAAAGAAATCATCGAAAATGCTTGCTGGCTCAGTGTTGAACACGCCTTCTTTCACCACACAATCACGGCATAAATTTGTCGTTTGGCTAACGCCGTTTACAATTAATGTTGAATGGTAAACTGCTGGTTTACCGCATTTATCACAATTATTCATATTCAATCTCCTTTTATAATTTTGTTATCAATTAGTTAAATTTATAAATTAAAACTTATTATTTTTTATTTACCCCTTTTCATTAGCTCTAAAATAATGCTAGCCATAATATTACTGCGCAAGGTATTGTCCATATTCAAAGGGTTGTTTAATGCTTTAACGCTAGTTGCACTTTTAATGATGTTCGCTTCGCTGTCAGTTATAATTTTTTTGTCCAACATGTTGGCAACAATTTGATTTGCCTGCAAACTGTTAAGTGGTTGACGGCAAAGGTTAAGTGCGTTGTTCAAAAAGTTTGCATCACTATCTTTAACACGCGTAACTTTAATGTAGCCACTGCCACCGCGTTGACTTTCAACCACAAACCCACGATTGACCGTAAACCTTGTGTTAAGCACATAATTAATTTGGCTAGGTACACATGAAAAGAATTTTGCAAGGTCATTGCGCGACAATTCAATGAAATTGTCATCATCTAAACTTGACATAATAAATTCTTCAATCACATCACTTACACTTTTGTTCACCTTATCCCCCTTTTAAACATACCTTGTTTTGTTTTGATTTTATGTAAAAGCCCAAACTTTGTTTGTTTTGCATTTTCCAATAAGAATGTCAAACTTTACAATTTGACTTTCTTTGACCTTTACGCTTTTACTATACCACTATTATATCCATTTGTCAACAAAAATTGCAAACTTTTCAAAAAAAATTAGCAAACTTTTTCTCAGTCTGCTAATTTTATCGTTTTTATATAAATTTAAGTTAAGAGATGTTTAATTATTTTATGGTGTCGCCAGTTGAATTTTCTTTTAAATACTCTTTAACATCCCAAACAAAACCAATTTCATCCAACCTTTGTTTTTGTTCTTTGTTTAACCTATCCTTTCTTTGTCTTGTATCCGAAACTTTTTTACCAAGTTTATATCCATTTTTGTCGCCTTTTTTTAGTTCATTACCATTTTCATCACAAACAAAAGATTTAGGAACAAGCAAATTACCGTTTTTTTCCTTATAGATTACTAAAAGAGCATAAAATTTCTCAAATTCAGCTTCCCTAACAGCCCAAATAAAACCAATTTCATCTAACCTTTGTTTTTGTTCTTTGTCTAATTTTATACCCAGATGTCTTTTACCTTCTTTTGATTGTTT
>CAKVMH010000003.1 GCA_934772045.1 uncultured Clostridia bacterium
ATATGTTCCAAAATTGTTCAAAACTCACAAGCTTGGATGTAAGCAATTTTGATACCAGCAAAGTAACAAATATGAGCTATATGTTCTTCAATTGTTCAAAACTCACAAGCTTGGATGTAAGCAATTTTGATACCAGCAAAGTAACAAATATGAGCAATATGTTTTACAGCTGTTCATTACTTACAGGCTTAGACTTAAGCGGTTTCAACACAAGTGCAGTTACAAGCATGAGCGATATGTTCTATAACGGTTCATCACTTACAAGCTTAGATTTAAGCAGTTTCAGCACCGGCAAAGTAACAAATATGAGTAATATGTTTAAAAACTGTTCATCACTCACCAGCATAACATTTGGCAATAATTTCGACACCAGCCAAGTTACAAACATGAGCTATATGTTCCAAAATTGTTCAAAACTCACAAGCTTGGATGTAAGCAATTTTGATACCAGCAAAGTAACAAATATGGGCAATATGTTCTTCAATTGTTCAAAACTCACAAGCTTGGATGTAAGCAATTTTGATACTTTAAGTGTATCTTCTGGCTACATGGATAGCATGTTCAAAGATTGTTCATCACTCAAAACCCTTGATTTAAGTAGCTTTAATGTTCAAATGCTTGACAGTGATCACAATGGTAATATGCTCACAGGTTGTACTTCATTAACTGTATTAAAAACACCTTACAACGGCTCCATAGCAATCAAATTACCTGTTGCAATGTTTGATACAGATGATAACAACACTTACTATGCAAGTGGTGCGACATTCACATTGACAACAGCCAGCCATACATTAAAAACAATTGTAAATCTCACTTTGACAGCAAATGCAAATGGTGGTTCAATTGCAAGCACAGCTGGTTGGACTGGCACTGGCACAACTGCAACAAAACTTGTTGCAAATGGCACAGCTTATGGCACATTGCCAACAGCAACGCGCACTGGTTACACATTCAAGGGCTGGTACACAGCTGAAACAGGTGGCACAAAAGTAGAAGACACAACAGTGATGGGCACAGCAAGCACAACCATTTATGCACAATGGACACCTGTAACTTACACAATCAGTTACGATTTGGCAGGTGGTTCAGTTGCAACTGCAAACCCAACACGGTACACAGTTGAAACAGCAAGTTTCACACTCGTTAACCCTACACGCACAGGTTATACTTTTGCAGGTTGGACAGGTAGCAATGGCACAACAGCACAAACAACTGTTACAATTGCAAAAGGCACAACAGGTAATTTAAGTTACACCGCAACTTGGACAGCAAAAACTTACAATGTAACAAAGGGTGCAAACTATGGCACAGTGACTGTAAATACAACTGGAACTTATAATTCAGCATTAAGTTTCAGTGCAAGCGCAAGTTCAACTGGCTACACTTACACAATTGTGAACATCAAAGTTTACGCTGGCACAGACACAACTGGCAAATTGCTTAAAACTGTTACAGCAACTTCTGGCACATTCACAATGAGCGCGGAAGCAAGCGGAGCATATTATGCAAACATTTACATTTATGCAACTTGGACAAGGGTAGACAGTCAGGCACCTACAACCCCAACAATCACAAGGGTTGACTACAACACATTCAGCTACACAGCAACTGATAATGTGGGTGTAACTGGTTACTTTGTATCCACAAGTTCAACTGCACCTCAAGCATCAGCATCAGGTTGGACAACAACAACCACAAAAGACATTGGTCAAGCAAATGCCGAAACATGGTATGTTTGGGCAAAAGACGCACAAGGCAATGTTTCAACAAGTGCAAGCATAAGTTCTTATCTTGTAACACGAACTCAAGGTACAGGTACGACCTTGACAACAAGGTACGACAGCACAAGCAGTTCAACTGGCGCAGTGTTCACATCTAACCTTTATGTGTTAAGTGGCACACATATTTGGGCAACTGCAACAGCAAACACAGGGTACAACACCTTAGTGTTAAAGGTAAATGACACCGCTGTTACAACACCAAACAGCCGAACAATTACAAGTGCGACAACGTACGCATCA
This sequence comes from uncultured Clostridia bacterium, assembly GCA_934772045.1. Taxonomy (GTDB): domain Bacteria; phylum Bacillota; class Clostridia; order Christensenellales; family UBA1242; genus Onthoplasma. The sequence continues at coordinate 2,025 of CAKVMH010000003.1, forward strand.
ACTGCTTCAATTATTAACTACACAATCACGTATAACTTGGACGGTGGCTCAATTTCGGGCGAAAAGACAAGTTACACAGTAAACGACACATTCACACTTGTTACACCAACAAAGACTGGTTATGAATTTGCTGGTTGGACAGGTTCAAACGGCACAACAGCACAAACAACAGTGACAATTGCAAAAGGCACCACAGGTAACCTTAACTACACTGCTAACTGGACTGCAACAAGTTTGACATTCAACGACCAGACATTAACCGCAGGCAGTTACAACACTGCATACAGCGGGACATTCACAGGCGCAAGCAATGGTACAGGTAGTTACACTTACACCATTACAGGCGTGACACGTGCAGACATTGGTTCAACAAGTTACACGTCAGTAAGCGCAAGCAGTGGTAAATACAACGGTTTGGGCTTAACAAACACAACAATAAGCGGTACACCAACTGTTGCTGGTACATACAGGTTCAGCGTTAAAGCGCAAGACACTAACAGCAAGGTTGAAAAGACCGCAACAATCACAATTGTGATTAATCAATTAAGCGGAAGCATAAGCTATGCAACAACAACCTTAACTAAGACTTATGGCGACGCACAATTCACAAATGCGTTAACAAAAACTGGTGACGGTGCAGTTACATACACAAGTTCAGCTACAAGCGTTGCAACAGTTGATAATGCTGGCAAGGTTACAATTGTTGGTGCTGGCGAAACAACCATCACTGCAACAGTAACAAACGGCACAAATTACAGCTATGCAACCAAGACAGTAAGTTACAAACTTACAGTCAACAAAAAAGCATTGTCAGTAAGTTGGGATGAAACATCATTCACTTACACAGGCAGTGCACAACGCCCAACTGCAACCATAACCGGCGCAGTCAGTGGTGAAACAATTACTATCGCTTACTCAATTAAGAATGGGACAACAGCAGTGAGTGGTGCAATCAATGTTGGCAGTTACACAATTACAGCAACATTTGGTGTAACAGGTGGGAAAGCTAACATCAACAATTACACCCCAACAACAGCTTCAACAACATTCACAATTGGAACACGTGCAATTGCAGTTCCAACTGCAAGCACAACAACCTTCACTTATAATGGCAGTGAACAAACTTACCTTCCTGCAAACTGGGATAATATTAGTGCTTATGTAAATATCAGCAACAATAAGCAAACTAATGCAGGCAGTTATACTGTGACAGTAAGATTGAAAGACACAGCTAACAATAAGTGGAGCGACAACACAACAACAGCTAAGACTTTGACATTCACAATCAACCGCGCTAAGACTGCAAGTTACACAGCGACAAACAGGACTTACACCGGCGTTGAACAAACTGGTGTTACAGGCACAAATGTGACACTTACAGGCACAGTCAAAGCAACTAATGCGCAAGACGGTATTACCGCTTATGCGGAGCCAACAGCAAACTATGCTTGGAGTGATGGTACATATGCTAAAAAGACAATCACATGGAACATCGCAAAAGCAAGTTTGACAATCACTGCAAAAGCACAGACAATCACATTCGGTTCAAGCATTGCAACAGGTGTTGACCAAGTTACAGCAACTGGCTTAGTAAACAGCCAAGTGCTTACCGGTATCACACTCACAGCAAGCACATCAAATGCGACAACAGCTGGCACAATCACACCAAGTGGTGCAGTGATTAAAACAAGCAGTACTAACGGTACTGACACAACCGCTAACTATGCAATAACTTATGTTGCAGGCAAGTTGACAATCAACAGGCTTGGTGTAACAAAACCAAGTGCTAAGCAAGGTTTGACATTCAATGGTAGTGCTCAAGTTGGTGTAACATTCGCAAGTAATGCTGGTTACACTTTGGCAAGCGGTACAACTGAAGAAACAAACGCTGGCGATTACAGTGCAGTGTTCAAACTTGATGCTAACCACAAATGGAGCGATGACACAACCGCTGATGTAACAGTCAGCTGGTCAATTGCTAAATTCAATTTAAGCAATGCAAGCATCGCAACAATTGGTGAACAAACTTACACAGGTTCAGCAATCAAACCTACCCCTGCAGTAAGCGTAGCGTTAAAGGCTGGCAACACAACCTTAACAACTGGCACACACTTCACTTACAGTTATGCTGACAACACTAATGTTGGCACAGCAAAACTGACAATCACAGCAGTTAACAACACAAACTACACTGGCAGTAAAACTGTTGAATTTACAATTAAAACTCGTGGTATTGCAGTTCCAACTGCAAACACATCAACCTTCACTTATACTGGCAGTGAACAAACTTACCTTCCTGCAAACTGGGAAAGCATTAAGGCGTATGTAGAAATCAAAGGTAACACACGCACAAATGCAGGCAGTCAAACAGTGACAGTAAGCTTGAAAGACGCAATAAACAACACATGGAGCGACGACACAACCCAAGCTAAGACATTCACCTTCACAATCGGTCGTGCAAAAACCGCAGTTCTTCCAACACAAAAAGGTACATTGACATACAACAACACTGTTCAATCACCTGAATGGAACAACTACGACACAGTTAAATTAACAATCGGTGGAACAACAGAAGGCTCAAATGCGGGCAGTTACACAGCCACATTCACCCCAACAGCAAACTATGCTTGGAGTGATGGCACAACAACTGCTAAGAATGCAACTTGGACAATCGGCAAAGCTTCAATGGGTGCACCTACAGTGACAATTTCAACTTCTGGCGTTGTAACATGGACAACAGTTACAGGCGCAACAAGTTACGAAATTAGCATTGACGGCACAACCTACACAAGCGCTTCATCTGGTGTGAACTACAACAGCACAATTACCAAATCTACCGGCAACAGGACAGTTTATGTTCGTGCTAAATCGACTAGCGCAAACTACAACGACACTGGCGCAGTTGGCGAAAAGACTGTTGTTGTAACACAGCTTACAGTGGCAACCAATGGTGGCAGTTACCTTGGCTCAACAAACGATGTAACAATGAACGCTATTCAAGGTTACAAATATAATTTAGATGTGCCAACCCACACAGGTAACACATTCAATGGCTGGGCAGTAAGCAAAACTGACAGCGCATCTGGTTCTGTGGGCACAATCTCACAAACCACACCAAGTGCTAAGAGTGGCTTAACCGTAACAGACAAAAACGGTTACACCAAAATCGCTGGTTCAACCGCAGTTCCAAGCGCTAACACATGGTGGTATGTGCGTTACCCTGGTTACAGTTTTGAAGCTGGTTCACAATATCAACTTACATTCAAAGTAAGGGTTAACACTTTGAGCAACGCAACAATTTCATTCCGTCATGCAAGGCTTGATAACGACTATTACACTGGCGTTGTAAGCAAATCATTCAGCGCTGTTACTGACGGCTGGGTTGAAGTAACCTTAGTTCAAACATTTAACGCTTCGTTAGATTATAACGGTACAACAAAAACAGTGGCACCTAAATTAGAAATTTACACAGGCAACTTGGCACAAGCAAAAGGTGACATTGCAATTGACTTCGACTTGAAGGATGTTTGCATTAGGAAAGTTGGTGGAACAACACCAGTTTACTATGGCAGTCAGTTCACTTTCGGCACAGCAAACACAACCTTAACCGCAAATTGGACAGTTAACAACTACACTGTCACAGCAGACGCAAATGGTGGTACAATCTCTGCAACTACTGGCTGGACAGGCACGGGCGCAACAGCTACTAAGAGTGTTACATATGGTTCAACCTATGGCACACTTCCAACTCCAACTCGCACAGGTTACGCATTCGCTGGCTGGTATACAGCAAAAGAGAATGGAACAAAAGTTGAAAGTACAACATCTGTGACAAACGCAAGCAATCACACAGTGTTCGCAATCTGGTCAGCAAATGCAATTACATTCAACGATCAAACAATTAGCTCAACTTACAACCCAACAGAGGCAAAAACTGCTAACTTCACAGGGGCAACAAACGGCACAGGCAGTTACAGTTATGCAATCACTGCTGGAAATGATAGTGGTTACTTCACAAATTCTAACACAACAATCACAGTTAAGGCAGGCACCCCAGCGGGCAGTTACGCTTTGACAGTGCGTGCAACAGATGACAACAGTAAAGTAACAAAAGACGCTACAATCACAGTTCAAGTTAACAAAGCAAGTGCAAGCATAAGTTTCGCACAAAGCTCAATTAGCAAGACATATGGCGACGGTACATTTAATAACACACTTACCAACACTGGTGACGGTAAAGTAACATACAAGAGTTCTAACATTAATGTTGCGACAGTAGACGCAGACGGCAATGTAACAATTGTAGGCGCAGGCAGTGCTACAATCACCGCGACAGTTACTGACGGCGCAAATTACACATACGCAACCAAAACGGCAAGTTACACACTTACAGTTGGTAAAGCAACATGCAGTGTGACATTAAATTCAACCGCTGACATGAACTTAACTTACCCAAGCACTGGTACAAGGACAGCAAGTTCAAGCCATGGCGGGACATTAAGCGTAAGTTCAAACAACAATAACATTGCTTCAGCTTCAATTGCTAACGGAACAATCACTGTTACAGCTGGCACAACTGCTGGCGAAGCAACAATCACAGTTAAATGTGCTGGAACAACAAACTACAATGAAGCAACTGCAACATTTAAAGTTAAAGTCACCGCTGGTTCGTTTGAAATTACAGTTACAAATGAATCTGGCGCATACGACGGCAACGAAAAGGCAATTAAAGTTAAATCTAACCTTGCAGGCGTAGCAATCGTGTATGGCACAACAACTTCATACGGCACAACCGCTGTATCAAGTGCAACTGCAAACACTGATTACGCAATTGCAAAAGCAACAAATGCAAGCACAACAACAATCTACTACAAGGCAAGCAAAGCTGGTTACCAAGATGTGACAGGCTCTGCAACATTGAAGATAGATAAAGTTGAATTGACTGTTACCGCTGAAAATAAATCAGTAACATATGGGGATAACTTACCAAGTTACACTTATACAATCACTGGTTTTGTAAACAGCGAAACAGAGTCAGTTTTAACAACAAAACCTACCGCAACATGCAGTTACGCTAAGTTTAGCAATGTTGGCACATACGACATCACAGTTTCTGGTGGCGTTGCAACAAACTACACATTCAAATATGTGAAAGCAAGCTTAACTGTAAATAAACGCACAGTTACAGCTACATGGCCGAATGTTGTATCGTTCGGTTATGATGGCAATTCACATGAAGTGAAAGCTACAATTGGTAACCTTGTAAACAGCGACAGTGTGGCATTCAGTTACACAGGCACAACAACTGCTTCAGCAGCTGGTAACTACACTGCAACAATCTCAGGCTTAACTGGTACAAAAGCTGGCAACTATCAATTGCCAAGCAATTTAAGTCAAGACTGGAGCATTGGCACAGCAAGCGTTATCTTAACCGTAGATTCACAAGCAACAGTTGTTTATGGTGAAACCGCAACAGTAAGTTATAAAGCTTCAGTTGCTGGTACATTTACAATCACTTCTAACAACACAAGCAATGTAACAGTTGCAGAAAGCTACACTCAAACAGTGGAAGCTAATACAACTTACACATTCACAATCAATGGTGTAAAAGCAGGCAGTGGCACAATCACAGTTAAATTTGCACCTACGGATAGCAAAAACTATTCTGCACCTGCAGATAAGACAGTCAGTGTAACAATTGAACGTGCAACCATTGCAAATGTTCCTACACAAAATGGCACATTAACATACAATGGCAAAGCACAATCACCAAGTTGGAATAACTACAATTCTAACGAACTTGCATTGGCGGGCACAACAAGTGCAATTAATGTTGGCACATACACTGCTACATTTACACCTACCGCTAACTACAAGTGGAGCGACGGTAAGACCACAAGTGTAACCGTTAACTGGTCAATCTTAACAAAGACTGTAACAGTTAAATGGGGTTCAACTTTAAGTTGGATTTACGACGGCGCATCACATGCTCCAACTGCAACAGCGGAAGGTGTTACAGGCGAAACACTTAACATCACAGTTAGTGGCGCACAATCAACAGTTGGCAACTACACTGCAACTGCAACTTTAAGTTCAGTTACTGGTGGTCAAGCTAAAACTGCTAACTACACTTTGGCAGGCAACACACAAGGTTTCTCAATCACCGTAAGGGAAATCACAGTTACTGCTGACAGTGCAAGCAAACCTTATGACAGCACACCTTTAACCAAGAACAGTGCAACCGTAACAAGCACAACAAAACTTGTAAGCGGTCACACATTGAGTTACACAGTTTCAGGTAGCATCACAAATGTTGGTAGCACAACAAACACACTTAGCAATGTAAAAGTTCTTGATGCAAACAATAAAGATGTATCAAGCAACTACAAGATTACTAGTGCAAATGGTACATTAACAATCACTGCAAGGAAAGTTACATTCACAGTGACAGTTACAGAAAAATCTTACATTTACAATGGCACAACCAAAACCCCAACTATCGTGGTTAAAGACGGTAGCACAACAGTTAAGGTTGACACTGATTACACAATTTCAGGCACAACAAGTGCAATTGAAGTTGGCAATTACACAATTTCAATAACTGGTAAAGGCAATTACGCTGGCTCAACAGGCAGTGCAAGTTGGAGTATTACTCCTGCAACGATTGCAATCCCAACAAGCCCAGCAGATAAACCTTACTTAGGTGTAGCTCAAGCACATGGTGTGACAGTTCCTACTGGCACAAGCATTGCAACAGGCTCAACCGAAAGTGCAACAAATGTTGGCACATACAATGTTGTATTGACATTGAAAGACAGCAAGAACTACACATGGAGTGACGGTTCAATTGAAAACAAAACAATCAGCTGGAAGATTGTTCAAACTTCAATCAAAACCCCAGCAACAGGTGTTACAGTTACTGTTGACTTGGCATACACAAGTGTAGACTTCAACGGCAGTGCTCAAAAACCTAATGTAACAGTTAAAATTGGTTCAACAGTTATTAGCAGTGATAACTTCGACGTAACTTACGCTAGCAATACAAATGTTGGTACAGCGACAGTTACAATCACTGGTAAAAACAACCTTAAAGACAGCGTTACAAGGTCATTCACAATTAATGCTGTTGGTTACACAATCAGTTACGACTATGCTTCTGGCACAGCCCCTGCAACTGGTAACCCAACAACTTACGATGTTTCTGCAACTGCACAAACACTCACATTGAATGAACCTACACGTAAAGGTTATACATTCGCAGGCTGGACAGTCACTAACACTGCAAGCACAAGCAAAGCCACAGTTAGTGGCAACACAGTCACAATCCCAGCAAATAGTTATGGTAACTTCAAATTGACCGCTAAATGGACAATTATTGAATACACAATAACTTACAACTTGGATGACGGCACAGTTGCAACAGCAAACCCAAGCACATACACAATTGAAACTGCAACATTTACCTTGAATAACCCTACAAAATCTGGTTACAGGTTCACAGGTTGGACAGGTTCAAATGGCACGGAAAAACAAAAGACAGTTACAATTGCAAAAGGTTCTATCGGTAACCGCACATACACTGCGAACTATGAAAAGACCTACACAGTTGAAATTTCAATTGTTCAACCTGAAACAAGCAGTGCTCAACTTGTATTGGCTGAGTTTGCAACAGCAGACGACGCAAATCGTGATGAAAATCGTGTAAATACAATTGCAATTTCTGGTATTCAAACTAAGGCTAATGGCTTAATCACAACAGTTGTTAAAGCAGAAGTTGGTTTAACTTACTACTTAGCAATTGTAAGTGCAACCCCAACAAGCGCAACTGGCAATAAGTATGAATTAGTAAGCATTTATGATAAAGATTCCGCTACTGCAAACTGGGTTGTTCAAGCACAGGGTGCAAAAGAAAGCATACCTTACCCAAGCCAAGATGTAAGCTTCAAGATTACAGCTGAAAAATACATTAAAATTGAATTCTTCACCGCTTACAAGATGACATGGGTTGCAGGAACTAAAGTATCATTAACTGATGTTAGTTACAATGCTGAAGATGGCGTTATGTTAAATGAAAACAGCTACATCATCCGTGAAAATGCTAAATGGTCATTCAAACTTAATACATCAAGTTTAACCGCAGGGACTGAAACTTTGGCATGGTTGTCATACACAAAGGTTGTAGCTGGCGTAGAAAAGTCAGACGCTATCACATTGAGTGGTAACGATGAACTTAAGCGTAACGAAACAACTACAGCATATACAGCAAATGTGACAATCGTAAGATTAGAACCTGTCGTTAAAGAACCTTTGGAAATTTCAATCAAAAATGATGTTTATGGCGAAATTACATTGACGTCAAAAGAATCTGGCATAGTTAAACGTGCCACTGGTGACCTTTCTAATGCTGAATTATATGAAGGCATGTGGAATGTTACATTTGGCGATATATCTGAAACTGACTTAAAGAACTTAAGTGCAAACGATATTTATAAAGCATTTGGTAAAGAAGGAAGTTGGACAGTAACAACTGATAACGGCGCAACTTATAAATTTCAAATTTATAAGGATACAGGAGATTCAGCTGTTGTATTGGAGATTAGTAAAATTAGTTAATTTCAACAATTACATTTGTGAGATGTTAAACTAATCACTGATTTCTGCAATGTGATTTGTACACAAAAAAGCAACCGTAAGGTTGCTTTTTTGCATTAAAAAACCACCAAACTATTTGATGGTTTTCTTTATCGTGTTAATAACAAACTAAATTTACGAGCAGGGCAAAAAATTGGTTTATTGAGTTTAAAAACAAAACATGTTTGCGTAAGAAAATTGCCTTATATTCAATTCCAGTTTTTCACACATACAATTAGTTAAGCTTATTGTTTGCCGGTTGAACCAAACCCGCCACGATTGGTTGCGTCAAGGTGTTCAACAGTGACAACTTTGTGCACAGGTTGATGTGCCAAAATCCTAAATTGGCAAATGCGGTCGTTTTTATGTATAATTGTGTCGCGCATGGCAAGGGCAGGGAACATCCATTGGTCATTGTCGCCACAATAACTTTCATCAATTACGCCAATGCTGTTTGCTTGTAAAATGCCAAAATTTTTGAAGGTACTGCTTCGTGGTGCAACAATGGCTTCATAACCTGCTGGCAGTTTAATGCCCACACCTAATTTGATAATTTTAAATTCGCCAGCCTTTAATTCAACATCTTCAGCCGAGCGTAAGTCGTACCAGTCACTTTTGTTTTCAATGAATTTAATAGGTTCAACATCTGTAAAGTATTTTACTTTAATTTCTAACATATTTTCCTTTCCTTTGTTTGATAGTTTTAAATTTAGCTTTCTACGCCCACATTTTAATTACATCAATTTGATAGGTATACAAAACCATATGTATTGCAAACCATTGATTTGGCAGACATTTTGCTTTCACCTTTTACATTTAAAGTGAAATAAAATCGCAAATAAACAACGAATATTGCAATTACATTTAAACAATAGCACAAAACTGTAAAAATCGCAACAAATAAACCATAAACTTTATTAATGCTTAATACAAGTTTTAATTATTAAGCAATGAGCTAAAACTCGTAAAATAAAAATAATCTTATTGATTAAAATTTAAAGTTTTTATTTGTTTCATTTTGATATTTGTAAACGTTTGTGATAAAATATTTTTATGAAAATGAATTTATTCCAAAGTAAAAGGTTTGTTTTGACACTGACACTAACAATGTGTTGTGTTGCTTTTTCAGTGCTTATTTTAGGCCTTGCAATTGCATTTAATAAAGCACCAAACAAAATAACTAGCGCGCAGTACATATACGGCAACAATTCAATTGTAAAACTCGAAGTGATTGACGACATAACACTAGAAGACGACACAATTGAAAAGTTGCAACCAAAAATTAAAGTCACCTCAACTGGAAAACAAGGCAAGTTTGGCGCACTTGTAACAGTTACACCTAAAAGTGTTATTTTCGACTATACATTAGATAACACAAAACATTCATTTGCAACTATGGGCAAAGACATAACAATTGACAATGGCAACGACATAGGTGGCGGTGGAAGCTATACGGCTATTGATACCCAAAGTAAATTGTCAGCATTTAGAGAAAATGTAAATCGAGGTAAGGATTATGCTGGAGAAACAATAAAATTAACTGCAGATATAGATCTTACTGGGAATGAGTGGGATCCTATAGGAAAATCATATGGTAGCACCAGTGCGAAATTTACTTATTTTTTCAAGGGGGAATTTGATGGCCAAGGTCACACTATTTCAAATTTTAAAATAACAAACCCTGCTGATAACTATTACAGATACGATGCTGGATCAACTAGACATGCTTATGGTTTTTTTGCCTTTGTTGATTGTGCCACAATTTTAAACTTGCGTCTTGACAATGTTACAATATCAATTGGCTCAAGCAATAAAGAATCTGGGCATTTTTTGGGAGTTGGTGCATTGGTAGGCTATTCTGAAGGTGATTTGACAATTGATAACTGCACTGTGGATAACGCAAAAATTAATATAACATATGGCAAAGCAAACGAAATCCTAACTGGAGGAATGGTTGGTTGGATTAATGGCAATTACACAACTCGCACAGATGTTACACAAGTTGACAATGAAAAGTGGCCAACTGCCCAATTCTCATATTGCAGTGTAACGAATAGTTCTATAGTTAGTGTTGGCAAGTCAACAAGTATTAGGTATTTTGGTGGTTTATATGGGCAGATTTCAGATAATGGCAACAATAAAGTTAAAATAGACAATTGTTTAATATCTGCAACATTACAGCATGGAACTGAAGTAAGCAAAGGCTATTGTTATGGTGTTGGCCCAGCATCTTATGCCGGAGCAACTGTTACACAAACTTATGAACGTTGCACTTTTGGTTCCAACAGCACAAACTATCATTTTTTAGGGGGCAAGATTTTAAATGCTATAACATATACCCAATGTTATTATTATGATGGCAGAAGAAATGTACAAATGACTGACAATAAGTACTAGACTTGACAAAATAATTTTATTGTGATAAAGTTGAGATAAGTAAAATGCATTTATCTCAATTTTTTATTAATTAAATAATTATTAAATAAATGTGTTTTTCTCAAATAAATACTTTAAAAGAGGTGTTAAATGGACGAAAAAGAAAGCAAAGGAACATTTTTAAACCGCGTTTTAGGGCGAATTATGAATAAAGAGCACAGCCCAAAGGCATGGAAAAGGTTGGCAGGTTTGGTGCTTGCAGGTGTCATTGGTGTAACTGTTACAGCATGTGACAGTAGCACAGCGGTTGACGACCCAGCTAAAAATAGTAGTTCAAAATATGAAGACAGTTCAAACATAGACAGTTCTTCAGTTGATGAACCACCAATCATTGATGTAGATTACAGCAAATTTTCACCAATCATACAAGCGATGTTCAATAACGACTACTATGTCAATTTAACACAAAAGATACAAGAAAATGTTGCAAAACAAGATTACACCGATTATTACTCACACCCAACCAAATTTTGGGACAGCGTAGGCATAGATGTAAACAAAATTCGTTCAGGAGAAATTGAGTGTCAAACTAACGCCTATGTGTTGGATGAAGAGCCAAACAATTTGTACATAGCAACCTACATAACCGACCCAACAAACGCATATTACGACCAATACATAATCCGATACACATTAACAGACCAAGAGATGGCGGAGTACCACATTTTGTATAATTCAAAAGTATGGCAAAACTTTTACATGAACGACATATTGTCAATTTATAAAAATCCAGAGATTGTAAGGCATGGCAAAATTGCAATTGAAACTTATAAATTACTGCAAAATAGTTTTATAAAGAATTTAATTTCTAATAGTTATATGGACAATGTATTCACCATTGCAGGCAGTGAGCAGGGTAAACCTGTGATTTCAATGATTTCATATGTTGATACACCTGTTGCCAACGGCAGATTTGAGGAATTATGTGGTCAATCGTGTAAACAAGATAGATATGAAATTAGGCATTTAACATTTAATGATGAAGTTGAATGTTCAACTGAAAATGACATTATATATATCAACCCAGACACAGTTGAAGACCCGAACAGTGAATTTTACACATACAGCCAAGAAGATGCTAATGCTAAATATTTTAAAATGGCAACATTCTATTATAGGCAAGATTTATGTACGAAATTGTTCCCAAATATGTACACCGAACTTAAAGAAGAACATTTAGCTGAGTTTTTGGAAAAAGTTAACGAAAAAAGTGAAAACAAATAGATTTACACACTTGGTGTAAACTCGCGAATTTGATTAGTTTAGTTAAATAAAAAAATCACCTGTTGTGCAGGTGATTTTTCATGCTATTTATCGCAAAACTAACTTTTAAGTGTGTGAACACTTTAGTTTTTTAATTGCTAATTTGTCTGGCGGGATTTTTTAATAAATTATATTTTAAAGCATATCAAAAACTTGTTTTGCTGAATGCTTGTAGACATTTTTTCATAAAGATTTTTTAAATGTCTAAATCTTTATATGGTAGGAAATCTAAATCTTTATCAATTTCAGTGAAAAGATATTCTAAGCAACCTACATTTGTTTCCAACTTAGTTTCTGTGTAATTGCCTAATTTGTCCGTCCAAGCGTCGGTGAACACGAAAACTTTGTCCATAGTTGACAAATCTTCATTGAGCCTTGTTTCTAAGGTTACATTTCCGTGGGCGAGTGCGTCGCGGATAACCTCTATGTAAGCTCTGTTAGTTGCTTCTTTTCTAGTTACGCTTGGTAACTTTTCTAAAGTTTTGGTTATCCTATCATCCATTAATTCAGGTGTAAGGTTTAAGAACAATTTTTCGCAGTCCAACTTAGTGTAATCAATTGGTTTAAAGTTGCTGTTTTGCAACCTATATGAAAACCTATATAATTGCAAAAGTGTAAATGTTGGTTTTAAATTATCTTTAAAATAGTCAATAAGGGCAAAGGATTTTTTATAGTTAGATTTAGGAACACATTTTTGGTCAACTGCGAAATAAACGTAATTATTTACGCTGACAATTTCTTGCAAAAGTGAATTGATTGATTCATTAGTAAAACTATAATTTGAAAAAAATTTGTGAACGATATCCTTTTTCCTGCCTGAATTGTAAATGTAGCCGGATTTTTTATCAATTATTTTTGCAAGTAAATTGGCTTTTTCAGGTTTCAATGTTGATGTATACCCAGATTGAACTAAAAAATCGGGCGTTTTCGGGGTGCTTCCTGATATTTCAGTCACTTGTCTTGGAATAATCAATGGTTTAAATTTCTGTCCGTCGGCAGAATTAAATGTAATGCCATCATATGTAAAGTTATCATAGTCTATAGTGTATCTTCTTACAATTACACTTTTTATATATTTTTCAAGTGAATCAAAATTGGTTATGTTTACATCAGGGTATTCTAAAAAGGTGTAAAAATCTTTAATTCCACAGCCATCGTTGTAAATGTTTCTAAAATTGTCCTCAATAAACTCAGTTAACCCTGGCTCGTAAATTTTGATACTAACATCTGTTCTTGTCGCCGAACCTTGATTTATTTTTATCTCACTATATGGACTGTTTTTGCTGTAATCAAGTTCAAATTTGCCATGTAGAAATGCATCTCGCACTTTTTTAATCCAGAATTTTGCATGCTCTGTTTTGTATTTTTCAGCACAATCGCTAACTTGTAACCACTCTTTAAAATATGGAATTTTTGAATATCTTTTTTCAAAATTATTGAGTTTTGACGTTATTTCTGCTTTGTAATTGTCCCAGTCAAAGTTAACTTGATGTTCAATCTTTTCCTTGTTTAAAGCAAAACTTGTGATGTCAATCAAAGATGTTAGCGAGAACCTTAATGATGCAGGGTCAATTTTTAATTGCTCAAGTGTTTTTAAAACTTTATTCGCGCCGTGTTCATGGTTTTGTGAGTCAGAATTTAAAAAGTTGTACATCAATTTAATGGCGATGTCTGTTTCATAATAAAATCTTTCATAGTTATTCATGTCGTAAATTATATCACACTTTAAACTATTGTCAATATCGGCTTATTAAATTTAAAATCGAAATGAAAGGGTAATGCAAAGATAAGAATAATATCATTAAACACAAATTCAATTACGCATGAAAAAACCACCATTGATGGTGGCTTTCATAGTTAAAAATTATTTCTTCAACAATTGTTTGAAGGATGCGCTCAACTTAACTGTTGGCACTTTGCAAGCTGGAACTTTAACCTTTTCTTTTGTGAATGGGTTAAGTTTTGTTTGAGCCTTGCGTTGTTTAATGCCAAAATTCATATAACCGATGAAGTGGCATTCCTTACCAGCCTTGAGGTTGGCTTTAAGTTGTTCACCAGCAGCATTAAGGATTGCCTTAACTTGAACTTGTGAATAACCTGTTGCTTCAGCAACTTGTTTGATAAATTCTCCTGCGCTAATTGTGTTCATAATTTTCTCCTTTTTAATTGATAAATGCTTGCATTTCAGCAAGCAAAAGGAGGTTTTATATCGCTTTTAGGATATAATTTTCTCCTTTTTATAAGGGTCGACAATTATTTAAACCCCTTACTTAATTATAGACTAACAAAATTATGCCTAAAAATCAACTAAATTAAACTTAATTCAAGCAAATTTGCGGTGTAAATGCCTTAAAAATAGATGTTTTGCGGTGTTTTTGCCTTAAATTTAAACAATACCGCTTAAAATATGTTCATTTACCTAAGAAATAATGGTGTTTCATTGGAATTTATGTTGTTTAAATATTGCTTTATGATACAATTCTTCGTTTTCGTTTTGCCAACTTTTTGAAACCAATATAAAACAAGTTTTGCAATTTTTTTATCATCTCTTGCTTTTTGCATGTGTATGTGTTAATATATTAGTTATTCTAAAAGAATAGTAATTTTCTTTTCGTGTTTTAATTTAACACATAAAAATATTTGTTGGCAGAATTGTTACACCAACCTGCCAGTGGCTATACTTTTACTAAATCGACTAAAAAGGACAAAATTAAATTATGGATATTAGAAACATAGCAATCATAGCCCACGTAGACCATGGCAAAACAAGTTTGGTTAACGCCTTATTAAAACAAGGCGGTGTTTTTAGGGACAACCAGGAAGTTCAAGACAGGGTTATGGACTCCAACGCATTGGAGCGTGAACGCGGAATCACAATTTTAAGTAAAAACTGCTCCGCTTTTTTTGGCAACACAAAAATCAACATTGTGGACACCCCAGGGCATGCTGACTTCGGTGGCGAAGTTGAGCGTGTTTTAAAAATGGTTGACGGTGTTTTGCTTGTTGTTGATGCTTTTGAAGGCCCGATGCCACAAACCCGTTTTGTGCTTGAAAAAGCGTTGGAATTGAATTTAAAAGTTATAATCGTCATCAATAAGATTGACCGCCCGGACGCACGTCTTGATGTGGTGGCGGACGAAGTGCTTGAATTGATGCTTGACCTTAACGCTACTGACGAGCAACTCATGTGTCCAATCATTTACGCAAGTGCGCGCACTGGTGTTGCAACAACTGATTACCACAAATTAGGCACAGATATGCGCCCATTGTTTGAAGCAATTGTAAATTACATCGACCCACCAAAAATGGACACAACTGCGCCTTTCCAAATGCTTGTTTCCAGCACTGAACAAAACGATTATTTGGGTAAACTTGCAGTTGGTAAAATTGAAACTGGCACACTTAAACTGAACCAAACTGTTTATGTTAAAAACTTTTTTGACGAAACAAAAAGATATCAAGGTAAGGCAGTTAACCTTTTCAACTTTGATGGTTTAAAGCGTGACACAATTGAAGTTGGCACAGCGGGCGACATTGTGTGTATTGCTGGTTTGCCAGACATCACAATCGGTGACACAATCAGCGAAACTGCTGAAATGGATGCAATGCCTTTTGTCAAAATCAGTGAACCAAGTGTTGAAATGACATTCATGGTTAACGACAGCCCGTTTGCAGGCAAGGAAGGCAAGTTTGTAACCAGCCGTCACCTTAAAGACAGGTTGTACAAAGAAGCAGTTAAAGATTTGTCGTTGCAAGTTAGCGATGGTGACACAGCCGACCAATTCAAAGTTCGTGGCAGGGGCGAAATGCACCTATCTATCCTTATTGAAAACATGCGCCGTGATGGTTATGAATTCCAAGTTAGCCGTCCACGTGTGCTTTACAAAAATATTAATGGCGTGAAATGTGAACCTATTGATAAACTTGTCATCGATGTGCCGGAAGATAGCGTCGGCTCAATTATGATGAGCATGGGCGTTAAAAAAGGTGAACTTGTTAGTATGCACCCAATCGGTAGCCGTATGCGTTTGGAATTTTTGGTGCCAAGCCGTGGTTTGTTTGGCTACAAGTCACAAATGCTTACTGACACACGCGGTGAAGGTGTTATGAGTTTCGTGTTTGACAGTTATCAACCTTACAAAGGGGACATTGAAGGGCGTAACTTTGGCTCTTTAATCAGTTATGAAACAGGTGAAGCAATCACTTATGGTTTGTTCAATGCGCAAGGTCGCGGTAGGTTGCTTGTTGGCCCAGGTGAAAAGGTTTACATGGGCGAAGTTGTTGGCGCAAACCCAAAAGGTGAAGATATTGTTGTTAATGTGTGCAAGAAAAAACAACTTACAAACACCCGAAGCAGTTCAAGTGACGAGGCACTTAAACTTACACCAATCAAACCTTTGACTTTGGAAGAAGCACTTGAATTTATCGCCGATGATGAACTTGTGGAAGTAACCCCACAAAACATCCGTATTAGGAAACGAATATTAGACCATCAATGGCGTGCAAAAGCAAGGAAACCAGTTGTGGAGGAATAATGAGACCAATAAATACACGGAATGAAATGTATAAAAAAATATTGAAAGTTGGTAAACGCGTTGCAATCACAATTTTATGTTGCCTGCCTTTCATCATTTTGTTTGCCTATCTTATGCGTGACAAATTGACAAGCAATTTTTGGCAAATTTTCATTTTCGTGTGTTTTATGGCAATTGTTGTGTTTGTTGAAGAAATTATTGCCCGCAACAGGGAAAAGAAAAAACAAGCCGAAGTTTTGGACACTAAAAAAGATGTGTTCAAGTAGGTAAAACAAACAACTTAATTTTCCTTTTAGCGTGGAAGTTAGGTTAACTAAATAAAACAAACAAAACGCTAAAAAAATGAACAAATTAAACATTAAAAAGGAGGACAATATGTCGAACGAAAAAAAGGCAAGAATGTTACCAAACAATGTGGAAGCAGAACAAAGTTTGTTGGGTTGCTTGTTTTTGTCGATGGATGCATGCATGGAAACTTTTGCAAGCATTAAACCAACCGATTTTTACACAAACGCGCATCAAAAAATTTATTCTGCAATGTTGGACAACTA
The DNA here is from genome assembly GCA_934772045.1 of uncultured Clostridia bacterium. GTDB lineage: Bacteria > Bacillota > Clostridia > Christensenellales > UBA1242 > Onthoplasma. The sequence goes on from CAKVMH010000003.1 coordinate 19,441, forward strand.
TGCAAATGGTCAACCAGTGGATTACATTACAGTCAGCAAAGTGCTTATCGACAAAGGTCAACTTGAAGAAGTTGGTGGGTTGGAGTATATCACCGATTTGACAAACTTTGTTCCAAGTGCTGCCAATTTTAAAAGTTATGTTAAAATTGTACGTGACGACAGTGTCCTTCGTGAAATTATTGAAGCCAGCCAAAAAACAATCAACAATGTGTTTGAAGGGCAAGATGCCGACGAAGTTTTGGCAAAAGCTGAAAAATACATTTTCGATATCGGTCAAGTCCGCCGTTCAAGTGGGTTGGAACATATCCGCGTGGGCGTCACACAAGCAATTGACCTTATGGAAAAGTTGGCAATCGACCCTAACACAAACATGGGTGTTAAAGTTGGCTTCCCAACCTTAGACCGCATGACAAACGGCTTTAAAAATGGTGAACTTATTATTATTGCTGCCCGCCCAGGTATCGGTAAAACAACTTTGGCAGTCAACTTTGCAATAAACTCGGCATTAAAGTATGGTAAATCGATTGCCATGTTCGACCTTGAAATGTCCACTTTGCAAGTTGCACAAAGGTATATGTGTGCGACCGGTAGGGTTCCAATGAACGACGTAAAAATTGGCACAAAAGACAACAATGTTTGGAACACAATTTTTGAAACAAAAAAGATACTTGAAAACACAAACATTTATGTTGACGATACAACCACAATCACACCAAGTGAAATTTTATCTAAATGCCGTAGGCTTAAAGCCCAACACGGCTTAGATATGGTTATTATTGACTATTTGCAATTGATGAAGAGTGAACGCTCCACAAAAGATAACAACCGTCAACAAGAAGTTGCAGATTTAACACGTAGCATTAAACTTGCTGCACGTGAATTGGGCGTGCCAATTATCCTTCTTTCACAATTGAACCGTGACAGTGAAAAACAAAACCGTAAGCCACAGTTGACTGACTTGCGTGAATCTGGCTCTATCGAACAAGATGCCGATATTGTTATGTTTATTTCCGACATGAAGGACGAAAGCGTTGCAGAATCTGCTGACGACGCAAAGGACTACACCTTAGTTATTGCAAAACACCGTAATGGCGAACGTGGCGACATTCCAATTAAATTTAAAGGCGAATACACACAATTCTACGAACCAGGTAAGGATAATTTATACACGAAAAACACCAGCAAAGTGCAAAAAGACAACGTGATGACCGCGGTTGTAGATAAAGATATCGACGACGCATTTGGTGGGTAAAATGACAACAGTTGTTTTCGATTTTGACGGCACTTTAACTGTTAAAAGCAAAAATTTGTGGCGTAGAATTTGGGAAAGTTTGGGCTATGTTACAAGCGAAAATTCGTATTATAGGCACCTTTATGCAGACTTTTTAAATAAAAGAATTTCACATGCTGATTGGTGTAAGCTGACATATCAAGCTTTTAAAGAAGGGCAACTTTCTGAAAGTTTGTTTAAAGATTTAGTTTCTAACATAACTTTAAAACCTGAAACACGTGGACTGCTTGAAACATTGCACAAATCGGGGTGCGAACTTCACATCGTAAGCGGAAATATTTATGAAGCAATCGTGCAAGTGCTAGGTGATTATGCATCATACTTTAAATCTATTAGTGCCAATCATTTGGTGTTTGACAACAATGGTCAGTTAAAAGAAATTGTTGGCACAAAATACGACTTTGAAGGCAAAGCAAAATTTATTGAAGAATTATGCGAAAAACATAACTTAAAAAAGCAAGAAGTTTACTTTGTTGGTAACGGCGGGAATGATGAATGGGTGTACCTTTCAGGTTGCAAAACAATCTGTGTGACACCTGATGAAGACATTTCGGCAGACGACATAAAAAAATGGAATGTAAAAGTAGAAAATTTAAAAAAAGTTATTGATTTAATTGGTTAAAAATAAAAGGAGAGATTATATCACAAATGTGATATAATTACTTCTTATAAAAAGGAGATATAATTATATCAAGTATGATATAAAAATCTCCTTAAAAAAAGGAGATAAATATATCTCAAAGAGCGATATAAAGATCCCCTTTTCGCTTGCTGAAATGCAAGCTTTCATCAATCTAAAAAGGAGAGATTATATCTAGTACGATATAAAAATCTCCTTTTGAAAAAAGGAGATAATTATGATATTAGAACAAATTAAAAAAGACAATGTTCAAGCAATGAAAGACCACGACACTTTGGCACGTGCAATTTACGGCGTTGTAATGAATAAGTGTTTGCTTGCCGGTATCGAACTTAAAAAGGACGGTAAAGAACTTAGTGATGTGGACACAATTCAAATCATTCAAAAAACAATAAAAGAATTAACCGAAGAAAAGGAAAATTATCTTAAAGCCGGCAATGCTTCGGAAGCAGAAAACATCGACCGCCAAAAAGCGATTATTGAAAAATATTTACCACAAATGTTAAGCGAAACTGAAATTCGCAACATCATCGCAGGGTTGGAAGATAAATCAATTCCAAACATTATGAAACACTTTAAGGCAAACTATGCTGGTAAAGTTGACATGGGGCTAGTAAACCGAATTGCTCGCGGTTAATTATCGCAAAGACGAGTTAATTACTTATTGTGAATACAACAAACCATATTTACGAGCGAAAGCGAAGTAAATTGGTTTATTCTGATTATCAACAAACCAAATTTATGAGTGCAATCGAAGTAAATTGGTTTATTTCGTTAGTAAAAAATTTACAATAGAAGAAAAAGAAAACTATTTTGTAGATTTGCTGTAATAGTTGAATGAACCATTTAAGTAAATTTTAAATTAAAAACAAAACACATAAAAGGGGTAAATGTGGAAAACTTATTTAACACATCAAAATTAATTGATGAAAAAGTTGTTAAAGCATTAATAAAACCATTGAAAAATGCTGAAATTAAACACATTATTGACGCTGGCAGTGGAAAAGTAAGCGCAAGTATGATGCTAAAATTTTTTCCAACGGCTAATGTCGATGCAATCATTTTTCCTGGTGACAATCGTAAAAAAAATCCACTTTCATCAGCGGTTGGAAGCAAGCGCATTGAAATTATTGAAGCAGACATATGTTCAGCCACAATCCGCAAAAATTATGATTTATGCTTAATCCACAAAACGCTTGGTGAAGCAACAAACTTTGGCAACTCTTTTGAAAATTTGTTCCACCGCCTTATGGACTTAAATGCAAAGTATTTTGTTATTGTCGACATTTGGGAAGACCCTTGCGTGCATTATCGTTATATTGAGCAATATTTAAAAGAAAAGGGCTTTAAAATTTTAAAGAAAAAGAAATTCAAAAACCCTAACCCAGAACATTATCCAAAAGTAAAGTTTGATAAATATAAACTGGAGTTCGACAGCAAACATTACATGGGCTATTTAATTGAAAAATTAAAGTAAGCGCATGGCTTAATTGTTATTTTAAAATATTAAATTGCTTGCTAAAATGCAAGCATTTACCAATCAAATAGGAGAAAAATTATATCCCAAATGTGATATAATAATCCCCTTAAAAAAGGAGAAATTAAATCTAAACGATATAATATTCCCCTTTTCGCTTGCTTAAAATGCAAGCATTCATCAATCTAAAAGGAGATAATTATGAAAGACACATTTTACATCACAACACCGATTTACTATCCAAGCAACAAATTGACGCTTGGCAACTGTTACACAACTGTTGTGTGCGACAGTTTGGCAAGGTTTAACCGAATGTGTGGCAAAGATGTGTTCTACTTAACTGGTACAGACGAACACGGTCAAAAAATTGAAAAGAAAGCCTTGGCATGTGGTAAACCGGAAATGGAATACCTTAACGAAATAATTGACGACACAAAAGCATTGTGGAAAATGCTTGATATTTCGTACGATAAATTTATCCGTACCACCGATGATTATCATGTTAAAACTGTGCAAAAAATCTTTTCTCGCCTTTATGAAAAGGGGCAAATTTACAAATCTAGTTACAAGGGTTTGTATTGCACACCATGTGAAAGTTTTTGGACAGAAGAACAGTTAGTGGACGGCAAATGCCCAGATTGTGGCAGGCCAGTTGAACCAATGGAAGAAGAAGCATATTTCTTCCGCCTTAGTGACTATCAAAACAAAATTTTAGACCTTTATAAAACAAACCCAAATTTTTTGCGCCCACAATCAAGAGTTAATGAAATGGTTAACAATTTCATTAAACCAGGGTTAAAAGATTTGTGTGTCAGCCGTACCAGTGTTAAATGGGGCGTTCCTGTTGAATTTGACCCTAAACACACAATCTATGTTTGGATAGACGCATTACCAAATTATCTTTCAGCGTTAGGCTACTTGCAGGAAGATGACAAAAACTTCAAAAAGTTTTGGCCAGCAGATGTGCATGTTGTTGGTAAGGAAATTGTGCGTTTCCACGCAATTATTTGGCCTGCAATTTTAATGGCACTTGACCTTCCATTGCCAAAACAAATTTATGGGCATGGTTGGCTTTTGTTTGGTAATGATAAACTCAGTAAATCAAAAGAAACTGGCAAAAAAGAAGTTATTGACCCACGCGTGCTGGTTGCGCGTTATGGGCTTGACAGTGTGCGCTTGTTTTTAACCAAAGAAATTCAGTTTGGGCAAGATGGGCCATATAGCCAAGATTTATTCTTAAATGCGTTCAACACAAACCTTGCAAATGAGTATGGCAACCTTGTTTCACGCACATGCGGTATGATAGGCAAGTATTTAAACGGCACACTTAACAAGGCTGGTGAATTAACAGAAATCGACAATGCTTTTGTAAGCGAAATCCGCACTAAACGCACCAAAGTGTTTGAGCAAATGGAAGACATCAACCCAAGCGGTGCATTGAATACAATTTTTGAAATGTTTTCACGCACTAACAAGTATATTGACGAAACGGCACCTTGGGTATTGTTTAAAGAAGGCAACACTGCACGCATAAATACGGTTATGAACCTAATAAGCGAAGCAATTATAATTGCAAACACATTGCTTTTGCCATTCTTAACAGATAAGCCAAAAATGGTTTACGCTAACTGGGGCTTAAAAATTCCAACATCATTCAATGAATATGCCGATTTTGGCTTTATTGCTGACGGCACACCAGTTGTAAAAGGTGAAAATTTGTATCAACGCCTTGACATCAACAAGGAAATTGCTGAACTTAACGACATTGCAAACAGTTAAAGTGGTGTTTATTTGTTAAAGAACAATAAAATTAAGGAGATTTTATGGAAAATCAAAAGGAATATATTAGCTTTATAAAAACTCATTTAAAGAATGAGGGATTTAACATAAAAAATAATGTATGCTATAAAATTAAAAATGAAATGCTGTTTATTGTGTTTTTTAAAAAAAGAATGGACGGAATATATAATACTGAGTTAGGAATTTCATTAGATAAAAACACTAAACCGAGTATTAAAAATGTGGATTTTGTAGATTCTCCAGCTATTGGTATTAATATCAATAAAGAAGAAATTTTAAATAATTATAATGAAACAATCTTAAAGTTTATTTTAAATTGGTTTAATGATAGAGATAGTTTAACTAAAATTAAAAATTTATTATCTAACAATAATTTAGGTTATTACATATCTCCAAAGCTCAAAGATAAAATCAAGTAGATGTTATTTATACATGCGTTTGTTTTAATACAAGTGTGTTTATAATAAATATAATTTTTAATGAGTGACATGGTGAATAGACAAACAACATTTGGCAATTCACTTAAAACTTTACATTAACCTAAAAAGGCAATTTATAAAAAATATATTTCTATACTTAATTATTTTATATTATATAAAAAATAACGCATTTTGCGTTGTTTTTTTGTTAACAGTAAACCATATTTACGAATGGAAGCGAAGGATATTATAATTTTTAATAGATGATTTTATTAATAGATATTGATAGTGCATCACATATTTGTAATAGAGTTTTGAAACTAGGATTGTTTTTCCCATTTTCAAGTTTATGCATATAACTTTGGTCTTTGCCTATTCTTAAACTCAACTCATATGCTGATAAGTTTTTGCTTTCTCGAATCTTTGCAATTCTTAACCCTAAATCTTCAAATTTCATATTTCACCTTACAAAAATTTTAACACAATTTTAAATATTAAACAAATAAATTTAACCAAGCGATTTAAGTGGTTTTTTGCTTGCAATTTTGCTTTTTTATTGGTATAATATACATTATATTTATATAATGTAAATTTTTGCTTTGCGGGCTTAAATTTGCCCATATTTGGCAATTATTTAGTTATATGTTATTTTGTGTAAATAAAAACGTAATTAAGGAGATTTTATGGAAAAAGAATTTTGGATTGATTTCGTAGAAGGTAAGATTTCAGTGCAAGAAATGTTAAGTGCAGTTAAAAAGAATAAAAATCTTTTAAGCTGGATAAATAAAATTGTGAAACCAGATGAAGAAATGACTTTGGTTGAAGAAATTGTGTTAGAAAATGGCAGTAAAACTTTTGGCTACAAAACCGAACATTTCGAAGCTGGTAAGTATGTTGAAAATATGTTGAAAACAAAAAAGACAACACTTGCAAAACACTTAAACATTTTTTCAACTTTTGCAAGTATTTTAACTGAAGCATATCCTAACGACAACATAAAAGTAGATGAAACACTTAGAACAAAGTTTGATTTCTTGCTTACCACTTGCCCAGATTACATTGGTGGGGAAGAAGTGGAAGCTGTTATTGAAAATTTGTTAAATGTCAACCCAGACATTTCAAAAAAGCAATTCAAGGAAGAGATTAAAAATCTATTTAACATAGAAAAAGGTAAATATCCAAAATGGCTTCAATCACCTGAATGGCCAGTTTCAAAAAACGGCAAACCTATGAAATTTATAAAGCAAGTTAGCGACAAAAAAACAGGCATAACACAATATGTTTTTGAAGATATAGACACGAAAAAAGAAACAACAATTGAGCAATTCACTTAAAAACTTTACCTTAACAACAAAAGGCAAATTATAAACAATATATTTTTATGCCTAATAATTTTATATTGATAAAAAATCAACGCATATCACGTTGATTTTTTTGTTTTGTCAACAATTTATATTTACGAACGGAAGCTAAGGAGATCATTAATTTTTAATAGATGATTTTATTAATAGATATTGATAGTGCATCACATATTTGCAATAGAGCTTTAAAACTAGGGTTAATCTTACCATTTTCAAGTTTATTAATATAACTAGCGTCTTTGCCTATTCTTAAACTCAACTCATATGCAGATTGGTTTTTACTTTCTCGAATCTTTGCAATTCTTAACCCTAAATCTTCAAATTTCATATTTCACCTTACAAAAATTTTAACACAATTTTAAATATTAAACAAATAAATTTAACCAAGCGATTTAAGTGGTTTTTTGCTTGCAATTTTGCTTTTTTATTGGTATAATTACATTATATTTATATAATGTAAATTTTTGCTTTTCGGGCTTAATTTTGCCCATATTTGGCAATTATTTAGTTATATGTTTTTTGTTTAAATAAAAATGTAATTAAGGAGATTTTATGCAAGACGAATTAAAAGTTACCGCTGATTATGGCGCGTCCGCTATTCAAGTGTTGGAAGGGTTGGAACCTGTTAGGAAACGCCCAGGTATGTACATCGGCTCGACTGATGAGCGTGGCCTTCATCATTTGGTTACCGAAATTGTGGACAATTCCATCGACGAAGCGTTGGCTGGGTATTGTAATGAAATCAATGTGGAAATAAATGCTGACGGTTCAATCAGTGTAACAGACAACGGCCGTGGCATTCCAACTGGCATACATGCAAAAGAAGGCATTTCAGCTGCCGAGCTTGTTTTAACCAAATTACACGCTGGTGGTAAATTTGGCGGTGGCGGATACAAAATTTCCGGCGGTTTGCATGGCGTTGGTCTTTCAGTTGTTAACGCACTTAGTGAAACTTTGTTGTTAGACATCTACCAAAACGGGCACCATTTTCACCAAGAATATCATCGCGGTATACCAACCGACAGGTTGTCAGTTGTGGGAGATGTGCCGATGGAAAAAACTGGCACAAAAGTTAGTTTCATGCCTGATGACGAAATTTTCCCAGTTACTGAGTTTAATTATGATGTGCTTAAATCTCGTTTACGTGAAATTGCTTTCCTTAACAAGGGCTTACGCATAACACTTAAAGACAACCGCGAAGGTAAAGAACAAGAAAATGTTTATCAATTCATGGGTGGTATTCAAGAATTTGTTGCCGACCTTACTGAAAACAAACAGTGCGTTTTCCCTGAACCTATTTATGTGGATAAAATTTACCACTACAAACGCAAAGATGAAAATGGTCAACCAAGGCCAGCAACAACAGAAATTGAATTTAGTTTCCAATACACTGACACATACACGGAAAACATTCACAGTTATTGCAACAACATCAACACCGAAGAAGGTGGTAAGCATTTAGACGGCTTTAAAAACAGTTTGATGAAAATTATTAACGATTACGCCGTTGAAAATAAAATGGTTAAGGACAAACAAAAACTTTCAGGTGAAGACACACGCGAAGGTATTGTTGCAGTCATCTCGGTTAAAGTTGAAGAACCACAATTTGAAGGTCAAACAAAAACAAAACTTGGCACAGATGAAATTAGGACATTTGTTGGCAAAGCAATGGAAGAAACTTTCAAAGATTATTTGGAAGAACATCCAAAAGAAAGCAAAGAACTTATCAACAAATGTTTATTAAGCCAACGCGCAAGGGAAGCAGCCCGCAACGCGCGTGAAGACACAAGGCGTAAATCTGCATTGGAAGTTTCAACCTTGCCAGGCAAATTGGCAGATTGTAGCAGTAAAGATGCCAGCGAATGTGAAATTTTCATTGTCGAAGGTGACTCAGCGGGTGGTACTGCAAAGAACTGCCGTGATAGGCACTATCAAGCGATTTTGCCATTGCGTGGTAAAATTTTGAACGTTGAAAAGACAAGGTTAACCCGCGCGCTTGAAAATGAAGAAATTAAGTCCATGATAACCGCTTTCGGTTGTGGCATTTATGAAAACTGTGACCCTAAAAAATTACGTTATGACAAAATCATCATTATGACCGATGCCGATGTGGACGGTAGCCATATTGAAATTTTGATGCTTACATTCTTCTTTAGATACATGCGCCCACTCATTGAAGAAGGGCATGTGTATGTTGCACAACCACCACTTTACAAAGTTACGCGTGGCAAACAAGTAAATTACTATTTCAGTGAAGAAGAAAAGGAAAAGGCGCTTGCGGACGGCGAAAAGGGTTATGATGTGCAACGCTACAAAGGTTTGGGCGAAATGGACACCGACCAACTTTGGGACACAACCATGAACCCACAAACCCGTACACTTAAAAAAGTGGTTATGAGCGACGCTTTAACTTGTAACGAAGTGTTCGACCTTCTTATGGGTGACCGCGTTGATGGTAGGCGCGAATTTATTGAACAACATGCAACTTTGGTTAAAGATTTGGATGTTTAGAACCTAAAAGGAAAATTAATATGTCTGAAAAATTTGAAAAAATTGACAACACAAAATACATTAACATTGATGTTGAACATGAAATGAAGGAATCGTTCATTGCATATGCAATGGCGGTTAATGTTTCGCGTGCTATTCCAGATGTGCGCGACGGGCTTAAACCTGTTCATCGCCGTATTTTGTATTCTATGAACGAAATCGGTTTGACTTGCGACAAACCTTTTAGGAAATGTGCAAAGATTGTCGGTGATGTGCTCGGTAAATACCACCCACATGGCGACAGTTCGGTTTACGATGCACTTGTTCGTTTAGCACAGGACTTTACAATTAATGAACCACTTATTGACGGCCATGGTAACTTTGGTTCAGTGGACGGCGACGGTGCGGCTGCGTATCGTTACACAGAAGCGCGTTTAAGCAAAGTGGCTGGTGAATTGTTGCGTGATATTGATAAAGATACGATCGACTTTTATCCTAACTTCGATGGTACAGCATTGCAACCAAGGGTGTTACCAAGCCGTTTCCCTAACTTGCTTGTTAACGGTAGTGATGGTATTGCGGTTGGTATGGCAACAAACATTCCACCACATAACTTAAATGAAGTTATTGATGCAGTTATTGCAATGATTGATAACCCAAATATAACAATTGACGAACTTTGCGAAATTATTCCAGCACCAGACTTTCCAACTGGTGGCGAAATTTTGGCAAACAACGCAATTAAAGAAGCATATCGCACTGGTCGCGGTGGCGTTGTTATGCGTGCAAAGGCGGATATTGAAAGTTATGATAGTGGTAAGCGTTGGCGCATTGTTGTTACAGCAATTCCTTACCAAGTTAATAAGGCGCGTTTGATTCAGCAAATTGCCAACCTTGTTAAAGATAAACGCATTGACGGCATCAGTGATTTGCGTGATGAATCTGGCCGTGATGGTATGCGTATTGTTATTGAACTTAAAAAAGACGCAACTCCGCAAATTGTTTTAAACATGCTTTATAAACAAACTCAATTGCAATTATCTAGTGGCATCATAATGTTGGCACTTTTGGACGGCAAACCTAAAATTTTAAATTTGCAAGAAATTTTGTTCTATTATTTACAATTCCAACGCGAAGTTATCACGCGTCGTACTCAATACGACCTTAAAAAGGCAGAAGAGCGCGCACACATTTTGGAAGGTTTGGTTATTGCAGTAAACAATATTGACGAAGTTATTGCTATCATCAAAAAGAGCGCGGACAAAACAAGCGCGTCAGCAAGTTTGATTGAAAGGTTTGAGTTGACAGAGCGCCAAGCAAACGCAATTTTGGAAATGAAGTTGAGTAGGTTAACAGGCCTTGAAGTTGAAAAATTAAAGGCAGAACTTGTTGAACTTGAAAAGACAATTGTTGAACTTAAATCAATTTTGGCTGACCCTAACAAGATTAACCAAATTATTAGAGATGAATTGACCGATATTAAAAATAGATACCAAACGCCAAGGAAATCTCACATAATTATGGATTATAGCGACATTGATATTGGCGACTTAATTGAAAAACACGATGTTGTTTTGTCGCTTACAAGCCAAGGCTATGTAAAACGCTTGCCAGTAAGTGAATATAAGTCACAACACCGCGGTGGAAGGGGCGTCAACGCACACAAAACCAAAGAAGAAGATTTTGTTACTGATATGTTCGTTGTAAATAGCCATGACAATGTTATGTTCTTTAGCAACAAGGGCAAAGTTTATGTCCTTAAAGCATATATGATACCAGAAGCTGGCAGGCAAAACAAAGGTCGTGCTTTGATTAACTTGCTTCCACTTGAAGCAGATGAAAAAATCAACACAGTGCTTAAATTTGATTATGACGAAAATAAAAACTTACTCATTGCAACCAAAAAAGGTTACATTAAAAAGACAAAGTTGAGCGAATTTGCACTTGTGCGCAAAAATGGTAAAATTGCAATCAAATTGACCGAAAGCGACAGTTTGGTTAGCGCAAAACTTGTTGAGCCTAAACAAGAACTTTTAATGGTTGCAGACAATGGCAAAGCATTGCGTTTCAGTGAAGCAAATGTGCGCAACATGGGGCGCACTGGTCGTGGCGTAAGGTCAATGAAAATTGGCGAAGGTGAAAACATTGTAGATATGATTGTGCTCGACCCAGCATTAGACATTTTAACCGTAACTGAAAAAGGCTATGCAAAACGCAATAAGTTGGAAGACTATCGCTTGCAAGGCAGACGCGGTAAAGGTATTAAAGCAGGCGTGTTCAACGATAAAACTGGTAAAATTGTGGCACTTAAAAATGTTAGCGCAGAAAATGATATTTTGGCTATTTCAAGCGACGGCGTTATGATTAGGACAAGCGCAGACTCAATCAACCTTGTTGGCAGGACAAGCCTTGGCGTTCGCCTTATGAAAGTGAGTGCAAATGACGCAGTTGTTAGCGTCGCAATTGTAGATCGTGCTGAAGATGAAGATGTTGAAGAAATCGCACCAGAAGAAGCGCCGGTACAAGTTGCAGAACCAGTTGACGAACAAGAATAATTTTATTAACGTGATTTCATATAAAAAGAGTAAAGAAAAATTACTCTTTTTTTCTTTCAAAAGGTAAAAAAGTTTTGTGTTTTATATTTAATTGATGGTTTAAGAATTTTGTAATATTTAAAAGCACATTTAATAATGGTTGCACAATTTTTCAAGGAATGATAATATATCAAAAGGAATAAAATACATTATGCAAAAAAATAAACTTAAAAATATACTTGTTTGTTTTATGTTGATTTTGTCAGCATTTATTTTTTCTGCATGTGCGTCGGTCAACACTTTGACGCGTAAAAACGCAGACGGCACCATTGATGAACTTGTGTATGTTAAAATAGACGACGCAACACTTATCGAACAAGGGTATAATCAAACTCAGATAGTTGACATAAAAAATTATGTTAAAAATTTGGGGCAATCTGTTGAACAATCCATTTGTGTGGAATTTGAACAGCGCCTGCAAGATGACTTACTATCCATCGATTCAGCCGAAGAAATCAAAAATTTAATGGCATACAGCCGTGGGCTTCAAGCAATTAAGGTGACAACTGAAAATGACACAATAATTTTCGGTATACGCTTTAAAAATGCCGATGTGTACAGATATTATTATGAAATACCGCAAGATAGCCGACCGGCATATCAAACAGAAAAACATTTCCTATACACAAAATACTATTACTATGCAACAACATCATATGCCGACCACCAAAGTTTGTATAATAAAATTAAAAATGAAATTAGAGTGCAGTATCCACAAATGGTTACCAACAATAAGGCAGAGTTGCAGTTTACATATGTCACCGACCTTAGGCGTGAACATAGCAATGCCGATTATGTTAGTTATTCAAACAAGGAATATTATCACACATGGATTGTTGATGAAAATAACTTAGACGCACCGGTGATGATTTATTATAACATTGCAAATTCAGCACATTGTATTTTGTTGTGCATTTCAGTAAGTTTAATTGTTTGTGTCGTTTTGTGGCTTATTGTAGGTATTAAAAAAGTAAGCGCAAAAACAAAAAATAACTAAAAATATTTTTGTAAAATATAAAATAAATTTAATAATATAAATTTAATAAAATAAAAAATATATTAAAAAATACATTGAAAATATATAAAAAATAAAAATATAAAACAATTAGAAATAAAATAAAAAATCAAAAATAAATTAAATAACAAAAATATGTAAAAAATTTTAATTATTTTATCTTACTAGGAAAATAATAATAAAAAAATACAATTAAAATATATAAACAATTAAAAAATAAAATTATTTTATTATATTTTATTTAAAAATAATTATAAATTAATAAAAAAATAAATAAATTAGTAAATTTTATAAAAAAATCCACTTTTCAGCGGATTTTTTTGTTGTGAATGCAACAAACCATATTTGCGAGCAAAAGCGAAGCAAATTGATTTATTTTAATAATAAAATTCAATTTACCAATCATTGCGTTTGCCATTGATTTTAATGTCATCATAAAATTGCAAATATTTGTCAGTAAAAGTGTTTGAACTTGCTTTGTCGTGCGGAATAACTTTTTGTTTTTTTGTTTTAGTTTTAGATTTTGGTAACCTTTTTAATATTTTAACTTTTGCCATAATATACCTTTTGTTGTGTAATTAGCAGTTTACACTGCAATTTCATTTTTAAATTCATTTACGCGTTTTTCATTGAATGCACTTAAAACAATTGTGCCGGTTTCCATTGTCTTTTTAACATTAATAATTCGTTGGTTGCTTGAACCTTTAAAGCGAAGTGTTATATCCTTTTTTTCTTCCACAAATTCACCATCAACTAAAATATCAATGTTTTTAAGCAGGTCTTTTGTCCAAGGGCAGTATGCTCGGCTAGGTGAGGTCAATTGCTCGTATGTGTAACCAGAGTAACACCAAATTGTTTTGTTAGGGTAGGTTTCTTTTACACGCTTAACAAAATCAATCAAGCCCTTTTGGTTGGCTGGTTCCATTGGCTCGCCACCAAGCAAAGTTAAGCCGTTAATGTGGGCTGGTTTTAAACTTTCAATTATTTTGTTTTGCACAGTTTCATCAAAAGGTTTGCCATAGTTAAAATCCCATGTTTCTTTGTTGAAGCAGTGTTTGCAATGATGTGTGCAACCACTCACAAACAGGGAAGTTCTAACACCTTCCCCGTTTGCTATGTCATTAAATTTTATGTTTGCATAATTCATGTGTATCTCGTTAAATTTTTTAAAATTTTAATAAAATAAATTAAAATACATATTTTTTGGCAATTTTTATTAATTTTAAATTAAATTTAAATTAATTTTTAGCAATTTTAAAGATTTTTATAAATGAAGCACGCGGTCGCGTATTTCTTGTGTCCTGCCTTGGTTCCAGAATTGGCTACCAATGTAACCACAAGTGCGCCTTGCAACATTCATTTTTGTTTGGTCACGGTTGCCACAATTAGGGCAAACCCAAACCAGTTTGCCGTCTTTGTCTTCATCGATTTGAATTTCGCCATCATAACCACAAACTTGGCAATAGTCAGACTTTGTGTTAAGTTCTGCATACATGATGTTGTCATAAATAAACTTCATAACTTGAAGCACGGCTTCAATGTTGTTTTGCATGTTAGGCACTTCAACATAACTAATTGCACCGCCTGGGCTAAGTGCTTGGAATTCACTTTCCAAAGCGAGTTTAGAGAATGCGTCAATAGGCTCGGTTACATGCACATGGTAACTGTTAGTGATGTAATTTTTATCTGTGATGTTAGGTATAATGCCAAACCTACGTTGCAAGCATTTTGCAAACTTATAGGTTGTGCTTTCAAGTGGAGTGCCATAAAGTGAGTAATCAATGTTTTCTGCCATCTTCCATTTTTTTGTGTATTCATTCAATTTACGCATGATTTGAAGCCCAAGTTCTTTGCCTTCTGGCTCAGTAAGTTTTTTACCATTCAAGTATAAAACAGTTTCCCAAAGCCCAGCATAACCAAGCGACAAAGTGGAGTAACCACCATGTAAATATTTATCTATTTTTTCACCAGGTTTAAGCCTAGTTAATGCGCCATGTTGCCATAAAATTGGGGAAGCGTCACTCAACGTACCTGTCAAACGTTCATGCCTGCATTGCAATGCGCGATGACACAATTCCATACGCTCGTCAAAAATCTTCCAAAATTCTTTCATGTCTTTGTGGCTTGAAAGTGCAATGTCTATTAAATTCACTGTAACCACACCTTGATTAAAACGCCCATAATATTTTGGTTTGCCATTTTCATCAAGATAAGGTGTTAAGAAACTTCTGCAACCCATACATGTGTAGCAATGCCCTTCGCCATTTTTATCAACTTTCAGTTCGAGCATTTTCTTTTCACTTATATAGTCTGGCACCAAACGCCTTGCGGTGCATTTTGCTGCTAATTCGGTTAGATAGTAATACTTGCTTTCAGGGTGAATATTGTTTTCTTCTAATACATAAATAAGTTTAGGGAAAGCTGGGGTAACCCAAACGCCTTTTTCATTTTTAACACCCATGTAGCGTTGTTTCAAAACTTCTTCAATGATTATCGCTAAATCTTCGCGCTCGCGCTCATTTTTTGCTTCATTAAGATACATAAACACGGTTATGAAAGGTGCTTGACCATTTGTTGTCATAAGTGTAATAACTTGGTATTGCAAAATTTGCACACCACGGTTAATTTCTTGCCTTAAGCGTTTTTCAGTGATTTTGTGCGCCAAAGCATCGTCAACATGACCGTTGCAAGCTTCGTTAAGTTCTGCTTCAACTTCTTTTCGTATCTTTTGGCGTGACACTTCAACAAAAGGTGCAAGGTGTGTTAGGCTTATGCTTTGCCCGCCATACTGGCTTGAAGCCACTTGTGCCACAATTTGTGTTGCAATGTTACAAGCTGTTGAAAATGAATGTGGACGCTCAATCATTGTATTTGAAATAACTGTCCCATTCTGAAGCATGTCTTCAAGGTTCACAAGGTCACAATTGTGCATGCGTTGTGCAAAATAGTCCGCATCATGGAAATGAATTAAACCTTCTTCATGTGCTGTCCAAATATCTTCAGGGAGTAAAAATCTTTTTGTTAGGTCTTTAGACATTTCACCAGCCATATAATCGCGTTGAACGCTGTTTACGGTTGGGTTTTTATTGCTATTTTCCTGCTTCACTTCTTCATTTTGACAGTCAATAAGTGCAAAAACCTTGTCGTCGGTGGTATTTTTTTGACGTGCAAGTTGGCGGTCGTATCTGTAGGTTATGTAATGTTTTGCGACATCAAATTTGCCTTCACCCATAATGGCTAATTCAACCATGTCTTGGATTTCTTCCACGCTCACGGCTCTTCCAAGCCCTTTGCATTCAGTTGTGACTTTTGTCACGATTTTCTCAATTTGAGCGTCGCTCAACCTCTTGCTAGGCTCGTCCATTGAATTGTTTGCTTTGCCAACAGCTATGCGGATTTTATTCGCGTCAAACACAACTTCTTGGCTATTTCGCTTAATAACTTTCATAGTTTCCTCCCCTTAAATAGTAAAAATTATTTCTTTTTAGCAAATGTTAAATTTCACTAAATTTTTTATTGTAAAGCCTTTTCCTTGACTTCACAACCCAATTATACTAAACTAAAAACGTAAAAAGTGTTGTTTTAACAACAAAAATTGTAAAATTCAATACATTTTAAAATTGACTTGTGCCGATAAAAGCATATCAACCAAATATGTAGATATGTGAAAAAGGCATTATCAAAAAGTAAATTTTTAAGTTTGTTTTTGATTGTAAGAAATTTGGTTTGAATTAAAGAATACTTTAATCAAAGACTTGGCAAGACTTTGATTCAATAAAATTTTAGATTAAAGGCGACAAGTATATTAGGAGTATATATTTATCTTTAGTTTATATACTTATATGCTCCTTAATCTATTAGGACAAGAATTAAAAATAATTGCAAAAGGAGTGTTATGGAACATTTTAAAGAGTTATCTCAAACAAAAATCTTTGCATATTGTAATGAATTTGAGTGTCAAGCATTGATGTTTTGTTTCAAAACTAAATTTAAGACATTTGAAAAACATCAAGAGATTGTAAAACAGGGTGACCCGATGAACGATGTTGTGTTGGTTGTTAAAGGCGGTGCTAAAATCGAAAATATGGATAGCCTTGGCAATATCAATATCCTTATGCAGTTAAAAAGAGGCGATGCCTATGGTTTGGAAAATGCCTATGCTGGTAGCGAGTATTATAAAGATAGCTTAATTGCAACCGAAAAAACCTTGG
The DNA here is from genome assembly GCA_934772045.1 of uncultured Clostridia bacterium. Lineage (GTDB taxonomy): Bacteria > Bacillota > Clostridia > Christensenellales > UBA1242 > Onthoplasma. The sequence continues at coordinate 36,739 of CAKVMH010000003.1, forward strand.
TTCTTTTTATGAACAAATACCGCTTGCTTAATCAGTGTGATAATCGTTGCAAACGGCACGAAATTGTTATTAAAAAAATAAATCAAATGATTGCTGAAAATTCAATAGAGTTGTTGAATAAACTTACCCATATGTCCAAAAAGACCATACGTGAAAAATTGATGTCTTACTTTTTGACTATGACCGAAACATCTGGGAATTATTATTTTGAAATTCCATACAATGTTACTGAACTTGCAAATTACCTTTCTGTTGACCGCAGTGCGTTGTCAAATGAACTAAGCAAAATGAAAGCTGATGGCTTGATAGATTACGACAAAAAACAATTTCGATTGATACAAAAAAAACTGCCACATTAATATGACAATTTTTTATGTAATTAGCAAAACTGAATTTATGTGATGGTGTAAAGTGAATTAGTATATTAATTCTTTACATATGAGATTATAATATGTGAAATAAAAATTTAAAATTTTGTGGCAATCACTAAGCGAATAAATGAAAATACAAATAATTCATTTAATTTACCTTTCTTTTTAGAATTACACAAGTTTCAACATTTGTGGTGTTTGGGAACATGTCAAAAGGTTGAACTGATTGTATGTTGTAATGTCCAATAATTTCTCTTAAATCTTTTGCTAAAGCAATTGGGTTGCATGACACATAAATGATTTTATCAATGCCGTTAATGGTCTGCATAACATCTTTGCCACAACCTTTTTTGCTTGGGTCTAAAACAATTGTATTAATTTGCTTTTTATTTTTGCCGATAAATTTATCATTATCTGAATTAATTAAATTTTTATATTTTTCAAAAAAATCACCACAAATATTAGTTAAATTTGATATTTTATTGCATTTTTTTAAATTTTCCGCATTGAAGTGTGCTGATTTATTAATTTCAATCCCATAAACATGTTTGGCTTTTTTTGAAAGCATTGCAGACAAAACACCTGCACCGCTATAACCATTTATAACTATTTCATCAGTATCAATCTGTTTTAAAATGTAGTCATAAAGTTTTGTTTGAATATCTTCATTTGTTTGGTAAAAACTTTCCACATTCAAATTTAGTTTTAAAGGTTCATCAATTGCAATATTTTTTATTCCGCATAAATGTATGATTTTACCCGCAATTACAACCGAATCATTTCGTGGATTAATGATTAGATATACACCTGAATTTTTAATTTCTTTCACAATGGCATTAGCAATTTCTAACATGTCTTCATTTTCTTTGCAAATAAAGGCAATTAATGTTTGATTGCAAAGCTCACGAATTACAATATTTTTTAAACTTTTAATAGGTGTTTTTGCTAATAGATTTTTAATTGATTTTATTGCACAATTTATTTCATTTTTTGCTAGTAGGCATGCGGAAATGTCTATAATTGTGTTTGATTGTTCGTGTTTAAAACCTATTGCGTTTTCCTTGCAAGATAAACTAATTTTATTCCTATAATTATATTGACTTTTGCATGCAACAGTGTTGGCAACATCGGCATCAATATTTGCCACTTTTTTTAATGTGCTTTTAACAAGGTCTTGTTTAAAAATTAACTGAGCGTTATATTTCATATGTTGCAACATGCAACCACCGCAAGTTTCATAATATGGGCAAGGCGGTGTTACGCGGTTTGGGCTTGTTTGCTTAATAGTTTTAAGTTCGGCTGTTGCGTAGTTTTTGTAATCTTTTTTAATTTCACAATCAACAACTTCACCTTCTAAACACTGAGGTATAAAAACAACTTTGTCGTCTAACTTTGCAACGCCTTCACCATTCATTCCTAGGTTTAAAATTTTAAATTCCATATCCTTAGTTTAGCATAGTTATAGGAATATTTCAATTTCAAATTATAAAAATTTTTTATAAAAAGCACTAAAATTACGCAAAATAATGTAAAATATGTGGAATTTTATTAATTTTTAGTATTTTTATCGCTTTTTCATGAGTTATAACGATGTGTAATCTAGCAACAAAATGTAAAATTGTGTCAGTATTTGGTTTATTTATTTGTCAAAAGTTTTTAGAGATGTTATAATACACCTAGAAATTTTCAAGGAGAATTATGAAAGTTGGTTTGGTGATTGACGACTCTGGCGAGATGAGTTTGGAAGAAATTGAAAAGGCAAAAGTTTGTAAACTTATCCACACGCCATACATTATTAATGCTGAATTGTATGAAGAGAACGAAAACATGTCGCGTGAAAAGTTCTTTGAATTTTTGGGCGATAAATCATCACAAATCAGCACCTCTCAACCTAACATTGAAATGGTTAAAGACGCTTGGCGCGAAGTTTTGCAAAACCATGATCAAGTTGTGTATGTTTGCTTGTCAAGTGGATTAAGCGAAGGTTGCAACACAGCCCAAAATGCTAGCCATACAGAAGAATTTGAAGGAAAGGTTTTTGTTGTTAATAATCAGCGTGTTTCATACATGAATAAAATAAGCATGTTTGAAGCAAGCATTTTAATTGATCAGGGTAAAACTGGTGCCGAAGTTAAGGATTACTTAGAACAACACAAAGGCGAAGCGGGCGCATACATTGCGGTTGACACTTTAAAATACTTAAAAAAGGGCGGAAGGATTACACCAGCTGCTGCAATGATAGGTACAGTTTTAAACATTAAACCGATTTTACAAGTGCATGGTGGCAAACTTGATGCATATGCAAAAGTTATGGCTATGCGTCAAGCAAAAGCAAAAATTATTCAGGCGACTCGTAAAGAAGTGGAAGACCGTTTCAGTGAAGAACTTAAACAGGGTTTAGTGACTGTAAGCATTGCCCACACTTATGAAGATTTAGATAATAAAGAGTTACAAGAGTTTAAAACTGTAGTTGAAAATGAATTTAAGGACATGTCATTTTACACAATGGATTCACTGCCACTATTTGTCGCTTGCCACACTGGGCCAAAAGCAATTGCTGTGGGTTATGCTGTAGATAGATTAGGCGTAAGGGAAAAATTTAATTTAAAGTAAAACAATAAAAATCATATTTACAATAAAATTCATTTATGAAATTCTATTGCATTAAAAAAAGTTGGTAGATGCTACCAACTTTTTTGTTATCATTAAGGTTGTTATTTGTTTTAAAAGTCGTCAAATAAACTAATTATAAATTAAAATAAAAATAAAAAAACGAAATTTTAACTAAAAATATCACAGAAATTAAATAAAAATGCTAAATTTATTAATATTATTAAAATTTATCCTTAGAATATGTGTGGTTCATAACAGATAATATTGTTTTAAAATTATCATCAACCGCAGATTTATTGTTATGCGTTGCACCACATTTCGAGCATACATATTTAATTTTATACCCCTTTTTATTGTCAATTTCAACATCAACAGGAAACATTAATCCTTGACATGTGTTATCTCTGTCACCTGGGTTAATGTCCACATGTATCGACGCTAAACATTTGTTGCAGTGGTCACGCGAAGTGTAACCTAACGGCAAAACATTCGCACCACAATGTACACAAGTAAAAGCGTTATCATTTTTTACAAAATTTTTCATACAATTAGGGTAACAATAAAGTTTAAATTTGTCAATATATGTGTTTGAAATTTGCGTAACTAGGGTTTATGGTTTTGTAATTATTTGGGTTTGTTGATTTTTGTACGCTTCATTTTAATGCTTAAACACTTGTTTTACAACGAACAACTTAGAATTGTTTGATATATTTTTTTATTTATGTTATAAATATGTTATAGGAGAGGTTATGGGAAAAAGAAAATCTTTGTTAGGGCGACTTTTAGGTTGGGTCTTAGGCATAGTTTTAACATTTGTTGTGTCAATTGCTGGCGTCATTATTTTTGTGAATAAAAAGTATGGCATAAATTTATTTGAAACCTACAAACAAGTTAAGATTTTGGCTAAAACTGTTGACGAAGATAAACTTTTTACAAACAAATTTAATGCTGATGATATGGCAAGCGCAAGTGTCACTGTTAATGCAAAAATTGATGGTTTGATTACTGAAACTGAAGATGGTTACAAAATATCAAGCGAAGGTTTAACAGAACACTCCAATTTAACCGCAGAATTGTTGATTAGCGACAAACAAATGGGCGCAATAGTAAACAACCTTTTAACAACAAATGGTAACAGTTTTGGTGTGGATTTTGCAGGTCAAAAGGCGACCGCTGAAATTGTTCAAATTAAGTTTGAAAACATTGACGAACTTGGCAATGCAGACCTTAACATTGTTATCAAAATAGACATAAGTTTCATGCAAGAAAAATTAAATCAATTTCCTATGAGTATGTTCAAAAAATATGTTCCAAAAATGTTGTATATTTCATCAACAACAACCATAACTAAGACTGAAGGCAAAATGAATTATTCAGTTGCAAGCAAGACATTAAAAATCAACAACCTTGACGGACAGCAAACTACTGATATTTTGAAAGCACTTAACATTGTTGCGCCAATTGGCAGTGCCGATGAACTCAACTTGACGGTTGGACAACAATTTGCAAACGTATTGATTGGGAATAGTGAAAATGAAGGATTTGCTTACTCATTGAAAGATTTAGGCGTGGCTGATTATACTTTTAAAAGCATTGATGGTGTTGGATATTTCGTATTGCAACCATAAATAATACACTTTATTTAGTGTCTGATGAAATCAATAAAATAAATATGATTAATAAAAACAAATAATTTAAAAGGTAAAATTTAAACATTATGATAAATAAAAAAGTTAGGACTTATTTTGTATTTTCGCTGTTGCTATCAGTAGGCTTTCCAGCTGGCATACTATCAATTATTTTTAGTAGGACAATGACACATCCATCAACTGCACTTCTAGTGGTGGGTATTGTGCTTACAGTTTTAGGGTTTTATGGCATGCCTTTATTATGGGTGAAGTTTGGCGAACTTAAAGGCAAGCAAAAGTTTTGTAATCAAATAAAAATAGACAATGTTCAATCTATTGAAACGCTTGCAAAATTGAATAATGTGGAGCAAGACGTTATGCTTAAAACCGTGCGCGGTTTAATTGCTGAAAGGCTTTTGACGGGCTATGAAATTGTCGACGACACATTTGTTGTGCCTAGCCAATACAAAGTGATAACAAAGCAAGACGCAGTTAAAATTTCTGGCAAAACAATCACACTTAGTTGTGCTGGTTGTGGTGCTCCGGTGGAATTTGTGGAAGGGGAAAAATTAGTTTGCCCTTATTGTGGACGAGCAATTAAAAAATGATTAAAAGTGAACTAAATAATTTGTTACTCAAATAAAAGAATTTCAAAGAAGGTATGTTTTTTGTTAGTGACAATATTTATAAACGATTAATTTAAACATAAAAAGCCCAAATTGCATAATTTGTATTAAACACAAAGGAGAATTATGCTTAAAATAATTTTGGGTTTTTTTGTGCCGTTTTTAGGCACTGTTATCGGTGCATCAACGGTATTTTTTATGAAAGATAAACTTTCAAATAAATTTGAACAACTTTTACTAGGTTTTGCTGGCGGGGTTATGCTTTCGGCGTCAATTTTGTCGCTTTTGTTGCCAGCTATAAATCAATCTAAGAACATTGCCCAATTTGCTTACTTTGGGGTTATTGCAGGGTTTTTAATTGGGATAATATTTTTAATCGTTGTTGATATAACATCGTCAGCAATCAATAAAGGAGCAAATAAATTAAACAACCAGAAGCATAAAAAAACAGGGCGTATGATGCTTGCCATAACAATCCACAATATTCCAGAAGGTATGGCAGTCGGCGTTGCACTTGCTGGGGCTATAAATGGTTTGCATAGTTTAACAATGGCTGGAGCTTTCAGTTTGGCTATAGGCATTGCTATTCAAAATTTCCCAGACGGCGCAATTGTGTCTTTGCCGTTGTATGCTGACGGTTACACAAAGGGCAAGGCGTTCCTAATGGGAGTGCTTTCTGGCGGTTTGGAGCTTGTAAGTGCTATTTTAGCATTCTTTTTGACAAATGTTTTTGCTTCAATCTTGCCATACATTTTGGCTTTTGCATCTGGTGCAACCTTGTTTGTTGTGGTTAAAGATTTAATCCCATCTTCTCAAAATGGCGAACATACAACTTTTGCAACTTTTGCTTTTGCCGTAGGCTTCATTTTAATGGTGTTGTTGGACATTATTTTAAATTAGAAATTAACTTCACTAAAATTCCCCCATTCACTTAAATAAAATTTATATTTAAACTTTGTTGTAGCATAATTAAAAATAGATACAAAAAATTGCTCGACAAATGTGCAAAAACAGGGTAAAATAAAAATGGGAGAGAGTTATGGAAAGTTTAAAAAATGTTCAAAAAATCTCAAAAGTTTTAAAAATATTAGCAAAGATTGTTTTCATATGTTCAATCGTTGCATGTGCTTGTTGTGCGATAAGTATTCCTATCATTGCAGTTTTAGGTAAGGACCCACAAATGTATCAATGGTTGATTGAAGCGGGCGAAGATTATAGTTATAAACGTGCATTGTGCGATGTGGTTACAGGTACGGTTGCAACAGGCTTTACAATTGCACTTTATGCTTTAGTTGTCCGTTTTTATGACACAGAACTTAAAATCGGTACACCATTTGACCCTATTGTCGTTAAAAAAATGCGCAAACTTGGTTGGTTGCATATTATACTTCCGATTTGCTCAGTAGTTGCTGTTGCAATTGTTGGTGCATGCTTTAAAATTGACGTATCCGACATGTTGGGTGAATCTGGCATTGTAATTGGCATTGTGTATTTGATTGTTTCATTTGTGCTTCAATATGGTGCAGACCTTAAAGCTCAAACCCCTAGCAACTTGCAAGTTGAATCACAGGCAGAACAAACCACTCAAAGCACCGTAACTGAAGAGGATAAATAAAGGTAACTTAACACATGAAAAAGGCTAATCAAAACTAACCATTCTTGATTAATTAATTTGATTAGCTTTTTTATTGTCAAAAGGTGCAACTATATGCAAATCAAGGGCAATAGTAAAATTTTTTGCTGTTGTGTGTTTTTCAGTAATGTGATATAAGACTTTCAAAATTTTAATGTATTCACCAATTCCATTTATGCTGTAGTGTGTGGGTTCATTTAATTTTAAACAAAACATTATTTCAATTTTGTTATAACCACGCTCACCATAGGGACAGAAAAGTAGGATTGAGAAACTGTTTTTGTGACGCTACAACCATTGATATAAATGCTTTTTTGTTGGGTGTTAACAAGTTCATATTCTGCGTCGGTTGAAGCGACGGTAAATAAACCTTGCCCGGTCATATTGTTGGCGCATTCAATTGCTGTCCATGTGCAGGACGCTGCCAAAATGTTGTCAGTGTTTACTTCGCGGAATGCAACTGAAACAAAATCGGTGGCTGGGTCGAAATCCGCCCCTGTTTTTTTAACATAAGCATTTGTGGTAAATGTAACACTATAAACCCCAGTTTGCGTGAATTTAATTACGTTTTCTGCATTGTCGAGTGTGACAACTCCACCGTTATCCAATTCTAAACGCAACAAAGGTAACCTTGCATTGCTTGCAATTTCCATGCCTGCAACAGGGAATGTGTTTGGGTCTTGATTGTATGAAATTATCATTGCGCCGGGGATGTCAAGCGGTCCGGGTGGGCCTTGTTCACCGCGTTCACCTTGATCGCCTTTAACACCAGCAGGACCTTGCGGTCCGATTTCGCCTTTTTCACCAGTGTTACCTTTTTCACCAGTTTCACCTTTTGGACCAGGTTCGCCAACATCACCTTTTAAGCCTTGTTCGCCTTGTGGTCCGCGTTCGCCGGTATCTCCTTTTGGTCCAGTATCACCTTTGGGACCCTGCTCGCCAGTGTCACCTTTTGGGATAAAAAAATCTAAAATAGTGTTGTTTCCGTCATGTGTACTTACAACCATGGCTTTTTGACCTTCGTCCATTGTTGTGGTTTGGCGTACTTCTATGGTTGCACCAGCAGGTCCAGTTGGCCCAGTTGGACCAGTCGCTCCAGTGGGACCCATCAAACCAGTGGGCCCTATAGGTCCAGTAGGGCCAGTGGCTCCCACGCTTTCAATAAATTGAATTTTGGTTGGTGTGATTTTTTGATTAATATTTACCTTGCACTTCTTTTGCCAAAATTTATTTAAGTTCAAGCAAGTGCAATAATTCTTTAAGTTTTTCATAATTACTCCTTATGAGTTTAACACATTATATATAAAATCGGCATTTAATGTTAATGTGGGCTTTAACAAAAAATTAACACCAACATAGAATGAATTAAGTAATTCCGGAAAATGCGTTTTGTTATAATTCGCAATAAATATAAACGCGAAAATAAGTAGGGAATAAGGTTCTTTCGTTATCAACAAACATATTTTCGCAAATATTGTTTTCTTTATTACAAAAATAGGAGATTTTATGGCAAAAATAACTAATATATCAAAAGTAACCTCAAAATACAGCTTACCAGATACAACAAGTCACACCAGTGAAGTTGAAAGTAATGTGTCTGAAACCGAAAACATGACAACTTCCTTTCTTAAAGAGAAATCGGTATCAAAGTTATATGCAATTCCCAAAGATGAGGTGGAAGTAACCTTAAAACTTACAAACAACAGTTCTTATGATGTTGAAAATGTAACCATAACGGACACAATTGGCACAGGCGCAACTTTCAAAGCGGGTAGTGTAACAATTGATGATACACCACATGATAGTGAAGACCCAACGACAGGCATAACCTTGCCAAATTCAATTGGAAAAAACACTTCAACTACAGTTAAATACACAATTGTAATTGATGAAACGCCAACAACCGCACAGGTGTTATTAGATGGTAAAGTTGTCTATTCGGTAAATGAGATTACTGACCTTATGGAAGCAACCCCACAAGCAGAAGTTGCAATTACAAACAATGGCATTGTGATTGAAAAGACGTCAGACAAAACGGCTGTAATTTCCGGTGATAAATTGTTATTCCAAAATGTTATCAGAAACATTGGCACAGTAAAACACACCGAAGTTAAATTCTCAGACCAAATGCCAAACGGCGCAACATTTGTTTCAGATAGTGTAAAAATAGACAATGTTGTAAAAGCTGGCTACAACCCAGTGACAGGCTTTGAGCTTGATGATATTGAACCTAACACAAATATAACAGTAACATTTGAAGTTTTGGTGGATTAATGGAAAAACAATTAAAATTCCAATCGATGATAGAATGTGTGCGTAATGGGAAACAAGTTGTGTATTTAAGCAACCCTTTATATATTTCTTTGCTTAAAGGTCCACGTTTTAAAAATATTTATTTTAAAGCACCAACCAAACCAATCCCATCTTACACTTGCGCACCAAAACGAAAATGTAAATGTTGTTTTAATTTTTGCTCAAAACCTAATTGTAACTTGAATTATAGTTTGAGGCAAAACTTAACCGCTCCTAAATGCGGTTGCATAAAACAGCAAGAAAATTCAAACGATTTATTTAGCAAATACAATAAACATAATTGCGGGTGCCACAAAAGGAAATAAATTGTTTTTAAAAGTTTAAATGAACTAATGTTGTAAGCATTTATGGTGTGTACAAGATTTTATTATTGAAACATTGTGTCGGTCCCCACAATTATGATAATAGATAAAATTTAAAATATTTTAATTATACTAAAGGGTACGCTTAATTTTAGCGTACTTTTTCAGTAAAAAGGAAAATTTTTATAAAATTTATAAAAAATAATAACATTTTTAGGACTTAGTTTAAATTACCAGTAAAAATTTTTAAATAATTTGTAATTTAGCATTAAAAATTCAAACATATGTTCTATAAACAAATTATAAATTTAAAAAATCATTGACAAAAGGTCACTTCTAATTTATAATGAAAGCGTAATATATTTAATTATAAATAAAGATATATTAACAGCGTAACAGGTTAAAAACAATGTGATTTTATTTGCTGAGATTGCAAATTTGGTTTGTTATTTAATTTAAATTTCAATTAAAATTAAGGAAAACACTGTCAAAAAAGGTGTTGAAATAAGAATTTTTAAATTTTTTTGTAGGAGTAATTATGAATATAAGCATTATTGGCACAGGGCGTTGGGCGTCGACTATGGCATGGCTTTGTGCTAAAAATGGGCACAAAATTCTCGCATGGGAAAAGATTTTTGAGTCCCAAGGCGAGAGTGAATTTTTCAAAACTAAAAAGAACAGTTATGTTGATTTAACAGATGCTGACATCTCATTTACGCATAATTTAGAGGATACATTGAACTTTGGTGATTATGTCATCATTTCAATTTTAAGCCAAAGTGTTAGCGAGCTAATGCAAGACATTAAAAAGGTTGAAGGGTATGAAAATAAAAAATACATTTTAGCCATGAAAGGTATTGAGCAAACGACAGGCTGGACTTTGAGCGAAGTTTTGATTAAGAATGATGTAAAGAAAGAAAATATCTGCGCAATTGCTGGTCCAGGGCACCCACAATCTATCGTCAAAGGTGAAAAGACCCATATGTTGGTGGCAGGTTATGAATGGAAAATGGCAGTCAATGTTGGTAAAATTATATCCAACCCAAATTACACCCTTATGCCTTGGCCAGATGTTAAAGGCTTAGAATTTTGTGGCGCGATGAAAAATGTATATGGTGGTGCAGGTGGCATGTGTGTTGGTTCTGGCAATGATACAATGCGCGGTCCGCTTATGTGCGCAAGTATCGTGGAAGTGGAAAGGTATTTGGAAGCAATGCAGTGTATGCCAAAAACAGCCCGCAGTTTAGCTTTGCTTGGCGATTATGACGCAACTATGTATGACTTGAATAGCCACAACTTAAATTACGGCATTGAAGTCGTAAGGCAAAACACATCAGAACCAAAATTGCCTTTTGCTTCAATTGAAGGTAAGCAAGCAGTTACAGGTTTGATTAAACGTATGATAAATTACAACAATCAAGTTAGTGACGCAATGCAGTTGCGTGCCTATTTGTTGGAAACATACAAGTCAATTGTTGATGGCGAAATCGAACCCAAGCATGCTATGGACGCAATTGAACAAGCTATTTACAAAACATACGAATTAGACGAAAGTATATAGTTATTCATTTAGGATACCAATGGACACGCAAAATTTTAACACAAAAGAAAATGAGAAACAAGGCAACAACTTGCTTGTGAAATTAATGTCACGCAAGCAAGGTTGTTTTTTGCACTCATCACCACAAAAAAATTTATCCGCAAAACTTTTAAAACAGGACGATTTAAATAAAGATAACTCATTAAATGTTGAACCTAAAGAACAAGTAAAAAATTCAAAACAAAACAAACAACAAGCCTGCACAAAGCAAACAAAAAAAACCACAAAAGCCGAAAAAAAATCCAAACAAGAAAGGCGTAAAAAACAGTCAAGAAAATCTGCATTCATTGCCATGCTTGTTGTGGCGTTAATCGGTGTTGTCACAGGTTTAGGTGTGGGCACATATTTTAGCCCCAAAAAAATGGATCCGAACAGATACAATTTTAACATATCCGCATTAATGGACGATGTGGAGGAAATAAGGGTTCAGGCTTCAAACAAAACTCCTATTGAATTGGGTGCTGTTAAAAGTTGTGCGCTCGCATTTGATGTCACAACAAATTACCCACGCGTTTCTGTTTCAAATTATGGGGAAGTGAAAGCCGCAGGCGTTACACAAAAAATTAACTCAAGGACAATCCGTATGGGCGATAAATTCTTTGTTGAAAGTATAAGTGTAAGCAGTTTTGTGAAAGTTGTTCAACGTTCCTACATCGACGGTAACGTAATTTCCACTTTTGGTGGAGAATTGAGGGGAAATACTGTAACTTGGGACCCAAGGCAAACTAACACTGGTGCTAACGACATCAAAACGACCGACCAATTCTACCAAAAATATTCATGCACTAAATATGACTGCTCACCTTTCATCGTTTCAAGCAAAACGGTTGTGAGTGCAACCCCTGTCACGCAAAATAGCGATGGGAATTATGAATTCACCTTAACCTTGGATAGAAGCAAATCTGTTGCAACATATGTCCGCCTTATGCGCGATACGGGCGGGTTAAAGGGTTTGCCGGACTTTATTGCGGAACCTGTTATCACAGTGGTTATTGATTCTAATTATAGGTTATTGTACTATCACAGTGAAGAACGATACATCGCTTCAATTGGCATTACAGCCAAAACACAAGCGTTTAATACAAACTATTTTTATTACGACGAAGATTTTGAAATTCCAAAAATAACCGATAAAACAACAATATAATCTAACTCAAGGAGAAACATGAAAAAGTTTATTCTATACACCTTGGCTTACATACTGATAACTTTTACAGTTGCGTTCGGCACGGTTACAACAAACAACTTGCTTGTTAACAAAAGTTCGGCAGGATATGAAAACCAAGTGCAAGCTGAAGCAACCGACGGCGAAAAGTTCTTGGATAAATTTGTAACATTAGGTAAAGCAAATTTCAGTGTAATGTGCGACGTGGGTGAACTCACAAACGACAATTCAACTTCAAGCAAATACGGCGCAAATTCTTCATTTAAACAAAAAGCAAGGGTCAGTTTAACTGGTGAACTTGATTTGCCGGACTTAGAAAATTTTGCAATGAACGCAAAACTTGAAGCCGATATTGAAGGCACCAAACTGAATGCGGAAATCACATACTTAAATGGCACAATATATCTTTCAAGTCAAGACACAAACATAAAATTAGAAACATCAAACATAATGCAAATCGTTTCATTTGTGGCAAATTTGGGTTTAAACCAAAATGTGGAATTACCAGAACTAAACACAGATGAACTTTTGCAAAATTTCCAAAACATGCGCGCAAAAAAGCGAGCAGATGGCAGTTTATTGCTTCAATTTAAAATATCTGACAATTTAAAACTTAACTTTTATACAGACGAAAATTTTACACTTAAAAAAATTCAAGCTAATAACATTCAATTTGGTAGCACTGCACTAAATTTGTATGCCGACTTAAAACCTAACGACGCAATTGTTATTACTAACCCAGAAGACGAAAAGGAATTTGTTGACCTTTCTTCAAGTTTTGAAATTTCAAGTTTGATAGATGAAATTATTTCAAACAAACAATTTGGCTTAGAATTTAATCTTGCATACAATGGCACACAAAAAATAGGTTTAAATGGTGCAGTTAATGTGGACTTTAACTCAGGTTTGCAAGCAAGCCTACAAGCAGATTTAAGCATTAACGACACAAAAATCCCAGTAAATATTTATTTGCAAACTGGTGATTTATATTTAAACATCGGTTCACTTAAATTCATGGTGGACAAGTCAAATTTGAATAAAACAATCAATGCAGTGAATGTTGAACTTAAAAAGTTAGGCGTTCAAGGCAGTTTTATTGATGATTTATTAGCACATTTACAACAACTTGATTTTAACAAAATTTTAAAACAAGACCTTTCAAATATTATATCTATTAAACAAACTAACGGTGGCGGTTTGAATTTAATAATCTACGGCAAACCATTTGGCATTGACACGGACTTAAATTTACAACTGCAACGAACTGACGACACAAACAAATTAAGCCTTTCAAATTTAAAAGTATTAAACGGCAGTGTAGATTTAATTTTAAGTGTTAAACCGCAAGCAAACATACCACAATTTACATTAGACGGATATTATAAATTAGAGCACACAAGCGAATTTGTAACTGCAACTATCCGCACTCTCAATAACATTTTAAACAAAAAAGTTTGCACATTCAATTTTAATTGTGTGGCAACCGCATTTAACACAACCGCAAAAGTTAATGGCATTGTAAGTGTTGATTTTAAAACCGACCTTAAAACTTATTTTAATTTTGACGTAAATGTTTGCAATAAAACATTCAAAATGAAAGGCGTCATTGTAGGCGAACAAATTTATCTTCATGTCGACAATTTAAAGTTCACTTTTAAGTTTAAAGACATCGAAAATTTAACATCTCAATTTAGCAAAATGCAACGATTAGGGGCGGAGCCTGAAACTGGCACAGGTATTGCCCTTAATGTTGCAGTTCAATTGCTAAACACTTTAAATAATTATAATTCAGTTGAGATGTTAACAGGCTTAAATTTAACCCAGAACGCATTAACAATCAAGTTAAATAAAGCGGTTTTAAACACAAAAAATGATGTAAACATAAGTTTAAATTATACCGACAAACTTGAAAACTTTAAAGTTGAAGAATTTGAAACGCAAACTTTAAAACTATCGTCATCATTAACATTTGCTGACACATCGTATAAGTATGACTACACAAGGTACAATTATTGCTCACTTTCAAACAGCCAAAACTTAATTGATGCAATTGAAAATACCCTAACAAATTTTAAAACTAAAAAGGGCATAAATTTAAATGTTGATGCAACTTTAACCTTAGGCAGTGTGAATTTGGAAATTAACGGAACTGTTGCCATTAGTGAAACTAAAGTGTTGGCAAATTTAACAGTAAAATTTGGCATTATCACGGTTCAAGCAAAAGTTGATGTGTTAAAGCAAGAAATTTACATTGCAAACTTGTTTGGCGGTTCATTTAAAATCACATTCGAGCAAGCAAAAGGCCTTATCTTAAAACTTGCTGGCGCAAACTCGTTTGAAGAATTGATGCCAAGCGGAAACGGAATGGATTTTGGTGCAATTTTAAAAGGTGATTTATCAACACTTGACCTTGACATATTAAAAGATATTCGCATATCAAGCAATCAAACAGAATTAACATTCAACAAGGAAAAACTTGGTTCAACACAAAACCCAACTTTAATTTTAAATTACAATTCCACTTTGCAAAAACTGGAATTAAATAACTTTATATCTAAAAATTTTGGTTTAAAATTTAAAGTGGAATTGATGTAAAAAGGTTTTCAAAAAGAAATATAATTTAAAAAATTTAAATTAAAAATAATAAAAAAACGACAAAAAACAAGCAAAATTGCCAAAATAAACATAAATTTGTAAAAAATTGTGGCAGTTAGGCTTGCTTTTTTGTTGCTTGCGCGGTAATATAAAAACCCACTTAAAATGGCAATAGGGTACAACTAAAAATTTATGTTAAATCAAATTAACAATAAATTAAACTCACATTTAAGTGGTAAAAAATTATTTAATGTGTATGCAATTTGCTAATTTGAAACATATATATTAACAATAATACATATTTTATTAAGGATTGTTTTCTTTACACAATTTTAGAAAAACAAAAGGAGAATTATTATGATAATTGAAAGATACAACTCACTTAAAGTGTTCCACTTAGACAATGGCGGACTAGAACTTTGCGCAGATCCAAATTTAGATATTGAAAAATTTATAAAATCTGCAATTCCAGAAGCAATGTCATATGTAAAGGAACAAGAGCTTGAAGGCGTCAGTTTATATGGGCCTTTTGAAATTGAAGTCTATGTTGGAAAGGATATGTCAGTTAACGAAATTGTTGATATTTATGAAGAGATTTTATATCGTTCAACAGGCTTAACAATTTCTTAAGAATAAGGAATAGTTTGGTAAAACAGGAAACAAAAAACCACAGTGGTATACTGCGGTTTTTTAATATTAGCAATAATATTAGTTTCTTCCTCATTAATTTAATTCTTAAAATAAATCGTCATAAGTCGATTTAGGAAATCAACTTGTTCCTCATTGTTTTAAACATATTCTAGCACACTAGTCTATGTTTAAAATAAATCGTCATAACTTAATTTAAGAAATTAACTTCTTCCTCATTATTTTAATCCTTAAAATAAATCGTCATCGTCGTCATCTTGGTCGTTTTGCTTTGCAAGAATGCTGTTGCGTTGTTTGATGTCGTAATAAATTTCTTCTTCTTCAAACATACGTTTTTCTTGATATTGCCCATAAACGCGTGACATGTTGTATATTTTTGATTCGTATGCTGGCGTAATAACTGTTTTTAAGCATGCGTTAGGTTCAAATGTTTTGATAACAATTTGTTTTTTGTCCCTAAACGACATAAGTTCTTCAGGGTAGGCAATAGGGATAGATTTAACAGTTTTGCTTGAAGATGTTGTTTCTTTTCCGTCTGGACCTTTTGATTTATTTTCATTAACTTCAACGACAGTTTTCTTGCCCAAAAGTTCACTAAACTCTTTATTCGTTGTTGTGTCTTCCGAAGCAATATAAACTTGAATAGGGCAGTTATCTTTAATGATTTTACCTTCTTCTTGCCCATAAACTTGATACAACTGGCTGTAAGACTGCACGCACAATTCAAAGAAAATACCACGGCTTCGACCAACGGTCATGATTGAACCAAATTCAGGGAACTTTGGCATATTACCAAATTCATCAAGCATGAAGTAAACATGCCTTTTCAACTCGCCACCGATTGATTGTGCTTTATCAACCAATTTTTTGTATAACTGAGTAACAAACAAAATTGCAAGTGGATAACGTGTCCTAATTTCATCAGGAATGATAAGGAAAATTGCAGTTGGCTTTTCGTCCATATTAACAAAGTCAATTTCAGTGTGCGCGGTAAGGAAACTAATACCAGTATCACTGAACAACGCGGTTTTGCTTGAAACAAAGCCCATGTAGTTTTTGGTTGTGCTTTCGGCGTTGTTAAGTGCGGTTGAAGCCAAGTCGTGTACTTTGCTGAATTTACTGCGATATTCAAAAAGGTATTTTTTAAGGGTAGCGTAAGTGTCGCGCCCGCTGTCGGTCATATTGCCGATTTTGTAAACATTGTAAAGGTTGTATTTTTCCTTTGTCATGCCAAGTTCTGGGATACGGCTATCTTCCAACATGGCAAGCATAACTGCTTGAATAAGTTTTTGTGCGGTACGTTCCCATGATGGGTCCTTAGTGCTTTCAATAGGTGCAAGTGTTGCACAAATATCGTTTAATGCTGTGAAAGTTTTATCTTGCAATTCACGCGCGGTTACACGCATGTCATTTTCCAATTTGTCCTTATCTGCATACGCATAATTGTTGAATTGGAACCAGGTTGTTTGTGTGAAATCAAATGGACGCTGAATAATTAAATTGTATTGTTTTGGGTCGTCGCCAGGGGCATGCACTTTAACTTCCTTGTCCAAATTAAAACTGCGTTGATACATGTCGTAAGGGTAACTAAGTGGGTTCCATTGAATGGAAGCAAATGGGTCACGCAAATTGATTACTTTAACATCATAACCTTCTTGCATAAATTTATTTGCACATTTATCATACAATTCGCCCTTAGGGTCGGTAATAACAAACGATGGTTTTGCTGCGGTCATGCTCATCAATTGTAAACTTGGGATAACGAACCTATATGTTTTACCAGATGATGTTGTACCCACAACAAGCGTGTGAATAGGTTTAACAAAGTTGATGTCCATTTTGCCGTGCTCTTCTTCTGCACGTATCAAAACGCCGTCCTTTTTACTGCTCCTTAAACTGCTTAATGTGTTGTAGTTAAAACCTTCAATCTTTTTCAAATCTTCATTCGTCAAAAAGTCGCGGTTAAAGAACTGTGTTGTTTCCCTGCCTTTTGCGTCAGTTACTTTGTCTTCCGCTTTTTCGGCTTTCTTTTTGCCTTTGCCGTCTAAAACGCGCATAAGGTCAATCACCAACACACCGCCAACAATCAGTATAACTGCAAAAATAGGCGTTGTCGTCGCAATATATCTAGGGTTGAAACCGAAAACCTTGTCACGCATGTAGGTAACCAAAACCACGCTTCCTAAAAATGCAACAGCAAAAAGAATAATGTATTTTAAAACAACTTTAAAAATCTTTTTCATTTTTCGTCCTTTAAATTAATGTTTATTTATTCTAAAATTAATACTAACTTAAATGGTAAACTTTGTCAACAAAATTGCAATATGTATCTTTCATGTCACCCTGAGCGTTAGCAATCGTACAATGTTAAGTATGTCACCCTAAGGAGGCATTGGCAGATATGCTGAGTTAAGTATATCACCCTGAACTCAAATAAATTCATTATATTAAGCATGTCACCCTGAGTGTTAGTAATCATGCTATGTTATATGTCACCCTGAACGAACGTGAAGGGTCTTGCACAAAGTGCTTTTGATGCCTTTTCTCTAAAAGCAAGGCAAGCCTTGCAAGATTCTTCGCTTCACTAACGCTTGCTCAGAATGACAGATGGTCGCTCAAAATGACATTTTTTATTCTACCGATGTTACCCTAAGGCGTTGGCAATTATATTGTGTTAAGCATGTCACCCTGAACGAATGTGAAGGGTCTTGCACAAAGTGCTTTTGAAGATTTTCTCATCAAAAGCAAAACAAGTTTTGCAAGATTCTTCGCTTCACTAACGCTTGCTCAGAATGACAGATGAGAAAATGTAATACTATGAAAATACAAAACAGTTAAACAAAATGCTGTGGAAATATAATAGTGTCACAATAAACATAAATTTTTTTTACAAAATCATTATCAACATAAAAAATGTAATGTGTAAATAAAAAATTAATTTTAGGTAACAATAAATATGAAAATTATTTAAATTTCAAAAATTTTAAAAAAAATGTAAAATTTAGTTGATTTTAATTTTCTATGTTGTTAATATTATCACAGATAATTGCACAAATTTAGCATTGTTTGTGCAGATTTAAAGGGGGAATTTAATATGAGTATGTTATTGGGTGTTGCAAGTACTGGTGTGTCATGGTTAGATACACTGGTTGATGCAGTTCTAAAATTTGTTAACCCATTATTGATTGTTGTTGCTGTCGCAGGCATCATTTATGCAATTTGGGTTGGTATCAAATTTGTTAGGGCTGAAGATAAATCAGCACGTGACGAAGCTAAAGCAAAACTTATCTCAGTTATTGTTGGTATAGTTGTTGTGTTTGTGCTCATCGCATTATTCTACTTCTTGGCTTACAACATTGGGCCAGGTAAACCAATTGATACAAGCACATGGGGAAAATAATTTTAAGACTAAAGTGTCACATTTTAATTTACGATTAAAGCAGAATTTCGGTTCTGCTTTTTTTGTGGCTACATTTCTATACTAACGAAATTATGAAAATATTTTGACCAAAACATTTGGCCGTCATGCATAATAAAATTTTTTAATTTTGCATGTACACTTTTAAAATGAATTTAAAGTCATATTAGACCTTCAATAAACAGACAATTAAAAAAAGGAAATAAAATATTTGTTTTTTTGTCATTTTATTGGTATAATAAACTTAATTAAAGTTTACACTCGTTGCAGTAATAGTTTGCAACTTGTGCTACGGAATTGTTTAAAAGGGGGTTAGTGTGGAAGATAATGAATTCGATTATAACGGCAATAATGACGATGATGAATTGACTGACGAAGAAGAAGCGGAAGCACAAGCCCAAGAAGAAGCAGAAGCCGAAGCAGAAGCCGAAGCGGAGGAACAAGAACGCTTAACTTTTGAAGAGCAAATTGCAAAAGAAGAATTGAAGCGTAAGCTTAAAATGGTGGACAGCAAAGTTATGCGTAGGCAAGTTCCGGTTTTGTCCAGCCAAGATAGAAAGGTTTTAACGCAAGCAAAGCATTCTGACCCAACACTAAAAGCGGAAGCGTATAAAACTGAAGTTAAACGTGCACAAAAATGGGGGCAATTTTGGCTTAAAACCATTCAATCAATTGCGCCAGCAATTCCTTATATTTTTTATGGCATGCTAATACTTCTTGCAATTTTAGTTGTCGCTTGTACAATTACAAGCATGTTTGCATGGCTGACCGGCGGAAGTGGTGGCAATTCAAAAGGTATGAATTCCGCTTTTGGTGGCACAGGCAAAGACTTTTACGCTATCCGCATGGTGTATAAAGATGAAGACCAGGCAAGCAAACTTGTTTTAAACGACAATGCAACCCTAATTTATGGTGCACTTGACAGTTTGCACGACACATCTAGTTATACTTTAACAATAAAATTGACTTTGCCAGAAGACAAAACGGCAGATTATGACAACGAAACTGCCAATGAAAAAATTAAAAATCTAATGCAAATTTTGGCTGAAAAACAGTATGTTTACGACAACCCAAATTACGCTGAAAACGGCATTGATTTGGCAACCTTAACTTTAACTGAAAAGGCAAAAAGTGTTAAATATTTTGGTTTAAACACTGAACTTATTTCCACATTTAAAACCGAGATTGTGGATAACTTCATATTGTATAATTTCAACATGGTTGACGGCATATTGACTTTTACACCGATAACTGACGACAGCGACCCAGACGCTACACCAATTGACGCTGATACGGTTAGGGCAAATGTTCAATCTGCACTTGATGCGTATTTTGCATCGTTAAGCACCACACGCAGTGAAAAATTATTTGTGCGTGACTGCGTGCTGGAAGGCGAAAACATGCTCACCGATGTTGAAATGAAAAATTATGTTGCAGTTATGTATTTGCCAAGGAAAAATGTTAGTTTCAGTGCATTTAAATTTTACACCTATGGCGCTGACCCTAAGGCATTGACCATTGAAATGAATGGCAAAACCTATTCTAATTACGAAGAATGGCCAGTCGACAAAACCAAAACCATGTACACCTACAGTTTGGACAGCGTTTCCGCAACTGCTGTGGCAGGTTACGACCCAACAACTGCCGTAACAACCGCCACCGCGCTATATAAGTTGGCAACCACCGCAAATGCGGATAATTACACAACCACTGACGAAAATGGCTTATTGACTTATAAGGACTATGGACTTGTGCTTAAGTTCAACACTGCCGATAGTTTCAGTTTTGTGGATGAAGTTACCTTGCGTTAACAAGGTAACTTTTTTGTTGTAAATTAATTTCAACAGTGTCATTCTGAGCGACCATCTGTCATTCTGAGCGGAGCGAAGAACCTGAATGATTTTGGTAAATTAAAATTTTATATGCTTACATAATTTCAGACACCTGTCATTCTGATTAACTATCCGTCATTCTGAGCAAGCGTAAGCGTAGCGAAGAATCTTGCAAAACTTGTTTTGCTTTTGAGAAATTAATCTTAAAAAGCACTTCGTGCAAGACCATTCGTTTACACTCAGGGTGACATGTTTAACATTCGGGTTGAAATGTATCATTCAATTATAGTGGTGGGATGATGTCTTTGTCATTCTGAGCAAGCGTAAGCGAGGCGAAGAATCTTGCAAGGCTTGCCTTGCTTTCAGGTAAAAGTCATCAAAAGCACTTCGTGCAAGACCCTTCACATTCGTTCAGGGTGACATATAACAAAGTATAATTGCTCACACTCAGGGTGGCATGCCTTAAAGATGCACTTGCTTTTACTCAGGGTGACATATAACATAGTATGATTGTTTACACTCAGTGGGTTTAGGTGAAAGGTGTGTTATTATAACTTCAACAAAAAAAATGCAAAATTTTGTTGTATTTGTTTGTTTAATTGCGCTTTTTAGTATATAATAATACTAAATATACTAGGCGGAAACTATGCAACATCAAAGTGTTATTTATTTTGGTTTAGTGTAACTTTAAATAAATACAAATCATGTTGTGTGACATTAAGTTTACAGAAGGGGAATGTTTATGGTAGATGCAGTTTTGGGTTTAATAGGTACTTTACTTTATCCACTTTTTTCAATTGTGTTTGTAATTATCAGCATTTTACAAAGTTTGTTCTATTCTTTTGCTGGCATTGGGGACAACATACAATATGGCAGTACATACTCCGGTAATGGTGAAACAGGCATGGGTTTCATACCTATCACCGGCTCTAGTTCGGACGGTGGTGATACTAGCACTGGTATAGTTTACTTCATTTTGAATTCAAACATAGTCAAAAACATCTTCATTTCAATTGCAATTTTAGCAATATTCCTCATTATCATATTCTCAACTTTGGCAGCATTAAAGTCAATCTATTCAGAAAAACCAAAAAGTTGGCGCGACATTGTCACAAATGCAGTTAAAGGTTTAACCAGTTTCATTATCCTTCCAGTTTGTTGCTTGCTTGGCGTTTGGGTTGGTAACATTTTGCTTCAAGCTGTTGCAGGGGCAACGTCGCAAGGCGGAACAATGTACTTGGACAGGCAATTGTTCCTATCATGTTCCTACAGCGCAAATATTTATCGTATTGAAACATTTACGGACAGTGCTGGGGATAAGAAAAAGCAAGATGCAGCATATGAAAGGATTAAAGAAACCATTGAAATTTATGGTTTAACGAATGCTTATGGTGGCGAGGTTGACGCGACTGATGAAAGCGGAAATAAACTGACAGATGAAGAAGGTAATACAATTAAAAACCTTAAAAATTTAAAACGCGGACAAAACAGTGAATATTATGCCCAAATTGTTGACCAAATGTACGGTTTAAACCGTATCCCTATCCATAACCACATAACTGTAGGTGTGGGTGAAAGTGGGCACCAGGGTTATTATCAATTATGGAATATAAATTATTTACTGCTAATTGTTGGTGGCATATTTATGATGTACGTGCTGGTTAGTGTAACTTATGGTATGGTTAAAAGGTTATTCATTTTAATGATGCTGTTTGTAATTAGCCCAGCAGTATGTGCAATGTATCCACTTGACGAAGGCAATGCAGTAAAAAATTGGACAGGCGATGTAAGGAAAAATATAACCAGCGCCTATGGTGCAGTCGCAGGCATGAACTTGTTCTTCTGCTTTGCACCTGTCATTAAAAACATAAATTTCTCGTTGTCTGGTGCAGCATGGGCTAGCGATATCTTCTTTGTTTCAGACATTATCCAATTGATCTTGCTTATTTGTGGTTTGTTCTGTGTAAATGAGTTTATAACGATGATCGTAAACTACTTTGGTTTAGGCAACGCATACAGTGACGGCAAATCTCTCCGCGCAAGCGCAACTGGTGCCCTTAAAAATTATGGAGGAAAAGCAACCAAACGTACAGCAGGGGCATTTGTTAGAGGTAACAATGCCAGGAAAGAAACTGGTGGGTTTAAAGGTGTTTTAAGAGGCGCTGGGGCATTCTTCGATGAGGCTGCCTTGGGTGGACTTGGTAAGGACGCTATGAAAGGCGCAAAGGATGCAAAAAAAGACGGCAGAGGTGCCTTTGGCGGTTTCATGTCAGGTGCAATGCAAAATTTAGGAAAGTATGGTTCGGGTGTATCAGGCGAAATTGGCAAAGTTCTTGATGAAGAATTGAAAAAGGGTAAAGATGAAAGCAAACAAAACGAGAAAAAGGCAAAGTGGGCACAGCGCATAGCCAACATTGACAAAAGCGAATTTGTGGGCAACGAGGGTGCCATGGCTTCTGAATTAAAACGTCAAATGCTTGCAGATGGTATTAAGGAAGAAGATCTTTTCGACAAAAGGCTTTTGGGCGACGAAGCTAAATTCGGCAAAAAGGATGCAGTTAATGAAAGTATCGCTCGTTTCAATGAAAAAGATTACGATGAAAGAAAAATTCCATTGGAATCAGTTCGTACTTTGATTTCAAGTTCGGACAGTACTGATGCTGCACAAAGGGCTGCAACTGCCGCTGCTAAGGCGTTTGCAGAAGAGTTGGATAAAAAACAAGCCTTAGTTGTAAGTGCGGATGCTTCTGGTAGAGATTATGTAACGGCTGTGAACAATGAAAATCTTGCTGAAGCGGCTGCAACTGCTGCCGCCGCTGCTGCTACCACAGCAGTTAACAATTATCATAGCTTTAGGTCATCTCACCTTAGTAACACAGACATTGCACAAAGAAGATTCATAGGTGAAGAAGGTAAATATACTGCTGACGAAATGAAAGGCCAAACAGCTGCAACAATCCGCGACATGAAGGAATTTAACAGGTTAATGGATGAAGCAAACAAAGCTAAACGCGATGAGCAAGAAGCAAGCAAAAATTATGCAAATGCAACAACTGCTGCGAATGAAGCTCTCAACAAATTTACAGCCGATTTAGATAAAGCTAAATCAATTTCTTCCGATGCTGCAACTGCGGTTACAGGGTTTTCAACAACAAAAGCTACTGCTTCAGCAGATGTGACAGCAATTATCACAGCACTTACAAATGCTGTAAATAGATTGTAAAATTTAATAGGGGTTAAATGATTAGATATATTCCTGGCAAAACCAGGGTTAAAACTGAATTTTTAAAGAACATTACGCTAGGTGACGTTATCCTAGCGATTGTTTGTTTGGCTTTTGCAATTGTAATTATTGCAAGCAACTTATTTAAAATTAATGATGTTGATTATCGTTGGTATGCTTTGATTGGTTGGTTGGCAATTAGCGTTTCGTTCTTCTTGCCAATCGACGAAGGTTTAAGGATGTACAGTTCCATTGTGCTTATTATCCGCTTTGCAGCGTTTAGCAAAAAATATGTTAAACAGGGTGCGAAAGGCGCAGTTAAACCAATGAGTAAATTGACACCGTTCTTCAATATTGAAGTTGGTAAATTTATTAATTTTGGTGACTATGCAGGCATAGCAATTGAAATTCAACCTCTTGCGCTCGACCTTATGCAGGAACCTGCACAGGACAGCATAATTAACACATTCAGTAAGGCATTAAAGCGTATTTCGCAGTATCAGCGTGCAAGTTTAATTAAAACAATTAAGCCGATGAACTTTGAACAATTTTTGAAGAGTGACGACCGCAAATATGCACTTTTAAACAAACTTTACGAAGACGGGCAGTACACCGACGCAGAAATGGAAAGTAGGTCACTTATATTCCGTGAGCGTGTTGCAACGCTTAATAATGCAATTAAAGCGGAACCAATTTTGCAATCGCACTTTTACCTTGTGTTGTATGGGGCGGACAAAACGAACTTGGAAGAAACAGCAATTGGCATTGTAAACGATATGGCAACCGGGCAATATGCAATCAGTTCAAAAATATTAATGGAAAAGGAACTTATAAGTTTCTTAAAATCGAATTATCAAGAAGTTTATGCCGAGCGTGAAATTGATGGGCTTGCACCAAGCCAGTTGACAAACTGGATAATGCCTAATCAAGTTGACTTTAAAATGTCGCGTGTGGAAATTGACAAGCGCCCATTCAAGCAATTTGTGATAACCAATTATCCTTTGGAAGTTGGCAATGGTTGGGCGTATCCTATATTCAGCCAAGACAACACCCGCGTGGTTATGAACATTATGCCAGTGGATAAAGACAAGGGCGAAAAGGCAATTGACCGTGCGGTTATGGAAAAAGAAAGTAAGTTGGATAGAACCTTCCGTTCCAGCCAAGTTATTGAAAAACAAGCAGATATTGAAAGTTTGCAACAGTTGTTACGTGATTTAAAAACGAATAACGAACAACTTTACGATGTGTCTATACACGCACGTGTTAAAGAAGACAATCGTAAAGAATTCCGCAATGTTATGAAGCAGTATGGCTTTAAACAATCGGATATGTTTGGTAGGCAAGTGGACGCATTTGTGTCCAGCAGTGTTAACAGAATTGACACTTTAAAAAATTATTATCGTAGTATGCCATCAACAACAATTGCGGCGGCATTCCCAATGGTGGACAGCATCATGCAGGATAAGGCAGGTTTCTGCTTAGGCATGGCAACAGCAAGCGGTTATCCTGTGTTTGTGGACTTCTTTACGCGTGATAGGCGTGAAGGGCGTATTAACAGTAACATGATGGTTATTGGTAAGTCTGGTTCAGGTAAATCATATGCAACAAAAACCATTTTGGCAAACCTTGCTGCGGACAGAACAAAAATGTTTATTCTCGACCCGGAACAAGAATACGATGTTATGACGCGTAACCTTGGCGGTAAAGTTATTGACGTTGGTACAAATAAATCTGGTATCTTAAATCCGTTCCACATCATGGCTTCGCTTGAGGACTTGGATTCTGCAACCGAAGGCAAGGAAAATGTCGACGATATGAACATTGACGACCTTGTGCTTAAAGGTACAAACAAAACATTCTTCACTCACTTGCAATTCTTGGAACAATTCTTCCGTGCAATTTTGGAAGGTATTGAAAGTGATGCATTTGAAACACTTAACACTTTAGTAGTTGAACTTTACAACAATAAAGGCATTAACCAAAAAACAAACATTGGTAAATTAAAAGCGGAAGATTATCCTATATTTGACGATTTGTTTGCATTAATTCAAAGCAAATTAAAGACAGTTAAAGACGAATATTATCGAAAAAATCTACTTATCCTTGAAACATATATTCAAAAATTTGCCACAGGTGGCCGTAACAGTGACTTATGGAATGGCCCAACAAGCATTTTGACAGACGAAAACTTGATTACCTTTAACTTCCAAACATTGTTTGCAAGTAAAAATAACAAGTTGGCTAATGCGCAAATGTTGTTGGTTTTCAAATACCTTAACAACGAAATTATTAATAACAAACGCTTTAATGAAGAGTATTATCAACGCACAGGCGAAGATATTAAACGTCAAGTTGTCATCGCGGTCGACGAAGCGCACATGTTCATTGACCCAGACAGCCCTGTTGCACTTAACTTCATGGCGGAAATGGCTAAACGTATCCGTAAATATCAAGGTATGCAAATTGTTATTACTCAAAATATTAAAGACTTCTTGGGTACACCAGAAATTCAACGTAGGTCGGCAGCGATTATTAACGCCTGCCAGTACAGCATGATTTTGCAACTTGCGCCAAACGATATGGCTGACTTGTTGGAACTTTATAAATCTGCAGGTGGTATCAATAAGAACGAACAAGAAGGTATTGTCACAGCACCACTTGGCCGTGCATTCTTAATCACCAGCCCAATGACGCGTCTGTTTATAGATATTTACGCTTACGATATGGTTAAAGTAATAATCGGCGAAGCAAAATAGATTTGATAATTTACCATGTTTTCTACGTATGTAATTAAATGAAATTAAAAAATTCCACTAGATTATACAGTGGAATTTTTTTCGACCTATGTCACCCTGAACGAAAGTGAAGGGTCTTGCACGCAGTGCTTTTGAAAATTTTCTCGTTGAAAGCAAAACAAGTTTTGCAAGATTCTTCGCCACGCTTACACTTGCTCAGAATGACATGTTTTATAATACAGTTTGTCACCCTGAACGAAAGTGAAGGGTCTTGCACGAAGTGCTTTTTAAAAGCCTATTAACTAATTTGATCAGCCATGTATTTTGCGAAAGCTTTGCGTCGTCGCAACACGCTATTATGTTAGTTTGCTAGGTAAACCAACGCAAACTTAAACCTTTAAGCGGTTGCTCCTCTATCCCTTCCACAAACAAGTTGTGGTGGGAACCCTTGAAAATCTGCAAAGCTAATTAACTTATCTGGTCAGCCATGTATTTAGCGAAAGCTTTGCAGATTTTTACTGCGCCTTCGTCAAAGCATTTGTTTTCAGTCGCCAAAATGATTATGCTTCCAATGGCATCGCCGTCTTTCACAATGGGAACGATCAACTGGCAACAAAATTCATTTTCAGTGTTAGGGAAAAAGTTTAGCATTTCGCTATCATCATCTTGCTTTTTTATAACTATTTCTTTTTTATATATAAGTTCTTGCACATCTTCACTCAATTGCTTGTTGACATATTTCTTCTTGCTAGATGACAAAATGTTTTCCATATCACTAATAAGCACATCATGTTCGATGCTTACAGCAATAGCGCTGGCAACTGCGTCACTGTATTCTTTAAGTGAACTCATGTCACTATATTTTGTAAGCAAAAATTTGTTGCCATCAACAATGCCAATTTCAAGTTTACTGCCCACGCGCACATTGATCATTTTACGCATTTCGCGTGGCAAAACAATTCTGCCAAGTTCATCTACTCGGCGTATTATTCCTTTTCCTTCCATGTCCACCTCAAATTTATTATGTGACAAACTATAAAATTAATGCAAATTAAAAAATATTAAATTGAAAACTTAAACTAAACGAGAAAATTAATTAAATAATGTAAATAAAAACATTTTATAAAAAACAAATAAAAAAATATTTTTATTAAAAATTTTTGCTTAATAAATTAAAATTTAAAAAATAAAATAATTAAATAATTAAAAATAATTTTTAAAAAATAAATTCAATTATCAAAAAAATATTAAAAAACTGTTAAAAAACAATTAAAAATTAAAATTTTTTAATATTTTTGCTAAATTTTACATAAATTAAACATGATAAAATGCTAATTTTTATGAAACAAACGGTAGTTATTTTATGGAAAATTAAAAATTTATAAAAAGTTGTTTTTTCTTTAAAATTAATTTTTTATGTAATTTTCAATGTAAAAAACAAATAAAAAATGAATAAAAAATAATAAATAAAGAAATTAAAGCAAATTATATTTTTTAGTACAAAAGAAAAAATTTTCTTTATTTTGCTTGATTTTTTTGAACAATTAATAATATAATTTAAATAGGAAAAAATTATTAAAATTTCCTTATTAATTATTTTTATAATAACGGAGGGTTTATGAAAAAAATTAACAAGACATTATTTAAAAGCTTAGCTCTTGCACTTGGCGTTTGTAGCCTTGTTCCTTTAACTGCCTGCGGTCGCGATAAAAGTAAGGTTCAAGTTTGGGATGCTGAAAAGGCTTACGCTACTGCTGCTTCGCAAGGCTTTACTGGTACATATGAAGAATTTTTGCAACAAATGTCAGGCATCAAAAGCATTAATATTGATTCAAACGGTCACCTTGTTTTCGTTTTAGGTGATGATAGTGTAGTCGATGCGGGCGTTGTTACAGGCAGGAAAGGTCAAGATGGTAAAGGTATAAAAGAAGTTACCACAGCATACGACCATGTTCAGAAAAAGACAGTTGTAACAATCACATTTACTGACGACACACAACAATCTTTTGATATTCTTGACGCATCTCAAGGTGAACAGGGCGAAAAAGGTGAAAAAGGTGACACAGGTGTTGGCATTGCAGACATAACAGAAGGGCGAACTGATCGTTGGAAAATTGTTCACGAATTGGTATATACGATGACTGACGGCACTTCACGTACATTTGATGTCGGCTTTGGCGTCGTTTATGGTAGGTCATACGATGTTCAAAACTATGATGAATTGAAGTATGTTTTAGATCACGGCGTAAAAGACATTATTTTGACAAGGGATATCACAATTCCTACATCTAAGGGTAGGTTGTTCTTGTCTGCGCAAAATAATGAAGACACTTATTATAAATTTGACTTAAATGGTCACACTTTGAATGGTGCACTTTGGATTGACGCAACCGACGCTAACAGTAAAGACCTTACATATGGTGCCTACGCTGACGTTATGAATGGTAAGATTAATAGTGCCGAACTTGATAACCCAGTTTTGGACTACGGCCTTGTTGTATATGGTAGCCACACAGGTGTTAACCTTACCAATATGGAGGTTTATGGTTACAAAGCAGGTTTATCAACAAACGGCCTTTACAATGGCGTTGAAATTGTTGCTGAGGATTGTAAATTCTACGGCACAGGCAACGGCTATGCTAAGGCGTTGTTAGACAGTAAAATTAAACCAGAAGAGAAATTTAAAGAAGCTTCTTTGGGTGCATTCTTACCTGCATATGGTAATTATGATTTCACACACTGCTGGTTTGAAGGTGAATTGGGTGTAAACGCTAAATCTGGCGAAATTACATTTGAAAACTGCCACATTGAAGGCACAAGTGAATACACCGCTCCAAAATACAATAACAATGGTAGTTCAGGTGCAGGTTCAGCATTAGTTGCAACAAGCACAATCGGTTATCACCGCCCAATGAACATCACAATTAAAGAAAGTGAATTAATATCTCACCACGGTTACGCTTTGGAAGAAGTTAAACTTGGCCCAGTTGCAGGTGAAGAAGTTTGCTACACAACAATTACAATCAAAAATTCAGATTTACAAAGCACTACAGATGTTGAAGATGAAAATGCAAAGTTCAACATGTTCTACACACAAAACAATGTTGTTAGTTGCTATGACGACGGTGGCTCTGTAAATGATTACATTCAAGCTGGCGCAAGCACAATATATATTGTTGATGAAAAAGGCAATGTTTATCAAACAATTGATGTTGCAAGGTCAAGTGCTGAATTGGCTAGTTTAGTTGAAGCTGATAAAGAAATGATTTATGCAATTTTAACAAATGGCGAAAATTCTTATGCGATCCCTGCATCAATTTTAGCTAAATATAAAGTTGAAGTTTTGGAAGATGATTTTGCAGTTTTAAGC
The DNA here is from genome assembly GCA_934772045.1 of uncultured Clostridia bacterium. Lineage (GTDB taxonomy): Bacteria > Bacillota > Clostridia > Christensenellales > UBA1242 > Onthoplasma. Next base: position 66,811 of record CAKVMH010000003.1, read on the forward strand.
CGAGTTGGCGCAATTAATATGCAAAAATTAAGTGAAGGACAATACGAAGGTCAAACTAATGATTTGAAACTTGACCTTAACAGTGGCAATGCAACACAAGCATTTGTAATTACAAACCCAGCTGAAGGTAAAATTAATTTGAGCATAAGGGAAAGTGGTAACCCATACTTTGAAATGAAACTTAAAAAACAAGTTGTAACCACTGAAGATATTGATGGTGTTAAAGTTGTTACAGGAGTTACATTTGAAGAAGTTGCCAATGCTGAAAGCATCAGCCTAGAAGCAAATGAAAGTGCCACATTCTTCTATGCTTTAACATTAACCGAAGATGGTGAAAATATGCAAAAACAATATCAAAATGATAACGATATGGAAGGCTACATGAATTTCATGTTGAATTTAAGGTTTGGATTTGCCGTTGACGCAACCGTAGTTGGTGAATAATCTTAAACTTAACTTAAAGATTGAAAATCAAAATTCAAAGAAAATAATTTTTACAAAAATGATTTTGTATTAATCACAATAAAAAAGGGAAGATAAAATCTTCCTTTTTTGCGCTTTGTAAACGTTAAACATTTTTATCATTATTTACAATTAAACTAAAATTTTCATGGCTTAGTTGGGCTTTTTGTTTAGTGTTGACTTCAAGTTGACCTTTAAACAAAAACTTTGCAACTTGGGTTTGTGAACTGTTGTTTAATGTGAATGTAACTTGATAAAAATTGTATCCCAATAAATTTAAAAACGGATTGATGTAAAACATGTCGTTCCTAATGTAAACAATGCCTATTAAAACTAAGATTGCAATAAACACAACAAACATGCTTACCTTTTCAATTTCAAAACTCAATGCAAACAGCACAAAAAGTGAAAAGTACCCTAAAAAATATTGCTCAGTTAAACTTTGTTTTTCCACAATTTTTATGGTAACTGGGTTTTCTTTTTTCGTTTTAATTGCCGATATTGCGCCAATTATTCCAGTTAGCATTGCTAAAAAGTAAAGGATAAGTGAAACAGTGTTCAACACATTAAAATGCAAGTTACCAAAAATAATGTCGATTAATATTTTTAAAATCAACAAAAAGTATAACGGCACAAATGCACTTAAAAACAACAAAAACTTTTTCATATTTAAATGATTAAATAAATTTTAAAAATTATTCATTATTATTTATTTTCATTAGTTTGATTGGTTTGTTTTTTGTGCCTTTTTATGTATATGAGCCATTTAATGAATCCATAAACAGTGTTTACCGTCATTGCAAACACTGTAATTAACATGATGTATGAGCCTGCATAAATGTAAAGCCAAGCATCAAGTGCCAAACAAATTATCCACGCGATCCATTGTTCGTTGTACCTAAGCAAAAGCAATATGCCATTAGCCATGCCAACCGCACTGCAAAATGCGTCAACATACGTGTTTTCAGCCCCAGGGATAAGTGTTAAAAGGTATCCAACGCCAAAGCCAAAGGCAAATATGCCAGCAATAATTAAAATATCCTGCCACCAAGTTAGCCTTTTAACTTTTGTTACAATTTCCTCTTGCTCGTCTGGGTGCTTTTTCCAGGTAAAAAATGAGGCGAGATCAATAGGTATCCAAAACAAAATGGAAATTAATGCGGTTGCATAATTACCTTGGATTGAAAGCACAATTGCTTCAGTAATTTCAATGAAAACAATGGAAACTATGAAGTTATACTTGTTTTGTTTTGAAATTAGCAGTTCACAAACAGGGTTGGCAACAACGGCAATAATGGCACAAATTGTTACAAAAACTGCCAAACCATTTGGAAGGCCGTCTGTACTTTCAAGCATTTCATCTGGTAAAAACACCATAAACAAAACAACCAACAGCACAACGCTAACCAAGTATATAATTTGATAAGGCGTAAACGATTTAAAAAATTTTTTCATTCGTTCTTTCATAATTTTCTCCGCATTTATAATAACATAAACCAAATGTGTTTTGCACTTAAAATAGCAAAAAATAAAAAATGATTTAAAAATTGATTATTAAAATATACAAACATCACCTTTTTGTGCTACAATTACTTTTGGATATAAGTTTCTGTTTTAAGGAGATTTAAGAAAATACTAGTTTTAAATGGAAGCCCGAAGAGAGATAAAAGTGACACAATGCACCCAACAAAAGCTTTTTTAGAAGGTATTAAACAAACGGCAGATGCCGAAATTAAAATAATAAATGTAAGCGACTTGCATATTGAATTTTGCAAAGGTTGTTTTGCTTGTAAATGACACAGTGGTTGCCAATCTGTTATCTTCATTTGCTAACGGCAACTTTTCCACAACCCGGATTTTAAATTTACAAGAAAATGATGTTATCAAATTTGGTGCGACAGTTACGCGCTTTGTGCTGAACCCAGGCTTGGCTGTAAGCATCTTTAAAATTGCAGATTAAATTTAGATTGAAAAATTAAATTAAATTTAAGTTAATTAATAAAATGTACACACAATTAAAACTAAGCGGTTAAATGAAACTTAATCGCTTTTTTCATTTTCTTTTAATTATTCGAACAATATTTGGCAGGTTTATGTTATAATGTTGTCAATATGTAAGCCAAATAAATGTCTTTTTATGGTTTAAGCGCAACAAATGAAGACGTTTAAATTGTGAAAATGTTTAGCATGGGCTATATAATTAATTGCGAGAATATGGATTGAAAATTTAATAAAACAAAATGCTTCAAACACATTTATTTACATTCACTTAATGCTGATACATTTTAGATTTGGAGCAAGAGTAAAATAAGCTTTTAGCAATCAATAGTTTTCCTCAGAACAAATGTGCTAAATATTATACTTGCAAACAATTTAAAGGACAGGGTTACGTGGAAGTAATTATACAAGGTATAGTAATTTTGTTAAATATGCTTGATGTTAACATGATTGGCGAGTATCATCAAAATATGTAAATTGCGTGAATTAAAATAAATCTAAAGTAGGTACAAAATGAATGAAATAACTAATTATTGTAAAAATTGTGACGCTTGGTGCTGTTATGATGGCGTTTATCTTACCGATGAAGACATTTCAAAAATAACAAATGTAGTTGAAAATAATAAAGAGTTTTTTGGTTTTCTACCAACCGATTACATAGTCTATGGCGAATGGGAAGGTCAAACTGCAGGGCAAAAAACCAATGTTAAGGAAAAATTTTATAGTAAAAATTATCCAAAACATTTTAATCAAACAGCATGTGTATTTTTAAATGGAAATAAGTGCATGTTGGAAGAATTTGCAGTGTTAAACAACCAGCCTAATTGGAAATATAAACCAAAAAGATGTTGCACATTTCCTTTACAAAAAAGAGGTAATGATTTTGTCGAACCGCATTTAGTTGAAGACGACTGTAATTTAGGAGATAAATATCCAGGTTTTGTGTCGTATTTGCCTTGCTATAAATTTAATATTGACAAGTTTAATAAAGAAGTTAAATTTGCCACTAATCCTAAAATTGAGAATAATTAAAGGTAATAAAAATGAACTTTAACAAAGAAATAAATAGATACAATACTAACAGTTTAAAATACGACTTTAAATCTGATAAAAACATGCCAGATGATGTATTTCCAATGTGGGTGGCGGATATGGATTTTAAATGTTGTAAAGAAATCTTAAAAGACATGCGAAAAAAACTGAACCACGGAGTGTTTGGATATTCTAAAAACGATTTAACATATTTTAATGCGGTTAAAGATTGGTATAAAAGAAATCATAATGTTGAGTTAAAACAAGAATGGCTCATTACAACCCCTGGCGTAGTTTTTGCATTAGCAACGGCAGTAAAAACACTCACTGAAGAAAACGATTATGTTTTGATAAATAACCCTGTCTATTATCCATTCAGTGAAGTTGTGCAAGATAACAAAAGAAAGGTTGCGTCTAGCGATTTAGTGCTAAAAAATGGGCATTATGAAATTGATTTTGAAGATTTAGAAAATAAAATTAAGCAATTTAATGTTAAGGTATATTTATTATGTTCGCCTCACAATCCAGTTGGTAGGGTGTGGACTAAAAAAGAATTAGACAAGATTATTGACATTTGCAAAAGACACAAAGTGTTTATTGTTAGTGATGAGATTCACAGTGATTTTATTTGGAAAGGAAGGCACACTTGTATCCTATCTTATCATGACATTCAAAACAAAGTGATACTTTGCACTGCTCCAACCAAAACATTCAATTTGGCAGGGTTGCAGGTGTCGAATATTTTTATTCCAAATGAACAAGTTCGGAAAAGGTTTCAATCAGAATTATGGAACACAGGTTATAGCCTCATAAACACAATGGGGCTGGTTGCCTGTCGATCGGCTTATGAAAAAGGGCAGAAATGGTTAGACAAACTAAAAAAATATTTGCTAGAAAATATAAACTATGTGGATACATTTTTAAAAGAAAAGCTTCCTAAAGTTAAACTAGTATATCCGGAAGGGACATATTTGCTTTGGCTAGATTTCAATGGACTAAACTTGTCCGACGACAAGATTAAAGAATTAATGGTAAATAAGGCTAAACTATGGCTAGATAGCGGTAAAATGTTTGGAAATTCAGGTAAAGGCTTTCAAAGAATTAATATTGCTTTGCCTAGAAAAAAATTAAAAATGGCATTGGAAAATATTGAAAAAACATTTAAAAATTATTAAATTTTATTAGACTGGAAACTCGCACGCAAGAATTTACAAAAGGACTAAACTTTGTGCAACAATCCATTGAAAAGGAAGCGGAAATAAATAATAAACTTAAAGTTTGCATTACTAGTTTTATTGAAAAAAATGGAAACACACATAGTTTAAATGGGGATATTATTAAAAATTTGGTTACATTGCAAGGCCAAATGATGATGTTGGTGCAGGAATTAAATGATATGGAGGAGAAAGTGATAATTAGCGACGAAATATATGACGTTATAACAACTAGACATAGTTGCCGAAAGTTTCAAGATAAACAAGTTTTAGATGATGACATTATAAAAATAATAAATTGTGGGCTGTCCGCACCAAGTGCCATGAATAAACAGCCTTGGTTTTTTGTTGTTATTAAAGATAAAAGAGTTATAAACAATCTTAAAAATTTGGCAATAAAAGCATTTGCTAATTCAGACGACACGAGACGAAAATATTTGGCAAAACAACTTAATTATGATCCATTTTACAACCCTAGTGTTATGATTTTAATTTGCAATAAAAAAGATCTACCATTTTCCAAAAATGATTGCTGTTTCGCTGTACAAAATATGTCAATAATGGCAGAAAGCTTGGGGTTAAGTACTTGCATAATCCAAGACATATGTTGGGCCATTGATGAAAGTAACAAATGTCAATTTAAAATACCAAATGAATATGAAATTTATCTTGCCCTGTCAATAGGATATCCTTATGTAATAAATAAAAATAAAAAGGACATTGACCCCACAAAATACACAATTATTGGGAATTAATATGAAAATTTTAGAATTAGAACAAAAATATTATGAACAAATTAAAGATTTGCTTGTTGATTTGCAAAAATATGTCATTTCAATCGATAAATATAATCTTAACATAATTTCAAAAGATTATAGAGAAAAATATTTTGAATTTATGCTTGATGACTGCAAAGCTAATCAAGGCAAAGTGTTTGTCGCGCTAGATAGAAATAAAGTTGTAGGTTTTGTTTCAGGCTTTGTTCAAGAATATGGCGAAAGAGATAGGTTGGACTATTCTTGCCCTAAAAAGGGCATGGTTGCAGAACTGATTGTTGATAAAAACTGCCGAGCAAATGGCATTGGAACAGAATTATTAAAGCATATTGAAAACTATTTTAAATCTATTGATTGCGAATTCATTCAAATTGATGTGTTTGCCTATAATGAACACGCAAAAAAGTTTTATTATAATAATGGTTACGAAGATAGAATGGTAACAGTATTTAAAAAATTGTAAAATTAACTACACTAGTTTACACCTATTACACTAGTTTTAGGGAGATTTAGAAAGAATTAGACCGATAGTAAATTTTATGACCATCGGATTTTTTATGGAGCAAATATTGACAGCAATTGCTTTCGTTTTGACAGCAAATGTTTTTTTTTGCTTTAAAATTTTTGTTAGAAATATGAAAATAAAAAATCGCCAAAACCAAAGGATTAGAAAGGGTTTTAGCGGTTTTTAATATTAAATTTATTAATTATTAAAATACAAATATTTTGTTTTACTTCTAAAGTTTTGTATATTAATTTTAATAGAGTTGTGTAAAATTATATTTAATAAATATCCGATTAAAGAAGTTACCAAATTCTGTCTGCATTAGGGAAAAATAGCATAATAGCATCACAATGAGCAACAATTTCACCTGACGGATGTTTTGTTGTAATATTAAAGCTATGATCATAGGAGCCGAGTAGTGTACCATGAGCGTCATAAGCCATTTTATCACCATTTCTATACATAACAATTCGGCCGATTAAATTGCTATACCTATCATAAATCTCTTTTTCATCATTAAACATTTGACCACCCCCAAATGATCATCGTAAAGATTGGAGCTGGTGACGGGAATCGGACCCGTGACCCCCACCTTACCAAGGTGGTGCTCTACCGCTGAGCCACACCAGCAAATGCTGTTTTTGATTGAATTTTGCGGTGAATTTGATTGGTTTAAAAGTGCGGTTTTTGTTTTACCAAGGTGGTGCTCTACCGCTGAGCCATGGTAGCATATTTAATAAGATAAAGTGTCTTTGAATGGTTTTTAGTATGAAATTTCAAATATGTATTGTTAACAAAGACAATTTTGGCATTTTAGTTTGACTATAAATTTACGAATCGTCTACAAATATGTTGAATGAAAATTTGCTACCATTATGCAAAAATAATTCAAACCATCTTTGGCTATTATATTATTAAACATGTTGTTTGTCAAGCAAAAATTAAGATATTTGTCATTTATGGTGTCAAGGCATTGAAGACAAGCCTAAACTGAAGTTTTATTTTTGAAACAAGTAAAATTCAACATATAATTGCGGATATAATTAGAGATAAAATTAAGGATCTAATTCGAGATAGACACTTTTATAAAAGGTAAAGATAAAAAAAATTGAAATTAAGATGTTTTAAATCTTGACAAAGGAGTGATAAATAATTATACTGAAATTAAGATGTTGAAGAAAGAGAGTAGCCAAACTCTACGTCACAAAGTGAGATAAGGATAGTGCGAACTTGTCTGGCGCGTTTGGTGAAAAACACTTTTGAGTCTTGAACCCGCCCAAAGCGGACAATTTTAAAGTGGCTAAGCAATGTTAACAATGCTAAACTATGTTGGCAAAAGCAATCTACGAGTGTTTGTAGGTGCTAGCAACAAATTTGTTTAGATGTGGCAGTGTTTAGCAAATTAGGTGGCACCGCGGGGAGTTATCCTCGTCCTAATGCGATTTGCATTAGGTCTTTTTTGTTTTTTAGGCAGTTTATAAAAGGAGAATTTATGGCGACTATTCAGAAAATAAATCAAGCAACACATTGTTGTAAATTTAGAAGGAAAAAATGGTGAAAACGAGATATATTTATTTGCTAAATTAAAACAAGAAAGAACTGATGATGACAAAAAGTAAATACATGTGAAATAGTTGCGTGGGATTGAAATTTAAAGCATATGGCAAAATTGTTCCAATCAAAAAAAGGGAAAATTATTAAGGGGCACCCATGGCAATAAAGCAAATTTATGAAAAAATTTTAAAAAAATAGGAGAAATTATGACAACAGAAATTAACAAATTAGAACCAGGACGTGTTGTGATCCAAGGCATGATTGACACAATTCGTGACAAAAAAAACATGCAATTCATTGTGCTTAAAGATTTTTCTGGCAAAATTCAACTGTTTGTTGATAAAGTTAAATATCCAGAAATTGGCGAAACATTTTCAAAATTAGTGCCAGGCGCAACAGTTAAAGTTGAAGGCGAACTTGTGCTTAGCGAATACGTTAAAATGGGTGGCAGAGAGGTGCTTCTTGACAAAGTTGAAGTAACCAGTTTTGCTGAACCAAACCCAATTGCAGAAGACAGCACAATCGACCAAAGAATTGAACACAGATGGCTTGATTTGCGCACAGAACGCAACTCTTTGATATTTGCTTTCCAAAGTTATTTGGTTAACGCAATGCGTGAATATTTAATCAACAACGAATTTATTGAAATCCACACTCCAAAATTCATTAGCACGGCAAGTGAAAGTGGCAGTGAGGTTTTTGAAGTTAAGTATTTCGACCGCAAAGCGTATCTTGCGCAAAGTCCTCAATTCTACAAACAAATGGCAATGGCTGCCGGTTTTGGCAGGGTTTTTGAACTTGCACCATGTTTTAGGGCGGAAAAATCTTACACTAAAAAACATGCCACAGAATTCACAAGTTTTGACGTGGAATTTAGTTATATCGACTCATTTCAAGATGTAATGAACCTTGAAGCAGAGATGATTGCTTATGGCCTTAAAAAAACAAAAGAAAAGTTTGGTGATAAAGTTAAAGAAGTGTTTGGTGTTGATATTATTGTTCCAACTCTTCCATTCCCACAAATGAGGTTGCGTGACATTTATGACGAACTTGAAGCCCGTTATGGCTACACAGTTCCAGAGCAAGAAAAAACCGATTTAACAACAGAAGCGGAAAGATTGTGTGAAAAACTTGCCCATGATAAGTTTAACCATGAATTCTTGTTTGTAACAGATTACCCTCCACAAAAGCGTGCGTTCTATCACATGCGCAAGAATGGCATTTTGCAAGGTTACGACCTTATTTGGAAAGGCATTGAAATTACTTCTGGTGCGCAACGTGAACACAGGCTTGAGGAATTAAAAAAGAATGTTGCTGAAAAGGGGTTGACAAATGATGTGCAATACTATTTGCATTTCTTTGAAAACGGCATGCCACCTCACGGCGGATTTGCAATTGGTGTGGACAGGCTTACGATGTTGCTTTTAAATTTAACATCAATCAAAGAAGCACAATTCTTATTCCGTGGTCCAGATAGGCTTGACCCATAATAAAAGGAGAGAACATGCAAAAAATTGATATTAAAGAATTAAAGAAAGATTATCAAAAATACGCCGATAAAACCATTATGCTTGCCGGCTGGGTTAAAAGCGTAAGGGATATGAAAAACTTTGGTTTTATCGACATGGGCGATGGCACATGTTTTAAAGGCACACAAGTGGTAATCTCTGCCGAAAAACTTGATAATTATGCTAAATTGTCACACTTGAACACTGGTTCCACAATCATTGTTACAGGCAAAGTTAAATTAACGCCAGAAATGAAACAACCTTTTGAAGTTCAGGCTGAAAAAGTTGAAGTGTTTAATGAAACAGACGCAAGTTATCCATTGCAAAAGAAAGGTCATTCGCTTGAATATTTGCGTGAAATGGCATATCTTCGCCCACGCACAAACCTTTTCAGTGCAGTTTTTCGTGTTAGGAGCGTCGCTGCCATGGCAATACACAAATATTTCCAAGAGCATGGCTATGTATACACTCACACACCATTAATTACAACAACCGACTGTGAAGGAAGCGACCAAATGTTTAAGGTTACAACTTTAAACTTTGAAAAACCACCGCTTACAAAATACGGTGCGCTGGACACTTCAAAAGACTTGTTTGGTAAAAAAGCTTACATCACAGGTTCAGGGCAACTTCATGGTGAAGCGTTCGCTTTGGCGTTTAACAAAATTTACACATTTGGCCCAACATTTAGGACAGAAAACAGCAACACAAAAACCCACGCTAACGAATTTTGGATGATTGAACCTGAAATTGCATTTTGCGACCTTGAAGGTTTGATGGATATTGAAGAAGACATGTTGAAAAGCACTATCAAATATGTGTTGGAAACTTGCCCAGAAGAAATGGAATTTTTAAACAGTTTTGTTGAAAAGGGTCTTATTGAAAAGTTAACAAAAGTTGCTAACAGCAAATTTGTGCGCATTGACCATGCCGATGTTATTAAACTGTTAAAACAAGCACCAGTTAAATGGGAGTTTGAACCTGAAGAAGGTGGCGATATTGCAAAAGAGCATGAAAAATATTTAACCGAACATTTTGGTGGGCCGGTGTTCGTTAAGAACTGGCCAAAGGACATCAAAGCGTATTATATGAAGCAGAACCCAGACGGCAAAACGGTTGCAGCAGTGGATTTAGAAGTGCCAGGTGCGGGTGAACTTATGGGCGGAAGCCAACGCGAAGAAAATTATGAAAAAATTGTTGCCCGCTGTAAAGAAATGGGCGTGGACACTGTGCCAATTGATTGGTTCTTAAACTTGCGTAAATTCGGCAGTTGTGTTCACTCTGGCTTTGGCATGGGCTTTGAACGTTTGATTATGTACCTAACAGGTGTTGAAAACATTCGTGATGTAATTCCATTCCCACGTACACCAAATAATTGCTTGTATTAAAATGTTGCTTAATTTAAAAATTCAACTTAATAAATAGAAATATAGGATCTTCAAAATTAAATTTTACAAATTTTGATTAAATTTTATATTTAAAAGCAAAAAGATTGATTTATAAAAAATATTTTAATATAATATATTTAATTAAAGGAGGGAATATGGCTTTTGTTAAATGGATGGATAATTTACCACTTTGGGTAAAAATTATCTTCGCTTTGCCAGCTTTAGACATCGTTTGGGCAATTTACCGCATCGTTAAAGGTGCTGTTAAAGGGCAAACAAGCGTATTGCTCGGTGGTATCCTTTGGTTGTTGCTCGGTTGGGCTATTTTCTGGATTATTGATATTGTAAGCATCTGCTTGCAAAAACGTCCAGTTGTTTTGGCGTAAGGCTAAGCACAAACAAAATACATTTAAACAAAAAAATCTTAGCAATTTGCTAAGGTTTTTTCATTGTAAATACAACAAACCAAATTCATGAGCGTGAGCGATATAAAATGGTTTATTTAAAATCACAATTAATAATCACTTTTATTATTTTTTTTGTGTCTGTCGGTTTGGGTTTGTGTAATATAAGTCATAAAAATTACCATAAGTGCCTTGTTCAATCGTGTCGGTATATGAAAATGGAGAAAATTTTTGCGATTTAAACATCACAGGCATATGTTTGGAATCATCTTTTAAAATGTTATTCACCAATTTATCAAGTAATTTATTTGCACCAAATGAAAAATGATTATTTCCGTTAAAAATAATATGGTCACAAAGTTGTTTGTTCAGCATTAAACAAAGGCGGATTAAAGTTTTAGTCGTTTCAGTGTCGGCAACACTTGGTGAACAATCTCCATAAGGGTGAGTGTGAAAAACTAAAACCTTAACTGTGTTTTTGTTGTTAATAATTTGTGTGAAAAGGTTAGTGTCAACTTGAACGGAAACATCATTTGAACCTTTCATAACATTTTGGCTTATAACTTTGTTTTGACCATTCATGCAAATAACGTAAAAGTCTTCAAATTTGCCAACTTCAAACTTACTTCTAAAATATCTTATGCAATCACTTGATGACTGCAAAATATCATTCTTGCCGTCACTTACGCTTTGTTTATAAATCGTAAACAACTCAGGTAACGAAGTTAAAAACCTAGCAGTGTTTTGTGAAATGCCGTTAATTTTTTCTAAACTGTTTGGGTCTGCGTTTAACACATTTGAAAGTGAACCAAATTTGTCAATAAGTTCGTGACCAAGTGGGTTAGTATCCTTCCTTGGTATTGTAAACCATAAAAGATATTCAAGCACTTCATGTGGTTGAAGTGATTTCAAACCGTAATTGGCAATCTTGTTTTTCACTCTTTGACGATGTCCATCATGGTTCACTTTTTTAAGTTCAGGTTTTGTTTGTTTCATAAGACGCTCTAAACATGATAATAGCACAGTTTAAAAAATAGTTCAACAAATTTCAAAAAGCGTAAAAAAGTTTAAGCTAAAATACTAAAAAATTTCGTAAAATCTTAACAATATTTGAGTTAACAAAAAAATGGAATAAAAAACGCTATAAAAAATTGTTTTATGTGATATAATACATTAATAAAAGGATTAAGCATATGAAAAAGTTTTTTAAATCACTTTTACTCATTTTACTATTAGTTCCATTGACGCTTATGTTCACAGCGTGCAGTTCAAAGCAAATTGTGGACATTAAAAAAACAAGTTCAAGTAATGGTGTGGATATCTACACAATTTATTATTCTGACGGCACACTTTCAAGCATGACAATTGAAAATGGCAAAGATGCAGACCCAATTGACATTGAAGCGGTTTATCAACTGGGTGTAACAAAAGGCTACTACACCGATGATTTGGAGGGTTATTTAAAATTCTTAACCGATTTAATGAATAAGGAGCAAAATACAACATCTTCGCTTGTTGGTGTTAATAAAGCAATGCAGTCTGCGGTTAGTGTTTATGCAAAATTTCCAATCAATGCAGATAATTATCCTTATCGCAAGTCAACAGTTATTTGCGGTGCAGGCGTGATTTACAAAATGGAGCAAGAATATAGTTATATTGTAACAAACTATCATGTGTTGTATTGCAGCTCCACATCAAGTGAAAGCAAACTTGCAACTGAAGCATATGTTTATCAATATGGTAGCGATGTTGAAATAAGTTTAGATTCCAACAAAGATTATCAAATTTCAGGCAACCCAACTTTGTGTGAATATATCGGCGGGTCAATGCAATATGATATTGGTGTCCTTAGGGTTAAAACGGCAGATTTAATTGCAAAAAACGCCACAGCAACCGCTGTTAAAATCGCATCAGGTTACAAGGTTGGCGAAAAGGCAACCGCAATTGGCAACCCAGAAGGTGAAGGTATAAGCGTTTCATCTGGTGTTGTATCGGTCGAAAGTGAAACTGTCACTATTACAGGTGTTGACAATGTTACTGACGTAAATTTCCGTGTGCTTCGTATAGACACAGCAATAAATGGTGGCAACTCTGGTGGCGGGTTGTTCAATGAAAATGGCGAACTGATTGGTATCGTTAATGCAAAACTTGTTTATTCAAGCAGTGACAACACACCTATTGATGGCATGTGCTACGCGTTACCAATTGATAACATAACAAAGGTTGCAGACAATATAATTTATTATTACAATATTAAAAATGAGTTCACACCAGTTTACAGGCTATATTTAGGCATAAATTATCAAACTAAAAACTCAAAACAGGTTTACAATCCATTGACTGGCGAAATGCACATTGAAGATCAATTGGTGGTTGCCAAAGCGCCAGACATCAATTCTCTTGCGTACTCATTTGGCATTCAAAAAGACGATGTTATCACTGAATTAAGGATTAATGATAAAACATACAAATTGACAAGGTCATTTTATATGAGCGACTTGCTTTTAACAGTCCGCACTGACGACACAATTTCACTTTCTTACACACGAGATGGGCTTGACGGCACACAGCATACAGGCGATTATAAAGTCCTTTCAAGCGATTTGTCGTCTGTTTCATAATTAAAAACAATTTAGGTTTTAACTAATTTCACAAGAAAAAAATGATGTTTTAAGTTGCTTCGCATTACACAAAAAAACACCAACCAATTTAAGTTGGTGTTTTCTTTTACATTTCTTTTAATGTGTCAATACAAATTATTTTAAAAGCGACATTTAAGCAGGCTTTAAGGCTTTCAACAAGTTTGATTTTTGCATTTGTTGTTGTGTCCACACCGTCAAGCACTTTTGTTGTGGTGTAGAAGTGGTTAAATGTTTTGCACATTTCCATAACTTGCCTTGCGACAATGCTTGTGTCGCGTTTTTCAAGAGCAATGGATAAGGTTGAAATGAAGTTGTTAATCATTTTAACAAGTTCAAAGGCGTCGGTGTTGAAGCATGTGAAGTCACATTCGTTAGTTTCCGTGTTGTGTTTACGCAAAATGCTCAAAAGCCTTGTGTAGGTGTACTGCATGTAAGGGGCAGTTTCACCTTCAAATGAAAAAGCCTTTTCCATGTCGAACACACAGTCTTTATTACGTTCAACTTTCAAAACACTATAATTCAAAACGCCACTTGTCACTTTATTTGCAACATCAGCTGGGTTTTCAAGTGTGAATGTGCGGTCTTTTATAATTTCTTCGGCTTTGTTGTGCGCATATTCCATTAAATCGACTAAAACGGCTTGTTTGCCACGGCGTGAACTAATTTTACCATCAGGCAAACTGAACCTACCATATGCGACATGTTCCAATCTGTCAGCGTAAGGCAATTTAAGCAATTCCACAATCTTAAACCATTGTTTAAAATGCAAACTTTGCGCAACATCGGTTACATAAATCATTTTATCAAATTTGTAATCAGTATATCTACCCATAACAGCGGAAAGGTCACGGCTTGCGTAAAGCGATGTTCCGTCATTTTTAATTATCACACTTGGTGCCATATCATAAGCGGACAAATCAACAATTTGCGCACCTTGGCTTTCAACAAGCAGGTTATTTTCCTTTAACTTTTCCACAACTTGTGGCACAAATTGATTGTAATAAAATTCCCCACGATTATCATCAAATTTAACACCCAAAATGTCGAACATTTTTTCACAATCTTTAAGTGAAATGCTGACAATTTTTTGGTAAATAGGGTAAATCTCACTGTCCTTTTCTTCAATCTCCTTGAAAATATCGCGCGCAAGTTGCGTGTAACTTGCATCTTCTGCTTCCATTTGGTTGAATTTCACATAATATTCTTGCAAAGCGTCATTGCCACGCGCTTCAACATCTTCAATGCTTCCCCATTTTTGCATGCCACCAATCATTTTGCCAAAAGGTGTGCCGTAATCGCCAGCAAAATCAAGGCGGAAAACACGATAACCAAACTGCTCAAACAAACGACATAAACTTTCACCAATAACAAGCGTTTTAAGGTGCCCAATGTGTAAATATTTTGCTAAATTTGGGCTACCAAAATCAATGCAGACAGTTTTGCCGTTGCCCGTACTTAAATTAAAACTTGCTTCGCCATTAAATTCATTTAAAACTTCGCGCGCAATTTCAGTTTTGTTTAAAAAGAAATTGACATAGCCTGCAACAACTTCAACATGGTCAATTAATTTGTTTGGCTTAATTTTTGTTGCAATTTCATTCGCAATCAGCATTGGTGCCATGTGCATGGTTTTTGCCAATGCGAAACAAGGCAGGCAGTAGTCACCTTTGTCTGCACTTATGCTTTCAATAATCAGTTTTTCTAAATCAACATCTAAATTTAAATCGATGTTTTCAGCAATCAGTTTTTTAATATTCATGCTTAAACTTTAACACATTTTCAGTTATTTTGCAATGGTTTAAAATTATTTTTTATTTTAATGTTGTGTTAATAAAATTCATACCTTGCTTTGAATTATTTTTATGTAAATGCCTTTTAAAATTATAGGGAAAATAAAAAAAAGAGTTTGACAAGTTTTATACAAGTTAAACTCTTTTAAATCTTTTCAAGGTTAGATGACCAAACCTATTCTAGTTAGGTAACATTTAGTTTAACACTGCGGAAGCAGATTTACTGTAAGCACGCGTAAGCCCGCCAGCACCTAGTTTTATTCCGCCAAAATATCGCACAACAACCACTAAAACATTCGTTAAGTTTTTCTTTTTTATCACATTTAAAATAGGGTAACCTGCGGTGCCGTTTGGCTCGCCGTCGTCATATGCTTTTTCGCTTACAACACCTTTGTTAAAAACATAAGCATAGCAAATGTGCGTTGCCTTTTTGTGTTGTTTTTTTAAATCTAAAATTATATTTTTAACTTGCTCTAAATTATCTAAATCGAATTTGTAAGATAAAAAACGCGACTTATTTATTACAATTTCTTCCATATGCTAATTTTAACATAATTTTTTATATTTTAAAAATAATTTAGGTTTAACTGGCAACAAAGTTTTTTAACTTTAAAATGATTATACTTAAAATTCTAAAATAAATTTTAAAGTATTATAAACATTTGAAACACGCAAAGCATAAATACAATTATGAAAATTTTAAAAGTAGGTGTAATAGGTTATGGCAACATTGGTTCAGCTGTCGCAAATGAGTTAAAAAACAACAAAAATTTTGAATTGGTGGGTGTGTTTTCGCGCCGAAATTTACCAAACACTTTGCCGTTTGAGCAAATTGAAAATTTTAAGGACAAAATAGACCTTATGTTCCTATGCGTCGGTTCACAATCGGACTTGGAGCAAGTCGCAACAAGGGTTATAAAAAATTTCAATACTATTGATTGTTACGATAATCATGTAAGGCTAAAAGAATACATCAACGCACAAAACACGTTGGCAATTAAGCACAAAAAAGTTGCCCTTTGCGCTTTGGGCTGGGACCCTGGAATATTTAGCCTAATGCGTGCGTTGTTTGAAAGTT
This sequence comes from uncultured Clostridia bacterium, assembly GCA_934772045.1. Classification (GTDB taxonomy): domain Bacteria; phylum Bacillota; class Clostridia; order Christensenellales; family UBA1242; genus Onthoplasma. The sequence goes on from CAKVMH010000003.1 coordinate 83,162, forward strand.
TGGGCGAAACTGCCTTTACCTTTTGGGGCAAAGGTTTAAGCCAAGGGCACACGCAAGCAATTAAAAATTTGCCACATGTTTTAGACGCTGTGCAATTTACAATTCCTAACAAAAAGGCAATTAAAGATTTAAAAGAAGGCTTAAAAGTAGACCAAGGCAAAAACTTACATAAACGCCAGTGCTTTGTGGTGTGCGAGGCAGGATACGAAAAGGAAATAAAAAAGAAAATCATTTCAATGCCAGATTATTTTGAAGGATATAACACAACTGTCAAATTTTTAACTCAAACTGAATTAGATAATATTAAAACCTTTGCACATAAAGGTGTGGTTTTGACGCCAGGCAACAAAATGCAATTTAATTTGAATTTAGAATCAAACCCAGCATTCACTGCACGCGTGTTGGTAAGTTATGCGTCGGCTGTTGAAAAATTAATTGCAACAAAAAGTTATGGTGCATACACCATTTTGGATTTACCACTAAACTTAATTTTAAACAAAGAAAAGTTTAATTATGTTTAATACTTAAATTTAACTGGCTTAACAAGGTTCGACGCACAATTCGTCACAAAAACATAGATAAAATGTCTTGTTGAGTTTAATTAAAACAACATACAAAATAAGCAGATATTGTTAAAAATGTGTGTTGTTTACATTGTAAAAAGACATCTTTTAGTTAGATGCCTTTTTAATTTATTAAATTTGATTGAAATAATTTAAATTAATTTTTCTTTTTTCTTTTCTTTTTGTCTGCGTCTATTTCTTTTGGCTTCCAATTTGCGTCAATCAAACGGCTTTCATCAAAACATGCGACGTTTGGGCATACTTTACGGTGGATAATCACACCGCGTCCAGTGGACACAAACCCAACGATGTCGTCGCCATACATTGGTTTACAGCACCCAGCAAATTTCATCAAAATGTTGTTTAAGCCTTTTAGTGCAACCTGATTTTCTTGCGGTGTGGCAAGGGATATGGTGAAATTATTTACAGTTTTAACTTGTTCCAATTCAAATTGTTTTTGGAATATGTTTGCAAGTTTATTGACGATTGCATTAGGTTTGACAGCATTTGTGCCAACAAGTGCAAGCAATTCGTCTTCATCTGCCACATTATAACTGTTCACAACTTCTTGCATTGCGGAAGATGTCATAAGTTTATTGGTTGTATAACCTCGTTCCTTAATGGCATTTTCAAGCATAGTTTTGCCAAGTTTGATGTTTTCATCTTTCATGTTGCGCTTGAAAAATTCATTTATCTTTTTCCTTGCTTCACTGGTTTTACAAATTTTAAGCCAATCTCTTGAAGGGCCTTTGGAGTTAGGGTTGGTGATAATTTCAACAACATCGCCGTTGTTTAAAGGTGTAGTAACTGGCACCATTTTGTCATTAACTTTAGCACCGACACATCGGTTACCTATTTCGCTGTGAATCGCGTAAGCAAAGTCGAGCGGAGTGGAACCGGCAGTTAAATAAATAACCTTTCCTTTTGGTGTTTGAACGAAAATTTCATTATTATAAATGTCTTGGTTAAGCGAGTTTGCTAACTCCTCAATGCTGACATTTTCATTTTCCATCATTTGCCTTAGCCAAGCTAAGCGAATATCTAAACTATCCTGTTTGTTGCGCTTTTCCTTATAAATCCAATGGGCAGCAATACCATATTCAGCATATTTGTGCATTTCTTGTGTCCTAATTTGAATTTCAACTGGAAAACCTTCAAACTTCACAGTTGTGTGCAACGATTGATAACCGTTTGGCTTAGGGATTGCAATATAATCTTTGAACCTGCCGGGGATAGGTTCAACCTCGCTGTGTAACCTGCCAAGCAGTGCATAACAATCTGCAACCGTGTTCACAATGGCACGCACAGCAATAAGGTCGTAAATTTGGTCCATTGTGTGGTCGGCAAGTTTTTTATAAATGCTGTAAATGTGTTTTTTCCTGCCAAACACTTTGCCTTCGATTTTAAGTTCGTCCATGCATTTTTTGGTCAAAAGTTTTAAGCGTTCAACAATCGGCTCCCGCTTATGGAAACGCTTATCCACATCAACTTGAATTTCCAAATATTTTTTAGGGTTGGCAATTAAGAATGCGCCATTTTCAAGTTCGGTTTTGTAAGTGGACATGCCAAGACGTGCGGATAGCGGAGCAAACAATGAAAGAATTGCTTTTGCCATGTTGGTGCGCTGTTGCGGTTCCATGTCTTGCTGGTGCCTTAAATCGGTGACGACCAGCGCGATTTTAACCATAATTATGCGGATGTCTTTTGTGATTGCAAAAAACATTTTCCTAATATCTTCCGCATTTTCATCACTTGTTTCAAAACTAAGTTTATCCAGTTTGTTTAAAATGGTCACGGCATTAACTGCTTCTTTGTAATCGGCTTCAATATTTTCAAGTTCAACCGCACCATTCTGCATCAAAAAGTAAAGTAAACCTTCGCATTCAATAGGTTCGCTCAATTCCATATCTGTTAAAATACTCAAAAGCGTGTCGGCTTTTGGTTTAAGTTCGGTTGGTATTTTGGTTTTTATTTCTTCTAATTTCATATCTATCTTGTTTTATGCAAAGTCTTTCTATGTTCTAAAATTTATTTTTTTGCTTATGCTACCATGAAGTTTTCATTTTAATGTCGCACTAAGTGTTCACACATTAATTTAACTTTACAACAATTATATATTATCATATTTTTTAAAATTTTACAATTATATATCTAAATGTTTAACTTAATTGTTTTTTTAATTAAATTTCAACTTTAATTTTTAAATGATTTAAGTTAAAAGTTAACATAAGAATAGGGCGTTTTTCATATTTTAAAAATTTAATAAGCGTTTCAGCACAATAAAGTGAAATTTAAGGCTTAGGGGGTTGTTCTATTTACAATTTTAATTTAATAAATTATTTCGAGGTGCAAATGTATAAACAAACTGCTAGCCAAGTGATGGAAAGTTTAAAAACATCAAAAAATGGTTTAAGCCAACATGAAGCGGATGAAAGATTAAAAATAAATGGTAAAAATGAGTTAAAAAAGGTTAAAAAACAGTCGTTTATCAAATGCTTTTTCAAGCAATTTTTAAATATAATGGTTGGCATTTTGTTGGTTTCTGCAGTTGTTTCAATTACAATTGCTTTGGTGCATAAGCAGTACAGCGACTTATTTGAAGGCTTCGTAATACTTTTTATTGTCATAATGAATGCATTTATCGGTGTTTTTCAAGAAAGTAAAGCTCAAGCCTGTTTGGACGACCTTCAAAAATACTGCAAAACAAATGTTAAAGTTATTCGTGGTGGGGTAACTTTAAATGTGGACAGCACAATGCTTGTTCCTGGTGACATTGTGGAACTTAACGCAGGCAACATAGCACAGGCGGATATAAGGTTAATTGAAAGTAATAATTTGGCATGTGATGAAAGTTCGCTGACAGGCGAAAGCGTGCCAGTTGAAAAGAATAGCGATTTAGTTTTGAGCACATCAACACCGCTGGCAGAGCGCAAAAACATGGTTTTTTCAGGAAGCATGATTGTGCGTGGCAAGGCTTTGGGTGTTGTTGTCGCAGTGGGTAATAAAACAGAAATAGGTAAAATTGCAAACATTCTTTTTAACACAAAAAAAGAGAGCACACCTTTGCAAAAATCAATCAATAAAATAGGGCAAATTATAACTTGGACAGTGCTTGCTGTTTGCGCTGTTATTTTGGTTTTCGAAATTGTGGCAGGGCATGGTGCACTTAACGCAATTATGACATCGGTGTCACTTGCCGTCGCTGCCATACCTGAAAGTTTGCCAGCAGTAATTACAATCATTTTGGCATTGGGCGTGCAACAACTTGCCAAACGCAAATGTATAATAAAACACCTTAATGCGGTTGAAACTTTGGGTAGTTGTGAAGTGATTTGTACGGACAAAACTGGCACGCTTACAATGAACAAAATGCAAGTGGTTGAAACCTATGCAAATGGACAGCGTAACCCCACAACTGGGCTTGCTTACAACGAAATGTTAAATTGCATGGTGAATTGTAACAACACCGAATTTGAAAATGGCGTGTTGGCGGGTGAACCTACTGAAAAGGCAATTTACGAATACGCGATGAAATGTAAGCAAGTAAAAAAGATGAAAATCATACATGAAATTCCTTTCAATTCCAACCGCAAGATGATGAGCGTAATTGTAAACGACGACGGAATAAAAAGCTATGTTAAAGGCGCGCCAGAAATGGTTATCAATAAATGTAAGTATGTTTTGGTTGGTGAAAAACGCCTTACAATTACAAAACAAATGCGCCAACAGTTAACCCAAGTTTTTGACGAAATGACTGATAAGGCATACCGCGTTATGGCGTTTGCATTAAAGCAATTTGACATCTTTAACCCTAACGACGACATGGAGGCCGATTTAACATTATTAGGGCTTTGTGGTTTAATGGACAACCCACGCCCAGAAGTTAAGCAAGCGATAGAAAATTGCTTTAAAGCAGGGCTTAAACCAGTTATGATAACTGGCGACCACAAACGCACCGCTTTTGCCATTGCAAAACAACTTAACATTGCAAAAAGTTTAAATGAAGTGTTGACAGGTGCCGAACTTGACAATTTAACCGACAAGGAGTTGAAAAAGGTTTGTTCAAATTATACAGTCTTTGCACGTGTTAGCCCAGAACATAAGGTTAGAATTGTAAACGCGTTCAAAGGCACGAAAAAGATTGTTGCAATGACGGGCGATGGTGTGAATGATGCCCCTAGCTTAAAAATAGCGGACATTGGGGTCGGCATGGGCAAGTCTGGCACTGACGTTGTAAAAAATGTGGCAGACATGGTTATAACGGACGACAATTTTGCTTCAATTGTTGTGGCAGTTGAAGAAGGCAGAAAAATTTACAGCAATATACAAAAAGCCCTTCAGTTTTTGATTTCCACAAACTGTGTTGAAGTGTTTGGTATGCTTATCGCTTTAATGTGTTTCCCACAATACACTTTCCTTTTGCCGGCGCAAATGCTGTTCATCAATTTGGTTACAGATAGCCTTCCTGCCTTTGCTTTGGGTATGGAAAAAGTGGAGCCAGAAGTCATGCAGTCACCACCGCGTGATAGTAGGAGCGGTCTGTTCAGTGGAAGGGTTGGCGTTGCAATAATTTATCAATCAATTTTGCAAACTGTAATTGTTTTGGCTGTGTTTATCCTTGGTGTTTTCTGTTATACACCAGATGTCGCCAGCACGATGGTTTTCTTCACAATCATATTCATGCAAACTTTGCACAGTATAAATTGTAAAACCAACAACAATTTAAAGCATAAAAATTTGTTGGATAATAAAGTGTTTAATTTCTGCTTTGTTGTGACAATGATTATTAACTTAACGGTCGCTTGCGTGCCCGTTTTATATAAAATGTTTGGCTTAGAATTTTTGTCATTTTCACAATGGGTAACTGTCTTTATTGCGTCTATTTTAATTATTCCAGCATGCGAATTAATAAAAAGCATTTTACTTTTGCGTGAAGAAAAATTAAAAAATCCTAAAAAACACCTTAAAAAACAACAAAAAACTGCAAAAATTTAATATTTTTTAAAAAATTATTAAAATATTTCTTTAATTTTTATAAAATCTCTAAATTTAAACAACTTAGAATTTTACTAATATTTTAAAAGGAATATTTTTTTATTTAAAGCAAACAATATTTTTAGGAGGTTTTATGAGTATATTTAACAAAAAGGTTTTGTCCACTATTGTTTATTATAGTTTGGTAGTTTTAGCAATTGCGTCTGCAGGCTTTTTCGTTTTTGCTTTGATTGTTAAAGATATACCTTTATGGGTATGGGCAAAAATCGTTTACTATGTTTGGGTGGGCTTGCTTATAGGCGCGGTTGTGTTTGACATTGTCTGCACGAATACACATGAAGCAAAAACTATTTCTGGTTTTATTATTTATGTGCTTAGCGTTTTGTGTGTTGCAATGACAATCATTTTATATTGCATGAAAGCAACCAGCACAGGCTTACCAGTCGATTTGTTCAACCTTTATTTGTCAACCGCAATCATTTCATTTATGACCACGGGTTACACAATTGCAACTTGGTGTGTTGGCGAAGCATTAGTTGAACATGCCAGTGCGGAAGAAAGCATTGAAAAATAATTATTAATGCAATTTTAAAAAAAGCACCTAAACATTGCTGTTTTAAATGTTAATTTAAACTTAAAGTCAATTTAAAACTAAAGTAAAATTTAGGTGTTTTTTATTGTGTTAACAGCAAATTATATTTTTATTAAAAACGGTTTTATTTACAACAATTTACATTGATACAAAATGTGCAATCAATTTTTTTATAATGTCCAACCGCCGTCAACACGGATAATTTGCCCGGTTATAAAACTTGCTTTGTCACTAATTAAAAACTCAACAAGGTTTGCAACATCTTTTGGTTTGCCTATGCGTGACATAGGTGTTTCGTCAACAATCTCTGCAATGTCGGGTTTTGAATACATTTTATTCATCTTTGTGTCAATAAACCCAGGGCAGACTGCATTAACCGTTATTCCACTAAACCCAAGTTCTTTTGCAAGTGATAAAGTGAAACTGTTTATTGCGCCTTTGCTGGCACTGTACAAACTTTCCATGCTGGCGCCCACAACACCCCAAATTGACGAGATGTTAACAATGCGTCCATATTTTTCACTTATCATATGTTTAGCAACAAATTTAGTGGTGTTAACAACGCTTTTAAAATTGTTGTTTAATATGTAATCATAATCAGCTTCGGTGCAGTCTTGTATCAATTTATTTATGCTCACACCGGCGCAGTTAATTAAGCAATCAATTTTTTTATGCTTGGCAATTATTTCTTCCACTAAAAATTTAACATTGTTAGTGTTGGTTAAATCACATTTATAAATTTCAATTTCACAACCTTTCAATTTATTTTGCAATTCTTTTAATGGTTTTTCATTATTGTTGTAAATTAAAAATAATCTGTTTTTTGCAAGTTGTTTTGCGATCGCTAAACCAATGTCGCCACTTGCACCTGTAATTAAAATATTTTTCATAATTTTATTTTAACATATTTTTTTAATATTTTCAATTGTTTACAAATAATAAAAATTTTTAAGCCTTAATACTATTTTAAAAATTTTTAAATAAATATTGATTTTTATTGTTTTTCTGCAAATTTTTGTTAAATTTTTAAAATTTTTTAATTTTTTTATTGTTTTTTATTTCAAAACTTAAAATTTTTAAATTGTTTTCTTTAAAATTATTTGACATCAAAAATATAATTTTGTAAAATTTTCTATGTTAAGGAGATGAATTATGGCAGAAAAAAAGACAAACAAAACAACAAAAAGCAACACAAAATCATCTGGCGGTTGGGGCTTAAATAAAATTTCGTTGTACATAATTGTTGCAGTTGCATTGCTTTATTTGGTTTCACTTGTCCTTTCATTGGTTGGTGTTAACTTTAAAATAGTTGTGGCATTGCAAGGCTTGGCAACAGCAATTATGATTTGTATTGTTGCAGTTTTGGCATGGCGTTATGTTGCAAAAAAACCAGCAGTTTGGAAAGTTTTATATATCCTTTGCTTGTTGGTTGTTATTGCTGGCGTTATCATACCATTGGTTAAATAATTAAATTATAGGTGGTAATTAAACCAATTTACTTCGCTTTTGCTCATAAATTTGGTTTGTTGTATTCAGAATAAACCAATTTATTTCACCATTGTTCATAAATTTGGTTTGTTGTATCCACAATAAAGCGCACGAATTGTTGTTGTGTGCTTTTTTTATTGGCGCGTCTTTTAGGTATGCTAATCGCAAATTAACAACAAAAAAAATTAGTTGGTTGTTTATCAATTGACATGAAGGCTGTTTGATTGTATAATATGTTGATATGAAGAAAGTTTTTAAGATAGTCTTAATCGTATTGTTATGTGTTGCTGTCGCTGGCGGGACAGGCTATCTATTTTATATCAATATGGATAAGTCGGTTTCCGTTTTCAATTCAGTTAATGAATTTGTTTTGGGCTCGGAAAGGAAACAGTTAAGGAACGATATTTCAAAAGTCGGCTCAACTGGTGGCAACAGGTTTAATTTGCTTTTAGATGTTTATGATGATTTAAATGATATTTCATTTAATTTGAACGCGTATTTAGTCAATTATTCAAACAGAAGTTCAGAATCTAAGTTAGCAAAAAAGATTTCCACATTAACAAGTGAACAATCCACATTGGAAAATATGGCTGATGAATATTTTGTAAAGTCCCAAAATACGCAATTTAACAAGGTTGCGGGCGCAGATGATTTTTACGAGGCATTGGCAAATTATTTGGTTAACTATGCAAATTTTGTTAACGAATTAAAAGCAAAAGTTTTAACACAAATTTCATCTTCAAACATCGATTTAAAATTTTCAGTATTTGATGTTTATCTCAATGTTGTTGCAAACGATTTATCGACAGTTAAAGCAAACACAACCAATAATTTTGACAACATTAATTATATGGTTAAACGCTTTTCATTACAAAATGGCTACATTAAAACCATTGACGCTGACGGAAGTTTTGGACAAACCACAAACAAATTCATTTCTACATACAACAAATGCAATAAAGAAATGTTTGCAAAACACCTTGCAACCAATGTTGCCACAGCAACTGAAAGTTCAACGTCGGTTGAATTGATTGCAAGTTATAGGCTTAAAACTTTGATAGGAGCAATTTAAGAATGAAAAAATTTTGGGCTGGTTTAATGATTTGCGCAATTGCGTTGTTAGGCGTAATAAATTTTTCCGCGTGCAGTAAAAAAGCAAATTTTGATTTGTCTAACCTAAAAAAGGATTATGAAACAATTTTAGACGGTTGCACATCGGCAAGCATTTCAGGCGGTCAAATTTTTTTTGATTATACGATTTATAAAAATCAGCAACAACAACCATACTTTGAAACTGTTGTAAATACAGTTGCACCTTACACAAGGCTTGTGGACTTTTACAATCCATTTTTGGAAAATTGTATGAGTTTTGCTTACAGTTACATGGACGTATGCTCAACATCAACAATTAAAGTTGATAAAGACACAAAAAATCGCATTGATACTGACCTTAACGATTTAAAAATTGCACTCATAGCAGTTGATAATAACACCACAACTTTGGCAGAAAATGTTGACACTGTTGCCAAGAGTAGTGAAGTGGACTACAATACACGTATTTGTGAATACGCATATAGGCAATTGTTCAGCGCGTATAACACTTTGTTTGAAAAGGCTTTAAATTTTAGTTATGACATTTCAAATTTGTATTTTAACCACGCACTTTCAAACTCAGTTGTGGATTACTCAAATGTTAACATCGAACAATTTGACGCAAGCAAAGCAGTTGTAAATTTGAAGAGTAAAACAGATTACCAAGTTTTAAATTTAACACGCTCATATTTCAACACACATATCAAAGGGGAGGGTTTAACCACAACTTTGACAACCAAAGTTTCAAGCGGATACCCTAAAATGGACAGTTCGTTTGATAGTTATAAAGCAAAAATCGCAAGTGTTAGTTTAGACAGCACATTTTTAGAAAATTTGTCCGCTAAAATGACAGCAATTAATGAGGATAGCGCATTGAAACAATCTTTTTATGAAGAAAGTGTCAACATGTCAAACATTGAACTTATCATGAAAAACGATTTATCAATTTACGAAACAGCATTGAATGAAATTGTGTATTTAGATACAAAATCAAACCCTAACGCAACAACATATGAATTGTTTTGTGTTAAAATGATTGAAGACCATAACTATATTGTTGACGAATACAATAAAGTTTTGGTTAGAATTATTAACATTATAAATAATGCAGGAGTATAGAATGACAGAAAAAGAATACGCTGAATTGGCAGATTTGTTGTATCCTAACACTTTGGATACAACTTTTTACATGAACAAATATAAGCCACGTAACTCGGCTGGCGAAGTTACGCGTTTGGCACCCAGCCCAACAGGCTACCTTCACATTGGTCAACTTTATCAAGCAGTTATGCATTCATCATTGGCACGCGAAACAAATGGCATTTTCTACCTTCGTTTAGAAGACACGGACAACAAGCGTGAAGTTGAAAACGCAGGGCAAATTGCCTACGATATGTTACTAAAATTTGGGCTTGTTGCAGATGAAGGCTATCGCGGTGACAAATTGCCAGAGATTGGCGAGTATGGTCCTTATGTTCAATCTAAAAGGCTTGAAATTTACCATTCATTTGCACATGAATTGGTTAAAATTGGCAGGGCATTCCCATGCTTTTGTGGGGCATTGGCAGATAAAGCAGAAATATTAAAAAAGCGTGAAGAAGAGTTGGAAGAAAGTTCTGATTTGGAAGTGAAAGACCCATGTAGAGATTTAACACTTGACCAAATTAAGGCTAACTTAAAAGCAAACAAACCTTTTGCTTTAAGGTTAAGGTCAATGGGCGACCCAAACAAAACTCATTTAGTTAAAGATTACATTAAAGGCGAAAAACAAGTGCGCGAAAACGCAAAAGACGATGTGCTTATAAAATCAAATGGCATTCCAGTTTACGCCTTTGCGCATGTTGTGGACGACACACTTATGGGCACAACAACTGTAATTCGTGGGCAGGAATGGTTCCAATCTTTGCCAGTGCACCTTGAATTGTCTAGGGCTTTTGGGCTTAAACCATTTAAATATGCCCACACACCTAACATTTGCGTGTTAGATGAAAACGGCAACAAGCGTAAAATTAGCAAGCGTAAGGACGCTTTTGCAGATGTAAGGTTTTTCCTTAAAAAAGGCTATCCAACAACGTCTGTTATTGAGTATTTAATGAACTTATTAAATAGCGATTTTGAATTGTGGCGCAAACAAAACCCAACTTTGCCATACACACAATTTCAATTCAGCTTAAAAAAGGTTGGCGTCACAAACCCAATGTTTGACTTTGCAAAAATTAATGACATTTCAAAAACAATCATTTCACGTATGACAGCGGAAGAAGTTTATGAAAATGCGCTTGATTGGGCAAAAGAATGGGATAATTTAGCATATGAAACCATTTGTGCAAACAAAGGTAATTTACTGAAAGTTTTGTCAATCGACCGCGGTGGTGAACGCCCTAGGAAAGACATCACTTTTTATAGTGAAATTTTAGATTTATACAATTATGTTTTGCCATCATTTAACCCAGATTTACAAAACATCAACTATGGTGCAGTTAAACGCGGTAATTTGGTAGAATTTTTGAAAGAATACACAAACAATTACACCGAAAAGGAAGACAATCAAGCATGGTTTGAAAATTTGAAGCAGATTGCAGACAGGCATTTGTTTGTGGACAACAAAACATATAAACAAAACCCAGATGCTTACGCTGGTAGCGTTAGTGACTGTGCAAAATTTGTGCGCATTGCAATAACTGGGCGCGAAAACAGCCCAGAGCTTTACTCAATTATGAAAATTTTAGGTATTGACGAATGTAAAGCCCGCCTAAACAAATTAATTGATACAATTTCAGCCGGTTTGTAAAGTAATTTTGTAAAGTGTAATTGTTTAAATTTATATTTAGTTTTAAACAATTAATTGAAATGACTTAAATAACTTAAAGAAAAGAAATGGATTGTAAAATTAAAAAATTATTAAAATTCATTTCTTTTTTTGTGGGTTTGTTGCTACAATGTAATTAGATTAAGGGGGAAATATGCCAACGAAAAAGACTGCAAGTAAAGTAACTTCAAAGGCAAAATTAAATATAGATTTGGGCGAAGATGAAAGCCCAAAAAGGAAAGGTGGGCGCACAAGCAAACGCATGCAGAAAAAGGCTGTGAAAACAATCAAAAAATTTAAACCTATGGCAATTATTCTGGCTGTGTTGTTTTTAGCAATCGGTGTTGGTGGCGGTTGGTTTGCAACAAAAATGATTTGTAAAAACGACTGTTTTACACTCATCGGCAACGATGAATTAGCTATGGAAGTCGATGCACCATATTATGACCAAGGTGTTAAAATAATTGCATTTGGCAAAGATGTTAAAGATAGTGTTGAAATTGACATAAATTTAACAAAAAACACGGATGGCAGTTACACATCGCATGAAGAAGGCACATTCTACATTAGGTATAAGTCAACTTGTTTTAAATACGGCAAACTTTTTAAAGTGGAAAAGGTGCGCTTAATTACTTTCGACCAACCAAAAGACATCGATGCTGAAACTGAGCTAGGTTAAAGGGGGATTTATGAAGAAAAAATCATTAAACATTTTACTTTGTATTTTAACACTTGTCTTGGGCGTGCTGGGTGGCGCGTTTGGTTTTACATATGTCACAATTCCAGACACCGACGCCTTAATTGTTGGTGAAGAAACATATTATTCTTACAACACGAACGACACAATAACCACAAGCAAACTCACTGGCGAAGCAGGGGAATTGTCCATTCATTTCCTTGAACTCGGCAACAAATATACTGGCGACTGCACCTACATTAAATATGGCGATGTCGACATTTTAATCGACTGCGGTTCAAAGGCAAGCAGTGTGGCAACTGTTTCAAATTACCTTAACAAATTTATCACAGACGGCAAAATTGAATATGTAATTGTAACCCATGCACACATGGATCATTACGCAGGCTTTGCAACAAGCGGAAAAGTTAAAGGCATTTTTGACCTTTACGAGTGCGAAAACATCATAGATTTCGGCACTGCCACAAACCAACAAACAACAAGCAAAACTTACAACAATTACATAACAAAACGCCAAAAAGAAATCGATGAAGGCGCAAACCATTTTGAGGCATCAACAGTAAGGCAAGGGAACAACAAAGTTTACACAATCGACGAAAATTTTAAGTTCGAAATCCTTTACAATTACTATTACAACAACAAGGCCAAAACTGAAAATGATTATTCAGTTTGCACACTTTTCACACACAACAACAAAAATTTCCTTTTCACTGGCGACCTTGAAAAGGACGGTGAAGATAGGCTTGTGGATAACAACACACTGCCAGAAGTAAATTTGTTTAAGGCTGGTCACCATGGCAGTAAAACATCATCAAACGAAAAATTGTTAAGCACAATAAAACCAAAAATTGTGTGTGTTTGCTGTTGTGCGGGAAGCAGTGAATACACTTCCACCAATATAAACCAATTTCCAACCCAAGCGTTCATTGACCGCGTAAGTTTATACACAATTTATGTTTACGTAACCACACTTTGCATTGATTATGACAACAACGAATATACATCAATGAATGGCAATATAACAGTCATTTCTCGCTTAAACGAAGAAGATGTGTCAATGGACTTTTCAAACAATTCCACACCATTAAAAGACACCGCATGGTTCAAAACAAATCGCACTTGGCCAACAAGTTAACAAAAAAATGAAAGACCTTTTAGATATGTTTAAATGTTGACAATTTAAATTTAACTCGGATTTTAATGCAAAAGTATTAAAGTTGTTAAAATAATCTTTTTGAAATATTGACAGCATGTTACTTTTGTGTTAATATACAATGCAATGAAAAAGAAAAATATTTTAATTGTGTTATTTGTTCTTGTTTCAATTGTCAGTTTTATCAGTTTAGGATTGAACATATGTTTTTTAGCCACCAAGCCCAAAAGCGCTGGTGGCATTTTTAATGTCTGTAAGGCTAGTGTTGTTGAACTTAAAGCGGAAACTGAAACTGTTGGCACAAGTTACGGGACTGGTGAAATTATAAATAAAGATGGTACGATTGTAACTAACGCACATGTTATCACTTACAAAAAAATGGCAGAAACACTTGCTTTTGAAAATGTCTCTGTAAGGTTTTTTGATGAAGAAAATTATCGCCAAGTTGAAATAATTAAATACGATTTAGATTTAGATATTGCAGTTCTAAAGTTAAAAGATGTAAACAGAAAATTAAAACCAATCAAATTAGGCGACGACAAAAAACTTGAAACTGGCGACACAGTGTACGCGTTGGGAAATATGAGCAATTATGGATTATCTTTAACATCTGGTATTGTAGCAATCCCACATATCAATGTTACATATAACGAAAACACACGTAATGTTATTCAATGTGATTTAACAATTTCGGATGGTAACAGCGGTGGTGCACTTATCAACAGTAAAGGCGAACTGGTTGGTATAACTACATTTAGGTTAAAAAACCAATCAAACAACATAATTTATGGTATTTCTTACTGTATTCCAATCAGTACAGTATTGGAATATATTTAAAGCACCCTGTCAGTGCTTTGAATTAAAAAAATAAAGGAGGGAAAATGACAAAAAGAACCAAAAATTTAAGCCTTGCGTTTATGTCTTTGATTTTGGCGGTGTTGTGTGCATTTATCTATTGCACAGATAACTACCGCATAACCAAAGCTAGCACCGAGGCAATCACTCGAAACATCGAAGTAAGTCAAAAAGAAATTGACTATCAAAGCATTTTCGATGAATTCGAGGACGGAAAACTAGAAACAGTTGATAGCATTACCACTTTCGAAGGGGTAAAAACATTTGACTTAGCCGACTTTGAAGAGTTAGATTTGGTTGCAGTTAGTGAAACAGGCGAAACACCAAAGTTACAAGTTAAATATAATTATGCTTATGATAGTGAAACAAACATAATTACATTAACAGCTAATTTGATTGGGGACGATGGAGAACCGTTAATTGATACCATGATAGGCATGGCTTTTGTTAACGAACAAGGCAAACTTGACGCAGTGTTTGATTGTGATGGCGAATATATTCTTTTAAGCGAACTTAAAGACGCAGACATGATTGAAAACTGTGGCTGGTTTAAAAATGCTTGGAAGAAAGTTAAAAATGCAGTTAAAAAAGTTACAAACACAGTTGTTGGCAAAGTTGGTGCAGTACTCACAGTTGCAGTACCTCTTGTTGTCGGTGTCATTGCGGGCATAGCAGCAGCACCAGTATTGCCAATAATTGCAACAGGCGCACTGGTTGGCGCAGGAATTGCAGCAGGAACTGCAGCAATTTCTACATATCAACAGGATGGTAAAGTTGATTGGGAAACAGTTGGAATTTGTGCAGGTGTTGGGACCGCCGTTGGCGCACTTTCTTCATTTTTGGGATACAAAGCTGGTCAATTGATTAGATCAATGTTTCCTAAAGCAAGTCCGTCAAAAAATGTTACAAGTTTTGATAGTTACAGCGGATTTAAAAAGCACTATGGAAAAGCATCAGATTATATAAAAGATGGAGAATGGCACCATATTGTTGAGCAACAAACAGTAACAAAAGGTATTAATGCAGGTTCAACAGTTTATAACTCACAAAACACCGTTGCAATATCTAAAAATTTACATCATAAAATTTCAGGGTATTATTCGAGAATATATCAAGACGGAATGACTTTTAGACAATATGTAAATACTTTATCATATGAACAGCAATACACTAAAGGTCTTGAGATTTTGAAAATGTTCGCAGACCAATTAGGAGAAACAATAATATGGCTATAAATAAAAAACTTACAACAGCTGAATTGATTAAGATATTTATTGAAAATTCAATAAATTTAAAAAACTATGAAAGTTCAGAAAGAATTTTAAACAATGAGAAGCATAGCTATATCACAGCTAAAAAAATCTCTAGCAAAATTTCACATGCGGTTAAAATATTAATATCATATGAGGAGGGAATAACTGGGTTTGCAACATTATTAAATAATGAAAATATAGTCATTTCTGCATCTGCGGCAGAATATTTATATCCGTTATATCCTCAAAAATGTTTAAAGATCTTAAAAAATTATTCTAAATCGTTATCAAATAAATTGGATCGTTATAAAATTGATTGTAAAATTGAAGGCTTTGAACAAAATCAGCAATTCTTTATGGATTCATTCAAGAAAATATACAATTGTGAAAATCTGGATTCGTTAAATCGTGAAAATAATATTAACGCAATATGATTTAAATAATAAATAAATTCACAATTTATTATTTATTTCAAAAAGTTTCTTATTAATGGTATAATTTTTAAAGCGAGCCAGTTGGCGCAGGAACTGCAGCAATTTCTACATATCAACAGGACGGTAAAGTTGATTGGGAAACCGTTGGGATATGTGCTGGTGTTGGCGGAGCTGTAGGAGCGTTGGCTTCTGGTGTGGCTTATGGAATTACATCTTTAATTAAATCTGCAACACAAGTTTCAAATGCATTAAAAAGTGTTGAATCCAATAGACGTACACATATTTTACAAGATAAACATGGGTGGTCAACACTTGGTGATAACACTTGGGATACTGCATCAGAAGCCATTAAACATACGTTAAAAAATGGTTCTGTAGCAAGTTATCAAGCAGGCAATCAAATTGTAACTGCAACATATAAGGGACAAACTGTGCAAGTGGTTGTGCGTGAAGTTGATAAGGTTTTACGTATTGTTGATGCTTGGATTAAATTTTTATAGGAGTTGATATGGTGTTTATTGAAATACAAAATTTACAAGAACTTGAAAAAGAACATAAATGGAAAGAAGTTATATCTTTATTACAAAACAAATGGTGTCAAGATAAAAATAATATAGATATTATGCTTAGATTGGCAAGCGAATGTTGGTATATTATGTCTAATTGGAATTTTCTAGATTTAGATAATTCTGACTTAGACTTTGACAATGTTCAAAATATTTTAATAGAAACATATAATTATTTCTCAAAAAACTGTACAACCAACAGTAAAGGATTAGCAATATTTGGATATATGGTGTCTTTATTCCCAAATTATTTTTATACGGATTGCGATAAAAATGGAAAAATATTTATGCAATATGAAAATAAAGGCAAAGATATGTTAAAACAAGCATATATGAATGAACCTAACAATAAATTGTTCAAAGCTTTATATCTAGGAATAACTAATAATCCAAGTAAACTTATAGAAGATACAAAACAAGAGCTAAAAGATACAATTCAATGTTTATTTCCTAAAAATACAGAGGTTGAAGAATACTTTAAAGAGGTGCTAACCAAATAACATTTAACTACTTTGCAGATGGAGAATGGCACCATATTGTTGAGCAACAAACAGTAACAAAAGGTATTAATGCAGGTTCAACAGTTTATAACTCACAAAACACCGTTGCAATATCTAAAAATTTACATCATAAAATTTCAGGGTATTATTCGAGAATATATCAAGACGGAATGACTTTTAGACAATATGTAAATACTTTATCATATGAACAGCAACACACTAAAGGTATTGAGATTTTGAAAATGTTCGCAGACCAATTAGGAGAAACAATAATATGGCTATAAAAATATTTAAAGAAAACATGATTGAAAAATTTAAAAAAGAGGCTGTTGCTTTATATGATTACACTTCAAGTAAAAATATGATAGGCAACCCAAACTATAATTCAAAATATTCGGTAAAACTCGGGAAATCTCTTGATAAAATAGTTAAAGAGATTATTAATTCTCCTTCAGATATGGATGAATTTATAAAATTACTTGATAGTAAAGAATTGTTAATTGCTTATCTGGCTTCGGAATATTTATACCCTGTAAAGCCAACCAAATGTTTATCTATAATGAGAAAGTTTTACGAAGAGAATAATGATGAAATTGATCGATTTACCATAAAAACTAAAATAGAAGGAATATCGGCACATCAAGTCTTTTTTATGGAAACATATAAAAAATTATACAATTGTGAAAATCTGGATTCGTTAAATCGTGAAAATAATATTAACGCGATATGATTTAAATAATAAATAAATTCACAATTTATTATTTATTTCAAAAAGTTTCTTATTAATGGTATAATCTTTAAAGCGAGCCGGTTGGCGCAGGAACTGCAGCAATTTCTACATATCAACAGGACGGTAAAGTTGATTGGGAAACCTTTAGCATATGTGCTGGTGTTGGGACCGTCGTTGGCGCACTTTCTTCTGCAGTTGGTTATGAAATTGGAAGTACAATTTCCAGTGCAGTAAAGCCAAAAGCTGAAATCGGTAACAAATTGGATTACGCCTTTGGTAAAGCATCAGGTAATATACATAATGTAGAAAGAACAGCTCAAAACGCGTCTCAGTTGTCTCGTATAGGAATACATGACAATGAAATCGGAAGACAAATTTTAACAGAACCTTTGATACAATGACTAAAAAATATGATAATTCATAATCTTATATTTTAAAATAAATATTAGATAAAATCACCAACTTTATGGGGTTCACTTCATTATTTTGGTGATTTTTTCTTTTTTGACTAACACAATAACTACCCTTTGGTAAAATGGCAAGCATTTTACCAGCATTCCCCTTTCAAGGGGACACGGGGTAATAGGAATATTGAAATATAACACAACACCAATCAAGGGAAGACAAAAAGGGGGGGGGGGAGAGAAGAAAAATGTAAGCAGAAAACATGCTTACATATAATCAAAACAAGTTATTGCTTTTAAATTGCTTATTAGGACAAAATTATAATTGATAATGTTAATCTTTCCTTGTGAAAAAGTTTAAGAATTTTGCAAAGCCCAAAGTGATGCCAGTTGCGTGGGATATTGCAAGGCGTTTAAACATTGCTTTGCCACCGATTGTCAACCCTGCAATTATTGCTGAAATTAGGCTAGGCACAAATATTTCCATAAACGAGCCAGCGGTTAAAACAATTTTTGTGAGCAAAACGGCACCTGCGGCACCAGAAAGAATGCCACAAACATCACCGATAACATCGTTGCAAACCGAACTAACCCTGTCCGCATGTTTAACAAGCGACAAAGCCTGTTTGCTACCTTTAACCTTGCGTGAAGCCATGGCGTTAAAATCTTCAATATTACAACTTGCAACTGCAAGCCCCAGCATGTCGAACACAACACTTATCACAATAAACACAACAATCACAACAACTGCAATTGCGACGCTGGCGTGGCTTAATGCCAGTTCACTGAGCATGCTGAAAATAAGTGAAATTACAACTGCCATAACGAAGGCAACAGTAGGCCAGACCCAATGTCTGTTTTTTGGTTTTTTATCTTGTTTCATTTTAATTTTACAATACCTTTAGTTTAATATATTATGTAACTCTTTAAATTATAGCATATATTTAAAAGCGCGTTACATTTTGTAACACGCCAAACTTTTACTAAATTCAAATTTTTATTTTTTTGTTAAAAGGAAATTTTTAAAACTAATATTACTTAACTTTAATAAGTAAATAGTTCTTTTTACCTTTTTTAAACAATTTTCCGTCTTTTAAATCTGCCTTATTCAAAACCATGCAAGGGTCGGAGATTGTTTCGCCATCGACACTTAAACCGTTTTGTTCAATAAGCCTGCGTGCTTCGCCTTTGCTTGCAACAAATTTTGCATTCAAAAGTAAATCTAAAACGCCGATGTTGTCCGTGTCAATGCTAAGTTCACATGTTGGGGCATTATCTTTATTAACAGCAGAGGAAGCAAACAAGTTTTGGCTCATTGTTTGTGCTTCAATTGCGTCAGCCTCGCCACGTACAAATTTAGTAAACTCAAAAGCCAAACGTTTTTTGCTGGCAACAATGTCAGTTTTAATCATTTCACGCACTTCTGCCATTGGAATGTCTGTAAACATAGCAAACATCATTTCCACGCAAGCGTCCGGTGTTTGGTAAATGCCTTGGTAGAAATCGTAAGCGGAAATTTTATTTTTGTCAATCCAAATTGCGCCTTTTTCCGTCTTGCCCATTTTTTTGCCTTCTGGGGTAACCAAAAGTGGGTTAGTTGCACCTACGAGGTTGATATTTGTGCCATTTAAGAAATTGAGTTTGCGTTGAAGTTCCACACCCGCAACAATGTTCCCCCATTGGTCAGCGCCACCCCATTGAAGAGTGCAACCAAATTCTCTGTTTAAATGGATAAAATCGTACGCTTGCATTGGCATATATCCAAGTTCAAACAAAGTTAAACCGCCTTCAGCAATACGTTTTGCGTAAATTTCATTGCTAATCATTTTGTTTACATTAAAATGCACGCCAATTTCACGCATAAAGTCGATATAATTCAATTTGCTGAACCAATCTGCGTTGTTTACAAGGGTGACAGGGTTGTCGCCATCAAAGTCCAAGAAAATACTCAAACTTTTTTTAATGTTTTCCACATTATGTGCAATTTGTTCTGGTGTTAAAAGTTTGCGCATTTCGCTTTTGCCGCTAGGGTCGCCAATTGATGCAGTTGCGCCACCAATCAAAAATACAATGTGGTGACCGGCTTGTTGCATACGTCTAAGCACGCCATAAGGCACGCAATGCCCTAGGTGAACACTATCCGCTGTTGGGTCTAGCCCATGATAAATTGTGATAGGCTTGCCGTCCAACATTTCTTTCAAAGCCTTTTCGTCAGTTGTTTGGTATAATAAGTTTCTATCTTTAAGTGTTTCAAAAAGTGTCATTTTATCTGTTCTCCCATAATCCGTTTATCCAATTTTGTATCAATTTGCCTTCAATTACATACTTGCCAACAATGTCGTCGGTTTTTTCGTAAACAAATTTTTCAATTTTTGTGTTTTCCTGCACGACAGGTTTAACAATGTTGTTGTTAATAACTGGCACAAGTGAAAGTGCAACAATTACAAAGTTAACAATAATCACAATGCAAGCACCTTTAATAAGCCCAAACACAAAACCAAGCGCACGGTTCAAACCGCCAAGGACTTTAATACGCGTGATATTGTCGAACAATTTGCCCAAAATTGCAAGCACAATTTTAATGACGATGAACAACAAAATTGCTGAAATTGCCAAAACACAAATGCGTGCAACACCACTGCCAACAATATCCGCAACAGGGGCTTCACTTGCGAAATCAACATTGTTTGCGGAGAAGATTGAATCAATCAACTTCTTCATAATAAAGTTCATGTTAGCGCACGCTTGCATAATGGCATCTTTACTGCCAAAACTTGCCACTGAATTGCCAAGTTCAGCGTTTGAACCAACAAGTGCAGACGAAATTTTACCAGCAATCGCATTTTGCATGTTGAACCAATTGCCAATCCAGCTTGCAACATACTTTGCAAGCCATAAGGATAAGCCTAAACATACGACCCAATTAAAAAGTGAAAGTAAGGACTTAAAAAACCCTTTTTTAATGCCAACTAAAGCAAAAATCAGCAAAACTAAAACTAAAACGACATCAACAATAATACCTACTGTGTGCATAAATGCTCCTTATCTAATATATTTTACAATAGTTGTGCTTTAAATACCACCAAAATTTTGAACAAAACTAAATTATTTAAAATTGTTTTATTTGTCCTGCGTAAAAACTTTGCACGTTTATATAATAAGTCCATTTTAGCACAACTATCGCTAAAAGTAAACGCAATTTTTGTCTTTATTTTAATTTATATAAAAACAACTTTGAATTTAAAATGTAAACTTAGTGTAAATAATTTCGCTTTGGAAAATATAAGTAAAACGCTAAATTAGCATAAAATTTGTTTGTTAATAATTTTTTGTTATGATATAATGAAACGTACTGAGGTGAATATGGAAAAAAAGAAAAATTCAGGGTGGAAGTCGGCTATATTTTACATTTTGACCCTTATATTAGTTGTTATTGTGATTTATGTTGTGGTCGCAAAAAGCAATGAAAGCAAAAAAATAAGTTACACCGAATTTCAAACCATGGTTGAAAAAGGCGAAGTTGCACAGGTTGATGTGTATAATTACACAGTCCGCATACGCAAAATTAAAGGTGTAGATGCAAAAAAATTCCCTAAGCAAGTTGACGCTTATTGCACAATCACGGTTGGTGACGATGTTTATGAATTTATCCAAAACTACAATAAAAGGAATGCTGTTTTAGGTACAGATGGCGAGTTTACCTTTGATGCAGATGGCAACATTGTGATGAAAGAAGGCAAAACTTTCATCGGTTACAACAGCGGTTATGAAACTGAAAGTTGGTTTTCAAAATTGATGCCATATGCAAGCCTGTTGGTGGTTGTGGTTATTGGCATAATGTTGTTTAGAAGCATGTCTGGCAACAGCAAAGGTTTTGGCTTTGGCAAGTCTAAAGCAAAATTAGTTGTAAGTTCAAGCGTTAAATTTACAGATGTAGCTGGCGCAGAAGAAGAAAAGCAAGAATTAAAGGAAATTGTGGAATTCTTAAAAAATCCAGCGCGTTTCACCGAACTTGGCGCACGTATTCCAAAAGGTGTGTTGTTGGTTGGCCCTCCGGGGACTGGTAAAACATTGCTTGCAAAAGCGGTTGCAGGTGAAAGTAAAGTGCCATTCTTCAGCATTTCGGGCAGTGATTTCGTTGAACTTTATGTTGGTGTAGGTGCAAGCCGTGTGCGTGATTTGTTTGAAAGCGCAAAACAAAATGCACCTTGCATTGTGTTCATTGATGAAATTGACGCAGTAGGTCGTCAACGTGGTGCAGGTTTAGGTGGCGGAAATGACGAACGCGAACAGACATTGAATCAACTGTTGGTTGAAATGGACGGTTTTGAATCAAACAGTGGTATCATTGTGCTTGCAGCTACAAACCGTGCCGATGTTTTGGACCCAGCACTTACCCGTCCTGGGCGTTTTGACAGGCAAGTTTATGTTCATTTGCCAGATGTTAAGGGCAGGGAAGAAATTATTAAAGTTCATGCAAAAAATAAACCACTCAGCAATGATGTGGACATTAAACGCATTGCAAGGCTCACAAGTGGGCTTGCCGGTGCGGACATTGAAAATGTGCTTAACGAAGCAGCACTTTTGGCGGCGCGCGACGGTAGGTACAAAATAACAATGGTGGACATTCAAGAAGGCTTAAATAAAGCACTTATGGGTCCTAAAAAAGTTTCTCGTGTTATTACGGACAATGACAAATATATCACAGCTGTGCACGAAGCAGGGCACGCAATTGTTAGCCAAGCGCTTCCAAATTGCGACAATGTGCAAGAAATCTCTATTATTCCGCGCGGTATGGCTGGCGGTTACACTTTGACCTTTGACGAAAAGGACAGTTCACACATGCCAAAAGCGAAATTACTTGATAGCCTTGCAATGATGCTTGGTGGTAGAAGCAGTGAAGAAGTTATGCTTGCAGACATCACAACTGGTGCTTCAAACGACATTGAACGCGCAACTAAGCTTGCACGCCGTATGGTTACTGAATGGGGTATGACCGACAAAATCGGTTTGGTATCCTTTGGCGAAGGTGAAGAAGTGTTCGTTGGCAAGAATTATCAAAAACAAATTCCTTACAGCCAAGAATTAGCATACACAATCGATGAAGAAGTTAAGGCAATTATCGACCAAGCACACAAAACAGCAAAAGAAATTTTAAACAACAAAAAAGATGTTATCGAAAAGGTTGTTAAAATTTTACTTGATAAGGAAACAATTTATAAAGAAGAATTTGAAATGCTTTATAATGGCGCAAGTGTGGAAGAAGTTGAGCAAGCCATAGATAAAAAAGAACAAGAAAAGCGTGAATATCAAGAAAAAGCAAAACAAGAAGCAATTGAGGAGCATAAATCGCGTGACATAAAATCACGCATTGAGACTGCCGAAGCATTGGCAAAAGCAGGAGTTATATCAAGGCAAGATTTTGAAAAAATCAAGGCAGATGCTTTAAAAGAAATGGAAGATGTTAAACAAACAAAACCTTCAAACGAAGGCGCAAAAGATAATGCAACTGAGGTTAAGACCCAAGAAAAGCCAAAAGACGACGACACAAACAAGCAATAACCTTTTTGGCAAAACAAACAAAAATGCTTGATTTTAATTGAAATTAAGTGTACAATAACGCTAGAATATCAAAGGAGTAAAATATGGCAAAAAAAATAGGCGCAATTGCAAGTTTATCAGTTATAGGTGTTTTAATTATCCTTACAATTATTTTGGCTTGCGTTAAATTCGATTACGGCATTAAATGCAACGCACCAGACCAAATTTTCGTTGTGCAATCATCTGCTGGTGGGCGTAGGCTTATTGAAGATAATGAAGAAATTGAATCAATCAAAAAATATATCAGCAATGCAAGTAATGAAAAATATATCACAGCATTATTTAATGGTCGCTTGAACCAAAAGGCTGAAATTGTTAACGACACTAAAACATTAGATAAACCATCTGCGTATTACATTATTTATAGTTACAATCAACCACAAACTTTAAAGTATGGTAAAAAGGATTATAAAGACAGCAACGGCAACACATTTAAATATAGCGAACTTGTCTTTGATGTCGCAAAAACTGAAGGCGAAACAACAGTAAAAGTTTACATCAAACCTTACTACAATGACGACGGCAGTGAATATAACGACACTAAATACACCAAATATTATGAATTGCAAGCAGATTTAAGCGGTCTTTATAATTATTTGGCAGACAGGTATTAAAATTAACTCAAATAATCTTGTTGCTTTTGCTTAAAAAACATAGATTATTAAATAGAAAAAACAGCACAATTAGTGCTGTTTTTTGTAAGCAAAAAACCAATAAGGTTTGGTGGCTTTTTACTGAAAAAAAACAACCAGGAGCACTGGCGTCTTTTCTTTAACTAAATAATAAAATTAAATTATATTAATTTATATACCTTATGTAGATTTAAACTTATTTCAACCTTTTTGTTATATATTCAACAACATCTTTAACTGTTTGCATCTTTTCAACATCTTCATCAGGCAAACTTATGTTAAATTCGTCTTCACAAGCCATAACAAGTTCCACAACATCAAGGCTGTCAGCGCCCAAATCTTCAACTAACTTTGATTCTAGTTTAACTTGTTCAACTTTTTTGTTCAATTTTTCTGCAATAAGGGCAATAATCTTTTCTTGCATATGTCCTCCTAGTTTTATTTTATAAAAATCCACACTAAATGTAAAGCAAAAAATTTTAATTTAGCCATTTTTCTTTATTTTTCGTACAGTTAGTTTGTTTTCCGCAGGTTGAACTTTAAAGCAATGGTGTTAAAATTAAACAATGAGCATTACACGCAAAAATTATGATGAATTGTTGCCAATTGTTGAACAGCATGCAAAATTTCAAAAGGTCATGCTTATTTTTGACAATTTTACATCAAATCTCACCCTTCAAAACATACAAAACCAAATTAAAGAAGTTTGCATTTTTAATAAAACATCAATTTCAAGCCCAAACATCAATGAAGTGTACAATGGTTATAAGATGTTAATTTTTTGTTGTGAGCCTGAAAGTTTTTTAAAATTAAATCTTAATTTATCCGAGTTTGTTTGTGTGGTTATTAACAATTCAGCATATTTACCTTTTTCAGTCAACCCAAACAACAATATTTGTGAAACCAACATGATAATGCTTCCAAATAAAAGCAGTGTAGACAAGCCTGCATACGCAAGCCTATATTTCAACGAATTTTATAATTATGCACGTAATTTATATACCCAGCAAGATGACGATTTCACCTTGCAAATAACTGAACTTTCGCCACGGCAGTTAGTTAGTGTTTTGAATAGTTTGCCTGCCGATTTCACTTTTATTGATGTGGACATTTTGCGTAAGTCTAACTTAAATTACGAATGTTTGCCTTTAATAGATTTTTGTTTAATTACAGGGTTTGAAACGCTTTTTAGTTGTGTAAAACAACACTCTTTGGAAATGACTGACCTTTATAAATCAATCCGCACCGACCATCAGTTGATTGACAAATTTTATGCCTTAGCCCAAAATGACGCCCTGCTGACAATTGTTGAATTAAACTTTAATGAACTGACAAGCAAAATTAAACACGCAAAAAAGCACATTTTAAGTTTTATGCCAGCATTCACAACCGAAAAGCTTAAACACGTTGTGGAGCAAGTTAAAGATTATGCAAAAGACACATCAAACATAATTAACTACATGTTTTTGTATGATGTATTCAACTTTTAATGATTAAAACCAATTAAAGCGGTAAATATATGAATATGAAAAAACTTTGGTTGACAATTTTCATATTCATTTTTTTGTTAGCAGGGCAAAAAACCAAACTAAATTTTAGTTTACAATCATATTTTGAAGGTGAGTATTGCGCTTATGCTGAAACTAATGAGTTCGGCGGAACAAACCTAGGTGTTTGCTACATGATCAGGAACCGCAAGGTACCTAACAAGATAGGTGAAAGCATGACTATTTACAATTTCGAGCCAATAAGTGCACTAAAAACATTGCAAGCAACAGTTATTAAAACTGAAACATTAACTGACGGCACATCTGTTATTTACGCTTACACCGATTTGATAGATAAAACAGTAGATGTTGAAGGCAAAAGGGTGAATTTGCAACTTGCTTGTTATGAAGACCATACAGTAATAGGTTGGCCATTAATTTTAGGCAGTTTTTAAAAATCGTTGCAACCAAAGGGTTAATTTCAAAAAATTTATGTTTAAAAGAAAAAAATCTGTCTATCATCTGTGTGAAGGAGGGGAAAATGGACAAATCAAACACCCAACGAAAGAAGATAATAATGAATTATGTGTACGCAACATTAGTGGCATTGCTTGTTATTGCATGTGCCGTAACAATTGCCATGACCGCCAACGCAAAATCAAAGTCGAATGGTAACATTGGCGGTGGAAATGGCGATGTTCCAGTTGCAAACACAACCTACATTGTGCCAATGAAAAATGCAACAATTCAAAAAGATTATTCCAACACCGAATTGCAGTTTAACGACACAATGAAACAATGGGAAATTCACAAAGCAATCGACTTTTTGGCAGGCGACGAAGCAAATGTGTTTGCAGTGGCAGACGGCACCGTTTCAAATGTTTACACAAATTATTTGGAAGGCACGGTTGTTGAAATTGCGCATAAAAATGGCATTGTTTCAGTGTATAAGTCACTTGCAAGCGAAGTTAGCGTTAAAACAGGCGACAAAGTTAGTGCTGGTCAAGTTATCGGCACAGCAAGCGAAACCATGTCACAAGAGCTTAATTCTGGCAAGCATTTGCATTTTGAAATGCTTTCAAATGGCACAAAAGTTGACCCAAACAATTATTTAGATTTGGGCACGAAGTAAACATGCTAACTTAGCAAAGAAAAGCAGATTTAGGCACATAATAAACCTGCTAACATAAAAGTAAGCAATAAAAACATCTCAAACGATTGATGTATTCACAAAAAAACCGCTAGTTAATAGCGGATTTTTTTTAACACCAAAACATTAATTTTTGATGTACACTTTTTGCAAGCTTAGTGAAAATTAAAGTCTGCAATTAAGTTAAACTTAGCCACCAGCTGTTGGTGAATAAGCAGTCAACCAATCTTCTGGTGCAGTTGTCCAAGTTGCATTTGCAGCGTTGTTTGCTTTTTGGATAGCTTCCACAACCACATCAATGCTGTATGTTTTGTTAGCGTCAGCATTTGTTAAAGTTGTTGGAACAGTGATTGATGTTACGAAATCAACGCTTTTACCAGCGGTGATTGAACCTTTGTAGTAATAGTAATCATCTGTACCCTTTTGCCAACTGTCGGTAGTTGTTGCGGTTACAACTGTGCTTGAACCGTCAGCGTTGCCGATTGTAAGTTTAGCCCTTAAAAGCGCTTCACTTGTGTTGTCTGGTGCGGTTACGCCAATTGCTTGGTCGTAAACTGTGCCTGGCATAGCTTTGCCTGAGAAGGTCAAAGATTGAACACTAGCACCACCTTGCGTAATGCTGATAGTAACAGGGTCACCTAAAGTAATGTTACCAGTTACATTTGCATTTGCGGTGAAGAACGCCAAAGCAATACCAATGCCGATTGAAGCAATAAGCAAGATAGACAATGTTACAATAGCGATTGTTGAAGCGTTAACACCTTTTCTTGTTTTGGTTTGAGTTGCCATAAAAATCTCCTTTTGTTTACAACTTTTTGTTGATACATTGCTATTTTGTGAAGCAAAAAGAAATTTATTCAACCAAAACGGAAATTAAGTAAAAAAGAAAACTATCTTTTATAAAAACGTGTTAAGTTGTCCGCAACAAAATAAATTTTTGCTTTTGTCTGTATGTATTGCCAACAAAAAAGAACCATTATTATGGTGCAGTCAAACAAGTTTCCACAAGAAATTTGTTCTTTATGCCTTTTAATAATGGTTCTTAGAATTTAACTCTAATGAATGTTTGTTAGGGTAGTTTATTTTAAATTATAAACTAGATTTTGTACCCTTTAACTTTGTTTCATAAATTTTAGCAGGGTTTGTTTTGCGCATTGTTTGGATAAGTTCAGTTTCCCTTGCTGTGTAGCCATTTGAACTAGCGTAAACTTCGTCACTGCTTGAAGCAGGGTAAACTGCATCGAATAACATGTCAAAATATGTTTCGTGTGTTAAAGGATTAATTTCCTTTTTGTATAAATTGTTTCCGTTATCAGTTTTGTTAACTTTTGCAATGTATGCTGATGAAATTTCACCAAAAGGAACATCAAATGTGTCAACTTCGCCGATGTAGTACAAGAAGTGGATACCATATGAACTGATGCACATTACTTCGCCTTTTGAACTGTCAGTGTTAGTTGTTGCAGGTGTCATTGCGCCTTCAACGCCTTGTTCAATCAAACGCACAGCTTCGTCAGTGAAGGCAGTTTCCATTGCACTGTTACCTTTTGTACCAACAACATAAGGCATACCTTGGCTCAATGTTGCAGTGTCTTCAGTGAAGCGGAACATAAATTGAATAAATTCATCAAGATTTGTAACATTCCTATATTCAGCCAAAATTTCATTTAAACTGTATGTTTTTGCGTCTTCAGCAATTAAACCAGTTGTAGCGTCGCGTTCTTCAGCGGTTGTTTTTGAAATAATTGAGTTATAAAGTGCGTTGTATTCTTCTTTTGTATAAACATCTTTAAATTTTGCTAAATTTTTAATGCTTGCTGTTTGTTCGTCGTCAAACTTAATAAGTGTGTGAATAAAGTAACCGAATTGTGTGCCGTCACTAAGGGTAGGGTGATACAAAATGTCGTCTGCTTTTGTGCCAGCATTTTTCATTGCGTCTTTGTAAGCTGATTCAAAGTTTGCATATTTGTTGTAACTTGTTTCAACCATTGACACATATTTGTCCAACAAAGCGTCAATTGAAAGTTCGTGGTTAGCGTTCTTTAAATAGTTTGTGCGCACATTTGTTAAATATTGTGATTTAATGTTGTCTTTATAAGTCTTTTTAAAATACCTATAAATTACATCTTTTGAAACGGTGTTGTAAGCTTTGCCGTTTTCGTCTAATAAATATTTTTCGCCTGAAATTAAGTCCTTTGCCAACAATTCTTTTGCTTTATTGAAAAGTAAATCGCGCTTTTCTTCATCTGCAAGTGAATCGTAAAGCTTGTCAAAATATGTGTCAATAATTAAATCCAAAGTTGCATCGCTTTCAAAATCAACAAGAGCATCAACATGTGTTTCACCTAAAACACAGTCAAAACTTGGTTCTTCTTCCACAATGTAAGCAATGTAGTCCACATTTTTTGTTTCACTAAATTCTGTTGGGGTAGCTGAAACTTCTTGTTTAGTGTCGTCGGTGTAATAAATTGTTTCAACCCTAGTTTTTAATTCAGCGCGTTTGCCTTTTAAAATTGTGTTGTAGTCTGAATACTTGTAAGCGGTTTCACTATCCTTTTTTGATTCTTCATCTTTAATTTCAATTGCGTAAATGCGCTTTGCTTGTTTGATGTAAGTTTCCATGCTTGAATCAAGTGAATCAAACATTTTTTCAATCACGCTGTTAACTTGATAAGCGGTTGGTTTGTATTCAGCTTCGTTTTTAGCGTATTGATAAAGTGATTCCCTATCCATCAAAAGGTTAAGTGTTTCCCGCATTGCTTCTTCTTCACTTTTGCCCATTTGTTGAACATAATAAGTGTTGCCGTAGCTATTGAATGCGGAGAGCAATTCATACCTTGTTATGTTAGTGTTGCCAACTGTCGCAACAACTTCATTGTAATATTTAACGCGGTTGACAGAAAAACCAGCACAACCGGCTAAACCGCATGTGATTAAGAATAAAAAGCATAAAATAATTGCAGAAAATTTTTTCATTGTAACTCCCAGTAAAACCAATTGAAAAGTTTGCCACATCAAGGCAAACAATCCTTTGTCGTTTTATATTATATATAAACTCAGTTAAAAAAGCAAGTAAAGTGCGCTACAAAACGCAAAATTGTGGTGTCAAAGTTTATGTTTATGCGTATTTTAAACTGCAGTAAAAGCCAAACTAAAGTCGAGTAAACCTTGCAAATTTCTAATTTGCCAAAAATTCGGTGATGTAGCCCAATGCGGTTTGAACGCTAAAATTATTAACATTCAAACTGATTGTTGGGTTAAAGGCGTTTTCAAACTTAAAATGAGTCTGTTTATTTACCTTTTTAATCAGGTTGTTAAGGTCGATGTCGTCATAATAAATTATTGCCATTTTGGTTTTGTTTATAATAATCTGCTTTACTTTTTGTTTGATGGCAAAGCACTTTAACAACGCGATGTTTGCAAGGTGGTAAATTTCAATCGGCAGTTTACCGTAACTTATTAAAAGTTCATTTATAACTTCACGCGCTTTTTGTTTGCTGTCGATGTTTGAAATTTTAGCAATAATTTTAAGCCTTTCCGCTTCGTCTGCAACAAATTCAACAGGTATTTTGCTAGGCAAGGCAATGTCAAGTTTAATGTCGCGTTCAGTTTCAACTTTTTCACCACGCATTTTGCGCAAGGTTTCATTTAAAAGTTTGCTGTACATGTCGTAACCAATCTTTATCATATGCCCATGTTGGGTTTTGCCAAGCAGTTCGCCTGCACCACGGATTGAAAGGTCACGCATTGCAATTTTAAACCCACTTCCAAGTTCGGTGTTTTCAGCAATCGCTTGTAAACGCGCCATGCTTTCTTCGGTTAGAACCTTATTTTTAGGGTAGGTGAAATAAGCGTAGGCTTGTTCATTATTTCTTCCCACACGTCCGCGCAGTTGATACATCTGGCTCAAACCTAAATGGTCGCTTTCAATCACAATCAAAGTGTTTGCTTTTGGTAAGTCAATGCCGTTTTCAATAAGTGTTGTTGAAACAAAAACATTTGTTTCCTTGTCGTATAAGCGTTTAATTGCGTTTTCAAGTGCAATTTCACTCATTTGCCCATGGGCAACATCAAACACCGCCTTATCGTTGTGTAAAAGTTGTTTTAAATTATTTGCAAAAGCAGGCAATTTTTCCACATTATTATACACAACAAGCACTTGACCACCACGGTTAATCTCGTCATTAATTGCATTGCACACAACTTCTTCGTTGTACCCCAAAACATAGGTTTTAACTGGCAACCTGTTGACTGGTGCAGTGTTGATAATTGAAATGTCGCGGATAGACATAAGCGACATGCTAAGCGTCCTAGGAATAGGCGTTGCCGACAAGGTTAAAACATCTACATTGTTTTTCATTTGCTTTATTTTTTCTTTTGCCTTAACGCCAAAACGTTGCTCTTCGTCTAAGATGAGTAACCCAATATCGTTAAATTTTATGTCGTCCGAAAGTAACCTGTGTGTGCCACAAATTACATTAATTTTTCCTGTTGCTAAGTCGTCTAAAATTTGTTTTTGTTGTTTAGTTGACCTAAAACGATTTAGCATTTCAACATTAACACCAAAATCTTTTGTCCTTTGCTTTGCCGTGTTGTAATGTTGTAAACTTAAAATGGTTGTTGGGGCAAGGAATGCCACTTGTTTGCCGTCTTCAACAGCTTTAAACATGGCACGCATTGCAACTTCTGTTTTGCCAAACCCAACATCGCCACAAATTAACCTGTCCATAACTTTGCCGGTCGTCATGTCGCGTTTAACATCGGCAATTGCCTGCAACTGGTCGGCAGTTTCGGTGTATGCAAAGGCATTTTCAAATTCGGTGTACAAATAATCGTCTTTGGAATATGTGAACCCTTTAACGGCACGCCTTTTTGCGTAAAGTTCAATAAGTTCTTTGCTCATGTCTTCAATTGATTTTATTGCACGTTGTTTTTGCACAAAAAACTCTTTGCCACCAAGTTTATTCAAAGTTACATTATTGTCATCTGCTAAGTATAGTGACAAACAATCGGCGTTTTCACTTGGCACATAAAGTGTGTCCCCACCGCGATAGGTCAGTTTAAAAAACTCCTTATCCACGCCGTTTATTTTCATGCTCACGACACCTTCACACCTTGCAATTCCGTGCGTAGAGTGAACAACATATTCACCTGCCTTAGGCAAATATTTTACTTGGCTTTTTGCTTTGCCAGTTACTTCGCGTTTGTGTGCAAAATTGGTTGAGCCAATGTATAATTTGTCATCGTCGGGAAAGCATATGTTGTAAGGTATTTTTAATTCAGTTAAAATCAAACCTTTTCCGTTTCGGTTTGTAGTGTATGGAATGTTTGTTTCATCAAAAATTCTGCTAACAGCATTGAGCGTATCCGCGGAATTTAAACATAAATAAATTTGCTTGTCCTTATGTTGTTCAAGAATGGTTTTTACTTCTTGTAAGTTTTGTAAAAGACTTGGTAGATTTATGCAATCGTAATCAAAATTTACAACTTTTTGTTTGCTGAAATTATTTTTTAATTCAGTTGTGTTGATATCGAAATTTTCAAAAAATATTAAATTTGATGCAAAATTTTTATAGATTTCACTAATTTTTTGGTATTTTTTTAAAAAAAGATTATTTTTTTGAGGTTTTTTTAAATTTGTTTCATCGCTTTTAGTTTGTTTTAAATTATTTTCAAAATGATTATTTAAATAAATATCAATTAAATTTTCAGTTTTAAAAGTTACATTTATTCGGTTAGAAATTTCTTCAAATAACTTGTCTGTTGCGTTGCCAACTTGCATATGGTTTGCAATTATAATTGGCAAATTAAGTTCAAAAACATTTTGCACAGAGTTCGTAAACGGGGCAACAAATTCAAGCGGAACATCATCTTTTCTTGCAATGGCTGAGCCTAATTCTTGCATGGTTTGGGTTGTTGAAATGTTTGTTAGTTTTAGTTCCAAATTAACCTGTTCTTCATCGTTTAACAACAGCAATTTGTTTGGCACAATTTTAGTTTGTTGTAAGCTTGATTGTTTTTCAAATGTCAAAAAGTCAAACATACAAATGTTTTCAAGTTCGGTGTCAAAAAAATCAAAACGGGTTGGCATTTCGTCAACCGTGTTAAACACATCTAAAATGTCACCACGCACAGCAAATTCACCACATGCGGTCACTGTTTCACACTTTTTGTAACCCAGTTTAACAAGTTCACGTTCAATTTCTGTCAGTGTATAATTTTCACCTTTTTTTAATGTTAGAATTGAGTTTTTAAAGTTATTAAGGTTCGGTAAAAATGAAAAAAACAATCTCTCGGTTGAGATTAAAATAGCGTTTTCAGTTGCAAGCCTGGCAATTGCCAAAAGCAAATCAAATTTATGTTCGTTACTTTGGTATGTTGAAATGGTAAAGGGCTTGTCAAAATCGTCAATAACCACACAAGGCTTATTCAAAGCGTCTAACTGGTCTTTCATTTTACGTGCTTCATTTGTTGACGATGTTATGTAAATTGCCTTTTCAAAGTTTAAAAGCACTGCGCCTTGTTCACCAAACCCAAGGTTGGAGCAAAAAATTGTTTGTTTGCCAATTGCATTTTTTAAATCGTCGTATCTTGGCATAAATCACCATTCAAAAATGCAGTTATCAACTGGCATGCGTTTTGGTATGAAGTTTTTAAAATCTCATTCGTGTTTTCATCAATTGTTGAAAGCACATAGTCCGCCAAATTCATGTTTGGGTCACGCCCAATGCCTACGCGTATGCGTGGAACGTCGCCAACTTTTGCAACAATGTCGCGCATGCCGTTGTGCGTACCTGCAGAGCCAGATAAACGGAAACGAACTTTACCTTTTGGCATATCGATGTCGTCTAAAACAATTAAAATGTCGGTCAATGCAATTTTAAAATATTTGCGCAATTCAAGCACAGCGTTGCCACTTAAATTCATGTAAGTTTGTGGCTTTGCTAAAATAAACCCGTCACCTTTTGCAATTTCTGATTGACATTTTTTTGTGCTAAATTTTAAACCATTCTGCTTTGCAAAAATGTCCACCACATTGAAACCAACATTGTGGTAAGTTTTTGCGTATTTTCCATCTGGGTTACCAAGCCCAACAATCAATTTCATAAATTCTCCTTATACACAAACAACTCTAAATTTGAGTGTTTATTATGATTTTAACATAATGCTAAATTTATAGTTGTTTCATCTTTTCACAATTCATTGTGTTAAGTAATATTTAATATATCTGGCCAATAGATTGTGAAAATATTAGCCAACAACAAGCAATATTAGATCAACATTAGTTGTACTATTATAACATAACATTTCATTTTTTCAATGTTTTTATTAATTTTTTTGTTGAATGCAATGTTGAATTTTAAACAATTTTAACTAATTCATAAATTTTTACTTACTTTAAATTTGTAAACTTATTGTGATATTCAAGTTTTAACAAATTATTTAACATATTTCGTTATTTTTTTAAATTTCGATATTGACAACCTGTAGTTTTGGTGTTAATTTAAATGCAAAGAAGGTATTATGAAAGAAAAACAAAAAATTTCACACAAAAGATTGTGCCGTTCGGTTTATTCATCACATGAAACACAACAAAAAGATTTACTTGAAGCAAGCATTGCAAGGGTTAAAACAAAAATTATGAAGGGCACTGCAATCAACCCTTGCGCATACGATCAAAAAGCGTTGGGCGATTATATAATAGACAGCACTAAGCACACTTCATTTATGAATTTCCCAATGCTTATGAATGATGAAGAATATGTATTGAACCTTGCAAAGAAAAGTTTAAATCCGCTTGAGTGTGAAGACTATTTTTATCAATTTGTGAATGGTCATTTAAAACGCAAACCAAGTTTTAGGTATAAATTTATACGCGCATTGTTTTTGAACGAGAATATCTACAAGCTGGAGGATTTAGTTGCCATTGCTGAAATGTTGAACTTAAATCCTGAAATGGAAAAAATAAAAGAGGATTTAGTTTTAAAATTAAGAGTTATTGACCGTTTAACTAAACTTCAAAACCACGAATTTGAAAAGTACACATGCTCAGGCAATGACCCAAAAGAACTTAAACAATATAAAGTTTCCCGTAATGACGAAGTTATTCAAATTCGCAACCAAATTGAAGGGGTAAAGGGCATGCTTAAATTTTTCACATGCTTAACTCAAGAAGAGTTGCTTGAAAAAACAAAATACACCACTGCCGATGGTTGGACACCTGACTTTGTTGAAACTTAAGTTTCGTAAATATTTAAAAAATTAAACAGATATAGGAAATTTGTAAAATTTAAATAAAATTCAAAAAATAACAAAAAATTTTTAAAAAAACCACCAAATGGTGGCTTTTTTATTACAATTAACAAAAATTTTCAAATTTTATCCAATTCATCAATAATTGCCTGCTTGTCTATTTGTTGACCTATGAACACAAGTTTTACCATTCGGTCGCCATATTTAGGGTTCCAATCGTGGCGGAAGCGTTCGTCGTTTAAAAGCATTTGCTCAATTTGATACCTAGGCAAAGTTGCGTACCATGGGCCATTTTCAGTTAAAACTTTTTGCTTTCCTGCTTGCTCGTAAACATAACTCATGCGTTCGTCGCCAGCAAAGTAAACTAAGCCTTTTGTGCGTATAATTTGCTTGCCGTAATCTTTTGTTGTCCAATCTTCAAATTTTAAGCGGTCGAAAGGGCGACGGCGGTAGTACACAAATGTGCCAATGCCATATTCTTCTGTTTCGCCATGCTCGTGGTCATGATGATGTTCGTGTGAATGGTGCTCATGGTCATGCTCATCGTGGTCATGTTCGTTATGTTCATGTTCATGTTCGTGCTTGTGCTCGTCATGCTCATCGTGTTCACTCAAATGCTTATTGTGTTCGCGAGCTTCATCTGCTTCCATCACATCCGCGTCTAAGCCTGAAAACCAACCAGCACTTGTAAGCACATTTTCCATATCGAACAAGTTGGTGTCCAAAATGTCCTTAATTTCAACATTACTGAAATCGGTTTCAATGATTTTTGCCTTTGGTTGAATATTTTTAATAATTTTCCTAACTTTTTCAAGTTCAACTTTGCTTACTTCACTTACTTTATTCAAAACCAAAACATCACAAAATTCAATTTGTTGTATAACCAAATTTTCAATGTCGTCTTCACTGATATCTTGCTTTGTAAGTTCGTCGCCACAGCCAAATTCTTGCACCATACGCAAAACATCAACAACGCTTACAATTGCGTCAAGTTTGCAGAAGATGGGCATGTGTTTTTGGCGGAAACTATCTGTTAAAAATGTTAAAGTTTGCGCAATAGGAATAGGCTCACAAATGCCACTTGCTTCAATAATTATGTGGTCAAATTTACGTTGCTTGATAATATCGTGTATTTGCTCAATCAAGTCTTGGCGCAAAGTGCAACATATACAACCATTTTGCAAAGCCACCAAATTTTCATCTTTTTTGCCAACAATGCCACCTTTTTCAATCAAATCGGCGTCAATATTCACTTCGCCAATGTCGTTAACAATAACGGCAACTTTGTAACCTTTTGTGTTTGTCAAAATGTGGTTAAGTAAAGTTGTTTTTCCACTTCCTAGATAGCCAGTAACTAAAGTAATAGGCACAGTTTTAAATTCTTGCATGACTTCTCCTTTATACTAATTTTAATTAGATTTCATCAATTCAACATGTTCGTAAAAGCTTCATTCCTTGCAACAAACAATATTACGCAAAGGAATTGTCTTCTTTTACTTGCGGATATGCAAATTCACATCCAAGCATAATTATATCACATTTTGCACCAATTGATTATTAAATTTAAGATATTTTCATAAATTTTGTATACTTATTGCATTTAAAATTATTTTATCAAATTTTAATTTCTTCTTTTATTTTGGGTTTCATAAAACTTAAATTACTATTAATTCAAATTATAAAAACATTTTAAATTTATGGCAATAAATATTAAATTAAACCATACAAAGCCAATGCAATCAAATTAATCGTTTTACAACAGCATATTTAATACTAAACTTGCGTTAGAACAAGTTTAAATAAAAATTATTTTGTTAATCCTTGACTAAATTTCCACAATGTGTTATATTAAATATCGACATCAAATAGCGTGTCTCCTTAGTTAAATGGATATAACAGACCCCTCCTAAGTATCGACTTGGACATAATTAAAATCTCTAAACATCCTTAAAACACTGACAATTTGCAAGTAATCAAATTTCACACAAAACCTAAGTTCACCAAAAGTTCACCGAACCCAAACAAAAACCCTAATATGTGGATATAGCTCAGCTGGATAGAGCGATCGCCTCCTAAGTATCGACTTGTACAAAATTAAAACCTCTAAACCTCCCTAAAACACTGATAATTTGCGATTACTTGCAACATATCAAAAACCAAAGTTCACCAAAAGTTCACCCAACCTTAATAAAAACACCTATATGTGGCTATAGCTCAGCTGGATAGAGCGATCGCCTCCTAAGCGATAGGTCTGCAGTTCAAATCTGCATAGTCACACCAATTTTCAAACAAAAAAGACGGCTTATTTAGTCGTCTTTTTCTTCGTCTTTAAAATCGAAAGGATTAATTATTGGTAACATAATTGATGGCAACAATGCACTTGAAGTGATATTAGATACCATACTTCTTAAATACGGGAATACCATTTGTACTCCTTGTACTTTAAGGAAATTATTAATTTCTTCGACATCATCACCCTCTATTTCAAACAATCCAGTAATTCTAATTGTTAAATTTATTGGAAATCTATTTTCTGGTTCATCTTTAAATGCAACTTGCATTTCAACACCATATTCATTTTCTTTTTCTTGAACCTTGCCAAATCTTCTTGTTATATACGGTTTTACCTGAAAATTTCCGTCAGGTAAATTATTACTCGTTAAACTAATTTCATTAGTTATTATTGTCATTTTTTTAATTGTTGCCATAGTTATATACATATCCTCCATTATTTCCTGTTGCATATGATAAATTCATTACAACACTAGCGAATTGACTAACTTTCAAAATATTACTTTTTTGTTGTTCGTTTAATGCCTCTATTGAAATATTAACACATTCTGCGATCTTGATTAAAGTATTTATTTTTGGAATTATTTTAAATGTTTCAATTCTTGCTAATGCCGGTTGTTGGATGCCGCATTTTTTTGCAAGATCTCTTTGAGAAATATTTAATCTTATTCTAGCGTCTGTTATTTTTCTGATAATACTGATAACTTTTTCAGAAGTCTCAATAGATCTTTTAGTATTTTCATTTGTCGCTTTTAAATTTTCCCATAACTGATCAATAGTTGTTAACTTCTTCATTTTTTATACCTCTTTATAAAACTATTTTTTTCCTTTACGGCTTTATCGATTTCGCTTTTGGGTGTTTTTTGACATTTTTTCTCAAACCCATGCAACAGCACAAACATACCATCAATATGATGAAAAAAGAAAATTCGAGATGGTGATGGTCTTAACTCAAAAATTTGATCTCGCAATGGCTTAATTGCATTTTTGATTTTATTATTAAGCCCAAATCCAAGTTCTTGGAAATCTTCAAGCATAGCTTGAATTTGAGTAATATTGTCATCTTTGTGTTTTTTTGATAATTCCATCATAAACTTTTCTATTGGTTTTGAGCCTGCAGGAGTTTCGTAGAGTACCACTTCGTACATCTATAATCTCCTTATATCATATGTTTTTGATAACAAATTTGTTATCATATATAAGTATTATAGCACAAATTTTTAAAAATACAACATATTTTAAAAAATATTTTAAAGTATATCACGAAAATTTGTCTATTTCAAAATTATGTGTCATTTTACTCAAATATCTTATTTAATATCTCGCTTGCATGGATATCACTATTCTTCAGGAAGTGGCTATAGAAGTCGCTGGTGGTTGAGGCTTTGCTGTGACCAGCTCTGGCTGATACAGTCTTCATATCTACGCCCGCCATTAGTTGCAATGTTATGTTTGTATGGCGAAGTGAGTGGAGTGTAACGATTGTCAGTCCAGCTCTTGCGAGAGATTTCTGTAGCCATACTCGTAAGAGTCCTGGGCAAATGTCTTTGCCATCTTCTGTGCAGAATAGTCTGTCTGTGTCGCCAAGTCTATCTCCAAGATATCTCTTTTGGTTTTGCCACCAAGCGTCGTATTCATGTAAGTATTCAATTAGTTTGTCTGGCATTGATATTGTGCGCTTTGAATTTTCTGTCTTTGGCTCTTTTGTGATAATTCCAAAGCCGTTTATGTCTTGCACAGATCTTGCAATGGTCATTGTTCTGTTTTCAAAGTCAATGTCTTTCCATTCAAGTCCTGCAAGTTCACCACGTCTTATACCCATAAAGAGTGCTATCAGCAAGGCAATTTTCCATCTTGGATTGTCTAGTTTATCTAGATACACAGCTAGTTGTTTTGCCTCTTTGTCATTAAGAATCTTAACTTCTTTTTTATGCCCTTGAATTGGTGCAATGTAGTCACGGGATGCAAAGTTGTGTTCAACCAATCTTTGTCTTTTTGCATCGGCTAGAATTGTTGCCAATGTTCGCTTAAGTTTTAGTATAGTTTCTTTTGCGTACGGACGACTAATTACTTTAACACCAAACCACTCATCAAAGTTTAAGTTGAGTGCACTACATATTGTTTTGGCGCTATCAATTCTTATACCGTTGCCGACTGTAGCTGAATAATAAATTGACCTGGAAATGCCACTATTTCTAGTAGCATCAACCAGTTTTATGCAGTGAGATTTTAGATACTGAGTTAAATCTCGTTTGAGGATAGCATATCTTTGTTCATATTTCTTTGCCATCATTTCATCTAGGAAACCTTGCACCATGACTGGTGTTATTTGGTTGAGTTTAATATTTCCAAAGTATGCCTCAAACTTTCTAATATTATCTTTGCCTTTTATGTAATAATTTAACGATCTAGTGTTTTTAATCTTTTCTAGCCACTTATTGGCATAATCTATGAAAGTTATGTCATTATCCACTGCAAGCATACCATTTAGTTGCTTTTTAAACTTATCTTCAAAATCTAAGCAAACTCTTTGTAACTCCTTCTTGGCCTGAATTTCTGTTAATTCGTTTGGTTTTCTCCAACACATTGATTTCGCCACAAATTGTCCAGTTCTTAGGTCTTTTGCTTTTACTTGTATTCTATATGATATTGATCCATCATTTAGCTTTTTCTTTCTAACGCAAGCCATTTTATTTCTCCTTTTATCTAATAATTACTTGTTCCATTGGTAGTTCATAATCTTTGCTCTGCAAGAAGGTAAGCAGTGAATCGTAGTCAATTAATACTTTCTTTCCAGTTTTAATTGATCTAATTTTGTATCCATCTGCCAACTTTCTTATTAAGAATTCACTTAGTCCAGTGTTTGGATCTTCTTGTTTAATCATTTGTAATGTTTCTTTAATTGTTCTTATTCTTTGCATTGTTCCTCCAGGTGCTGTCACTACCTAGACTTGTATTCTTATGCGAAACAAAAAGTACCGCAAAAGAATACACAAGTCCAGTGAAACAGCGAAATATATTCAAAATTAAACTTTGTATCTTTGAATTCTTTTTTGCTTTGTTTCTGTTTATCTTTGTTATTTTGGTCAAAATCGTGCCTTCTTTGATTTTTTAGCAGTCCACTTGATAAAATTTATCCAAGTCAAGATTTATCGCTCCTAAAACTTGAAATGACGGCTTATGTTTTCACAAAATTGCCGACTGAAATATTACATGTTTGAACTATTTTGAATTAGACTTGATTATTTTTGATTTATATTTTGAAATCAAAAGGCACAAAAAGCCTTTATTTTCTTAACTTTTTAATAAAATTTTGAAAACTTTTTTGATTTTTGATTATGCGAAAATTTGCGTGCGACTGCCTGTCCGCTTATCAAGAACCTTTGGCTAGAGATTTGACCGCCCCTGGGGGTTATTTGCCCACAAGTTCTTTAATTGTTTCATCAAAAGCATTTTTGAACTTTTGACCATATTCTTTGGCAAGAATTCTAATGTTAGTTACATCAAATAGGATATATTTATCTGTAATTTCATCTATGAACACTTTATCTTCAATAAAACCTCTATAAAGTGTTTCTCCAAAGTGTGCTCTAAGTTTAGCTAAAAGAGTGTTGTAAAGATTGTTTTTATCCAAATCTTTCACGCGCGCGTTATCATGTATTATTTTAATTTTTTTAATATCATAATAATTTATTGTCAGCAGTCCATTGCCTGCATCATTGAAGCCAATTACCGATAGGTCAAAACCAGTAGGTAACTTGTTGCCGAATAACACATCAAAATCTACTTCAAGATACATTTCTCTTTTAAGTTCGGAAAGTCTGTTTAAGATGCCAAGTTTTTCGAGTTTTGTTATGATATTTCTAATTTGTCTTTCCTTAATGCCTAGTATTGGCAAATCATCTATTATCTTCTTGTAAGTTAGTTTGAAATACCACTTGCCATCAAGTCTTTTGCTTCTCATATTTCCACTGCTAATAAATTGTTCGATGTGATCGAGTAGTAGGATCTCTTTAAGATTTAATCCCAGTCTAAGTAATGTATCTTGCGGAAAGTTAAATATTTTTGGTCGCATAGATCACATGCTCCTTTTGTATGATTTTTGTTTTCATTTTATCTCCTTGTTTTAGATTTTTTGCATTCACAAAGATTGATCAATTCTTTGCTTTAGCATATATTTTAACGAAGTCTGCAGTCCTTCGGTAAAACCTGGTTTAGTGAAAAATAGGTGAGAGTGTTTAGCTTTAACTACTTTTCGATGTAATTTTAGCAACCCCGCCAGTTCACCACTTGACCTAGCGGGAATCATTTTTAAGAAAATTTTAACAATCTCGTTGCGCCACCATTTGGTGTAATGGAACAAATTTTTCAAAAATA
Organism: uncultured Clostridia bacterium; assembly: GCA_934772045.1. GTDB lineage: Bacteria > Bacillota > Clostridia > Christensenellales > UBA1242 > Onthoplasma. The sequence goes on from CAKVMH010000003.1 coordinate 125,085, forward strand.
TCTCAATTTTTTCAATATAACAACATTTGTCATATCGGAATTACTTTCTAAATAAATCTTATTTAAGTTCGTTTTTCAAACACTTTGCACATCGCAAGCAAGTTTTTATAATCTTTCGCTCCTTTTATTTAATCTAACATTGTCAATAGCCCACCATTTGAACCATTGAGATAAATTTTGCCTACATTTTAATAAACCCACACAGACACCATTTGCCCACACGGAAAGTATTTTTTTCTTTTTTATTTTAAAACCCCCGTTGTAAACACATTTTTGACATCGGGAATTTTTTTTGATTTTTATACCAAAATTTTACCAGGTAGGGTATATCGCTATTTGATATATTTAAAATATTTTTTTAAAATTGTAGTTTTTAAATTCATCTATTTGACGACATAAAAAAAGAGACACTTTTTCAAGTATCTCTAAAAAAATATTGATTTTATATATCAATAGAAGATAACGTTAACACCCTCACATAAATAAAAAAGAACGGATTGTTTTCCGTTCTTATGAGTTTTATATAATTCCAAAGAATTTTTCGAAGAATGCTAGTAGCCTTTCTATGATGTTTTTCTTCTTAATTTCACGATTTCCACCGCCAAATCTTGACATTGCAGGCATAATTTTATCTATATCAGTGCCTGTTGTTTTCATATTTCCATCTCTGAATGAATAATCTACAAACTTTCGTGTTTCAGCGTCTTTCAACCCTTCTTGAGATATTATTTGTGCAAGTTCCTTTTCTTTTTGCTCAGCAACAAACTCATGCCATTCAATCATGATGTCATCAACATCATTGATTCCAGCAATAAAGGTGTCAATAAGTTGTTTTTTGCTTCTAAGTTGCAAACTACTATCTATTGCTTTATTAATTGAAACAAGTATTTCTTTGTCTTCGCAATGTGTGTCATGATATTTTTTAACTAGCAATAAGATGTAATCAATATTAATTTCAATTTGTTTTATAAGTTCAACTTCAAAAACAATGTCATCATTAATGTTTTCTTTATCTCCGTTATTGCGTCTGCGTTTCCATTCTTCATAAAGATCATTATATCTACCTTGATAATCCTGCAAATCTCTTTCTGTTAAGATTTCATTGCCAGCAAATTCATCAAATGAAGATAATATATTACGCATTCTAAGTATTGCACCAAACAATCCAATAAAGTCTTTTTGTGCTTGTTCTCCATAAATTTGAGGTTCTGATAATGGATATTTATATTCAAGTTCTGCAATTAAATCCTTATATCCAGGTTTCTTATTTCCTTTTTCATCTGTATATCCTTCAAAATAGTCCTTAAAGCTTTTCATAAGGCAAATGCCACCAGCATTTTTATCTCCAAACAAACTGATTGCATCATCAGTCCTTTTTTGTAGATTTCTAAAGCAAATTATATTTCCAAATGTCTTTATTGAATTAAGTATTCTGTTTGTTCTTGAAAATGCTTGAATAAGTCCATGTTGTTTAAGATTTTTGTCAACCCACAAAGTATTGAGAGTAGTGGCATCAAATCCAGTTAAAAACATATTAACAACAATCAATAAATCGATTTGTCTATTTTTCATTCTAAGTGAAACATCTTTGTAATAGTTTTGGAATCTATCACTAGATGTGTCATATTTAGTCTGAAACATCTCGTTGTAATCTTTTATTGCACCATCTAAGAAATCTCTTGAAGTATTGTCAAGTCTTGTTGTATCTTCACTGTTTTCTTCACCAAGTATTCCATCGGATTCTTCTTCGTTTGCACCATAACTAAATATAGTTGCTATTTTAAGTTTCTTGCTTGGATTTTCTTTCATTTGCTTTTTAAATTCGTTATAGTATGCCTTTGCCGCATCAATAGAAGCAACGCAAAGCATAGAGTTAAATCCATTCAAATATAATTCATCTTTTTGTTCTTCAATTTTTTCATATCTTTTTGCACTGGCAACTTCAGTAATGTTTAATAAGCTGTTGAATGAATACATTTTTTCATTTCTATAAGTTTTGCTGTTGTAGTGATCTAAAATATAGCCTACAATTTTACTTATTCTTTCAGGAGCCAAGAAAGCTTTTTCTCTGTCTATATCATTAACAGGCTTGTCATCAATGTCAGGCTCCTTGTCCATTGTTTTCACATAGTCAACCCTGAATGGCAAAACATTTTTGTCATTTATAGCATCTACTATTGTGTAGGTGTGTAGCATATCACCAAAAGCCTGTTCAGTAGTTCTTAATTGAATATCTTTTCCACTGCTAGAATTTGCCGCAAAAATAGGTGTGCCAGTAAAACCAAACAAATGATAATTTTTGAATTTGCCTGTAATGGCTTTATGCATATCGCCAAATTGTGACCTATGACATTCATCAAAGATAATTACAATATGTTTATTATAAATATCATGATCTTTATTTTTTGCAATAAATTTATCAAGTTTTTGAATTGTTGTGATAATAATTCTGCATTGGTCATTTTCTAGTTGTTTTTTAAGAATTGCAGTAGATGTGTTGCTGTTTGCCGCACCTTTTTCAAATCTGTCATATTCTTTCATTGTTTGATAGTCAAGATCTTTTCTATCAACAACAAACAATACTTTATCTATAAAGGGCAGGTTAGTAGCAAGTTGAGCAGTCTTGAATGATGTAAGTGTTTTACCACTGCCAGTTGTATGCCAAATATATCCACCAGCTTTGATAGTTCCATAAGTTTTATAATTGTTAGATACTTCAATTCTATTTATAATTCTTTCAGTTGCAACAATTTGATATGGCCTCATAACTAAAAGCATATTTTCAGATGTAAAGACACAATATTTTGTTAGAATATTTAAAATAGTGTGCTTTGAGAAGAATGTTTTTGTGAAATCAACAAGGTCAGGAATAATTTTGTTGCTTCCGTCAGCCCAAAATGAAGTAAATTCAAAACTATTGCTAGTTTTAGATTTTCTCGCTGATTGTTGTTTGTTAAAATCTTTAATATGATTCCATCTTGTTGTATTAGAGTAATACTTTGTATTTGTTCCATTAGAAATTACAAATATTTGCACATATTCAAACAATCCACTTGATGCCCAAAAACTATCCCTTTGATATCTCTCTATTTGATTGAAAGCTTCACGAATTGCAACGCCGCGACGTTTTAATTCCACGTGAACCAGAGGAAGCCCATTAACCAAAATTGTTACATCATATCTTGTGTCATGATTACCATTTGTTTCTATGTATTGGTTTATTACTTGCAGTTTGTTGTTATGAATATTGGTTTTATCAATGAGTTTAATGTTTTTTGTTGTTCCATCATCTCTATGCAAAATTTGAATATAGTCTTCTTGAATCTTTCTTGTTTTTTCAACAATACCTTTGTTTTTACCTATTATGCATGAAGAAAGAAACTGATCCCATTCGCTATCAGAAAAATTGTATTTATTTAGTTCTTCAAGTTTCTTCCTTAAATTCAAAATCAAGTCATTTTCTGTGTGAATAGGTAAGTACTCATAACTTTGTGATTCAAGCAATTTAATAAACTCTTTTTCAAGTTCAGCTTCGCTTTGATACTTATCAGACTTGTTATTTGTAGGCTTATATTCAGCCATAACAGTGCTTTCACTAGATTCTGAAACTATGTTATAAAACGCCATCATTTACTCCTTTATCATTTTCTGACAATACATTTTCCATTATCTTTTTCTTCTTGTTGTGATGTATCACAATAACCATAATTATGATGATAATTATGGCAACGACCAAAACACCTAAAATCCACCATAAATAATCTCGAATAAATTTAAAAATTACAGTTAATAACATACCCACAAGTGTTGCTATAAAATTACTAAATTTTTTCTCATCATTTTTATTTGTAAAATTAAATACATTTGCAACAAGAAAAGGAACAACCCAAACAATAATTTTAACAATTAAACTAAAAAAGTTATTAAGTCCATTATCACAATATTTATAAGTAAAATACCATGTAAAAAATTCTGCAATTGCATCTGTAAACTTTCCAATAAAACCTATAAAATACAAAAAAACCAATAGCTGCAAATAATCCGACGATGCATGAAAATATTTGCTTTAATTTTCCCATTTTTATTTCTTTTCCTTAAAACTTAATAATTTGTTTCTGTAATATTCATATTGTTTTTGTCTTGATTCAATCTCTGCTGGGAGTCCAATCCCTAAGTCCGAACATATCTTATCAAAATTATCCAAAACATTTACAATTCTTTCTTGAACTTCAATTGATGGAATTGGAAATTTTAAATCCCTAAATCTAACCATATCAACAATAGGTATTCCACCACTAAAATTTGAAACATTTTTACATTGCTTATCAATTTCAAAACAATAATAAAATGCAAACTCTGGTGTAACCAAATTCTTATAGCTATCTTTGATACATAAATTTGTTAATTGCTGATTGCATAAAAAATCTGTTTTTATTATAGCATGCTCACCAATTGTAGCCGTAGTAGCCATTATTATTGAATTTTTCTTAAACAATCCTGATTTCTTAACAGCTAAATCTGTTACATGTTGAATTGCATCATTTAAAACTCTTCCATTTTGTCTAATATCTTCTAATCTAAACCAAGGAATTGTTCCTTTATTCCAAAATTCAGGGGTTGCTTTCGAAGGAGTATATCCACCTTTAATATCAAAAACTTCATTAAGTGTTTTCCATTCAATTTTTTCATTTTCAAATGCTAATAAATTATCTCTATAATATTCATACTGTTGTTTTCTAGCTGTAAGCTCTGCTGTAAGCTCTGCTGTAAGCTCTGCTGTAAGCTCTGTGAAATTGTCCAAAATTTGGACAATTTCTTCCTGCACCTCAAATGGGGGCACAGGAATTTTTATTTTTTTCATTTTTTCTTTAGAAACATTAAATCTAGTAACACCACTTGCTGTTCTTCCTAACTCATAACGTAAAGTATCGCATCTAAATAAATGCTTTAGAAAATGTGGGTTAAACAATGTTTTATTATTTAATTCCCAAATGAAACAAAAACTATTTAAATAGTAATCTTCCAGTGGTTCTTCACATACAACTGATGAAATTGCACATTCATCTGGAGTTTCAGATGATCCAGTAAAAATAACGTCTAAATATTTTAACTTTCTCTGTTTTTCATTTAATCCAATTTTTACTTTTGCTGTGTCATGTAAATCTAATGCCATATTTTTATAAACATTCATGTAGGTTATAAAATTAGCATTGCCATTAACAAAATCTTCTTTTTTCTTTCCTGTTAAACCACTATAAAATTCGCCAAGAACACCCAATTGCTCATATAAAACACCATCTGGGCAATACTTTTTAATTAGTTCTTCAATTTTGTTCATTAGTTCCTCCTTCTTGATCCCAGCCTAGTGTTCCTATGGCTTCCATAATTTCTTCATCATTTTTTACCTTGTCTAATATTCCTATAATCAATCTTTTAAGTGCGGGATATTTATTTAGTGCAACATCTTCGTTTTCAATATTGCCGTTATGAACAATATTGCTTAATTCTCTAAAAAGTAGGTACCTGTTTTGACGAAATTCATTTGGTATAATTCTATGTTTTTCATCGACTTTTTCTAGTATTTCCCTAAAAGGTTTTAAATCTCCATTGTCTTTATGAATCTCAATACCTTCTGCATTTGCAATTTGGTGTGTGATTCCTTCAAATATTTTTCTTAAATAAATCATTGCGGCAGATCCTAGTTGATTTCTAAATGAAATGTCTGCTTTTTCTAGCAGGTCTGTAAATTTGCCATAATTTCCAGTATTAAGAGATACATTTTCACTTAGTTTTTCAATTGCAAGTAGTAATCTAACATTATGATATGTTGTCTCATTAAAAGGCTTCTGACTTTCAACTAAAAACCACATGGGAATTGTTTCATCACATCCTGTACACTTTAACGTCGTTGAAATGCTTAACATTCTATTATTTACTAATATACAGTGAATGTCATCCATTGAAACAAATGATGACGGTAAGTTGCATTTTTTACAAAAATATATCCTATTTACAGAGCCAGCATTTATTTTTCTAATTTTACCTATTTTTAATGGCGAGTTAATAAACTCCTCAATTAATTCAAAATTATCAGAAATAGGCTTAGACAAAATTTCATTAATTCTCATTTGTTATTCTCCTATTTCTTTAATAATTTTATCTATAGACTCCCTTAATTTTTGTTCATGACTGACAATTTCACTTATTTTTGCATTTAATTCCTTTATATCAATCTTTTCTTTAGTATCTTCTTTTTCAACATAAGTAGAAACTGAAAGGTTATAGTTATTAGTTGCTATTTCTTCATTTGGAACAAGTTTTGCAATATTTTCAACATCTTTTCTATCTGAGAATAGTTCAAGAATTTTTTCAATATCTCCGCCTTTGCCAGTTCTTAATTTATTGTTGTTTGTAACCTTAACACAATATTTGCTTGCATCAATAAAGAGTGTAGCATTGTCTTTTTTAGACTTTTTCAAAACCATTATGCATGTTGCAATGCTTGTGCCAAAGAAAAGGTTATCTGGCAATTGAATGATACAATCAATAAAGTTATTGTCTATTAAGTATTGTCGTATTTTTTGTTCTGCACCTCCACGATAGAATATTCCAGGGAAACATACTATTGCGGCTGTTCCGTTTGTTGCCAGCCAAGAAAGTGAGTGCATAACAAATGCAAGGTCTGCCTTGGATTTTGGAGCAAGAACACCTGCTGGTGAAAATCTTGGATCATTTATAAGTTTAATATCATCATCACCAGGCCACTTTATTGAATATGGTGGATTTGAAACTATTGCTTCAAATGGTTCTTCGTCCCAGTGCTGTGGTGAAAGAAGTGTGTCGTCACAAGCAATGTTAAATTGATCATAATCAATATCATGCAAGAACATGTTAATTCTGCAAAGGTTGTAGGTTGTAAGATTTATTTCTTGACCAAAAAATCCTTGACGAACCTTATCCTTTCCAAGGACTTTTGCAAAGTTTAAAAGCAAAGATCCTGAGCCACATGCTGGATCGTAAACTTTATTAACTTCCGTTTTGCCAACAAGTGTAAGCCTTGTCAATAATTCAGAAACTTCTTGTGGAGTATAGTATTCGCCACCAGATTTTCCTGCATTTGATGCATACATGCCCATCAAAAACTCATAAGCATCACCAAAAGCATCAATCGTGTTGTCTTTATAGTTGCCAAGTTTCATTTCACCAATGTTATCTAAAATTTTAAGTAACTTTTCATTTCTTTTAGCAACAGTAGCCCCCAGTTTATTCGAATTAACATCAATATCATCAAACAATCCTTTGAAATCATCTTCACTTTCACTACCTTTGGCAGAGTTCTCAATAGCTTGGAACACTTTTTCTAATGTTTCATTAAGATTTTCTTTATATTTTGGATATTTGTTAGCATTGGCTCTTACATTACAAAAAAGTTGGCTTGGCAAAATGAAAACCCCTTTTGTTTTTACCATGTCCTCACGAGCTTGTTCAGCTTCTGAATCACTTAATTTTGTATAATCAAAATCAGTTATTCCTGCATCATGTTCGCCTTTGTTTATATAATTTGCAATGTTTTCAGAGATGTATCTGTAAAACATAAAACCTAAAACATATTGCTTAAAATCCCAGCCATCAACTGAGCCTCTTAAATCATTTGCAATATTCCAAATTGCTTTATGAAGTTCATCTCTTTCTTGTTCTTTAATGTTATTTGCCATTGTTTACTCCTTGGTTTTAAATAAATTTTGAAATTATTGTTGCTATTAATGTTACAACTGCGATACCTGCAGAAACAAGTGCAATTATTAACATCTTTTTGTTGTATTTTTTACTTTGTTTTAATTCTTCTTTATTTTCTTCGAGTTCTTTGTTTTTTAACTCAAATAAATCATTAAGTTTTTTATAATTTGCTTCTGATTGTTTTAAGTTGCTTTGTAATATTTCAATTTGTTTGTTTTGAGTATTCAGATATTGTCTTTTTTCTTGTTCTTGTTCGTAAGCGATCGCTTGAGCTAACTTTTTATTTTTTTCATCTTGAATATATCCCGCCTGGGCAGAATTAACAAAATTATAATTTGTTTGACTATCAATTATTTCTTTTATAGTTTCGTAGTTCATGATATCTCTCTTTATTTATTTTCTAATCTATCTCTTAATTCTGTTAAAACTTCACCATTGTACGAAAAATGCAGAGGTCCTTGAACTCGTGATGGTCTGCCAAGTAATTGTTGTGCTAGATTACTTAGATGATATTCTTTTCCTTCATATTCAACAAGTCTATCGTCATTAAGAACTTTAACCTTAATTGTAGGATCGTGAATATATTCTAAGAATTCTCCAGGTTTAATTCCAAGATTTTTGAATGTAAATTTTGGACGTCTTATGGAATTTGCAAGTTCATCTTCAGTTTTATCTTTACTGCTGATTTCGTAAAGAGTCAATCTGTCTGTAGTATCAGTTAGCTCTGCAATGAGTTCTAATGCGTGGTAAGCCTTGTCTGGTTGCATCGCATAAAACTCTTTAACTCTCTTTTTGCCATTTAATTCATCGACAGCTCTTAAGTTGGCGTCGAACATATCAAGTAGTGAGTGCAACTTTTTATCTGCTAATCTATTTGGAACTTCATAAGTGGCGTAAAGTCTGAATGCAAATGGTGTGCATTCAGTTCTATTTAATTGGTTTAATCTTTTTTCTACATCATCTGCATAGCCAATTTTCACATATTCTGGAAAAGATGGGTTTGTTAAAATATAAATATATCCTGCAGTTTCTTCCATAAAAACCTCCAATCTACGACAATTATAACATAAAATCTCTTTATTTGTATTGTTTTTATAATAAATAATTAAAAAATATATTGTAAGGAATGAGGGAATGACTGGAATTAGCGATTTTTCTCGCGTACGCGCGCGAACACCCCCCTCCCATGAAATTTAAACTGAGGGGGTGGGTGTCTAATTTAATAAAAACTGTGTTTTTTGTCTCATTCCACTCATTCTCTCATTACCTAACTGGCAATTTTTTGCTTATTTGCTCCAGTTAATTGAGTTTTATGCAACTATCTGGAGAGAATCGTATGTTATTTGTCAAATGACTTGCAAAAGAAATTTATTTACGGTAAAACACAAACACCTTGGAGGTGGGTTATGAAAAAGATTGTTGAACTTGTAAATATGAGTTTCAAAAATTCGCAAGAGTATTTTAAGCAAAGTATTGAAATTCAACACATTAAATCTAAGTTCATTAAAACATTGTCAGCAGAGCAAAAGCATTTGTTTGATGAATTGTTAGCAAGTATGTATAAGCTTCATAACCTGGATATTGAAGAAAACATAATTCATACCTACAATATTTGCAAAGAGGTTTTTAAACTTAGATAGACCTAAACCTTAGGAGGCTTGTGGTCTATCCATTTTATTCTAGGAGATGTTATGAAAGCAAGATTTGTTTGCAAAATGCCTGATGCGAGACTTGTGCGCAATGCTATCGATCGCAAAGAAGGACAAATTCACGAGTATGTAGTTGAAAGGACTATTTATCTTTCAAAGGAAAAGTTTATACACTTTAGAAGTCATTTGCTAGATGACAATGATGAACTCATTAATTACAGAAATGATATGTTTGTTGATGAAAATAAAGTATGGCACGTCTTGATGTTTTGCTCAATGATTTCAGATATTATGCTCCTGGTATACATCGATAGTGAAGATTATACCAAATATGTTTCTATAATTTCAAATGGAGGTGAAAAAATTGAACCACGTTTTACAATTAGTAAGAGATACACTAGAAAACGAGAAAATCAGTGCAGAAGAACAACTGCAATTAAATAAAATATGCGAACTTGAAGACAAATTCGTGAAAGATTTTTCAAAAGAAAAATGGCGAGAATATTTTGATTTAGACATAGAAAAAGGTCAACTTGTAAACCTACAAATTGACCGTGTTATTAAAATAGCGTATAAAGTCTGCAAAAAATTATTTAAATAAAGTAGAAATTATGCTATAATACGGTTAAGGAAGTGGCATAATATGAGAAATGATACTCGCGACCATTTATATAAAACATATATTATAACAAAAATACTTGATCTAAACCATGAAGATGGCATTAAACTTTTTTTGGAAAATATTGATATTCTTCAAGATGTAAATTTTATTATACCAAATCCATATATGGATGGCATCAATTACATGGAAAAATTTAAAAACTTAAATCTTAAAGGCATTGATGTAAATTATTTTTTTACTAATGAAGATTTATATGGGTTTAATGCTGATTCCATAATGTCAATTATGGTTTTTAATAAGGATATTATTAAAACCGAGACACTAATAAGCCTAGATACCCAAATCCAAAGTTACCTATATAGAAAATTCAAAAATGAAACAAGTAGCATTCCAGAGAACATTGAAGAAGTCTTGAAATTTATAAAAGACAGAAAATGGGGAATAGATTGCATGGCCTATATGTTTGAAAATACACTTTTTAATCCAGAATTTTCGAACAATCAATTATATTTAGATAATATGTATGCATTTGAAACCTACTTTTTCAATAGCCCTAGAAAGGCAAAATCATATACAAAAAAACTTTTGAAATTTGATAACAAATTGATAAATGACGACTTTTCAAATTGGTATCGCCGCCAGTATAAATTGTATTATTTAGAACTTTTAGTTATGGCGGACATTCAGCTTAACAAATCTCATTTATCACTTTATGAAAAAGAAAAAGAATTTGTTAAATTCTTTCATGAAAAAATAGGTGTTATTTCTGATAGGGAGACAAATTTGGCCAAGTTATATTTTATGTATGGAACTAAAATAGGCTTTTTTAGCAAAATCCAAAAAGGTAATAAAAATATTATTAAAAATCTAAAAAATATGGCCTGGGATATTTTTCATATACATAACACAATTAACAACTTAGCAATCCAAACAAATAAAATAATAGACATCACAATTCCTTTGTTTGTGACCTACGATAAACGCTTAAAAGATATCTTGCCTATTTACAAAATAAAAGCAGCAGCATTTATCAAGAATAGTTCGCAAAAATGGATTAACTATGTCACAAACATAATTGATCCTGTAATACAAAATGAATTTTTTGTATTACAGGCATATGAAAACAGATTAAATAAGCTGAAAGGAAATAATGTAGATGAAAAATCATTACTAACACTCGCCGAATCTTATATTGAAAGTTATGAACAAAAATTTCTTTAAAGAAACTTATTTGAATTGCTTTTAGGTTATTTTTTAAGCTTGTATTTTAGCTCAAAGTATGCTATAATACATCTATTAAAAAGTAAAGGGATCATTTATGGAAATTCTATCTATTGTTTTATCTATTATCGCCTTAATTGTGTCTGCAATTGGTGTTACTGCGTCAATAATCACAGCAAAATTACAATATAGGAGATCAATAAATGTTGATTTAGAAAGTGACAGCGCAAATTTTGCCATAGTAAATGGAAAAGAAAGGATGCTTCCTTCTTTTACTTACATGATAACAAACACATCTAATCTACCCATTTTTATAAAAGAAATTGGATTTATGGGATATCTTGATGATAGCAAGAAACCAGAAATGGTAGAAATTAGTCATTATGAACCAAGCGATGATAGGCATCTTGTAAAATTGGAAGCACAAAATAGTATTAACTATTTTATCTCCATGAAGGATATGAGTAGCTTGATAAAAAATTGCATTCTTAAGCATAATGTTAAAAATTTTGTAACTTGTGTAAAATGTTCTAATGGTAAAATATATAAGCATAATTTTGGCGATGCTAAAAAATTTTATAAATCTTATTTTTATCAATTTGAGACTATGCCAGAATATTATTGATCCTTTAAAAAGTCACCCAAATCATAAAACCGCCTAAAAAGTCACCATTTTTGTACCGTGGATTTGGAAAGGTTTGTGTTTAGGTTAGAAAAATTAGGCAAGTTGGTTGGAGTTTTGAAAGATAAGTGATATAATGTTTGCAAGAATGGTGTAAACGCAAGGTAGAAAAGCTAAAATGGCACTTGTGCCTTGCTCCTAAGGGTCAGTTGTGGGTTCGATTCCCGCAGGGGGCACCATTTTTTATTCAAATTGTTAAAATATTGTTGTTTGGTGGCGATTTTGTGGAGTCGACTAGGAGAGGGCTAATTACACTAATTTATTTTCCTTATGTTTATATGTAGTGGTTACCAAAATAAACCAATTTACTTCGCTTTCGCTCGTAAATCTGGTTTGTTGTATTCAGAATAAACCATTTTATTTCGCTTTCGCTCGTAAATCTGGTTTGTTGTATTAAAAATAAACCAATTTACTTCGCCTTCGCTCGTAAATCTGGTTTGTTGTATTCACAATAAAAAATGCACAGTGTGAAAACTGTGCATTTTTTGTGTACATGATATTGATTTGTTGCTTTATCAAAACTTTGTAGTAATTAGGATTTACTAACGACAATCGCATAGAATTGCCTATTTTTGATACAATTCAAGCATGATACCCATGCCGTTGAAAATGTAGAAATTGATGTTTGTTACGCCTTCACTTGCTTTTACGCCATATAAATCGTTTTCTTCATCAAGTGTGAATGAAGGTAGAGTAACAGAAGTGGAGCCCATTGTTATTGTCAAGTTTGTTGTGCTTGGCAAACTAATATTGGCTTTGCTTGAATCATTCCATTTAACATTTCCACCGTCAACCACACCATCTGCAAGGTTTGCCAATGTTGTTTGTGCTTCTACAAAGGCTTGTTGTGCTTTAGCCAATGCTTGTTGAGTTTCAGAAGTAGGGTTGTTGGTGTTTGCTTCCATTGCTTCTTGCAAAGCTTTACCAACTTGCTTTAAAACTTCACCTTGATAAGCGAACGCTGCCAATGATGAATATTTAACAACGTAATTTGTTGTGCTGCCATTAATATCAACAGGTACAATCAAATATGTTGTTGCGCCATAAATTGCGCCGTTCACACTGTTTTCAAGTATGTTTTTGTTTTGGCTTGATGCTAATGCGGAATAGTGTGACATATCCAAAGCGTAACCGGTTGAATTTGCTTCGTATTCTGCACGGGTGTTAAAGTATTTCACGCTACCACGAACAACTGAAGCGTTGGCGCCTTCTGCTTTACTTGATTTATAAACAACTTTTAAGTTCATAAGGTTTTCAACTGTTTTACCGTCTGTGCCTGTTTGAGAAACAAGGTAAGTGGTGTTAAACCTGCTGTATTTTGAATTTAAAGCTGTAACTTGAGGCACGATTGCTGTTGCATTGTAGCCAACAAACCAAGGTTCGTTACCTGTAACAAAACTTTCAAGTTTTGTGCCAATGATGTTGACAGTAGAAGGGAAGCCCCCTTCACCAGTTTGAGTGTTGTTACCCACATGGTCAACAATCATAACTGGGCCACCAGCACGCAAGAACTCGCCACCTTCAATGAGTAAGTCCTTAACGCCATAAACATAAATTAAAGCGTTGTATGAATCATAACCTTTGACATTGATAAGCCTGTTCTTTAAGCCGTTTTCAATTGTTTCGTCACTAGTTGAATCAAACATAAAGCCCATATAGCAGTTTGAGTGAGAACAGTTTGAAATGTTACTATTTACACCTAAAACTTTTGCAAGCATAATACCACCGCTATTGCGGACGTCCATTGTACGCTTACTGTTTCCCCAAACGGATATGTCTTGAATATTTACACTAGATGTTGAACCTACGCCTTCAAATTTCATCAATGAAGTGTGTGTTGTGATTTGGACACTTTTTGATTGATCCATTTTTCCTTCATCGTCTTCAAAGTATTTTACACCATACCCATCAGACTTACCAGCGCCAGCGTCTCTGTCTAAAACGATTTTAGAAATATTCTCATAATTGATTTTGAAATAGTTACCATAAATTGCAAATGATTCATTCGCAGACAAATTCCTTTTGTAAAGGCTATAGGCTTGACTATCTTTTAAAGATCCTACAATTGTTTGGTTTGTTTTGTTCTTTGTTGACAAATTGTTGACTTCTTCTTCTGTCCAGAAACATGCCGATGGAATGTTTTCATCTTTCACTGTAATGTTTGCTTGTAAAACAACGGAACTTGGGTTGATGCCATATAAGCCTTTTGCTTGTTTCCATGTTTTCCAAGCGTTATCTTGTTTATCTACATCAAAGCTGTCTTGATTGCTTATTACTGACAATTGGTCAGCGTTGTAAACATTGTAACCATCAACAACCTTAACTTCTAACACGACTGCTGGAATTGTTATCAATGTGTGAACTGCATTTACTGTAATTTTGAATTGTTCACCAGCTGCTTGCTTTGTAAATTTAATGTAGTTGTCAACAGGTGTTACTGTGGCATAGTTAGCAAGGTTGTCAATTTCAGTGTAAACGCCATCAACTAAACGTTCAACTTCAATTGTTGTTGTAAAACGTGTTGAAACAGATTCGCTATTTTCAACTGTTGCAACAAGTTGTAAACTGAAATCATTGTCATTACCTGCGACTAATACATGGTCTTGTTCAACAAAGTCCTTGCCGTTACGGTCCTGCAAAGAAGTGAACATGCTTGTTAAATTCAAATTTTCAGGCAATTGTTCAATAACTGTCACAGTTGTTGAGACTTTAACGTTTGTGTTTTTTAAAGTTATAACCAATTCTTGCTCACCAAGGGTGGTAGAATCAAATGAATAAGTCAGATCATTGATGCCGACTGTTTCATTTGAGTTATCACTGTAACTTACTTTAACTTTTAAATTGGTTAAATCAATTTCGTTGCCTTGATACACTTGTGTAGGCACGCCAGACACAATTTCAAGCGAAGTTGCCTTTGGTGCACCACATGCAACAAGCAACACTGCCGAAAGGGCAAACATTACACACAAAAGCGAACGCAATAAAATGTTTTTTGTTTTTGTAAACATAATTTCTCCTTATTAATATTTTGTTTTTTTTCACAAGAAAAATGTACAAATAAAAATTAAAATCGAATGACGCAACAAACTTTCCTGTTAGAATGATTGTACAATAAGAAGGCATTAAAAGCAACCAAATTCGACAATTTTTTTATTTTGCAAATTTCTTTAAAAATTAGTTTAGTTCTTTAGTTTTCAAAGATATTCACCAAATATCGTCCTTAGTTTAAAAGTAAACCAATTTATTACGTTCTCGCTTATATAAATATGGTTTGTTGTATCCACAAAAAAATCACCATCAACTGGTGATTTTAACTTGCAGATGTTAAGCAATGATGTGGATAAACCAAAACCAAATTCAATTTAACTTGCAATAACCATAACATAAAGGAATGTTGGGTTATTTTTTTCAGTAGGTGTTATTTTTACAATAATTGAACTTTTTTCGCTAAACAGTATAAGCCCAGAATTTTGATAGATGCTTGCAGTTGTGGAGTTTGAGTAATTTTTGTAGTCCAAAGTTTTTTCAGTTGCGTTGTTTGGGTAAACACGTGTTTGAAGGTAGAAAGATGTACCTTGAGGAATGCCATTTTCATCTACATAGCCAGCGCCTTCAAATTTGATTTTTATTGTCGGAATTTTTTCCCATTCGCTTACTGGAGTGTGCGCACCATTAACAGGAAAAAGGGTAGAACTAATTTTGACCCCAGTTTCCTCCTTATTTATACATTCAATGCGTTCGACAGGAAAACGCTCGTTGTAAATTGACATTTTTAAACCGAAAAGGTTGATGATAAAAATTGAGCCAACATAGATAATCGCAATTAATATTACAACAGATTTTTTCATACTACTTCTCCTTATAGTACAATTTCACTTTGGAAAAGTACATAAATGCGTTCCAAATTACAAACACAACGGCCACAATTAAAAGTTTTATCCAAACTGTTTCCAAATTTTCGTTAATAAGGAAATAGAATAGGAATGTGAAAATTGCAGAAACGAAAAATGCTGTAAGTGAGGCTTTAATTTCATTTGGATTATTTGTATGTTCGCCAGTGGTTGCGTATTGTTCATTTTGTGGGTTCATAATGTCCATTGAAGCCGACCAAAATAAATGCCCAGTGTAAATTGCACAAATTGACAACATAAGCATAATTGTGGTTAAAAGCGACAAATGCGCACTTTGTGCAAATATACCTACAGATATTAAAATGGATATATTTATAAGTATTAAATTAATAAGTATTTTAGGGAAAAGCACTTTGCCATAACTTGATGGTGCTGTCTTGTTTAAATATGCGGAACGTCCCTCTTCACTATAAATTTTTGCAATCATGCCGTTGCTTGAAAGTGAAATAAGCAAAATCATTAAAAGGTTGAATGCCATAGTCATAAGTGTACCAGATAAGCGTGTGTCCATTGCACTGAATATTTTGTTTAGCAAAAGTATAGATAGAGGCATTACTATAAAAATCAAGGCAATAGTGTTAAAACGTTTAGCCGAACGGACAGTCACAAGCAATTCTTTTTTAAAACTGCCCATAAATGCGGAGGATTTAACATTTTGTTTTGATTTCAACAAGGACGACTTTGTAAATTCAAATGGTGAACTTGTCATTTTGAAGAAAAGCGGACGTATAAGCAAATATGTTAAACCAAAACTTAAAACTATTACACCGAAAATTGCCAATAATGCCAAACTTTGTTCACGCACAAAAAACTTATTTGTTATGCCAGAACGCCTGCCGACCATTGCAACGGCTAAATAATAGAGTGGGGCAAATTTGAGTGTAAAATTGTTAAGCATGTCCTGTATGTCCCAGAAAATTGTTCCCCAATTTGCAACTAGGTCAAGGTCGACTGGAATGGCGTTTATCATTTTAACAAGCCCCCAAATAAGCAGACCTACAACCACAACAATAAATGAATATTTAATAATTTTAAACCTTTCAGCAAACATTTTTATTAACAATGCAGGAATAGACAAAAGCGCACCCACGCTTAATGTTAAAAGTGTAATTAAAAAGTTTGCAGGCAAAAGCCACAAAAAGAATAAAGCGGACATTTTATTTATTATCCCATAAGCCAAAATGACAGGAACAATAAATGTTAAATTTCTTAAGAATTCGTAAATAAAATACACAATCCATTTGCTGAAAAACACTGTTGTACGGCTTGCTGGCATGGTTAGCAAAACTTGGTTATCTTTGGCTAAATAAAGCCAATCGGTCAGCCCAAATGTGCATGTAATTAAACTTAAAATGAACATGATGGCAAACACCAACGCAAAAAAGTTAGTGTTTATGCCGAAATTTAAAGAGGTCAACCTCAAATAAGAAACAATATAAAAACCCAAGTAAACTGCACCTGAAATGATAACGAACTTCAATATTGCAAACACAATTTTAAAAATGAACGCCTTTTTGGATTGCAAAAACGACAAATCAAGTTTGTCTTTCAATTGCATCATAACAAGTGCTTTTAATGTTTTCAAATCGTCCTCCTAGTTAACTTTGCTTTGCTTTTTTGAGGCTTTGGCTGGTTGTTTTTTTGAAGATATTTTCTTATTTTCGTTGTTATCTTTAGTTTTCAATTCATTTTCAGGTTGTGCTAAATTTTCGTCTTTAGCTTTGCTTTTAGTTTCGGTGCCAGCTTTTTTGTCGTTAACTGGCGTAGCGGAAACGTCTGCTTCAATCGTGTTTAAATAAAATTGTTCAAGTGTTGTTTCTTTTTCTATTTCAGCAACAGACTTACATGCTAAAATGTGGCCTTTTTTAATGACTGCAATGCGGTCACAAATCTTTTCCACCACATCAATGATATGGCTTGAAAAGAACACAATGTTTCCCTTTTTAGCATGCTCTTTCATACATTCCTTAACTTGGAAAATGCTTGTTGGGTCAAGCCCAGTAAGCGGTTCATCCAAAATCCATACTTTAGGGTTGTGTATTAATGCTGAAATAATTGTGATTTTTTGCTTCATTCCGTGTGAATAGGTGTTAATTCTATTGTCAATTGCTTCGTTCATGCTTAGTAAGTTAACATATTTTTCAATTGCTTCATCTCTGTCTTTTTTGCTTACATTATAAAGGTCTGCAATGTAATTTATATATTCTCGCCCTGTCAGTTTTTCATAAAGTGCATAATGGTCTGGCACAAAGCCGATTTGACGTTTTGCCATAACAGGTTGTTTGTTCACCGAATATCCGCAAACTAAAATTTCACCATCTGTAATAGGCTGAATGCCAACAATGCTTTTTATAATTGTGCTTTTACCTGCGCCATTTGGGCCCAAGAAACCGAAAATTTCACCACCATTAATTGTTAGGTTGGCGTCTTTAACGGCATATACATTACTTCGTCCGTACAGCTTTGAAAAGTTAATTAATTTTAATTGATTTGTTGATGTTAAATCCATTGGTTCTGTTTCACTCCTTCCATTTAATTGTGACATAAGTGCTAATTGGTCAAATTTTATTTTCTTGTTCCTTTTAGCCATATCTATAAGCAAGTCCGCACCTTGGTAAGCCCATTCATACAAAAACCACATTCCAAGCCCTAACAGGACATAAACCAAGAAGAAAATGGTTTGATATATAGGGTAGAATATAAATGTAAGCCCTTTGATGTTAAACTGCCAAGTTGTGTTACGTAAATTTTCTGCCCAAGTGCCAAGTTTTTCGGCAATAAAATCGCTATTAACAAAGAAATAGTCCACTTTTGCATAATTTGAAAACCATGCGTTGATAATCAAAATTAAAATAAAATAAACCGCAAATGCAACCATGCTGTATATGAATTGCTTTAGTTTTGGACGCTCATACACATGCAATGCAACAATGAGTGCAGGCATGAAGAAGGCAATGTAGTGGTTGATGTAAAACACTAAAATGCCGGTGTCAAACATGTTCAATTCAGCAGAGTAGTTTGGCATAGCCATTGCTAGGAATGCACCTAGCACATTAATAAACAACGTGAAGTAAAACAGTTTGTCCCATTTAAACATCAAGCATAATGGCACAATATACATCGCTGTGTTGCACAAATGGAATGGCCAACTTGTTATATTTAAAAAGCTTTCAAATTTGTGGTGCAATGAGAATGAAATCAAAGTGCCAAGTGCAATGTAAAGCAGACACAAACGACAAGTTTCTTTGTCCTTGTGTTTTAAAAGGAAGTACAACAACACCGGCAACAATAAGCCAATATAGATTATCACGCGGTGCATAGGGTTAAGTGATTTGATTTGAACAATCAATTTTGCATGTCCAAACAAAGCTTTTATTGTGTATGCAGGCATCACCGAAAGCAACATCAGTGGCACAATGTAAAAAAGTTTAAATAATTCCTTTTTCTCAACTTTAAATCTGCCTTCAGTTAAAAACACAGTTAAACTGTAACTAAACACAATTGCAAACTCAACCGCCATCAGTATCGCCCTAAAATTAAACGAGGCATAACCTGCTTTCCCAACAATGCCAATAGAGGCTGGGGTAAGGGCAATTAAACAAACAAACGAAATTGGCAATGCAAAGAATTTAATGATGTTTGTCACAAAATCTTTTTTAATAAATGGATACAACACCAAGCATAACTGCAACGCATACATAAACCAGTTTGTTAATATTGAAACAAATGTCAAAAACTTGTTGTCAAACTCAGCGCTCACAAGTTTGAAAGCGTCTTCAATCATATCTTTGCCAGACATGTATCTAACAAAAAACAAAATGCCAAGTATAATTGAAGCACACTTTAAATATAAATTTTTATTAAACCCTTTTTTATATTTTGCCAGTAAAAAATATGTGGCAAAAAACGTTAACATAACTAAGCATACGCAAATATATTGAGTTAAAACTGTCCAGCCCATATAACCGCCTTATTCATTTTATTTATAGTATTTTAAACCTTGTGACACAGGAATTTAAGCACACAAAGATATTATATTATTTTTCAAATACTACCATTTTCGACAAAATTTTGCAAACTAAATTTTAACTTCACAAATATTTAAGTTAAAACTAATTATATTTTGCTTCAAAATTTATAAAAAATGTTAAAATTGAAGTTATTATTGTTGTTTGCAAAGCAAATAAAAAATTTGACGCACGACGTGTCAAATTTCAAAAAAATAAATTAAATATGCAAAATTCCATTGATTTTTATTGTTTTTTGCTGATTTTTTGTTAAATTTTATATTTTTTTGCAGTTTTTTATATAAAAAAATAAAAAGTTTAATGCAAACAAGGTGTTGTTCTTATTATATTTTTTTACATTTTCATTTACGTGTTAAATATTTAATACACAATGCATAATTATTTTTTTGTTTGTCTTTTAATGTTTTACAAACTTTATTCAATTTGAATTTAGGGTTTTTCAATTCTTCTTCGTTGTTTATAAGTTTAATTAGGCTTTCGTATTCTACCCAGTGTTTGGCGTATGCTAGGTTAGCATTTTTGCTTTTTAAAATTTTATTTGTTTCTGTTTTTCCAAAATACCTTTCACATAATTTAATGTTTGGTGTTTTTTCAATTTGCACATCAATGCCGACGGGGCAATCACACAAGGCAACAGCAACAATATTACCACTATGTGAAATGTTAAAATATAAGCCAACATCTTCAAAGTCAAACTCAGGTTTATTGTTTTCCGTAACGATTCTTAACTTATCTAATTCAATATTTTTTTCCGCTAACATCTTTTTTAAAATTTGATATGAAACAAAAACACGCAACTTATCTTTTTCATTTTTATATTCGTAAAAACGATGCAAAAAGTGGGCGGATAAAATTGATTCGCCATTGTATTGCATATCGGAAATGTCGCAATATTCAAATTCTAACATGTCATTTAATCTTACAAGATTAGTTGCAAGTAAAGTTAGTACTAATCTGGCAATTCGTTAATTAAATCTTCAACTTCTTTTAATGTGGTGAATTGCATAATTTTTAGTTTTGTTTGCGTTGCAAGTGGGGTGGATTTAACATACCACATTAGGTGCTTTTTAAAATATGCAATCAAAGTTTTTTCGGTCCTAAAATAAGTTTTAAGCATGTTTAGGTGTGTCACTATCGCTAGCTTCTTGCTGTAAGGCGCACTTATTCCTTTAAGTTCGCAGAAAATTTCAGGGTTGCCCATAGCGTTACGCCCAATCATAACTCCGGCGCAACCAATTTTTTTTGCAAACTCAACATCATGCTTGCTTTTGATGTCGCCCGACCAGAAAACAGGAATATTAACGGTTTTAACAAGTTTTTCATATGCGGATTTATCCACATTTCCAGCATAGCCTTGCTCGCGCGTTCTTGCATGTAGTGTTAAAAATGCCACACCACATTCTACACACATTTTGGCAAATTTAATGTAATTTTCGTTACCATCAATGCCAAGCCTAAATTTTACTGAAACAGGTTTTGATGTGTTTTTAACCATTGCGGAAATTACATTGCGTGAATTTTCTATATTTTTCATCATTGCGCTTCCGTCATGATTTTTAACAATTTTTGGGGCGGGGCAACCACAGTTTAGGTCGAAAAAATCAAAATGATTAAATGCAGGATTGTTAATTAAATGTGCAATATTTGCGTCGTGAAAAAACACTTGGCAACCGCGCATGGCGTTCGCTTCTTCCCTAAGCATTTTTGCGGTTTGTTTGCTGTTATTTTCAAACGCTTTCAAACTAATCATTTCTGTGACAACCATGTCTGCACCAAAATCCGCACATATCTTTCTAAATGCAAAATCGGTAACGCCTGCCATAGGTGCTAAAGCATAGATAAATTTATTAAATTTCAATTTCATGTTGCTATTATACAAAAAAAATAAAAAGAAAACAATCTTTACGTAAATATATTTACCTTTACTCGCAATTGAAAATGCTTTGTGTAATTATGTGTCTTTAAACTGCAATTTTTTTTGAAAACAACAATAAATTTTTAAAAATTTAAAAAATTCTATAAAAAAATTAAAATATTTTATAAAAAAATTAAAATTTTTCATAAAAATCAAACATTTTCCGTATTTTTAGCGAAAAATCTAAAAATTTTTTAATTTTTTAAGATTAAAGATACATTTACAAATATTTTATTTTTTTTTACAAACGCTAAAATTATGAAAAAGAATAATTTATTTGCAGGTGCGTTGGTATTGTCAGTTGGCGGAGTGCTGGCTAAAATCTTCAGTGCGCTTTATAGAATTTTTTTAACACGAATTTTAGGTGGCGAAGGTATTGGGCTTTATCAATTGGTTTTCCCTTTGTATTCTTTGTGTGTGGTGCTGGCAACTGCTGGGCTTCCTATGGCAATTTCAAAAGTTATCTCTAAGCACCAAAACTGCCAAACGCAAATTGTTAAAAAGTGCCTTATAGTCACAAGTGTGTTGGCATTAAGTTTAACTTTAATTTTAGCATTGTGCAGTAAAAGTTTGGCGGGCTTGCAAGGGCAGAAAGAAATCTTTATATGTTATATTATACTTGCACCAACAATCATTTTAATTAGTGCCAGCAGTGTTTTAAGGGGGTATTTTCAAGGGTTTAATTATTTCACGCCAAGCACAGTCGCAAATATAACCGAGCAATTCATAAAAATGGTGTTTGGCTTAATTTTGAGTGCGTCGTTAATCAAAATAAGTTTGCTTGCGTCAATCATTGGCGCAATGATTGCAATTGTTATCAGCGAATTGTTTTCACTTGCTTTGTTATTAATATATTTCAAACGAAATCCACCTAAAAAACAATGTGACGGGGAAACTGTAACAATAAAAGAAATTTTTGGCGACATATTGCCTATAACATTAACCAATGTTATTTTGCCTATTAGCTCTTTTGTGGACAGTTTACTTGTGGTTAATTTGCTTGCAATTAATTTTACAAAACAAATGTCGGTTTTCTTGTATGGGCTGGAATCAGGTGCGGTAGGCTCGCTTGTCAGTTTACCAACCATATTCTCATTTGCAATTGCCAGTGTTTTGTTGCCAGGGCTTACGAACAGAAACCACATTTATAACAAAACACATAAATTGGCACTAGGTATGAAAATTACTTTAATAATAACGCTTCCATGCGTTGTGTGTTTTACTTTCATTCCTTCGCAAATTATAAAATTATTGTATGCCGACAAACTCTCAGGCTTTGGTGTGGAAGGTTTAAATATCGCTTATCGATTGCTTACAATTTCTGGCTTTGGTGTAGTGTTCCTTGCAATAAATCAACTATATTCAAGTTGTTTACAGGCAATGGAAAGGCGTATTGCAACAATCCGCAATTTGTTTTTAGCGGTTATTGTGAAATTTGTAATTGAATTAATTTTCTTGCCAAGCATTATGATAAACATTTACGCATTGGCGGTGGGCAATACTGCATGTTATGCGGTTGCAATGATACTTAACCATATGGAAATTAAAGAAATTTTTCCGCTGAAATTTGACTATCTATTCATGTGTAAATTGTTGCTAGCAAATGTAATAATGCTGTTCGTTTTAATTTCAATTTTAACAATTTGTCAAACTTCAATTTGCATTTTATTAAGCATTGCAATTTCTGGCTTTATATATTTAATTACTTTGTTTGCTTTAAAAATTTTCAATAATAAAGATAAAGCAATGTTTAAATATGTTATGCAGAAAGGTTAACAAAAAAATGCTTTAAATTTGATTAAATTTTATTTTTTGGTCAACAACCTTATTGTGAATACAAAAATCTTTTAATAATTGGGTTTTTAATGTAAAAAATCACTGCATGTAAACACTGAAAATTTAAATATTTTAAAAACATGCTTGTATAAAATTTAATGGCATAAAAAATAAAGTGAGCATATGACACAAAATAAACCCAAATATTAAGTTTGAAATGTTAAATGATAAAAGGAGTTAAAATGAACAAAAATGAATTCATAAGCCAAGTAAACAATAAAATAGGGTTAACCAAAAAAGATTGCAAACTATGTTTAGAAACAATTATTACTGTTATAAAAGACGCCCTAAAACACGGCGAAAGTGTAACACTTTCAAACTTCGGCAAATTTAAAGTTAATCAAATTAAATCAAAACCGATGTATAGCTTCAAAACAGGGCAAACCTATGTCGCCGAGCCACGCAGGGCACCAGTTTTCAAAGCAAGCGACAATTTAAAACGCAGCGTGAAATAAAATGCAATGAAACACAATGTTGTTTTTGGTTAACAAACCATAATGTACAAAAATAAATTTTATTATCAATAAAAACAAAAAGCAAGTGTTAGTCAACGCTATTTGAAACTAGCAAAATATAAGCACTTTAATCTACAAAAGATTAAGGTGTTTTTCCTCTCTCTTAACTAAAAAAAGAAACAAATATTACTGACATTGTCAAGGATTGTCGCAAATAGCGACATACACTTTAACCTTGACAACAAAGAATATTTGTTTACCATAATAAGAAAAAGAAGAAAAAATAACAGCAAAAAGCGAAAGTGTGTTATGTTTACCAACACTTTCGCTTTTTGCATTCTTTAATTTAGTTTATAAGTGTGTGCTTGTCTTCGGTGGAGCATAGCGACACCGACTTGTATCAAGACAAGCACACGTTTAAATGCCAATTCATAATTTAAGGAATCTTTTTAAGTTAATTTTAAATTTATTAAAATATTGATACAAAATTAATATTTTTGTGTTATAATATATCTATATTTTAAAGGAGTATCAATTTATGGAAGAAAGCGAGCTACATAACCTAATAATAAATGATATTAAAGTTCAAAAATATATTCTTAACCTTTTAAATATTGCAGATTGTAATTATGTTTTTATTCATGAAGATTCATATCCAAATGGGATGATTGCAGATTTCACTTTAAAACAAAATGATAAAGTCCATGCAATTATAGAATGTAAAGGTTCAAGAATTGGAGTTAATGATTATGTAAGAGGTATTGGTCAAATATTACAATATCAGTATTTCGCAGAAAATCATTTATCAAAAAAAGGATATGAATTTGTTGATTCAACTAAAGCTGTGTTTTGTTTTCCTTCTTCTATAATTAAAAATCCAAATTTTAATATAGGATTGTTTAGATATCCAAAAGATACGGTTATAATGGAAGTAAATGAAAATAATCACAATGTTCGTGTTATCACTGAGAGCGAATTAGCAAAATTAAGAGAGGCGTTTAATAGCAATTTGATGACAATTTCGCAATATTATGTAAGAGATAATAGAATATTTGAATTATTTATTTTACTAAGATATTTACATTTGCAAAAATTAAAAGGTATTGATTTTGTTGATAGAAAACAAACCGAGATGTCATTTTTGAGAAAATTAGAGACACCAAATAACCAAAATTGGAGAAATGCATTTATTTCTTTGTCATCTTTGGGATTTATTGATTCCAAAAACTTACCAACTAATATAGGTATGAATTATGCTAATTTAACCTTTGGTGAATTTGCATACGAATTAATGGATGTTTATTTAAAGCCTTATATAGAATTATTTTTCAACGTGTTTAATAATGTTGGGGAAAATGAATTTACAATGAGCAATAAACAAATATCAAATAAAATTAGGAACTTATACAATGGCAAAGATGTCCTTTTTGTGACAGACTCTGATGAAAGATATGTTTCAAGTTGGATGAATATATTAAGAGATGATTATGGTTGTATTTCATTTGATGCAAGACATAATGAAAGAAGGGTAAATTATAATCCATTAGAATTAAGAAAGGAGGCTTTAATCAAAAGGTTGAACAATAATATAATAAGTAAAAAATATATTGAAAAATTTTTTGATTTAGTTAAATAGTTATGTATACAATATTAGAAACATTTGTTGGTGCTGGCGGATCTCACATTGGGTTTAAAAAAGCTGGATTTAAATCAATTTTTGTCAATGACATTGACAAAAACTTTTTAAAAACTTTATGTTATAACAATCCTGACACGGAAAAAACAGCGATTATAAATAATGACGATATATTAAATTTGGATGGAAATAAAATTTTAAAACAAACAAAACTCCATAAAGGAGAGTTGGATGTTATGTTTGGCGGTATAGTTTGTAAAGGATTTAGTCTTGCTGGTGAACGTTCTCCAAATGATCCAAGAAATTATTTTTATAGAAAACAATTAGAATTAGTTAGTATACTTAAGCCCAAAGTAAGTATAATAGAAAATGTTCCGGGCATTATAAACGCAGAGATATTAAGACATGATATTAATAATGAAGTGAAAGATAAAGTAGACACATTATGGAAAAAACTTGAGAATTACAAAGGGCAAAAAGCATATTATCGAAAAGCAGATAAAATAACAAAAGATTTTGAAGATGATGGAAAATTTTTAAGAGAAGAAAAAGATAAATTGATTCAAGAATTAAAAGAAAAAAATCTTTTAATATCTGTAAAAGAAGATATTGAATTAATATACAATGAGCTAGGTTATACATTACAATATAAAGTATTAAATTCTAGCTGGTACGGTGCTGCTACCAAAAGAGATAGAGTTATTTTTGTTGCTGTAAGGAATGACATTAATGAAAAATACGAGTATCCAAAAAAAGAATTTGGTGAAGGAACTAATAAAAAACTTACAACAGTATTTGATGCATTAAAATTAATTGATTATACGGATAAAGATGATTTGGACAATATACCAATGAACCATTCTGCAAAAACTATTGAAAGATTCAAATATATTGGTCAAGGAGAAAACCTGGCAGAAAAAATTGATATACTACCAAATGAATTAAAAATTTCAAAGTTTTATTCTCGTGGTAGCACAATGAGATTAGATGGAAATAAACCAAGCCCTACATTAGTACCTGGGCATAGTAATTTTCCAATTCATCCAACGGAGAATCGTTGTATTACTGTTAGAGAAGCAGCAACAATTACTGGTTTTCCGACAAATTACAAATTTTTTGGTAGTCATACAAAACGCTGTGAACAAGTTGGCAATGCAGTCCCACCAGCATTAGCATTTGCTGTTGCAAAACAATGTGTTGTTTTGCTTGATAAATACTACAAGAAAAAATAAATAATTAAACAAAAAAGGAACAGTGCATTGCATTTGCATTGTTCCTATTTTGTTATTTCGCTAGTTTCAAAACTGCGTGTCCTTACCTTGCTTTTTTGCGTTTGTTTTTAAAAAAGTCTTTAATAAGGTCCCTGTTTTGAGCTTCGTAGTCAGGCAATTGGCTTGCGTTAGTGGTGTGGTTCATTGTGCTTTTTAACATGTCGAATTTGCTTATTCCACCATTTTGCTCGTCTAAAACTGCGTAATATAATTTGGGTATTCTGGCATTTAAAATTGCACCGCAACACATCGGGCAAGGCTCCAAAGTTACATATAATTCACAGCCGTCTAGTCGCCAAGATTTTAATTTCTTGCATGCCTTTTCAATGGCTAAAATTTCGGCATGGTGTGTTGCAATTTGGTGGTGTTCTCTTAAGTTGTATGCTTTTGAAATCAACTTACCATTTTTTACAACAACCGCGCCAACTGGCACTTCGCCTTTCGATTTTGCTTTGGATGCGAGCATTGTTGCCAACTGCATAGGATTTATTTGTTCTTTCATATTTTACATTTTGCATGCTTGGTGTTAAAAAGTCAATTGAATTGGCAAATTCTTTGGCTTTCTTTAAAGCAAGTAAAGGTACGTCTTTATTTCTTTCGTAAATTTCAGGCAAGTTTTCTTCTCCTATTGGGTGTGGTGAACTTTCATCGCCGACTTCAATGGTGTAGGCAGGGATTGTTAATTTTTGTATGCACCAATCCTTGTAACCGCCAGTTGAATTTTCGGTTAAAACCAGTGGATAACCAGTTAATTCGCTTAAGCTTGAACCGATGTTGAAATCTCGCGTTCTATCCATTTCACTTTGACCTTCAAAACCATAATAAACTATGTTGCCTTTGCTGTGATATGAAATGGTAAGTGATGGTTTAATTTTAAGCGTAAAGTTGATAATGCTTTGCACTTCACGTTCACTTTCTGGGTAAAAACCTATAAAATTCTCAGTGCTAGGGCAAGTCACATTTTGCGCACCTTCTCCCCAGTTCGCATTAAAATTTGTGTTAAGGTCAACCAGGTTCACGTTCGCCTTGTATTGACTAAAATTTGTGCTTCCATTATTTGCAAGGGTTAAATAATTTTTTGTTATATCACATGGTATGTCGTTCAAGCCGTCAAGCACTATACTTGCGCCGTCTGGGTTTAACAAAAATACAAAATAAATTCCGCCATCTGTCACCATGTCATTATTGTGTAATTCCCTTGCCATTTCAACAAGTAAAAGGCTGGTTATGTATTCTCGGGCATGGATACCTGCCTGAATTAAAATTTGCGTACCAGTTGTTTTGCCTACATGGGTTGCTAAAATGTCTTTTCCTAAAACCGATTTGCCGATTGAAAATAGTTCTAAACCTTCTTCTTTCAATTGTGAAATGCGTGCATTTAATTCTTGATATGTCATTAAAGTTTCTCCTATACTTTACTATTAACTTTTATGCTTCAAGCCAACATTTTGTTTAACTGCATTAAAAAAATGATTAATTTAGGGTATTTTTATTTGGTTGATTGTAAAAAAAATAAAATCGGAACAAAATCTAAATAGCACCAAATAACGTATTGGTATGAAAAAACACCACAATATTATGTGGTGTTGAAAATCAATATTTATAAAACCAGACATGTTTTTGTTATTAATGTATGGCAATTTAAATTTACATAGTCAAGTCAAAATTGTTTTATTTATGGTAAGCGATGTTGTTGTTAATTGTGAATGCGCGATACAACTGTTCCAAAAATATAACGCGCATAAGTTGGTGTGGAAAAGTCATTTTTGAAAAAGATATTTTCTCTTTACACTTTTGCTTAATTGCGTCGCTAATGCCATTTGAAGCGCCGATAACAAAACTTATTTCGCTTGTTTTAAGGCTTAGATTTTTTATTTTTTCAGCAAATTGTTCGCTTGTAAATTGTTGTGCATCTATACTTAAACAGATAGGGTAACCTTTCAAATGTTTTTCAATTACCACAGCATCTTTTTCTAATGCAAGCAAAATGTCTTTCGGGCTTGATGATTTAGGGTTATTTTCCTTTAGTTCCACAATTTTAAGGTCGGCAAAGCGTGAAATTCTTTTGCTATATTCAGCTATGGCTTGGTTTAAATAATTTTCTTTAATGTCGCCCATGGCAATTAGGTTAATTTTTATCATTAGATTATCCCCCAAACAAATGACGACAGTGTAACAAGTGCGCCCAACACAATGCTTGAAACTATGAAGATTTGGCTTGCAAAATTTTGTTTTGTTTTTGGCTTGTCGTTCAATAAATAACTTTGTTTTAAAATGTGGTTGATTTGTGTAATTTTTTCTTGCGCCTGCTCAATTGTCAAATCGTTTGCTTTCAAATAGGTTATTATTCGCTTGATGTCGTACTTTGCGCGCTCTTGGAAAAGGTTTTTTACAAGTATCCTATAAAGCCACAAAAGCACCATAACACTTAAACTTATAACAGCAATAAACAACAATGAATTGCTTGCAAGTAACGTTTCAATTTCGTTAACAAAAGTTGCCAAAGGCCATTTCATGTAATAACCATAGAAGAAATATGTTGAAAGGGCATTGTTCATGAAGTGGATAATCATTGAAGGGTAGATACTATCGCTAGCAAGGGCAACATAACCCATTAGTCCGCCTAAAATGGTGGCATAAAAGAATTGGTTAATATTTAAGTGCATCAAGCCAAACAATATTGATGAAATAATTAAGGCGTATCGTGGGTTTGTTTGTTTTTTGTTTGCGTGAAGCATAATACCGCGATGTAAAAATTCCTCACATATCCCAGGTAATAAACAGGATAAAATAAGTTCTTTCAAGAGAGTCAAATAACTAATTGTCTGTGTTCCGCTGTAGCCTAAACTGACAGTTTCATAGCCTAGCAAACTTATTATGCTTGAAAACGCGGAAGCGACAAATGAATTAATGGCATATAACACAACGCCTAAAAGAATAGAGATGCCAAACATTTTTGCGCTAATTCTTTTAAACCCAGTGTCAGCAAATGTTTGTTTGAAATTTTTGCTGACTAAAAGCGTGTAAAGGAGTAATGGAATGCCAAAAACCACCACACATTGAATTAAAAATGCGGATAAAAATTCATTTTTAACAACACCTAGTGCGCCCAAAACAAAAATAACCGCCACAAGAGTGATGGAAATGAAGTATAATAGGCCAATTTTAATCATGTTTTTGTTTTTCATTTATATTAATCCTTAGTTCGGTTGGTTATTTTACAATTGCAACGATAATCCAAAATGCCAACATGATGCATAGCGTAATCGTCAGTGTTAACCATTCGGATTTTTCCATTTTAAACTTTTCAAAATACTTGCGCATTAACAATATGATTGTTGTTAAGAACGTAATAAGCATTACAACCGCAACTAGATAATATGCCCAGTGTTGAAAATAGAACCCAACGCCAGCTAAAGCAAGTGAATTGTTAATGATGTGGACGATTATACAATATATTATGTTATTTTCCCTTGCCATTATTACACCAAACAACAAACCCATAAGGAGTGGATACAACAGTTGTTCGCTTGACATGTGAAAAATGCTGAACATGACAGCACTTATGCAAACGGCAAATGCTTTGTTGGTGTTTGCAAGCCCTTTAAATATTAGCCCCCTAAACAAAAGTTCTTCACAAATTGCTGGTATTAGTACCATTGAAAACACTGCGTAAATATAGTCTGCTGTGGAAAATTCAATAACTGTCGATTCAATTTTAAACAGTTGATTAAAACTTACAATGATAGGGTAAAGCATGAAATATGCAACCACTGCAACTAAGGCGTAAATCAAAAGTTTTAATGGGTTAATTTTTTGTGCAATTGTATCTTCCTTTTTGTGCCTAAATGTGAAAAACATAATAACAAAAATGAAATTTAGCACAATGGTTGAAATTAAATATCCTAAACCCTTTTCCGTGAAAGTGTAAAAGGCAGATTGTTCAATGCCTTTAATTTTGCAAACTAAAAGCCCAACCATGGCAAAAAAGACTAGCGCAAGTTGCCCTAAAACAAAACTCAATATAAAAGCATAGGAACTGTCCTTTATCGTTAGTGTGCGTTTTTCCACAATAATCCTTAAGTTTTAAAAATTAATCCGCAAAATTGATTAAGTATAATTCACGTATCTAATCTTGATTATACTAAAAAAATCATTATAAAGCAACAAACCTTTAAAAAATTCGAGTTGATTTTTCTAAATACTATAAAAAATTAATGTAGCAATTGGTGTTTTTAACATATATATAAATATGGAATACATAATTTATAAAAAAAGCATTGATGTTTCCCTTCTAAAACAAAACAACATTGTTATTGCAAAAACTGTTAGGGTGGCGGAAGGTGTAAAAATCTTTAATGGTGTCAGCATAACTGGCAATTCGGTTATAGGTAAAGATTGTGAAATTACAACTAACTCAGTTTTGTTTAATACTGTCCTTAGACAAGGTGTGAGTGTAAAGTCTTCTTACCTAGAAGATTGTGTTGTGGGCGAAGAAACAACAATTGGGCCATTTGCACACATTCGTGGCGGTTCGGTTTTAGGGGCTAATTGTAGGGTTGGCAATTTTGTTGAAATAAAAAATGCTCAAATTGGTGACGGCACAAAAATGGCACATTTGGCTTATATCGGTGACGCGACAATAGGCAAAAGGTGTAACATAGGTTGTGGTGTAATCTTTTGTAATTATAACGGGAAAATTAAACAGCGTTCCAGTTTGGGTGATAATGTATTTGTTGGTTGTAACTCTAACCTTATTGCACCGCTGAATATTGAAGATGATGTTTACATCGCGGGTGGCAGTACAATTACACAAGACATTCCAAAATCTGAATTTGCAATTGCGCGCTCACGTCAGACAAATAAAAAAGGCTTTAATAATCCCTACATAAGTAAAGATTAAAATTTTAAAAATAATGAAAATTTTAATTAAAACACGAAAAAACTGCAGATTTTTGCAGTTTTTTGTAATATTTTTAAATTTTTTAAATAAAATTGCGATAAATTTATATATTGTACAAATGTAATTTAATGCATGTTTAATATAAATGTTAATTGTGATTGTTAATTGTTTTTAAAAAGTATTAAAACTTATTTGTGCTTACAAATTTTTTAAATTCTTCATAAATTTTATCTGCAACTTGTTCGGCTGTTAGGGTTGTGCTGTCGATAACACAATCATAATTAGATAAGTTTTTGTTGTTGATTTGGTAAACGATGTCATAACGGTCGTTTTCAACAGCCCATCTATTTTCTAGCATTTGTTTTGCAATTTCGGCAGTGCTGGCTTTTTCATTTTCACGTTTGGCATTTAGTAGGCGGAAACTTGCTGTGTCAATATCTACATCAATGAAAACTTTAAATGATTTATTAACAAAATGCCAAGCTAGCCTACTATCTATAAGTAGATTATCATTTTCACGCTCGTCGCCGATTTTTGCAATGGTGTTGTCAATAAAGCGGTCAACATCTGCAACATTAGGGTAATGTTGTTGAAAATCTAAAACATTTTCATACCCTTTTTGGGTTGCAATTTCACGCATAATGTCACCTGCGCATAAATAGTCGAACCCATATTTTTTACAAAATATTTTACTAGCGGCGCCTTTGCCACTGCATGGTTTACCTGTAACTGTAATTATCATTTGTTTTCACCTTCTACCAAAATTTCACTGCCACCTTCTGGGGGTGGGGTGGTGTTTTTCTTAAGATATTCTAACATGTTAGTTAAACGCTCTATTTCAATTTGTTGTTGGTTAATTTGCTTTTGTTTTTTGTTTATTGCAACAATTTGCCACACGGAAGTAATTAAAAGAATGGCAACCAAACTGATTGCCAACAAAACTATTAATTTAACTTTTGAGTTTGCTTTCATGCTTAGGTTTAACTTTCCTTTTCTTAGAGTTAAGGATAGTATACCACTTGCTTTGCAAAAACACAACTAAAATGCCAACTAATTTATTCAGCCATAAAAATCCTAAAATTAAACCTACTAAAAGGCTAATAGAAAATTTACCAAAATTAAAAAAATTAATTAAAAATACGAAAAAAATTGAAAAAATGCTATAAAAAATGCTGTTTATAATTATTTTTTTAAAAATTTTTCCATAATTTAAACAAAAAATAATTGAAATTAAATTGTAAATTAAAGCGAATAAAAAACCGGCACATAAAAAAATTAAAAAACAATTTAATTGATTTGTTGTTAAATATATCATTTAAATATTTTCCTAAAAAATGGCTCTTTATTTTTACCTTCAACAAAACGCAAACAGTCAACTTGCCCACTGATGTCGGCACGGTTTAAATTGTTGTCCAACTTGACTAATTCTAAATTTGAACCATTAATTACAAGCCCGCCAAACACTGTGTCTAGTTGAATTAAGTCTGGTTTTAAACTAACAACTTTATTAACTCCAGATACAGCAAGTGATTTTCTATTTGTTAAAGTTAATGTCTGTTCTTTGGTTGGTGTGTTATTTTGTTCCATATTCTTCCTTTAAAAATAATTATTTTACATCACACAAAAATATGAATAAATTGTCAAATTTAATATTAAACCGCAAAATTAATTAAAAAAATTTGTTTTATTTTTATCCCAAGTAAAAAAGGAAAATAATCAAAATTATTTTTTACTATATTTATTTTAAATAAACAAATTATTTGACAAAATATGCTAATAATATTTATAATTAATTAAACAAAGAATGTTTAAAAATATTGTGTTTCAAGTCAAATTAAATTTAGGGGTAATTGATGAAGAAAACTAGTAAGATTTTGTGTTTAATTTTGGCACTTTTTATATGTGCATTTTTTCCGGCTTGTAAAGGGCGTTATGATAAATTGAAAATGTCGTTTTACTTAAACGACGGCACGCAAATAAATGAATTGCGTATGGTTATGGATGAAAATAACGTTAACAATTTATCCACACAAAAGATTTATGTGCAATTTGATGGTATTAAGGAAAAATACATAGGTGATGTTTTGTTTTATGCTGAGCCTAATGACCGTGTGGAAATTTCAAACATAACACAAGAAGGCAACAAGTATTTTGCAACTGTCAACGCTTTAAGCCAAGGTGCAGGCAAAATTTACATTAAGCACTTGACAACGGGTAAAACTTCATCAATCAATCTTATTGTTGACAAGAAATCCACAAGTGTAACAAAGTTGACTAATGAGTATTTCATTTCAATTCCTAAAGATGACGAAACTTTTAATTTTGATGTTGCAAGTTTAGTTGCGCAAAATGGCTCTGACCAAATTGGTTTTAGGCTTGACGCAAATAGTTACAAACCGAATGGTGTGGAATTTATTGAAACTGAATTCAATGAAGATATTGTCATAACCGGGCTTCAACTTTCAACCAATATATCACATGGCGCAACATTAACGGTTTATCCAGTTTCATATATGGAAGGTTATGAAACAATAAATGAATATCCAGCGCAAAAGATTGAACTTAAATTCGTGAAAGCGTTAGATGAAACAAGTTTCGTGCTTGATACAGACACAGTGCACCAACCTTACATGAATGATGTTTTTTACCTTATCGCAAATGATACCGACAAAGCGCAAACTATCGAAGGCGTCAATTATAAGTTCAACGATGTACAATTTGAATTGAAATATGCTGAAAATAACAACACATTCAACATGTGGAACGACACTAAATACAAATATCTTGACAACTATTATGATATTAGTTGGAATGTTCCTAATGAATTTAAAAACGTATTTGAAGTGTTCTTTAATGAAAATGACCAGATTGTCGTTGAAGCAAAAAGCTACACTGAATATCCAGTTGAAATTTCAATAGGTCTTACCCCAAAGGTTAGTGGCAATTTAGTGCCAGTAAATAAAACAATTAAGGTGAAAGGCGAAGTTAAACCAAAAGAATACGAAATTTCAGTTCAAGGCAAAATTCAATCAAATGTTGGTGTGAAAAATAAATACAACATAGATTTGTATGACTATTATCGTTCAAGCGACAGCGTTTATGGTGCAAGTTTCACATTTAACCCAGTGGCAGAGTATAGTTATGCTGATTTAAAAAATGTAAAAATTAAAGTTAACCCAGCAATTCTTGATGTTAAAGATGGCAACGGTGGCACGAACGAGTTGGAAACAAATGGCTTAACTGGTTATAATACAAGCAGTAACAAATATTTGCTACAATTATATTTAGACGGTAAACCACTTAAATTTGAAATGGTTGAAGAAACTGAAAATAACCAAACAAAATATTATGCAGTTTCTGAAGCAATCAATTATTTTACCGAACTTAAACGCGTACAAATCAAATACACCGAAAAAGCACAAGAAGACACAGAGGCACTTGAATGTTTTGTGGAAAACTTTTATTCTGGTGAATTTGAATACTTAAAAAGCATACAACCAGCAACTGCTGAAATTCAGTTTAATCATAAAGAAGGAATTACCGATATTTTTGTAAATGCAGGCACACTTACTAAAAACGTTAACGATGACACACTTACGCGTCTTGCGGACACTAACGAGGCAAAGGTGAAGATGGTTTATCTAAATCGCGTAAGCACAACCATGAACACAATTTTTGTGGATAAACTTCTGGGTGTTAATAACAAAATAATTTCAGGTGCCACAATTAATGTGAAAGTAACTAATAATTTTGGCGCTTCCTCACCGCTTAAGTTAAAACAAAACAGGGTTGGTTCATCATACAACTTGGGCGAAGGGGATACCGATATTTTATACAATTACAATGCAACCAACGGGCAAGATGCGCTACCAAATAATGCAATTATTTTAGGTTTAACAAATGAAACAAATGTTGGCTATTACACAATTGAATTTTGGTACGCTGATGAACTCATTTATTCAGTAACTTGCCTCGTTTATGAAGAGTTGACAACAGAACAAATCAATGTTGAAATTGATGAAAACAAAAACATCATAAAGAATGTGTCATTTGTTGGTGGAAACAAAACTTATACCTATGATGACTATAAAGCCGATTACATAATAAAGGCTGATATCCAAAACAAAATTAACATTAAACTTTTGTTGCCAAGTCAATTTACTGCTGACTACATTAAAGGTTATGAGTTTAATTTGTCAATGGTAACAGGTGAAGGTGTCACACAAGTAGATTTAACTGATTATGTTATCGAAGTTAAAGACAACAATCGGATTGAATTAATTTTTAAAAAGGGTTTGATGATTGACCATAAAATTAACTACATCAAACTTGAAATGTCGGTTAAAACGCAAGCGTTTACAAACATTATCACAAAGGGTGAAATAAAAAATGCGAATAAAGTTGAAACAAATTTCTTTGTTTATGAAGAAATAAAAGCAGGGCAAATTTCACTCAATAAAACTAATGTAAACGGCTATTGTGAGTCATCGTTAAGTGCTTATTATAAAGACCTTTCACGCACAACTTTGCAAGTTAATTTAACCGATAACAATTTGTGGGATTATGTGCAAGAGCAAACTCAAGAAGAATCATTCAATCTAGGCAACCAACTTGAAAAAGCAAAAGTTGTGTGGTTTACTGATGACACTGATGAACTGCTTGGAACAATAAATCAAACGCAAACAGGCATAGAATTGCAATTTAACAGCAAGCAAGGGTCAGTTTCTATCGACGTGTTTGCAAAAATAAAGCAGTTTGATTTACCGGAGATTGTTTTGCAATGTCATATTATCATCACAGAGCCAATCATCACAACAAACATGTATATTACAAGCGAAACAAAACAAATTTCAGGTAGTCAAGCAAAACGCGTTATCAGTTTGCAAGCAGGTCAAACCTACAAAATGGAAGTTGAATATTATTCAGATAAATTTGAAAGATTGCCTGCCAGCGAAAGGAAAATTTCAAATCCAGGGTTTGTTATGCTTGTTTTGGACAAGTTTGGCAATGTACACGACAGTGTTGTGAGTGTTGACGGCGATTATTTAAAAGTTGCAAACAACTTCACTTTGGCTAGTGAGTTGCACGTTGTTGTGTTTGCAAAAGACGCCCTTAAAGAAAAATTGACATTCCGCTCTGGTTACACAGAAAACGAACTTGCAAGTTATTTTATGGACGGCTTCACATCTGCATATGTTTCAATTGACCTTATAGTGTCGAATGGTGACGAATTAAACCCATATCCAGTGTTCACTGAAGAAGATTTTTGGGCAATCGGTAAAGACAGTTTAAGTTTAACAAAACATTATGTTTTAATGAACAATGTTTATTTAACATACAAAAACAACGAAACATGGTTTGAAAATTTCACAGGTGGTTTAACAAGTTATGGCGACGATAATTTCATGGTCTTTGGTGTAAACCTTGACGATAAACACCCATACTTATTTAAGCAAACTACAGGCGCGAAAATAAAAAATGTAAATTTTGATGCAAAAATTAACTTTACTTCTATCGCACAAGAGCAGGCGCGTGGCGTATTCGGTACAACCGATGAAAACACAGAACTTTGCGATGTTACAGTAAACTTATTTGGTGAAAATGTTAGCCTTATAGGTGATACAAATAGACCAACATATTTTGGTGCGCTTGTTGGTGTCAACAAAGGTGTAATAAAATATGAAAACATTTCAAGCATTGGCGGTAAAATTGAAATTTTAACCCTTTCAGGCAGTAACGCGTACTTCGGCGGGCTTGTTGGGCAAAACTTAGGCACTATTAGTGGTGTTTTGAAAAATCAAAACCAAGATGAAGGTATAATAACTGGGGAAAGCAATGTTGTATTCGGCGGTTACATCGGCAATGCAGGCGCATTAACTAGTGTAAAAATTTCAGCTTTCGGCTTTAATTCTGGCGCAATTGGTGGTGTTGTTGGCTTAAACGGAACAACCGGTAAAATTGAAAATGGTTACGCAACTGGTGAAATTGTTGAAAAACAAAATGATACCGGAATTAGGCTTAACAATGTTGGTGGTGTTGTGGGTAAAAATACCTTTAAAGAAACCAGTGTAACCATAACATTAACAAATGCGAATGTTGAAACATTAGTGTTTGAGGAAAACACACAACAATTGACAAATTTAAAATCTGCTGTGCAAATCAGCGCAAATGAAACTGTTGGTGGCATTACTGGTGTGGACGAAAATGGTATTTACGCTTATTGTAAATATCAAATTTTGGCAAACTACACATATGGTATCAATGCAAATGAAAATGTGGGCGGTATCATTGGTAACGCAACAAACAGCAAATTGGAATGTTGCTCAGTTTACAGCTATCGCTGGGATTACAACAATTTGGCAGTAATTGGTTCAAATTCTGCCGAAGCGGACATTAAATCATCGGGTTCACTAGCTGGGCTTGTAGGTTTAGCAAATTCGTCTGCTAGCACTATCAGCACGGGTGAATATAATAATATTTTGGCAATTAAAAATTCAAGTGTAAATGCTTATGTTTCAGCTAACATTGCACATGCGCTTGTCGGTAAAAGAAATGCAAGACCAAATGCTGAAATTGACTGCTATTTTGTTGGCAAAATTGTAACTGGTGAAGGTAAAGCAGTAAACTTTAAAGGTGACGTTAATGGGAACCCTGAAAGCGCAAATATTAACCATTCTTACGTTAAAACCAATGAAGTTCAGTTTAGCATTGGCGACGTTTCTCATTCGTCAACTTCGCGTAATGGTTGGGTAAAGGACACAAGTTATAATGGCGGGTATCCTTACATAATTTCAAACAATAAACCTATTTTTGAAGTTGCACCAACTTCAATTAATTTAAGTTTGAAAGAAAACTCAGTTTATGCGGTTAAAGATGATTTAGGCATTTTAGTTGATAATTTAGCGCATATCGTATTGTACGATTTCAATTTGAATGTTAATGATGTAAATTTTGTTGGAAATTATCAAACACAAACCGAGAAAAACACGCACGACATGGTTGGCGACAATGGCATATTTAACCTAACAGTTTTGCCAAACGATTTATTGGAAGTGCGTTTAAGTGCTGTTTCAAGCAATCCGTCAGTTGTAATGGTATCTAACGATAAACTTATTGCACGCGGTGTTGGTCAAGCGGAATTGACATTTACAAGCGTTTTGAACAATGCTGTTAAAGCAAGTTATCTTATCGACGTAAGCAAGCCAATCGGTAATACTGTTAAACTTTACATTTCGAGGGATAAGGAATATTTAACACCGAACACCACGGGTACGATTAACATAACAAAAGACGAAGCAATTTTGCTCCATTATGTTGCGGAAGACGAGTGGGCAGGGTTTAACGTTACAACAAACGAAAACACATGTTTGCAAGTTGAAGTTAGTGCAACAAAAGAGGACGGCACAGCATTAACTAATGATGAAATTAACACTTACTTGCAAATAAGTGGGCTAAGTTTAACGGATCATATAATTGAACTTAACTACAATCAACCGTTCAGTATAAAAGCAATTAAAAAGGACGAAAATATAACTTTCACATTTAAAGTGACGCCTTACATTACAATTGCAAAAGGCGCAAGCACATACAAACAGTTAGGGAATACAATTACATTTAACTTAAAAACCGTAAGCGGTGTAACAGGCATTGCCTTAAGTGCTGGTGACTTGGTGCTTTATCCAAATGACAACACTGTAATAACCGCTTACCTTACAACCGATAGGGAAGTTCAAGACACTGAAGCATTAAATTTAATTGACCATTTAACAATTAATAGCACAGTGCTTGAAGCAGACACGAATAATGCAGATTATGGTAAAATAACCGACTACATTTCAGTTTTAAATGTGGGCAAATTAAATAACGACCGCCAAGAAATTGAGTTCAAATTGACAATTCCAACCGAAATCAAAGACAAATTGTTGGAGAATAATAAAAACTTAATTTCAATTGTGTTCAAGGCAAAAGAAGGGCTTGGCACGGGCGTGCAAGATAGCATTCAATTAAATGTGATTAAACAACGCATTGACGAACTTGTTGTTAGGAATTATATTTACAAACGCTTGCAAAATGATGAGTTCGATTACACATCATATGAACAAAATAACACCCTACGCCCAATAAGTGAAGGGTTGATGTTGATTGACCTTTCACCAATTAACGGCTATTTTGATTACCTTGAAATAAGCGACATAACAGGCAATGAAGAAATTGTGTTTGTGCAAACAAGGGGTATACATGGCACACGTGTAGATGGTTCACTGCCATCAAGTGACGGCAAAGGCATAAGGCTTAACCGCATAGGCGCAGACCAAACAATAAGTGTTGCAACTATGATAAGTTCAACCTATTCAAATAAACCACACAAGGTTAAAGTTAGTGCGTTTGTTGCTGGCGAAGTTGTAAAAACAACAACCATAGATATTGATGTTAAAATGAAACCTGAAATTGCAGTTTACCTTGTTAAACCAGATGGCATGGTGGAGCGCAACGCAACAGGTGTTCAATATGTGGCATTTGGTACACAAACACGCTTCAAGGTTGAAACAAACAATTGCGATGAAGGTGTTGAACCTAGTGTGACTGCAAAAATTGAAGGCGCATTAATACCATTAGTAAACGAAGGAAATGGTTACTATTCAATCAATGCTAACGACATCAAAAATACACATTTGGGCAAGGATTTAACAATTGAAGCATCTTCATACCTAACATTAGACAGCAACACCAAGGAACAAGCAACCACAACTCAAAAGTTTAAAGTTGTGAATTATGTTATTGATAATGTTAGCGTAACACATAGCACAACTAACACGGTGAATGGGAAAAATTGTACAAAAATTTATGGTAACTTAAATGTCAATGTGCCAATTGAATTCTATTTTAGAAGTGCAGATATTGAGTATAGCGAAGAGTTAAATGAATTTACGCAAGAAACTTATTATGATGTGACCGACAACACTACACAAAAATCAATTCACAGCATTTTAAAAAGTATTAACACACTTAAATATGTAACATTCGACTATTCACGCTTAAAAACGGAAGCGAACGAGAGTTACAAAATTGAAAAGGGAACTGATAAAATTGAATTAAAACACACAAAAGATGGCACAACGGATACGGTTGCAACATTATATTATGGGACAAAGACGGTTAATAGTAAAACAATTAATGCTTTA
Source organism: uncultured Clostridia bacterium (assembly GCA_934772045.1). Taxonomy (GTDB): domain Bacteria; phylum Bacillota; class Clostridia; order Christensenellales; family UBA1242; genus Onthoplasma. The sequence continues at coordinate 166,133 of CAKVMH010000003.1, forward strand.
ACACTTAACTTAACAAAGGAATTAGACATCGACCTTGTGCTTACAATGCCATTAAAACTAAATAACAACAATAATTTTGAACTTGATGACGCCGACGGCATAAACCAAATTTACCGCTTTAATATTGATTTCATTGAAGAAAGTTCATTCTTACAACCAAAAGCAGTGCGCAATGAAGACGATTTCAACGCAATGTCCAGCGGTGGCGACTATATTTTGGCAAAAGATATTACCCTTACAAACTATTCACCTTTAAATATCAAATTGAACAGTTTTGACGGTAATGGCCATGCAATTACCATTAAAAGTTTTGCAATGTTTAATGAAACAACAATCAATGCAGGCGTGTTTAAGCAAATTTATGAAAACATGGTGGTCATGAATCTGGAAGTTAAATATGACCTTGCAAAACCATCATCGTTAAGTTATTATGACCTTTGCAATAATTCGCAAAACGTGGCATACACGTCTGCAAATTTTGGTGGTTTAACTGCCACTAACTACGGCATAATTTCTAACTGTAAAGTGAGTGGTTCTGTTCAATTATCCGCTTCCAGTGTTGAACAAGCGTCGTCAAATGATGAAGTAAGTTTCAACATCGGTGGGTTAGTTAATACCAACGAAGCAACTGGCAGAATAACTAACAGCATTAGCGCATTAAAAATAACAGCAAAAGCAAATATTGCAGGCTTTGTTTACACAAATGCTGGTAAAATTGCGTCATCATTCTTCGATGCAACCAGCGGTAAAGGTATGATTTATGCATACAACAGTAGCATCACTGTTCCTTATTCAATCAAGGTGGCAGGTTTTGTGCTTGAAAATGAAAGTTCGGCTGAAATTTCAATGTGCTATGTTGAATCGGGCACACATTCAGCGAATGGGAGTGTTATCGGCAACATTTCAGCAAAGGACTACTCATCAGGCTTTGTGTACACGAATGCGGGCAGTATTTACGACTGTTACGCAGACATTAAACTCATCGGTGAATCAAGCAACAACCACATAACAGGTTTTGTTTATGAAAACACTGGTTCAGTAAACAACTGTTATTCTTATATAAATGAAGGTAGGAAAACTAACCTTATAAGTATGTTCGCGCGCGAAGGTGCAACAGGCATTACCAATTGTTACGAAGTTAAGCAAGACACTGCAGGCTACAAAAACAATGTGGACGGTTTAACAACTGTAAGCGTTTTGGAAAGGACAAACAAAAACAAATATCCAACCTTTATATTTGGTGACAATGTGAGTGCAGTTTGGGCTTCAAATGGAATTGACTTGCCTAAACTTGTGGCGACAAGTGAACTTGTAACATTTACTGGCGAAACATTGTCTGCAACTGATAAGTTTAAAGACGAACAGGGATTGTATCCATCTTACTATCATGGCTTAAAAGATTTGCAACTTGTTAAAACTGAAACCAAAAACGATTTAGGCGTGGTTATTAGCGTTAGTTATAGTTACAAAGTGCTTGAAAAAGATTATGGCGAAAAGCAAAACCCAATTTTAATTTACAACATTACAACTTGGAATTATTATCTTGGGCAAACTGATGAAGCAAACAGTTTCTATCAAAACACTAAATATTATTACCGCTTAATTAACGACATTAATTTTGAAACAGTTTACAACAACCCAACAACAAGTGTTTGCGAATTTAATGGTAATCTGCAAGGCAATAATATGGATGTTGAGAACTTTAAAATATTTTCAAGTGCAAATCTATCAAGCATTGGATTGTTTGCAAGTTTGAAATCGTTAAATAATTTAAGCCTCGAAAGTGCAGTTCGAAATTTGGACATCATACCTTTAAGCGTAACTGCAACAAGGACGCAAACGGTGGGCGTTTTGGCTGGTATGGCTGAAAATTATAACCTTTACAACATCGACATCGAAGCAGAAAACATAACAGTTGTCGGTGGCAATGCTGTCGGTGGTGTGGTTGGCTTGGTGCGTGGCAGGTTCGACATTGATGGCATCACATCTTCTGTTGGTGCATATGCAAGCCGTTCACAACAGGAAAATAATTATGCAGTTTACACATCAAATTACAGTTTGGGCAAAATTGTTAATGACAATTTAACCGATGTTTACTATGCTGGCGGGGCGTTTGCAATTTTGGACGCTTCCACAGTCAACTCAAATGAAAAGCAAATTAACATCACATCAACAAATGCCATGCAAATGGTAAGGCACATCACAACTTCAAGTTCAACAAACTTGTTTGGTGACACTGTCGGCGGTGCGGTAGGCTTAGTTGGCAAAATGGTTAAACTTGAAGATACAACTGCAACTATCGACGCTGGCAAACTTTCAGGCTATCAAATTTCCGCTGGTTTGGTTGGCGAAAATAGGGGATTAATTGAAAATGCAACCGTTTCAATTTCTGGCGAAGACGTGTTTAAATTGTCAACGTTTGTGTCGGCTGGTGCAGTTGGCTTTAACTTTAATGGTTACATTAACAATGTTTCGGTTAAAGCAACAATTACAAAAACAAATCAATCAGTCGTTGCTGGTGTTGTTGGGCGTAACTTAAATGGCGTTGTCAACAATGTAAGTTTCGACGGCACAATTTCAGGCTACTATGTTGGTGGCATAATTGGTGCAGATTACACTGTAAAAACTTACTTAGACAAAACCGAAATCGGTGGTGGCGGTGCAATTAGGTTGGCAAGCAGTGAATTAACAAATCTTTCAAATTACACATACAACTCAAACGGCAGTCAATTGCCACAATTTAGTAATTTAAAACTCAGTGCAAATTGCATTGAAAATTTAATTAACAAATCATCAGATTATTATGGTTATGTGTTGACTGGCAGTGATGGTGAAGTCACATTTAGATATAAAAAAGTGCTGGGTTTGGCAATCGGTTTGACAGATAAAAAAGCCTATGATTTCCATTATGGTTATGATGTTGCAAACAAACAATTTGTTATCAACAGCAATGGCGACACAATTAACATTGACGGTGTGGCAGGCTTTACTGAAGATGAATCGTTTGTTGAAAAACAAAAAATCACATTAGGTTTAATTAACTTCATATCTTCATTTAAACTTAGCGATGGCAAAGAAGTTGCAAAAACAATTATAATGTTTGTTGTTGGTGCAAAGGTTGAGTCGTTGGACTTCTGGGTTACCGGCAATGGCTATTCATCTGAATACTTTGTCTTCATTCCATCTTCTCGCCTCCCAGACCCAGAAAAACCTGAAGCTCCTAAAACCATGTTTGAGTTTAAATTAAATGTAAATGGAAACAAAGTTGATGTTTATATTAAAAAATCTAGTAGCATATTTATTCAAGCAGATAAGGATAGTTACAAATTAAATTATACTAAACCAAACGGCGCCACAATAACAGCAGATTGTGATGGCATAAACGCAATGTTTGATAGTGAAAAATATAAAACGCATGAATTTACTTTTAATGACACAGACAAAACATTAACTCTTGAATTAATAAAAAAGGCTAATGCAGGTGAATAATGTAAACTCATTTGCAATTGACAAACACATAAAAAGTGGTATAATAATTGCATGAAAATTGATTACAACAAATTAATGCATGAAGAAATAAGTAGTTTTGGTTCAATAAAGCCAAAACTACTTTTGCATTGTTGTTGTGCGCCTTGTTCCAGTGCGGTTATTGAAAAGTTGAAAAATTATTTCGATATCACATATTTCTTTTATAACCCTAACATTTATCCGCAAAATGAATTTGAGTTGCGTAAAGCCGAGTTTGCAAAACTTGGTGTAAATGTTGTTGATGTCGGTTACGACCATGAAATGTTTAAAACATTGGTTAAAGGTTATGAAACTGAGCCAGAAGGTGGGGCACGTTGTCGTGTTTGCATTGCGGAGCGTATGGACGCAACTTTTAAATATGCAGTTGCCAACAATTTTGACATGGTCACCACAACATTGACTATTTCACCACATAAAGATTGTGAATTTATAAACAAATTAGGTGAATTGAATGAACAAAAGTATGGCATAAAATATCTTCATGCAGATTTCAAAAAGGAAGACGGATATCTTCGTTCAACGCAAATTTGCAAGGAAAAGGGTATTTATAGGCAAGACTATTGTGGGTGCGAGTTTTCAAAAAGGGGTTAGACCCTAAACGCTTTAAATTTACATAAACTTTAAGTTGAAATTGTGCCATGTTAACCAAAACAAAAAAACACTCATATAAAAGTTTATGTTTAATAAATTTTATATAGATAAACAAAACTTAATAAATAATATAAAACAAGCAAAACAAAAAAAACCAAACATAAAAATTTGTGCAATGGTAAAGGCGAATGCTTACGGCGTTGGCGAAAAACTTGTTGCAAAAATTTTAAATAAGTATGTGGACTTTTGGGGTGTTGCTTGTTTTTTTGAAGCGTCACGCCTAAAAAAGATAACGCGAAAGAAGATTTTAATCACAGGCGCTTTGGATATAAACCACATAAATCCGCATTTTTCTTATACATGCAATAGTTTGAACGATGTTGTTGCACTAAGCAAATTAAACAAAAAAATCAATATCCACCTAAAAATAAACACAGGCATGAACCGTTATGGGTTGGCGAGTGTGGACGAATTTGAAAGTTGCCTTATAAAACTAAAAGAAACTAAACTAAATTTGGAAGGCGTTTACACACATTTTGCAACCACTGACAATTTTGTAGAAACGCAATTGAAAACCTTTAATAGTTTCTTAGCATTGTTGCCTAAATATGATTTAAAGCCAATAATTCATGCAGACAACAGCCATGTGTTTGATTGCTATTCACATAATTTTGATATGGCTCGTTTAGGCTTTAACTTATACAATTCTAACATTTCACCATATAAACCTATTGTAAGCATTTCTAGCCAAATTGTGCAAATAAACAAAGTTAAAACTGGGCAATGCGTGGGCTATGACAAGCGTTTTGTTGCGGACAAAAATTTGAAAGTGGCAGTTTTGCCAGTTGGCTATGCCGACGGTTTTGATATGAAAAACATAGGCTTAAAATTGACAGTTGACGGCAAAAAATGTAAAGTTTTAAACATTTGTATGGACTGTTTTATGTTGGACATCACAAAAACGAAATTAAAAAAGGGCGACAAGGTTTATATTTTAAACCAAGCCAACCCTTTAAGTTTGTATGCAAAACATCAGTCCACAAGCGAATATGAAATAATGTGCAAATTCAATTCACTTCGCGCTGACAGAATAGTAATAAATAATTAAACATAACATAATTTGTAAATTTGTTTGATTTATTCCACATTAATATGAGCAAATAAAAGTGTTAATATATTTATGTATTTTTAGTTTGTTTAATGCTAAATTACCATTTAAAATTTAAACCAACTAATGATCTCTCCCGCGGATTGAAAGTACAAACAAAACAAGCCTTAACAATGACAAAATTGAAGTAACCAAACCAGCAACATAAGTCCAAGCGGCGGCGTTTAAAACCTTTTTAACACCTTCTGCTTCCTGTTGGTCCATTTCACCAGTTGACACCAACATTTTGTAAGCGCGCTTACTTGCGTTAATTTCAATAGGTAAAGTGATTAAACTGAAAATGATGTTAAGTGAATAAAGTGCAATACCAACAATGTAAAGCCATTTTGCATTTGTTACATAAAAACCGATTTCCATTATCATACCAATAATGATTAGTGGCCAAACAAAGAACCCTGAAATGTTGATAATAGGCACCAAAGCATTCCTAACTTTAATTGGGGCATAGTTACCTTTGTGTTGGAAGACGTGACCAATCTCATGCGCGGTTACGCCGATTGCAGAAACTGTGCTGTTGCCATAAACTGCGTCGGAAAGTGACACAGTGTCGTTGCGTGGGTCGTAATGGTCAGTAAGACTACCAGTTGTGCGCCCAATTTTTGTGTCGATACAGCCACCGCCGTCAAGCATGTACCTTGCAACTTCTTGTGCAGGCTTGCCATGCTTTGTTTGAATTTTGTTATATTCATTAAAAGTGGTTTGAACTTTAATTTGTGCCCAAAGCCCCAAAATAATGCCAGGCAAAAGCACAAAACCAAGTAGATAATACAATAAATAGAAATCCATAAAAACCTCGTTACCTAATTATAAATTCTTTTTTAAAAAATTGCAATACTTTTAAAGGTGTATTTATATAAATATATACAATGTAGTTATTACTTTTAAAACAAATTTTAAATAATATAATTTATTTTTTTTATTGCCAGCGCAACAAAATAAAATTTCGTAAAGATTGTTTTTTAATAGTACAATGATTAACGTTAAAAAATTAATTTTAATTTATTAAGTAATAATGATTTTAAAAATTTAATGCAACATAAATTAATTATTTATTAAAAATAAAATAAATTAATAAAAAATACCTTTAAAATACTATAATATAGGTGTTTCAAATTATTTAAAATGTTGTGAAAGATTAAAAATTTAAATCAAAAAAAATAATAGAAAATTTTAAAAAATATCAAAAAATTATATAAAAATATTAGTAATTAATAATTCTTTGTGTTATAATAACCTTAAATAATGGTTTAATAAATTGAAATTAAATATCCAGTATTTAAAAAGGGGTTTTTATGTCAAAGGTATTTAGTGAAGTCGATAGGTTCTTTTCAACATTTGAAAACTATTTAGGCTATAATGCTTATTTTATAATTTTTGGTGTTCTATTTTTGTTGACATCGCTTTTAATAGCCATAACCACTTCACATTCATATGAAGTAAAATTGATTAAAGCTATTGACATGTTCAACACTTATTTTGGTTCAAATCCACAAATAAATGAAGACAATTTGATTAACTTTAACAACAAAATGAAATCAAAAAAGGTTCCAAAACAGTTGCGCAAACAATGGCAACAATATGTTTTGTATAGGGAAGAAAAGGCAAGTAAATACATGTCGTTTGAAAACTGTGTGTCAACGCCTATTAGGAACAGCACCTACACACGAGATGTTAGCATTTTAAACATTTTATCATACGTTTACGCTGGTTTGTGCTTCTTGTTAAATTTGTATTGTTCTTATGAAGAAAAATTGGTTGAAATTTTACAACACTGCTTGCTTTGCCCAATTATCATTTTAACATTAAATTACCTTTTCACGATACTTTTTAAAATAAGGCATAACGCTATTATCAGCGACATTAATTCAAATTATCAATATTTTGAAGTTTACATTGATAAAGCAACCGAAACAATCCCAGAATATGTGGACTATGAAGCATTGTTTGATAAAAAAGAAATTAGAGATGGTATTCCTATCTTGTCGGCATATCTTCAAAAACGTGCTGAAGAGGAAAAGAAAGAACTTGAGCGTGCCCGCCTGAGGAATGTGGAACATGAAAAGTTCAATTTCGACGAGGCTGGTGTGGAGCGTTCGCTGGTTTTGGAACGTGCCATGACCGAGGCGGAAAACTATATTGCTGAGCGTAAAAAACTTATGCAGGACATGGAACAAATCAACAGCGAGATTTATCAAGAAGAAAACAGTTTCAGGGAAACCACAAAAGAATATCAGCGTCAAATGCAGGTTAGTAAAGAAAGTTTTGAAAACTTCAAGCAACAATTGGAAGAAGTTACATCAAGCATTGAAGCAAACTACCTTAAAAAACAACAACAACAAGAGTTGGATCGTCAACGCAATTTGGAACGCGATTACGACACTGCAACTGATCGTCACAAAAAGGTTTTGGAAACTTATCAAGCTGAAATAACAGATGTTGAAAATCAAATCAAAAAAGCGCGTAATGTGCTTGAAAAATCAATGATGAGCGAATTCGACACATACAGCAATAAGGTATACGCTGAAGCCTCACGTGTTATTGAAAAACGCGATTCAGAAAAGTTTACTAAAGCGCAAAACAACATTAAATCACTTGTGGAACGTTTGCAAAATAAGGAAAATGAAGTTGATAATTTAAACACTGAAAATGAAAAGTTAAAAGAACAACTTTCTGCAGTTGACCCTAATTATGTGCCTACAAACGACCAACCGCAAGCAAACAATAAAAGTGGGACAATTGAGCAAAACGCTGAAACTGGATATACCACAACTCAACAAAATACACTTGCTGAAGCACAGCCTGCAGATGTAGAAAATTGGTTTGATGAGTTGGATAATACGGCAGAGCCTCAACCAGCAACTGCTGATAACGCAACTGAACAAACAAACACACAACCAACATATACATTCAATTATTTAGATGAAGAACCAGTTGAAACATCAACAGAAGAAGCACATGTTGATAGTGAAGGAACAGAACAAGCTAATGATGAGCCAAAAGAAGAATATCATTTCAATTATCTAGACGGGTTAGAACCTGACAATTCAACCGAGCAAAACGCTCAACCAACCGAAACTGAACCAGTTGAAAAAGAACAAGCTGAAACCGGTGAAGCGGTTGAAACAAAAAAGGAAGAAATTCCAACTGAACCAACTGAGCAAACCGAACAACCTTCAACTGAAGAAGATTTCGATTTTGACGACGACTTTGACGAAGACGAAGATGAAGGCGAAATTAAAGATTTGGATTTAACAGACGAAAAGCCAGAAAGTTTAGATGATAGTTTAACTGGATTGCCACAAGATGATGATGCCGAATCAGACATCAATCCATTAGACAAATTTGCATCACTGTTGGGGGACAGCGATGAAGAACAAGTATCCACTGTTCAAAAAGAAGAAAGCAAACCAGCAGGTAAGCGTGGTCGCCCAAGAAAGGTAGTAACTGAAGCACCTGCAAAGAAACAAGTAGGCAGGCCAAGGAAAGTTCAAACGGAAGCCGAACAAGCAAAGCCAGCAGGTAAACGTGGCAGACCAAGAAAGGACGAAACTAATTCAAATGAGCAAACGTTAACCAAGGCTAAACGCGGACGTCCTAAAAAAGATGATAAAGAAGCAAGTCCAGTTAAGAAGCGCGCCGGTAGGCCAAGGAAAGTCCAAGGGAAAAGTTCACAAGTAAAATCATCAACTAAGCGTGGCAGACCAAAAAAGGACGAGATTAAAGCAAAACGTGGGCGTCCAAAAAAGGAAAACTACCAAGCAAGCCCAATTAAAAAACGTGCTGGCAGACCAAGGAAAGTTGAGATAAGCGCTGAACAAACAAAGCCAACAGGCAAACGCGGTAGGCCAAAAAAAGAACAGACTGAACAACCAAAAACTGCTGAAATTAATGAAATTGACAAGTTCTTGAAAGAAATTGATAAGGAAATTGCAAAAGAAAACGCAAAATTAGAAGCATCAAAAAAGGAACTTGAAAAGAATTCAAAAATTAAAGATAAAAAGTAATTTTGAATACTTTCAATAATTTATTATTTAGCCAATAGTAAAATAAAGATTTTAACAGGTACTCATAAAATGTTATAAAAAAGGGACTCAATTTAAGTCCCTTTTTCCATTATGCTTACGCCTGCGTTTCCATGCAATCAACTGTGTCCTAGTGGTCAATATGTGCACATTCTTGCCAAAATTAGACACCACGTGATAAATCATTTCATTGTCATACGGTACCCTCGCTATAATGGTCACAAAAAATTTCAATTCCGGTCTATCCATTAATTGGTGGACAATAGTATTATACATGACGCGAAAAGGTCATGTCAAGTTTATTTTGGCAAAATCACACATAATAATTGTATGAGAAATATTGTCGAAATTAATAACATTTTTATTGAAAGATTAAAAGATTTAATGCAAGACAAAGGTCTAACAGCGACAACTTTGTCTAAATCTATTAATATTCCACGTACAACAATATCCGGCTGGCTTAATAGTAAACGTTCACCGAAAATTGATGGGATAGACGCTGTTGCAGATTATTTTAAAGTTACAACTGACTATTTATTAGGTAGAGAAAATTAAAAAAGCACACAATAATGTGCTTTTTTCTTTTTGTGAATAAAATAAAACGAATTACGAACCAGAGCGAAATTAAATAATTCATCTTCTGCAATATATAAATTTGTTTAAATATTTTTCGCCTAAGCATTTAAAGCTTTTAAAAGTTCATCAACATTAATTTCATGCACTTCGCATGCTTCTTCTAATGTTTCCATTTGTGAGCAAGGGCAGTAAAGGCAATGGAAACCGAATTTAGTTAAAATTTCTTCACCTTTTGGGTGTTTTTCAAGCACAGTTGCAATTATATCTGTCTTTTTGAATTTCATATATTCTCCTTTTTAACTTTTAAATTATTAACATTTGTTTTAATAGTGTTTGCAAAATTAGAATTTAAAACCGCATTTTGGGCAGAACGAAGCATTTGCAATTCTTTTGCTTTGACAATTTGGGCAAACAGCAAATTTCTCAGTTGTTTGACGTGTTTGAGTTTCGCCTAAATTTGTTTCGTTTTCAATTCCACTAGCGTCGTTTAAATTATATTTCAAACTTTCAGTTTCGTCAACTGTTTTGTTTGTATTGTTGTTTAAATTTGTTTGTTCAAAGTGGGTTTGGTTTGTGTCGTCAAAAAATGATTTTTGCTTAACTTCCGTTTGTTTGCCTTTTGTCTTTACCCAAAAACTTAGTTCAAACCTTGTTATGTTTAAACCAAATTTTTCCGCTTTTTTGTTTAGGTAAAGTTGAACTGCGTTGCTTTCCATATTACTGTCAATTTGACCAATAAATTTGCGTTTTATATAATATTTATTGATGTTTTCAGCAACAAAATTTTTAACCAAATGTTCAGCGTCAATAGGGCGAATTAAAGCGTAAAATGAAAGTGCATAGCGTTGGAACTTGTTTGCATCTACAACTTTGCAATCGAAATTCGATTTAATCTCGATTTTGCACATTTGTTTATCAATCGGGATTTTTTCAATTTGCACTGTGGAAAAGTTAAATTTTTTTAAGTTGACATAAAACAAATCGAATTTGATATTCTTTTGTTTGGTCTTTTTTTTCAATTGAATTTGCAAAAGTGCACTCAAAGATTTTTCGTCCAAACTGTGGGTGCCAGCAGTATAGGTTGCATAGATTTTGTCCCGATACGACAAAAAACACACGCAATTTTCAGGGACACTAATCTTGTCGCCTACATTGGCGGTGTAATACATTGATGTCATCAAACCGGCATCAATATCTTTAGGTATAAAATTTTTTTTGTTAAACAAATTTTTTAACCATTTAAACATACAATAATCTTAACACTTTAAATAGCGTTTGGCAAGCAAGTGAAAACTAATAAATGTCGACTTTAACTAAACTTTACGTGTAAACTACAATTTTGGCGGTTTTTGACATTTATGCCTTGACTAAATTTTTATTTTGATTTAAAATTAACTATATGGTAAGAACTGGCATAAGCAAATGTTTGATGTTTATATACTATGTTTTAGGTGCTTTGTTTTTAGAAGCATTTTCTTTCCATGTCCTCAATTTAGGATTCATGCCACAATATTTCTTTTATGATTTTTCAATTATACTATTTCTAGGTATGCTTGTTTGTGCAATTCCAAATTACATTGCGCAGTATGTGTTTGCAACCATTGTATTGTTGGTGCAATCAATTTTAATTTACACAAATTACACCTTGTATATTGTTTATGGTGACATGTTCAGTTTGGACATGCTCAGTTTGCTCATCGAGGCCACCGAGGCAGCCACATCTGGCTTTGTGTTCTGGAGCGTTATTGTTCAACTTTTGGTTATGTTTTTCTTTGTTGCTGGCGTTGGCGTTGCAATGCTTATTGTTGCAAAAAAAGATAAAATTAATGTTAAACAACATTTTTCTAAAATATTTGTGTTGGTAATCATCGCAATTCAATGTGTGTCATTGACAAGTTACGCAGTTAACCGCTCCCAAATTTTGGCAACAAGCAACAATTCAAACAGTTATGTCAACTCAGATGCATTTTTGATGAACACATCTTTCATGAAAAGAAGCAGTTATTCCAAATTTGGCAGTTATGGCTATTTTGTCAACATGATGTTAAACGAATTTAACAAAAGCGGAAAGGGTGGGGTTAACAATCAAAAGAAACAAATTACACTTGAATATTTTAACAATGGCACAATTTACAATGGAAGCAGTTTAAATGAAGAAGGCAAAACAACTTTCGGTGTAGACAATGGGAATAATGTTATAGTTTTTATGATGGAATCAACCGAATGGTACGGCTTTGGCGATGGGAATTACGACCCAACCCTAAGCAACCTTTCAAATGAATTGACACCAAATGTATATTCTTTGATTTATGGTGATTTGGCAGACACTAATGACAATAGCATTGTTGCTTCTAAATTCTTTGGCAAAGCAAAGACAAACATTTCAGAAGGCATCGGTGTGATGGGTAATTATCCTAATGGTTTGAATGCTTTAGATTACGCTGGCAAGAAATTTGATGCATCTAAAAACAGCTTAGGCTTTACATTGCCAAATGTTTTGAAATCACATGGATACACAACATCTTATGTTCATTCCAATCGCTCATCATTCTATGATAGGAACATCACACACCCTAACATGGGTTTTGACAACGTTATAGGTAAAGAATTGTTGACCGATAGCGACGGCAATTTGATTTATACTGGTGACGACTTGAAGTGGGATAACTGGGCACCAGAAGGGGAGTTTGTGAGAAATGCCATGAATTACATCGTGCCTGAAACGTACAAACAAAATCCTTTCTTCACTTTTTACCTTAATGTATCATCACATGGCTCATATCAACCTGAATATAACTTAAATGACGGCGATGTATTAAAATATATCAACTATGTAAAGTATGGCGCAGACGATTGTGTTTTAGAAGACGGGAAATATGTTTTAAATAAAGCTGAACAAGACGCAACATACACAAATTGGTATCAAAATGTTTTGAATAATTATTCTGTTAGCGATGTAAAATTGATTACAGAATTAACAAATTATCAATGTGGCATATGTGGGCTTGATGAGGCAATTGGCGAAATTATTAACGAATTAAAATCAAAAACTTATGACGACGGCACAACTTTATACGACAAAACCACAATGCTTTTGTATGCCGACCATTATTCTTATTACGACAATATGGCAAATAGGGTGAAGGGTATTGAAATTCCAGACATCGGGCGCACCGAATTGCATCAAATCCCTATGATTCTTTCAAGTCCAGGGGTTAAAGAATTAAACAAAACATTAACCAATAAACTTGTTTGGAACGACCGTTTCTGTTCAGCGTACGATATTATTCCAACGATTTTGGATTTGTTAGGTATTCCTTTCAATGAAAACTTGTATGTTGGCAATTCACTTTTCCGTCCAGCAGACATTGTTTACGAAATTAATGGCGAAATGCGCGACATGGTGGTTTATTATTCAAACACTGGCGGTATTTATAGCCGTGATGTTGAAACTGATGATTTAATACACTTCTACAAGCAAAATGAATATGTGAACGATGAAATAGTAGATTGTTTTAAACAGGAGTGTTCAGTCGTCTTAACAAAGATAAATTATCTATACATGTTAATCAATTATCAACTCTTTAATCAATTAGGCTAATTTCAGTAATATGGCTAAAAATGCACATTTGCTAAAATGAAATTTTCAAATTATCAATCTTAAAATTTATCAAAAAATTGTTGACAAGCCTATTTTAAGGTGCTATAATAAGGGCATTGTAAAGCAAAAGCTTTGCATTCTGCCAGTTAGGTGCAGTCAACAATATGCCTCGATAGCTCAATGGTGGAGCACTCGGCTGTTAACCGATAGGTTGTAGGTTCGAGCCCTACTCGGGGCGCCATCGTCGCAACTCGACTTTTTAGTCGGGTTGTTTTTTTATGAAAAAACAACCGCTGACTTTTAGTCGGTTGCTCCTCTTTCCATTCAAACGCGCGATGCTAGCCTTTTAATGGATACTTGATATGCACAAGTTTTAGCGACTTGTGTTTTTTTCACAAAAAACACAAAATATCGCATTCTCACTTGGCTTTTTCGTTCCCCAACAAACCCATTTCATTTGGCTTTGTTGGGGGCCCTATTGGGGTGCGAATTTTTTTGTATTCTTAAAATTAAGGGCGAGAACCTTATGAGGGGACCCCACCACAATTATTGTGAAAATTTAACAATTACATTATTTCAATTGATATTAACAACTATATTTAACATCATATAGATACAAATATTCTGGTTTGGCGGTGTAAGTTGATTTAAATGTTTTAAAGATTGTGGTTTTAAGCTCTGTTAAAGATAATTTGCCCTCGCCAATTTTGAGCATTGTGCCAACAAGGTTGCGTACCATTTTATATAAAAATCCATTTCCGGTAACAACAAAAGTAAGGTCGTTACCTTTTTTTATTAATTTTGCTGAATATATTGTGCGCACATCGTTTTCAGTTTGCCCACCACTAGCTTTAAATCCACTAAAATCATGTGTGCCTTTAATGAGTGTGCAAAATTTTTGCATGTCTTTAAAATTATAATCTGGGCTAATCGTTAACTTGTTCGTTTCAAGTGGCAGTTTTAATGGAGATATATGCATTTTGTAAATGTAAGTTTTTTTCTTTGCGCTGAAACGAGCGTGAATGTTAGTTGGTTTAACTGACAAAACTTTAATATCGTCTGGCAAAAGTGCATTAATAGATTTTAAAAATTTGGTTTCGTTCAATTCAATTTCAATATCAAAATGCACAGGCTGATGGTAAGCAGAAACACCTGCATCGGTACGCCCACTTGCCACACATTCAACTTGTTGCTTGGTTATCGTTTCAATCGCTTTTTCCAACTCAAATTGAATGGTTTTGTTTGTGGATTTTTGCTTTTGGAAGCCCGAATATAATTTCCCATCATATGTCACAATCATTAAATATCGCATAACTCTCCTTAAATAATTTTGCTTTGCAAAGGAAACGTAAACAAAGCAAAGGTTTAATCTAATTCAGTTTAATTGTATCAAATGTTAAAAATCTTTGCAATTGTTTGCAATAAGGCGAAAATTTTTTTATACTATTATTAACATTTAGTTTATTGTGAGCGAACGGAACATAAGTTTGTGAGATACGCTGAAATTTGCTTTAAAACGAAAACAAACAATGCAAAATGTTTCTTTGGCTAAAAAGAATTTGTGACATCAAGTAAACATAAATAATTTAAAGGGGAATTATGCAAAAATTAACAGTAGACGGCAATTTTGTTGCAAGTAACATTGCCTATATGATGAACGATGTGGCGGTAATTTATCCTATAACGCCGTCAAGCCCAATGGCAGAGAATTGCGACAATTTTGTGAATGAAAATAAGCAAAACATATTCGGCAACAAATTGTACATCACTCAAATGCAAAGTGAAGCAGGTGTTGCTGGTGCGGTGCATGGCAGTTTAATGGCTGGGGCAAAAACCACCACATTCACATCTAGCCAAGGTTTGATGTTGATGATACCTAATATGTACAAAATTGCAGGCGAAGGTTTGCCAACAGTTTTTTATGTGGCTGCCCGAACAGTTGCAACGCACGCTTTAAGCATTTTTTGTGATTACAGCGACATTTACGCGTGCATGAAAACAGGGTTTAATATCATCAATTGCTCATCTGTGCAAGAAGTGAATGATATTGCCATTGCTTGTGAACTTGCAAGCCAAAAAACGAAAACACCATTCATTTGCTTTTTCGATGGTTTTAGAACAAGTCACGAATTGAGCACTGTGTATGTGAGCGACCTTGACGACCTTCAAAAGATTGTCAATTTTGATGATATTGAAGCGTTTAAACAGCGTGCACTCAACAATCACGACAGTTTTTGTGCTGGCACAAACCAAAACCCAGATGTTTTCATGCAAAACAGGGTGCTTGCTTTAAGTAGGTATAAAAATGTCATTAACGATGTCAAATTTTGTTTAGAAGAACAGGCAAAAGTTACAGGCAGGCATTACGACACTGTCGAATATTTTGGCGATAAGTATGCGCGCGACATTGTTGTGTCAATTGGCAGTTCTGCCGATGTGTTGCGCCTTGCACAAAAACAAACAGGTAAAAATGTTGGTGTGATGAAAATAAGGTTGTTAAAACCTTTTGATGAAGAAACTTTCATAAGTAAATTGCCAAAAAATGTGCGAAACATAACTATTTTAGAGCGTAACCTTGATGTAAACGGCACTGACACACTCACAAGTTTTGTGCTTTCTGCTTTGCAAAAACACAAAATTAACTGCAAAACATATTCAGGTTGCTATGGTTTAGGTGGTAAGGAATTTACACCTGACATGGCATTAAGCGTTTTTGAAAATATGTTTAACCGCAAAAAGGAATTTTTCACCGTTGGTGTTTACGACGATGTTACTAACACCAGTTTGGAAGTTAAGGATAAGTTTGAAGACAACATTGCAGATTTTAGCATGCGCGTTTACGGGTTAGGTAGTGACGGAAGCGTTAGTTCAGTTAAAAACACAATCAAAATTTTAGGTGAAGAAACAACAAGTTATATGCAGGGCTATTTTGATTACGACAGCAAAAAATCTGGTAGCCTTACAATTTCACATATGCGCGCAAGTTTCCGCCCTATAATTGCACCATTCAATCCGCAACATGTCGACCTTCTCGTTTGCAACAATGCAGGCTACATTGAAAAGTACGACATGACTGACTGTTTAAAATCAAATGGTATGATGCTTATCAATTGCCCATATGATGAACAAACTTTAAATAAACTCATGCCAGATAAAATGAAGCAAGATTTAAAGGAAAAGCACACAAAACTTTTCACACTCGATGCAACAAAAATCGCCCTTAAATTTGGGCTTGGCGCAAAAATTAACACAGTAATGCAAACTGCTATGTTCTATGTTTCAAAATTGCTTCCTTTCGATGTCGCTTTGAATAACATAAAAAACAGCATTGTTAAAAGTTACTCTCGCAAAGGGCAGGCAGTTGTCGATGCAAATTTGAATGCGATCAATTCTGCAATTGAAGACTTACACGAAATTGACACATCAAAACTTGATATTCAATCAAAACTTGTTTGCAAGGTAAATCAATCGCAGTATTATGAAGATATTATTGTGCCAACTTCAAACCAACAAGGCAATGATATTCCAGTAAGTAAGTTTGAAATTTCTGGGCGCATGCCAACCGACACTTCAAAGTTTGAAAAACGCGCGTTAGCAGAAGAATTACCAAACTGGATAAGTGAAAAATGTATTCAATGCGGACGATGCACAATGATGTGTCCACATGCAGCAATTCGCCCAGTTGTGTTCGACGAAAAGCGCAAAGTTCCAAAAACTTTTGAAAGCCGTAAAGCCTTCATTTGCGAAGGGAATTATCGCATGCAAGTGAACACACTTGACTGCACTGGTTGTGGCGTTTGTTCCACAGTTTGCCCAGTAAAGGCACTAATAATGGAAGACGCAACCAAAATTAGGGACAAAGAAATTGCAAACATGGAATTTTTGCTGACCCTTCCAACAAACACACCATTCACACCAAACACAACAAAAGGCGTCCAATTTAAAAAGCCATACTTTGAATTTAGTGGGGCATGCGCTGGTTGTGGCGAAACACCTTACATCAAACTTGCCACACAGTTGTTTGGCGACCGTATGTTAATTGCAAATGCAACCGGTTGCTCTTCGATTTATGGCGGAACTTATCCAACCTGCCCATACAGCAAAGATAAAGACGGTTTTGGTCCAAGTTGGGCAAACAGCCTTTTTGAAGATAATGCGGAATTTGGCTATGGCATTGCAATTGCCCGCAAAACACAACGCGCAAATTTCATTGAAAAACTTAAAACTTTAAACCTTAGCAAAAAGGTGGCGGAATTATTAGGCGAATTTTTAAAGAACCCAGAAAACCACGAAAATAACCGCGCGCTCACAATTAAGTTGAAAGATTATAGGCGCAAGCACGCAATCAAAGGTGACGACATTTATTTATTCAACAACATTCAACAAATCATCAGCCCAAGTGTTTGGATTTTTGGTGGCGACGGCTGGGCATACGACATCGGCTTTGGTGGGCTTGACCATGTTGTGGCAAGTGGTGAAAATGTCAACATTTTGGTGCTGGACACCGAAGTTTACTCAAACACAGGTGGGCAAACCAGCAAGTCAACCCCTAGGGGTGCAACTGCCAAGTTCAACATGGCAGGCAAAACCACAAAAAAGAAAGATTTAGCGTCTATATTAATGACCTACAAAGATGTTTATGTGGCAACTGTTGCAATGGGCGCAAACCCAGACCAATGCGTGCAAGCATTTGTGGAAGCGGAAAAATATAACGGCCCAAGCGTCATCATTGCTTATGCACCATGCATTAACCATGGCTACAACATGCGTTTTAGCCAAATTCATAGTTGGAATTCGGTTAAAAGTGGCTATAACACACTGTTCCGTTACATCCCAATGGAAGAACAACGTATGCATGTGGACAGCTACGACCCAACCATGCCTTATGACGAATATGTTGAGACTGAAAACCGCTTTGCAATTTTAAGCAAAGTGAACAAGGCAAACAAAACAAAACTTATAAAACAAAGTGAGCAAGACGCAAAATTGCGCCGTGAAACTTACCTTAACAAACAAAAAGAAAATAAAAATTAAATTATGACAGATGTAACAAAAGAATATAAAAGAATTTTAAACTCCAACGCAATAAAGTTGATTGCCATAATTGCCATGACAATCGACCACATTGCGTGGGCAGTTTTTGAAGGCTATTCCACACACCCAGTGGCAATAATTATGCACATCATTGGCAGGCTAACTTGTCCAATCATGTGCTATTGCGTTGCTGAAGGCTATAACTACACACACGATGTAAAAAAATACACCAACCGCCTTTTGTTATTCGCACTTATTTCACATGTGCCATACATGTTGCAATCAATGGCGTTCAAACAATATGGTTGGTTGGCTTTGGTGCCTTTTGCAACTGGCGCAAACTTTTGGGAGCATGTGCTTAACCAAACCAGCGTGATGTGGTCGCTTTCAATTGGCCTTATTATGCTTAGGGTTGCAAACAGCGCAAAAATAAAAGAAAAGTTTAAACCATTGCTTGTAATTTTGCTTTGCGTGCTTGCATTTCCTGCGGATTGGAGTTGCATTTCATCACTTTTCATTTTATCAATCGGTTGCAACCGCAACAAACCAGTTAAACAAATTTTGTGGTGCGCACTTTACGCATTAATGTATGCTGTTGTTTACTTTTTTGCCTTGTCAAAAGTGTATGGTTTAATTCAATTAGGCGTAGTCCTTGCAATTCCAGTCATCGCACTTTACAATGGTGAACGGGGCAAGAACCCAACAGTCAACAAGTTTATGAAATGGCTTTTCTACATTTATTACCCAGCCCATTTAATTATAATTTGGCTTATTAGTTACTTAATTTAAATGTAAAAACGAACCATAATTCACAATATAAAAAAGCAATAATAAACCGATTTACTTTGCTTCCGCTTGTAAATTCGGTTTGTTGTATTTACAATAAAAAACCACGGATTATTTCCGTGGACTTTTTTAGTAACATAAAACATATTTTTCTTTTAATCAGGAGAATTATCAATTTTAATATTATAGTAGTATTTATTTTTGAGTGCAATTATAGTTTTTTTGTATTTATCATATGCTTGTTTAAAGTCGCCATCTTCTATGAATCTGATGCATGGTACAATGACATACAAATAAATTTTGTTAAAAATCTGATTAGAATTCTTTTCTTTGTTTATATTTTTTACAATATTAGGAGCTATTCTGTAATATTGTGAAATATCTTCTTTTGAAACATAATTATCTCTAAACCATCTTAAAATACTTAGTTCGTAGCAATTATCGTCAAAGTTTTCTTTGTAGTGAGCCACACATGCAGATGTTAAATAGCATCCACTTTTTTCTTCAACTTCTCCTTCACTAGGGTTTTGCCTGTCATTGCTTTCTTTTCTACTGTAATCAGTTGTGTTGTTTTCTTCATTATTGTTTTCATAATCATCTTCAGTTTTCCACGAAAAGTGTCCATGACCACCATCATTGTTGTCTACATATTGATTTATTCTTCCGCTAGATTCGTGTCTAGTGTAAATTACAGTTTGTTCCTCGTTATCATCTTTTGAGATGTCATAACTAGCATACCCCCAAGGTCCTGTTATGTTATCCTCTTCTTTATCTTTTTCTTTGTCGTCTTTATCAGTACCACACATAAAGTAACTCCTTTTAAATTTAAATAATCCGTTTAGTGTCTCATGTTAACCACGGAACTCTATGCCTCCATTTTTATAAAAAATAAAATTTTGCTTGCCGAGTTCATTTACCAAATTAGCGTATTCTTTTAGAACTTTTTGTGAAAGGTTGAACAATTCAATTTCAGTTGATTTATTCTTTTTGCCATCATACCACAACTTTTCAATTTCACCAAATTTTGCTAGTTTAACATTTTTAAAGTCTTCATAGTTTTCAATTGCTAATTTATAATCTAAAATTAAACCAACATTCTTCTTATATTCGTTTAATAAAGATTCGTCTTTCCACTCAATATTTTCCCAAATCATATTCACCTCTTAAATATAATAGCATGTTTAATTCATTCGAGCAACTTTATTTTCTATTGACAATTTATTTATGTTGTAAATGTTTGAATTTGTAACAAAAAAGTTCGTAAACCTACGAACTTTTTTAACTGGTAAATTGCACATGCAACTCTCAAAATAATTTTGTTATCACAAAATTGTTAGTTTCAAGTATGCTAATTATCATCGAACACGGAATGAAAAAAAGAGTTGAGTTTACTTCTCAACTCCAACTGGTAAGTTGCACATGCATACTTGAAAAAAAGAATCCACAAAATGTGTCTTGTTTGTTTCAAGTATATAATTCTTTAAATAATTCAATAAAAAAACTTGGTCTATTCAACCAAGTTTAACTGGTAAGTTGCACATGCATACTTGAAACAAATTAACTGCTGGCATAAACTTTTTGCACTCCAACAAAGCAACCTTACAGCACATGCTGTATCCTTCTTAATGCTGCTGCCTTCCGGCCCTGACATGATTCGTAGGGCAACATTGTATAAGACCTTGTTTTCATCATACACAAAGCCTACTCAACACAGCCAAGTTTGCCCCGCATTATGCACATCAGCCCTGCTGTAGTGGATTGCAGGTTACAGGGCACCACTAGCTCCCCGCTTAGTACAACTTAAAAGTATTATACATTAAATTGAATGAAAACTCAACACTTTTTCAAAAATTTTAGTGTAAATTTTGTTTAAATTTGAAATATTTGCCACATTTTTAAAATTCGACGAAAATTTTTATGTCAATTAACCTTGCATTGGTTGGAGAATCTTATCAATTTATGGTATAATTTAAGCAATAAAAATTTTTAGTTGAATTACGATAGGGAGCGAATATGAAAAAATCTAATGCAGAGCGTTTTATAACCGCATACAATCAAATTGATTACAATTTGCGTGCGATTTACGATTTTAAGCGCAGTATGTCTTTTAGTGATGTTGTGCGCCGTGCGGTTTTGTTAAATTCGGTTGTACGTAAATATGAAGAAGATTTAATCGATTTTGGCAGGTTGCGCAATGCAATTGTGCACACTGGCAACAATAAATTTATCATTGCTGAGCCACATGACGATATTGTGGAAAAGATTGAAAAACTTGCTGAACTTATTGCTGAACCGCCACTTGCGATTGACCGTGTTGGCAACAAAGATGTAATAATCATTGAGCAAGAAATGTTGATTGGCGAAGCGATGGAATTAATTTCACGCACAGGTTATTCCAACCTTCCGGTATACAATAAAAATAAGTTGATTGGCGTTTTAAATGCGCGCAAACTTATGGCAGTTTTGGGTACAAAAGTTGGCGAAGGCGTTAATTTGCAAGAGTACATCACAACAGCCAAAGTTCAAGACATTATTATGCAAATGGGTGACGACTATTATTATATTTTGACAGACGAAAAATTGACGATTGATGCTGCCATGAATTATTTTGAAAACAACCGCAAATTACTTATAATTATCATCACAAAAGAAGGGAAGGACACAACCCGCCCATTAAGCATTATCACACAGGCAGACATTATCGACATGAAAAAGATTTTAGACGTGTATTAAGATAAGTTTGCTGTTGACAAACCTTAAAAATAGATATATTATTAAAACATGAAGATAGCAACAAATTGGAAAGATTATAAAGTTTTAAAAACCGCAAAAGGCGAAAAGTTGGAGCAAATTGGCGGTTTTACTTTTTTACGCCCAGACCCACAAGTTATTTGGAACATGGATACGCCGATTAAACAAAAAGTTGACGCGCATTATACACGTACAGAAAATAAGTCTGGCGAATGGAAGATTAACCCTAAAATGCCAAAAGGTTTTGAAATAGAACGCAAAGGCGTTAAATTCCACATTGAGCCGATGAGTTTTAAACACATCTGCTTGTTCCCTGAACAAGCTGTGAATTGGGACATCATGTCAAACATCATCAAGTCAGCAAACCGCCCAATTAAAGTCCTAAATTTGTTTGCTTACACTGGTGGGGCAAGTGCTGTTTGTGCACTTGCCGGTGCACAAGTGACGCATGTTGATGCAAGTAAAAGTATGATTGAAATTGCAAAGCAAAACGCGCAATTAAATGGCATCACAAACATTCGCTACATCATGGACGATTGCATAAAGTTTGTTGAGCGTGAAATTAGGCGTGGCAATTTTTATGATGCAATAATTATGGACCCACCATCATTTGGCAGGGGTCCAAAAGGTGAAACATGGAAAATTGAAGACAACATATTTGACTTTGTCCGCCTTTGCAGTAAAGTGTTGAGCGATAACCCAACGTTTGTGCTTATCAACAGTTACACAACAGGTTTACAGCCAACGGTCATGGCAAACATTTTGAACATTGCAATTCCAGATGGGAAAACTGACGCTTATGAAGTTGGTTTGCCAACAGACGAAAAGGGCATTGTTCTGCCTTGCGGTTGCAGTGCAATAAAAACTTTTGATAAATAAAATTAAGCAAAACATTTTTAAATAATAACCTCTATTGCTTAATAAAAAATTAAGATAATAAAAAAATTTTAAGAAAAATAAGCGAAATTTATTAAAAAACTTAAAATTTTATAGTAAAAATAAAAAATTTACAATAAAAAAGGAAATTAAATGGAAATTGAACCAAAAATTTTATACGAAGATAATCACGTTATTGTTGTGGTAAAGCCACATAATATTTCCGTGCAAGAAGATGAAAGTAAAGATTTGGACATGCTTACAATAATTAAGAATTACATCAAAAAGCGCGACAACAAACCAGGCAATGTGTTTTTAGGTTTGGTGCATAGGTTGGACCGCCCAACTGGTGGTGTAATGGTGTTTGCAAAAACAAGCAAGTCTGCTTCAAGGCTTAGTGCGGAGTTGAAATCAAACCAAATGCACAAAACATATTTAACCGTTGTGTGTGGTAAGCCACAAATTGCAAATGACCAACTTGTAACATATTTGAAAAAAGATGAAAAAACAAACACAGTTTCAATTGCACCAAAGTTAGAGCAGGGCGCAAAACAAGCAATTTTAAATTACCAAACAATAACCACAAAATCGTTTGTTGAAAAATCAAATTCAGTTAATTTAAGTTTAATTGAAGTGGACTTAATAACAGGGCGTAGCCACCAAATTCGCGTGCAGATGTCAAAGCAACTTAATGTGCCGGTTTATGCTGACTTTAAGTATGGCGACACAACACACAAAGGTAACCTTGCTTTGTGGGCATACAAGTTGGAATTTGTGCATCCAACCACAAAACAAAACATGGTTTTTAAAGCGGAACCTGAATATGACAATTCAATATTTAAAGCTTTTAAAGAAGACATAGAAAAAATAATTTAAAATAAAAACACAAAAATATGGCAAATTTTGCCTTATTTTTTTAAAAATCAATAAAAATTTTTAATTTTTTTAATTTTGCGCTAAATGAAAGCAAAATTAAGCGAATTTTTAGCCTTGAACATACAAGAAAATCAACCAAAAAAAGTTTAAAAAATTTTTCAAAAAACTATTGACTATAACTCAAAATGGTGCTACATATAAGACAGAATAAAAGGAAAATTATTTAAAAAATTTGCTTTAAATTAAAACTAAACAAGCAAATAAAAACAACCACAAATTTGGTTCAACAAAGGTGCACTAAGCATGTTTAAAAATTTTTAAAAACGGGCACCAACCAGAACTTAATAAACAAAATTTTAAGGAGAGAAAAATGAATAAATTAGCAGTTTTTGAATTGGGGGTAAACGACATTAAATTGACCATTGTAAATTGCACAGCAACGGGTTTTTTCAACATTGAGCAACAGATAACCGAACCAGTTAAACTTGTGCAAGACATGGAGCGTGACGGCTACATCAAACCAGCACGCATACAAGAAACAATTTCTGTTTTGAAAAATTTTAGGAAGATTGTTGACAATTCAAAAATTGAAAACCACATTTGCTATACAAACCCTGTTATTGCAAAAGCGCGCAATCAAATTGCATTTTTAGATGAAGTGTACAAAACCGTTTCACTTTATTTTAAAGTGCTTACAGCGGAAGAACAGGTTACCGCTTTGCATAGTGCAATTATGTATTCATTTGCAATGACACGTGGCGTTATCATGCAAGTTGGCGATTATTCAACTGAAATCATTAAATTCAACCGTCGTGTTGTTACAAACACTGTTTCATTGCCATTTGGCAGTTTAACCTTATTAAATGAATTTGAAACAGCAAATTTTGCTGACCGTATGGACAAGACTGTAGAATACGTTTCAAAAGAATTAAAGAAACTGGACTGGCTATATAGTTTGGACGAAGATTGCGAATTCTTTGGTGTTGGTGAAGTGTTCACATCGGTTGGCAAACTTTCAAGGAAGTCTTCACACTATCCACTTGATGTTGCGCATAACTACCCAGTTACAACCGACAGTTTTGCAAGCATTTTCAACCTTATCCGCGGTTTAGATTTAGACAAGGCTAAAAAACTTAAAGGCATAAGCGACAAACGCGCCGATGTCATTGCAATTGGCATTTCAATTGTTAAAGCAATGTACAATGAATTTGTGCGTGGCTGTATCCGCGTTTCAACAAATGGTGAAATGTATGGCATTATTGCAAAGAATTTGTTGGCACAAACAGGCGAAAAACCATTGTTGGACATTTTGGGTTACTCGTTAAGTTCAATCAATGAATTCTATCCAACAAATGTTAATATGGACAGCAATTATTCATTGGCAGTTATCCTTTACAAACAATTGAAGGTGCTTCATAAACTTTCAAGGCCATATGTTAAGGTGCTTAGGATTGCCGCAAGCATGTGCATGTCTGGTAAACGCATTGCTTTTGAAAATTACATCAAAAACAATTTCCCAGTTATTGTCAACAGCAACATTTACGGTGCGTCACATAAGGACATTTTGTTGGCTGGGTTTGTGGCAAGCAGTCAAAACATTGACGATTTCAGTTTAACAGAATGGATAAGGTATAAGGACTTAGTTACCGATGAAGACCTTGATGCAGTTAAAAAACTTGCAATCATCATCAAAATGGCAACCATGTTAAACATTACAGGTTCAAACAGCGTTAAGGATATTTCTTGCGATGTTCTTGGCGACACAGTTATCTTAAAAACAGAAGTTGAACGCGACGCTACGCTTGAAATTTCACAAGCAATGGCAATCGCGGGCGACTTTAAAAAGGTCTACGGCAAAAACTTACAAATTTTGTAGGAGGGGTGTATGTTTAAGGTCGATTTAGGGCTGAAATTTGGCAGTGACGAAATTGTTGTGTATAAAAAGGGTGCAGGCATTGTTGCAAAAGAGCCTGCTTACCTTGCTGTCACAACAAACGGCAAAGCAATTAAAGTGCATGCGATTGGCAAAAAAGCGGAAAAATTATTTTTAGCAAAAAATGCAAATTTTGAAGTTTTTTGCCCTATAAAAAATGGCGAAATCGTTGACGAAAAAATGGCAACACTTTTGCTTGGCAAAATTATTGAAAATGTGGTGGAAGATAAAGCTTTTGTTGGTTACATTCACGCATTGGTTGCGTTGCCTTCTTCACTTAACGAACATCAAATTTTGCTCATCAAAAAGGTTTTGCATGCGTCTGGCGTCAATAAAGTGGAATTCACTTTCAATGCAGTGTGTGTACAAAATGCACTCGACATCGACCCAAACAAAAACTTCATGGTTGTGGATATTGGTAAATACTCAACCGATTTTACCGTCCTAAACGAATTTAGCATTAATATGGGCAGAATGTACTTTGTTGGCGGTGCAGATATGGATAAAAGCATACAAACTTTTATTGCGGACAATTTTAACTTGAAAGTGAGTGAGCAAACTGCTGAAAAAATTAAAAACGAAGTGGCGTCGTTGTATGCAAACGATATGTATCCTTTTGAATTTGTTGGCACAGACGAAAACAACAATATGCAACGCGCAACAATAACTGCAAATGATGTCCGTTTGGCAATCACAAATGTTTACGACGCAATCATTGAGCGCGTGGACACTGTTATTAAAACCTTGCCAGCCGAAGTGGCAAACGACATTTACAATAACGGCATTGTGTTTGTCGGTGGCGGTAGCAAAATTGCAGGGCTTTACGAATATGTTAAGGCGAAATTAGATTACCCAGTGCTTGTTCCAGCCGAACCTGCCGACACAGTTGTTATGGGGCTTGGCAAATTACTTTCAGCTGGTAAGGACTTTTTAAAAATCACCTTTTAAAGGCAAAACAAGGCAAAAATTTTAAGTTAAATTAACATCTTATGTCGAATATACACGAAGGTAAAAATTAACAAATTTTATCCTTCGTTTTTTTTTGCGTTTGTGTTAAATTTGCAAAAACGAATTGATGTTTAATTGCAAAACAAATTAATGTCCATTCAAAAACAATCAAAAATAGAACAGTTTTATTTTAAAACTTAAACCGCATTAAAAGGGGGAATTATGGCAAGGGTAATCGTGATGACATCTGGTAAAGGTGGGGTTGGCAAAACAACTGTCACGGCAAATTTAGGCAGACAATTGGCAAAGCGTAATTTAAGGGTGTGCTTGGTTGATATGGACATAGGGCTAAACAATTTAGATGTTGTTATGGACATGGAAGACCGCGTCATGTACACCATGATGGACGTTTTGCAAGGTAGATGTCGGCTTAAAGAAGCGCTCGTGCAGGACGATTGCTTTCCGCTTTTATATCTGCTTTCAACTGGTGGACTTAACCGCGATTTAACCATTCAGTTGGCAGACATTAAAGGGATAATTGCACTTTTGAGCCAAACATTTGATTTTGTGTTAATCGATTGCCCGGCAGGCATAGACGCTGGTTTTAAGCGTGCAGTTTATTGTGCGGACGAAGCGCTGGTTATCACTACACCGCATTTAAGTAGCATACGCGACGCGGACAAGGTCGTAACTATTTTGTCTAGCTACAACATTCAGTCTAAGCGGTTTGTCATCAACCGTGCGCGCGGTGATTTGATACAAGATAAACTCATGTTCGATGTGTACGACATAGGTAAATCATTGCGCATTGATTTTGGCGGAGTTATTCCAGAAGATGACAATGTAATAACTTGCAACAGCGAAAACGTCACAAACAGCAAAATTGCCCTTAATCGTGCATTTGATATTTTAGCGGAAAACATTTTAACAGGGCAGAAAAAGCTTTTCGACTGCACTTATAAATATCGCGGATTTTTTGGGAAAATCAAAAAAGCACTAAAACGCAGTTGTTGATTGTTTAGTTGGTTAATTTTAGCAACATACTAGCACATAAGACGACAATAAAAATCATCAACACAGCAACTAATCAATTAATTCTGCACTGCTCATACCGCATTAACAATTTAAGCACATACCTAAAAAATTTTAATTTTTGTTAAGGATAATTTATGAATTTAAAAAACCGATTGACAGCCATGATTGAAAAAGATAAACAGGATAGCCCAAAACTTTTAACTGACGTCATTAAATCAGACTTTTTTTACCTTATCAACAATTATTTTGAAGTGTCTTTTGATGATATTGACGTTAAAATCACAGTCAATAAAAACGATTACACAATCCAAGTCCTAACTGTTGGCGACCGAATTAAATTGATGAAGACCTTGCCAAATTAAATACAGGTCTATTTACGCCGATATAAAAATAATATATTGTATGAAAAAATTTAAAATAGGGGTAAGCACAATTTTGCTTGTGCTGGTGTGTTGTTTAACGCACAAGTTTTTGTTGCTTTTGAATTACCTATTTGCGCTAACAATGCACGAATTAGCGCACATTTTTATTGCCACAAAGCGTGGTTATAAAATTAAATTTGTTAAACTTTCAATGTTTGGGTTTTCAATTGATATGGACACAGAAATTGCCAACAAGGACAGTTTTGCAATCAATATAAGTGGTCCACTTTGCAATTTAATTTTGGCAGTTTTGTGTTTGGCTTGCTACACAATTGTGCCTGCGTCGTACAACATTTTAAACAACTTTTGCTTTGCAAATTTGGTTTTGTCTTTCTTCAATTTGTTGCCTATTCATCCACTTGACGGTGGCAAAATTTTCAAAAACATCTTTAAAACAGAAAAGGCATATAAACGCGCAGATACAATCGTTCGCTTTACATTTGCAGGGTTGTTTTTAATTTTGTTCATATGTTCATTTAAACATAACATCAATTGGTTGTGTCTTTTATTCGTTGTGTTTTTCATCTTTTCAAAGCCAAACATCAAGCCCAATTTAAGTTTGTTTAAACCTAAAAAGGACAACAGATATGAAAAGGTGGAAATGATAAAAGTTGATGGAACGGAAAACCTTTTCAACCTTCTTAAACTAATCAACAGCAAGCATTACACATTGTTTTATTGCACAACAACAAAGCAAAAATACATAGATGAAGACCAAATTGTAAGCCTTGCCTTGCATTTTCCGTTGGACACTCAAATCGTCAATTTAAACATCTAAAAAGCAAAAAATATTTCTAAATACATAAAAGAATTTAGTTAATTAAAGCAACAACAAACAGCAAACGCGTATGATGTTTTATTGTGATTAACAACAAACCATATTTATGAGCGCAAGCGAAATAAATAGGTTTATTTCCGCATTTACGCTTAAATTTCACGCAATTGTCACCAGCCAAATTTGCAACAAACTGTTGACAATGTTTTTTTTATCTGTTATAATAGCCAAGTAGTACCACATTGAACAGGCTTTTTAAACCCTTTTGGGTGCCTTAAAAGTGAGTCTTTATAGGAGGTAACTAGATGTACGCAATAGCAAATATTTCAGGTAAACAATTTAAAGTTGAAGTTGGCAACACTCTTGTTGTAGACCGTCTTAACGCTGAAGTTGGCGAAGTTTTAACTTTCCCAGTGCTTATGGTTGTTGATGGCAACAAGTCAAAAGTTGGCAACCCTGTTGTAAAAAATGTTGTTGTAAGTGCCAAAGTTGTTGACCACGTTTTGGATAAGAAAATCACAGTTTTCAAGTACAAAGCAAAGAAAAACGAACGCAAGAAACAAGGTCACAGGCAACCTTACACAAAAATTACAATCGAAAGCATAGGTTAATAAATGATTAACTTAACAATTTTAAAAAGTAACGATGCAATCACAACAATTCAGGCCAAAGGTCATTCGGGTTATGCTGAGGCTGGGCAGGATATTGTGTGCAGTGCAATTTCAACAATCATGCAGACAACTTTAATCGGTTTAACCGATGTTGTTAAAACAAATGTCGATTATGAAATTGACGAGAATATCCCTTTCATGCGCATTAGCGTTTCAGAAAGTGACAAACAAGCACAATTGCTTATGAAAACTGCTTACTTGGCAGTTAAACAGATTGCAAGCGATTACAAAAACTACATTAAAATAAAGGAGTAACTATGATTAAGTTCAATATTCAATTGTTTGCCCATAAAAAAGGTGGCGGTAGCACAAAGAACGGTCGTGATAGTGAATCAAAACGCCTTGGTGTTAAAGCTGGCGATGGTCAATTTGTTCACGCTGGTTCAATCATCGTTCGCCAAAGAGGTACAAAAATCTACCCATCAACAAATGTTGGTTGCGGTAAAGATTACACATTGTTTGCTTTAATTGATGGTGTTGTTCGTTTTAAACGCGACGCTAGGGGCAGGAAGATTGCTACAGTAGAAGCAAAAATTTAATTTAACATTAATTTGAATAAATATTGTTAAACTGTTTAATTAAAGGTTTAAATAAACATAATTTGATGATATAAAATTAATACAACAAAAAAGCACCATGAACTGGTGTTTTTTTATAAATTTATGAAAAGTTTTGTTACATTTACGTATTGAGAACGTTCAGTTCAAGAACCGGCAACTCAACACTGGCGTATTGAGAATGCTCAGTTCAAGAACCGGCAACTCAACACTAGCGTATTGAGAATGCTCAGTTCAAGAACCGGCAACTCAACACTAGCGTATTGAGAATGCTCAGTTCAAGAACCGAGCATCGAATTTGTTTTTACAGGTGAAAATGATGGAAAGAATAATATCAAGCAAGTAAGCGAAGATAATTATTAGCCAGAAGAAGTATTTTGGGTGGACAAATGCGAGAGTTATAACCATAACAGCGGTAATCACCAGCGCCACAATGATAGGTATAAGGCTGAATTTACTGAAATTTGTTTTAACTTTTGCAGTCTTGTTGATCTCCTTATCATCTGTGTACACATTTACAACGAATTTTGGGTCAATTTCAAACATCTTGTTTGCAAAGTGTGTGGAAAGCAATTCAACAACAAAATCTCTTGGAATGTATTGAAGTTTTGGGCTTGCAAGGCTGTCGTTATTTTTAAACATTGATTTTACATAAATGTTATAAACGCCGTTGCCGATTTGTTCAAACACATTATACTTTGGCACCAAATTCACAAAGCGTGTTCCGTCGCCAATTTTAGTGATGAATTTATTTAACAATTGGTTGTTAATGCTCAAACTGGAATAGCAGAGCAATATGTCATCAAAAGGACACTTTAAAAGCAAAGTGTGCAAAACTTTTGCAAGGTTTTTTGTGTAAACAGCATTTGCAGTGTAACCGAATGATTTAAACAAAGTTTGGAATGGGCTTTTGACAACGAAATAAATTTGGTCGCCAAACCTTGTTTGTAACATATTAATTTTGTTTTTTAGGTCGGTGACGCTGTCTACCACATAAACTAATTTCATATTTTACCCCTAACTTTAATATGATTATACAACAAAAAACATATTTTTAAAAACGAAATTGCTAAAAACTTGTAAAATTAAATTTTTAAATAAAAAAAATGGGAAAAGAATTCCCATTAATATTTTTTGTGAATAATAACGAGTTAATGATGTTGTTTTTTAAGCCAAGATGATAGTGACATTTAATTTATTTGGGTTTCATTAACTTTATTTTCAATATTTCCACTGATTAAAGCATCTTCGTTTGTTTGTAAAGCTTTTTTATTTTTCTTTTCTTTTTTTGGCTGTTTTTCTTTTTTTTCTTTCGGTTGTTTTATTTTAGGTTTGCTCATTAAAGCGCCCCAAAGAATAACGGCAATTTGTAGCGGAATACCAACAAAATAAATTATCCACACATTATATTTAATCAATTGAATGTGTAAACAAACTAACAAGGACCAAAGCAAAAATGAAAGTATCCAAAACAGCCAACGACGTTTACCCCATATGGCATTGAAAATTATAAGCAAAACGCAGGATATAGGCACCGACCATAAAAACATCATGAAAAGATTGTTGCCAGTTAAAATTTTGTTTGTGACATACACAATTGTTGCAGTTATCCAAACAGCGCTAATTGCAAGTAGGGTGATGATAAGTTTTGTAGGGAATAATCTATCGCGTGTTAGTGCAGGCTGGTCAGGCAAAGCAATTTCACCCTCAGTGGTTAGTGTATCCAAACTTACACCATAAAATTTTGCAAGTTGATACAACACTTCAATGCTTGGCAACGATTCGCCTTTTTCCCATTTTGAAATTGACTTGTCGGAATAATTGAATTTTTCAGCCAATTCAAGTTGAGTCAATTTCATGTTGCGCCTAAGTTTTTGAAGGTTGCGCCCAATTGTAATGTTTATGTCATTATTTTCCATATATCACCTCTGCTGATTTTAAATTTACTAAAATTATAATTTAAGCGTTTAAAATTAGTTTAGTATATAGAACCATTTTACAATTTTAAAGAAAATAAATCAAATGTTTTTTTAAATCTATCAGCATTAGAGGTGTTTTTTATTCTACAATCGCGAGAAATTTGTGATATATCTTTTAAAAACAACGTTTTATAGGTTTAAATTTTCATATTTTTAATTTTTTCATAAAGAAGTGGTACAACATTTTTTAAATCGGAAGATGTGTTGTAAGTTAAATCAAAACCATTTTTATTGTGTGCAAGCAGTTTGTAAGAATTAGAATATTTCTTAAATAGGACATAATCAAATTTTTCATTACACATTGTTGATATTTGTGTGCCTTTGCTTGATGGTGTAAATATATTTTTGACATGCAGAATTGTATCCGAACCATTTAAGACATTTGCACAATTTTTTTGTATCACTTTTGTGTCATAACTTGTTAAAATTTTAAGGTCAGTGTAACTCATATTTTTAATAAGTTTAGATTTGCAAATTTTTGGGTTGATTTCATAAATACCGTCAACATCAGTCCAGTTTTCGTAAAGATTTGCACCTAAACATTTCGCAACAATACATGCAGTAAGGTCACTTCCGCCACGGCTCATAAGTTTAATTTTGCTTTGTTTAAAATTGCTTTTAAAAATCTCGTTTGTTCCGTAAAACCCTGGAATAATTATTTTTTTATAATTTAAAACTAGTTTTTTTAATATTTTTTCAGTTTTTTCATGGTTTATTTTATTATTTTTAAAAAAAATCACATTTTCAGCAGGGATAAATTTAATGTTTAAATATTTTGCCATAATTTTTGCAGTGTAAAATTCCCCGCGTGAAACAAAAAATGCTTTGTCGTTATCATTAATGAATTTATTGCAAATATTGTCTACAATTTCACTTATCGGCATATGTACATTTGTTAATTTGCAAAGTGTTTGAAGTTTAAATTTTATCTTTTTTTTAAATAGCGCTTTGTTTGTGTTTTTTTTGGTATAAGATAAAAGTAAATCTGTTAATTTTGTGTCGCAATCTGTAGTTTTTCCTATTGCTGAAAAAACAAAAACATTGCGTTCGTCAGTGTTCAGTTTTTGTATGTTTGTTAGTGTTCGTTTTGCGGTTGTTGCTGTTCCACCAAATTTGCTTACAATCATAACAAATCCTTTATTTTGTACAAACCTTTTTTACAATTGATTAATTTTTCACAAATTTTTATTGCGCCTTCACAAAAAATTTCGCGTGATAGTGCGGTGTGTTTTATTTCAATTATTTCATTATTTCCGTACGCGTAAAGGCAATGTTCACCCACAACACTGCCGGCGCGGAAGGCTGTAACATCTGGAGATATCCCAAATTTGCTAAGCTCTTTAAGTATTTGTTTTGCACTGCCACTTGGGGCATCTTTTTTTTGTTTGTGATGTGTTTCGGTAAGGATAAAATCATAATTTTTTATAGGTTTCAAATTTTTAAGCATTTCCATTACACAAGCAAAACCGATGCTCAAATTAGGGCAGACCGCAATCGGTATTTGCTTAGATGCAAGTTTTATCATATGTTCATTTGTTGAAGTGTGATTTGTTGTGGCAACCAACATCGGTTTATTTTTGTCTAACGCAATTTTTAAGTTTTGGCTTAAAGCGGAGTAGCAAGAAAAATCAATCACTACGTCAAAATTATATTCGTTTGCTTTGTGTAAACTGTCAACGTCAATTGCACAAAAATCAATGCCTATTTTATTCATATACTTTTGCATTTGTGTGCCCATTCTGCCATTTGCACCTATCAATAAAACTTTCATTTTTCACCTTTAATATAAGATTTTGGAATTTTAAAATTTTAAAAAATTTGTAAAATTATTTAAAATTTTCAATAAAAACATTATTTTTCTTTAAAAATTTAATACTTCTTTAATTTTTTTCGGTTTTTTAATAAGTTTTCAAATAAATTTTTAATTTAATAAATGTTTATTTAATTCATTAATTATTTTTTGTTCATTTGCTTTTTCAAGCGGAGTGAGTGGCAAACGTAAAACATTTTTACACATATTTAATTTGCTTAACACAAATTTTGTCGGGATTGGGTTAACTTCACAAAACAGCAAATTATTCAACTCGTAAAACTCGTTATGTATTTTTAAACTTTTTTCTAATGTAGAGCACTGAGCCAGGATTGCGTTAGGGAAAACATTGCTAAGCACACTTATGCAACCATCAGCACCATGCGAGATAAAAACATGGTTTAATTTATCATTTCCGCTGTACACAGGTTTTGTGTGTATTTTTAAAATTTCAAAAATGTGGCTAATATCACTATTTGCTTCCTTTAAACCACACATGTTATCAAGTTGTTCAAGTTTTGACAAAGTTGCAGGCATTATATTTAACCCAGTTCGGCTTGGGACATTGTAAACTAAAAATGGTAAGCCGACTTTGTTAATCGCTTTGTAATGTGAAATCAAACCATTTTGTGTGCATTTGTTGTAATAAGGCGTAACAACCACACAACCGTCGGCACCTAAAAGTTTTGCTTGTTTTGTAAATTTAACTGCAAGGCGTGTGCAGTTTGAACCAGTGCCAATTAAAACCAAACATCGCTTATTGACTACTTTGATGCAATGTTCTATGATTTTTTTCCTTTCAGTGTAAGAAATTGTGCTTGCTTCGCCAGTCGTGCCTAAAACCAAAACTGCATCTATATGATTTGCAATTTGATGTTCAAGTAAAACTGTTAACGCATCATAATCTACATTTTGTTTTTCGTCAAAAGGCGTTACAAGTGCGGTGCATGACTTAAACTTCATTTTTCCCCTCCATTAAACGCTCTAATATTTGCACAGCATTTAAACTGGCACCTTTCCTTAAATTGTCTGCACACACCACCATGCTAAAACAATTTTTTTGTGTTTTATGTGCTTTAAGCCTGCCAACAAACACATCATCACAATTGTTGGCAAATATTGGCATTGGTGGGGTGGAGTCGCTAAAATTAACGCCAGCTGATTGCATAAGCGCGTTTTTAATTTGTTTTAATTTACAGTCCTTTTTTGTGGTAAAGCAAATACTTACGCCATGGCAGTTTTCAACCGGAATTCTGACACATGTTGCAATAATGTTCGTGTCGTAAAGGTGCAGTATTTTTTTTGTTTCAAAAATCATTTTATTTTCTTCTGTGCTGTAATTTTGTTTGTCAATTCCGCCAATGTAAGGAATGAAATTGTTGCAAATAGGATAATCTAACTTTTTTAACTTGCTTAAACTTGTTGTGTGAATGTCGTTTAATGCCAATTTCCCAGCACCACTAACCGCTTGATAAGTTGAATAGACAATGTCCTTTAAACCATATTTCTTGCTTATAATGTTTAATGCAACCACACTTTGCGCTGTTGAACAATTAGGGTTGCAAATAATGTTACTTTTGCCGATGTCTGAAAAATTGATTTCAGGCACAATAAGCGGAAAACTCGCCCTGAAATACGATGAAAAATCAATAACTTTTGTGCCTTTATTAGCTAAGTATTCCACAAATTGTTTGCTTACTTGCTCTTTAACACACATAAGGGCATAGTCTAACTTCTGTTTTGATATGTTGCTTTTGTTAAGTTCTTCAACAATATATTTTTTGTTGCCTAACTTTATCTTTTTACCTGCATTTTTCTTGCTTGCAAAAAGGAAAAAATTGTTGCAAAGCAAATTACGTTGCATAATAATTTCCAAAGTTTTACGACCAACCAAACCAGTCGCGCCAACAATAGCGATATTTTTATTCATAATCACCTTTTAAACTTGCATTTGCCAGTTTAATTTTTTAAATGAATTTATTATAAAAATTGTGCAAACCATATGCTCTTAACAAAACTGAAATGCTCGCTTAATACTCGGTTTTTCCTTATCCCGCAAAATCTAATGTTTTTGTGGGAGCCCTATGCGTTGGTTCTATCCTTACAATAAAAAAACACCCAACTCAAAACAAGTTTGAATTGGGGTCCCCAACAAAGCCAAATGAAATGGGTTTGTAGGGGAACGAGAAAGTCAAGTGTAAGTGCGACATTTTGTGTTTTTTGCTAAAAACACAAGTCGCTAAAACTTGAACTTTCGAGTTTTGGCTGGGGTAGTTGGATTCGAACCGCGTCAAAACTCTCGTCTTTGCGGATTTGCTTGTCGCAAATTCTCGCTTAATACTCGGTTTTTCCTTATCCCGCAAAATCTAATGTTTTTGTGGGAGCCCTATGCGTTGGTTCTATCCT
>CAKVMH010000004.1 GCA_934772045.1 uncultured Clostridia bacterium
GGTTTTTCCTTATCCCGCAAAATCTAATGTTTTTGTGGGAGCCCTATGCGTTGGTTCTATCCTTACAATAAAAAAACCTAACTAAATCAAATGTCTAGTCAGGTATGGGCTGGCTGGGGTAGTTGGATTCGAACCAACGCATGCTGGATTCAGAGACCAGAGCCTTACCGCTTGGCGATACCCCAATATTTTATTAATTTTAGCTTTTAAGTAAAAGTGTAATTTTAAAAAGCACACAATATGTTGTGTGCTATGAAATTTCAACATCTAAATAGATTGTTGGCGGAGAGTGAGGGATTTGAACCCTCGCGCGCCTTTCGACGCCTACATCCTTAGCAGGGACGCCTCTTCGACCTCTTGAGTAACTCTCCATCGAAAACAAATTGTTTTAAGTTTATGTTTGTTTAATTTGTGCTGTAAAACGCTAACAAACATTGTCAGTATAGCATATAGAATTTGGTGTGTCAATCAAAATTTCAAAATTTAATGTTTTTAAGAACAAAAATTATTATCTAATTACAAAAATTTTGTGATTTAATTAGAAGTAGTAAAACCGCCTAAATGTAAAAATTTCGAAATTTAAAAAGATGGTAAATTAATTAATGTGATTAAAGATTTTGACAGTATTATACAAAAAAAGTGGACAAATACAAAATTTTATTTTAAAATGTGAATAACCTAATTGAGGAGGGAAAATGAAAAAGTTTTTTAAAGGGGCGGTAGCCTGTGGCTTGGCGTGCATGGCATGTCTAAGCATGACAGCATGTGGTGATGACAAAAATAAAATTTCCAATGAAGATGCTTTTGGCACAGTTTACGCGGCAGCAACTACATATGGAAACAACATTAAATTGTTACAAGATGGTTCAGAAGAAGAAAAGCAATTTGAGTTAAAAGTTGGTTTAAGTGTTGATATGCAAGGTTTTGCAAGTGCAGATGCAACACAAATGTCACAATTAATGAAATTGGATTTGCAAGCAGTTTTAGGTGCAAAAATTGGTGATGAAAAGCAAGTTTATGCTTATTTGAGCACAAAAGGTTTTGATAATCAAATGAAGCAGTGGATGCATGCGTACCTTTGCACAAAGGCAGATGATGACACTTACACATATGCTGGTTTGGAAACAGAGCCTGCAGATTGGGCAACAACTTATGGCAATTATTACATCGCTGAGTATAACTATACTTTAAATACAAACCCTGAATACGATGAAACTAAAGAATATTTTAAAAAGGTAGATACGGACGGAAGTCCCTTCTACTGCATAGTTGATGAAAAACCTAGTGATTGGGACACCGCGTATGGTGGTTATTACACTTGTACAACAGAATACAAATTAAACACAGACAGCGTGTTTAATGCTGAAAATATTTATTATGTTCCAACAGATTTGCTTTATGCTTACACATCAATCAATTCTAACCAATTCATGCGTTTTACTGAAGTTAGTGGTAAACCTGCAGACTGGGATACAAATTACTATAATTATTACACTTTGGAAACTGATGAATATACGAAAAATCTTAGTGCAAATTATGACGAAAATGTAACTTACTACACAAGGGAAACATCAATTTCAGGTGATATTTTGGACATTGTTTCAGCAAATTTAGACGATGGCAAAATCAAATACGAATTGCCAATTGCTAAACTAGGTGATTTGGTTAAAGGTGGTGAGAGTGATGAAAGTGACGGTTCTAACTTGCCTGTTGACGTAGATTACAATGAACTTCTTGAAACATTTAAAAACATCCAATCTTACGACGATTTCAAAGCGTTGGTTGAAACATCTGGTGCAACAATCTCTGCATCGAAAGATGACAAAGGAGTTAAATTAATTGTAAGTTCAAACGAAAATATCGGTCTTGCAACAACATCAACATCTTTGGAAATTGTGGCACTTAACGACGGTAGTATGAAACTTGTGTATTCATCACAAACATCCGCAATGGGTGTTGTTATGTCAAAAACCGCAGTAACTTTGACATTGTCAATGGCTAACACATTCGACCAAACCAAAGTTCCAACCGACCTTGATTCATATAGTGAACCTACCATCATATTTTAACTTACAGCATTGTAATAATACTTAAACAACAAAAATTTAATTTACTAAGTAAAAAGGAAGTAACTTATATAAAATGTATAATTGTATAAGTGAAGCCTAATTAATTTACTTTACATTAAGTTAAGTGAGGTTTGTAATTAAACAAAGAAAAAGGACACTGATGTGTCCTTTTTTGCTTTAAATTAACTTTATTAAATTAATTTAAATGCACTACCGCTTTTTGCGGTTTGTTTGCCCGATTAAGGGCGATAGAGTACTATTCACCTAAT
This sequence comes from uncultured Clostridia bacterium, assembly GCA_934772045.1. GTDB lineage: Bacteria > Bacillota > Clostridia > Christensenellales > UBA1242 > Onthoplasma. The sequence continues at coordinate 2,339 of CAKVMH010000004.1, forward strand.
GTGTAATAGCTACCTGAGTGTTGAGTTGCGGGGAATCTTTTGCCTTTTTCAAGGTATAAACTACCGCCGTTGTGTCCTTCGCTATCATACGCTGTGTATGTTGCTGACTTTGGCACAGTTTCACCAGGTCTCCATTGATTTGATTTAGACATCTAGCACCTCCATGAGTATTGTGTGCAGATGTGCTTTGGTTATACTTAAAAACAGTTTACAAAATTTGGAAGAAGATGGCTGGACAAATTTAAAGTTCATATTTTACGTAACACGCAAACAGATGTTATTTAATAGGTTAGGGCAAACAAGCATATATAAAAAATTGCAAAAAAATTTAAAATGTGCTAATATGTTGGCATGATTAAAGTTGTGAATTTGCCAAGTTTAAATGCGTCACTAAAATTTGTGACGGATTTTTGCAAAGGTAGATTACAAGAAGATATAACCATAATTGTGCCAGATAAATTGAGCCTTTTCATGGAAAAGCATGTGTTTGAAAGCCTTAATTTAGCTTCAAGTTTCAATTTAAAAGTAAGCACGTTAGACCGTTTTGTAAAAAAGAATTGTGCAATCGACAAACAAAACCAAATAAGCAAACTGGGTAGCATTGTTTTAGTGCATAAAATTTTAATGGAAAACAGCGTAAATTTGTCCGCTTTAAGGAATAAAGCGTATTCGTTCAGTTATGCAGAAGAAATTTTTGCAACAATTGCTCAACTTAAAGCGTCAAAAATCACCTGCCAAGAGATGTTAAAATTTAAAAACCAAAACACTCAGTTAGAAAACAAAATTAAAGATTTAGCACTGGTTTACGAGCAATATGAAGCCAACAAGGCGGGTATGCTGGATTTGACCGATCAATTTTTGTTAAGTTGCCTTCAACTAAACAATCAATATGCTAACAAAACATTGCTTTTAGTTGGGTTTGACGATTTTACCGCAGTTGAATACACTGCCATTGAACAACTTGCGCAACAAAATTCTGTGATGGTTGTAAATTATTTTGCAAAATCCAACAACCAACATATTTATAACGACGAAGTTTTCAGCCAACTAAAACAAATTGCGTACATTAACGAGTTGAATTTTGAAACTTTAACGCCAAAAGTTGAACTTAATGACAATGTAGCATTTTTGCAAGCTAATTTGTTTGGGCTTAAACCGGCGCAACATCTAACAAATTATGGCAATATAAACATCTTTTCAGCACGTGACATAAGGGCGGAAATTGAGCATGTGGCGCGTGACATTCGCTTTAGGGTTCTAAACGGCGCAAAGTATGGCGAATTTGGTGTGGCAATTTTTGGGCTTGAAAATGTAAAGGATATTGTAAAGGAAATTTTTAAAAAGTACGAAATAAATGCTTACATAGACGCCGAATTAACCCTAAATCAAAGCGTTTTATATAAATTTGTTTGCGACATTTTGCGCTTTAACCTTGAAAGTTACGAGTTATCACACCTTATTGACATCATAAACTCACCTTTCTTTGCGTGCAGTTCGGAAGATAAAATCAAATTAATTTTAAAACTTGTGCAAATAAATTTTAAAGGTAAAATTACAAACAAATTAGATTTAGGCGACCTAAACCCAGTAAGGGACGAATTAATTGAATTTTTAAGTTATTTTGAACTTAACGCCCTAAACAAACACGAGATTGTGGAAAAATTTAAAAACGCCTTCACAGCACTTCAATTTGACACGATTTTAAACACATTAAGTGAAAATGTTAATATTTTAGATAAGCAGATATTATTAAAAAAGTCGCAAGAAAGCATTTTGAATTTGTTTGATGAAATTGAAAAGTTTTATCCATCGGCAGATTGCGACATGTTTGCGGATATTTTTTTGCATGCTGGTGAAGTGGTAAAAATTAATAATTTACCATTGACAATTGACACGGTGAAAGTTGTTGATGCTAACAATTTTTGCGAAATTTTTGATAACCTTTATTTCATCAATTGCACAGCAGAAAATGCACCGCAATTTAAAAACGATTGTGGCATAATTTTGGACAGTGAAATTGAAAATTTAAACTTTGCGCACAAACTTGCACCAACAATTGCACATATCAACAAACTTGCACGTTTAAGGCTTGTTAACACATGCTTGTTGTTTAAAAACAGTTTAACAATTTCATATTCACGTCAGCCGAGTGAATTGATAAAAGATTTATGCGCACATATTCAATTTAAAATTAACGGCGCAACGGCAAACTTAACGCCACAGCAAGATTTTTTAATGAATTTTGATGCACTTTCACAGCAAGATTTTATTGAGCAAAATTTAAAATTAAACACGAAAATATCAAGCAAATTTTTGGCAACAAAAACATTCAATTTAAACACCGCAAGCCAACAAAAAATTGATTTTGACACCATATCACCATCTCGTTTGGAAGATTATTTTAAATGCCCATTCCACCACTTTTTAAATTACACATTAAAGGTGCGTCCAAGGCTTAAACCAGATATTATGCCTTTGGATACAGGTAACATTTTGCATGAAATTCTGTTCAACTATTACAAAGCAAAAAAGCAAGTTGATGATTTATACGAGTTTGCGAAAAAACAAATTTTCAGCATTGTGGAAAAAGATGACAGGTTAAAACTCAACGCAAAAAGCCCAGTGCTTATAAACCTTATTGAAGAAACTGTGCGCGTTTTAAATGGCGTGAATTATATCGACCAAAATTCAAACTTCCAACCCAAATATTTAGAATATCCTTTTTACGATAAAACTTCGTTAAATTTAGGGAATGTGAAATTGACAGGTAAAATTGACCGCGTGGACACCGACGGCGAAAATTTGCGCATAATCGATTACAAAACAGGCAGGGCGGAAGCAAGTTTAAAAGAACTATATTACGGCAACAAATTGCAGTTGTTTTTGTATGCTTTGGCAATGGAAAATGTAACGGAAAAACGCGTATTGGGTGAATTTTACCTTCCACTTCACAACGCATACACTGCTGAAAAAAGCAATTATGCTTTAACAGGTTTTTATGAAAACACCGAGACAAATATTATTAACCTAGATAAACGCCTGACCCCAGGTGCGAAAAGTGACATTGTAAACATCATCATGGGTAAAACCATGCTTGCGCAAAGGCGCGGTGACAAAGCACTGACAGTTGACGAAATGCAACACCTTAAAACATATGCAAAACATCTTTCAAAACAAGCAGTTGATGAAATAAAATCGGGTTTCATACTGCCAACACCAAGTGAAGTGAGTTCCCCATGCGACAGTTGCCCATATAACCACATTTGTTTAAAGGATTGCAATGGCATAACCGAACGCAAGGCGCAACAAGTGAACACCGAAAGTTTTTCAGGGGGTGTAGCATGAATTTTGAACCAATCCAGTTAGCAATCATCAATAGCGACGCTAAAAATCAACTTGTAAGCGCAGGTGCAGGCAGTGGCAAAACAACGGTGATGATTGAAAAAATTGCCAATTTAATAATAGAACAAAATGTGCCAATTTCATCCTTGCTTGTCGTTACATTCACTGTTCTTGCTTCAAATGAAATGAAGGAACGTCTTATTGCAAAGTTAAAAGAGCGCATTTTGAATTGCGACAGCGATACAGCAAAAACACCAGCCGAGATTGAGCAGTTAAAGCAAGATTTATTATTCAAAATCGACCAAGTTCAAACTGCCAGCATAGACACAATTGATGGTTTTAATGCAAAAACGATCAAGAAGTATTTTTATGAGTTAGAGTTAAACCCAAACATGGAAATAATCAGCGACACCACGCGTGACTATTACATAAACCGCGCATTAAAACAAGCAGTTGAAACCATTTCCGCTGACCAAAATAAAATTAATGTTTTGCTTGACCTTTTTGGCGGTAATGCAAGGAATTTATCAAACCTTGAACAGCAAATTATAGACATTTACAACAGCATAATCAACTTAGAAGATTATGAAAGTTTTTTGCGCTTGTCAAAAATGGAATATTTAACAAATGAAAAAAGTGCACAAATTGTAAATGCGCACATCATTGAAAAATGCACTAATTTGTTAGGCTTATTAAAGGGCAATTTAAGCATTTATCCAGCAAATATTTTGGCAGTTTTCAACAGCAATATTGCCGAACTAAGTAAAGTGAATAAGGCGTTAACACTAAAAGCAAATTTAATTGCAATTAACACAATTAATTTTTCAACTTTCACAACTAAACAAGTAAAGGAATTTGTTGAACTTGATGAAATAAACGACCAAATTAAGCAATTAAAGGATTATTTTAAAAAGTTGCAATCGGCAGGGATAGACGAAAATTATGACCTACATAATGAAGAAATTACCACATATTTTGGCTATGTGTTAGACTTGCTTAAACTGTTTATGCAGAATTTTGAAAGAATAAAAGCTAAAAATAATTTAATGGATTTTAACGACATGTCACGCCTTATGTTAAAATTGTTAAAAAATGAAAAAATCCGCGCAGAATTGCAAGCACAATATAAATACATTTTCATCGACGAATACCAAGATGTAAACCCTTTGCAAGATAAAATCATGGCACAAATTGCAGGGCAGGACACACAAATTTTCACAGTCGGCGATGTAAAACAGTCAATTTATGGTTTCCGCGGTTCAAGCCCAGAATGGTTCTTAAATAAATATGATAGTTTCAAAACCGACACGTCAACTGGCACAGCCTTTGACATGAACATAAACTACCGCTCAAACCCAGTAATTTTGCAATTTATTAACGAAATTTTCACTACTCTTATGACAAAACGTCTTGCGGACATCGACTACAAAACAACTTCGCAAATCGAACCACGCCGTGACGACATCGTAGATGTTAAACCAAAAATTATGTTGGTTGCAACCGATAACGAAAAGGAATTGACAAAAGGTGTTTATAGCGTCAAAAATCATAATAATTCAATAGGGCAAACCAACTCAAAAGTATATGAATGTGCTTTGGTTGTGAAAACCATCACAGAATTAATCAACACAGAAATTTACGACGCAAAACTTAAACAAAACCGCAAACTAACTTACAAGGATATTGCAATTTTAACGCGTTCCACAAACGACGAAAACTCCACAATTTTAATCAATATGTTAAGGCAATGCAATGTGCCAATAAACTTAAACAACAAACTCGAAACCAGCACAAGCGAAGGCATTAAACTGCTCCTTTCAATTTTAAAATGCGTCATTAACACCGCCGATGATGTCGACTATTTAGCGTCGTTTTACGCTTTAACAGGCTTGCAAATGGACGATTTTATGCAATTCCGCACGCCTAACAACAGTTTGTATGACGATTTAATTGCCAACATTCAAAACTTTAAAATCGCGGAAGGGTTTAAAAAACTTGAACTTATCCGCATGCAATCATATGTCAGCACAAATGCTGAATTGTTGCGCTTTATTTTGAATGATATGCAGGTCAAAAACTACCTTTTGGCGCACCCTTACGGCGATAAAGAATTGCAGTTAATTGAACAGTTTTTGAATAAACTTTCAGTTGAAAATTCTTTAAGCCTTGCCGAGTTTATTACAATCATTGAAACAAATGTTAGCCGTGGCAATGATTATTTGGACATGGACAATGAAGACAGCGTCACATTCCAAACAATTCACAAAAGCAAAGGGCTTGAATACCCAGTTGTGATACTTTTCAACGCTAGTAAAGAGTTTTCATACCTGCGCGACCACGACACAATCACATTTAATGCCGACATAGGTTTGGGTGTAGATTATTTCGACACAGTAAACCGCCAAAAAACATTAAGTTTACCAAAATATGCAATCAAATTGACAAACGCAAGCAAAGGGTATAAGGAAGAAATGCGCCTTCTTTATGTCGCACTTACACGCGCAAAAAATAAACTGTATATTACAGGGCAATACCCTAAAAAGTTGTTGGAAGAAAAACTTAAAAAAACAAGTTACCTAAACATGATTTTGTCCTGCTATCAAGACGCAATAATGGCAGGCAAAACCGATTTCAATTTGTGCGAGTTTATGTTTTTTACCGATCCTGAAAATAACACAGTAACATTCAACGATGTGTTACCAGAAATCAATTTTGTTAAACCAAATTTCATTTATCCAAACACAAGCAAATTTTCAATAACATTCAAAAACAGTGTAACAGGTTTAAATTCCAAACAAAGTGAACAAACCAAGTTTGAAACAAAGTTATGGCTCACACCAAACACACAATACCTTGTAAATGAAGATAAAGCACTAATCGGCACACATTATCATAAGGCGCTTGAACTTTTAAATCTAACCGAACCATACACACAAAACACGTCATTTGAAGATGTAGATTACGATAAAATTCGCCTTGCACATTCAGCATTGCAACCTGTTGTTAAAAATGCTTTGGCAATAAAAAAGGAAGCGGACTTTATGATGTTTGTGCCTTATAACAGTTTAGTTAAGGCTAGCGCATACACAGATAAAGTGCTTGTTCAAGGTGTTGTCGATTTGCTTGTTGAGTTTGACGACCATTTTGACATTGTCGACTATAAATTTTCTAATTTAAAGCCGTCAGTTTTGAAAGAGAAATATGCCGAACAACTTAGGCTTTACGCAATGGCAGTTGAAAAAGCATATAATAAGCCAGTTAAAAACACTTATATCTATTCAATTCCAACTGGAAAATTAGTTTAGTGCCAACAAAATTCTCGTGTCCCTTTGAAATTGCATTTATTTGTCATTCTGAGCGAAGCGAAGAACCTGAACGATTTTGGTAAAAAATATTATGTATATATATTCGTCTGTCATTCTGAGCGGAGCGAAGAATCTTGCAAGGCTTGCCTTGCTTTTGAGAAATTAATCTTTAAAAGTGCTACGCACAAGACCCTTCGTTTGCACTCAGGGTGACACATAAGTACGCAAAGCCTGACATGTTAAGTATGTTCAGGGTGACATTTTTTGTTGATGATGTTGAGCAAGGGTAATTAAAATATTATTGTACATAATAAAATTATGACATATTTTAATTAGCTTGCATAGAAGCAAAACAAGGAGAGCAAGAGTAATTAAAATATATTTACATACACTATATGTATGACATATTTTAATTAGCTTGCATAGAAGCAAAACAAGGAGAGCAAGGATAATTAAAATATTATTGCACATAATAAATTATGGCATATTTTAATTAGCTTGCATAGAAGCAAAACAAGGAGAGCAAGAGTAATTAAAATATATTTACATACACTATATGTATGACATATTTTAATTAGCTTGCATAGAAGCAAAACAAGGAGAGCAAGAGTAATTAAAATATTTTTACATACACTATATGTATGACATATTTTAATTACCACGCGAAAGCAAAAAAATTAATAACAACAAACCATTTGCTTGCGGTTACTATATTTGATAGGTATCATCACATTTATCCGGCAATGGTGTTGTACTTTGACATAAACAGGCCTATCCCTATTAGGGAATATCGGTGGGCAGAATATATGCCGTTAATAAAACAAGCAAATGTTCAAATTCAGGATAAGCGCATGAAATAGGCAATGCACACTAGCAACAAAAAATTATTGTTTAATTAGAATACTTTTATTAAAAATCATATATACAAATGCATGCTTTTAAAAAATGGTAAAGAAAAAGGGCATCAAGTGATGCCTTTTTAGTTTCAAATTAATTATGTGTTGGGTTTATATTTTAAACCTTACATTAAATTACATGTTTTCAATTGAAATTGTGCCAGTTTTTTCAAATTCCTTTTCAACTTGACCATAGTCTTTTGCTAATTTGATGAAACGGTAAACAAAGTAACCTAAAATGCCAGCAACAACAACTGCAACAATGGCGATGTGCCAACCCTCAACAAATTCATCTAAAACAATGCTTGCTGGAGGTGCTTTAAATATAACTTCTTTAACAGCAAGTTCTTCACATTCTTGTTTAGTGCGAAGGCTTGTTTCACTGATTTGATTAGCACTAAGGGCAGGAGCATTTTTGTCGTTTTGCTTTGCACTTGGATTGTAGAAAAGGACAAAATACTTGTCATCTTCAACTTCAATACAATAAGCAACTGTTTCACCAGCTGTCATAACCGAATTTGGGCCGTATTTCATAAACGATTTAACGCCGATTGAATAAATCATACCACACATAAGGATAACTGCTATAAAACAAGCGCAAACAGCAATCAATGTCTTTAAAGACATTTCAATAAACTCACGCTTTTTCATTTTTTTAATAAATTCCATAATTCCCCACTAAATGCCAATTTGGCTTAATTAATAATAGGATAAATAAAATAATTGCATTTGTCAAAGCTTTTGGGAAGATTTTCAAAATTTTATCCTTTTTTGTCGGTTTTTGTTTGGTAAAGTTCAAGTTTGCTCTTTTTTAGAACATACAACCGTAAAATAAAAACAAATCATTAAAAATCTGGTTCACCATATAAATTAGTGCCTTTTATTACTATTAAATAATTGACTGTACTTTACAAAATTATAAAATTATGTTATTATTTTTGCATGAAAAATGAAATAAAGGACGAGATATACCAAAAAAATGCGTTAACATTGGCGTATTTGGGTGACGCAGTTTTCACACTCATGGTGCGGGAGTATCTCATAAACAAAACCGATTTCAAAGCCAACATGCTAAACAAAATTGCCAACGGAATAGTGTGTGCAAAAAATCAGGCAATAATTATGGAGCAAATTAGACCGCTTTTGAATGAAACAGAAACTGAAATTGCAATGCGTGCAAGGAACGCGCACCCTAACAATAAGGCAAAAAATTCAAGTTTGCAGGAATACAGCTTGGCAACTCAGTTTGAAGCGCTTGTTGGCTTTTGGCATTTGGAAAAACAAAACACAAAATTAAACGAAATTTTTAAAAGGTATGTGGTTGAAAAATTATGATAGTTGAAGGAATAAATGTTGTTAATGAATTGATAAGTTCACGCGCACAAATTGATAAAATTTTGGCAGAAAAAACAAATAATGCTGACATTAACAGGATAATTGACTCTGCCCGCAAATTGAATATTGCAGTTGAAATTGTGGACAAGGTGTTGCTTGAAAAAATTTATAAAGGCAAAACACAAGGCGTGATTGCATATGTGCCAAATTATAAGTATGCGGATGTGGATGATATTTTACAGCACGCAAAGGACAACAACAAAGCACCATTCATCGTTATTTTAGACAGCATTGTTGACCCACATAATGTTGGTGCAATTATAAGGACATGCGAATGTGCAGGCGTGGACGGCGTTATTATCCCTGAAAATCGTGCATGTTTGGTTAACGAAACTGTATATAAAACCAGTGTTGGTGCGGTGAGCCATATCAAAGTGGCACTTGTTAAAAATTTGACACGCACAATTGAATATTTAAAAGAACAAGGCATATGGACATACGCCTTAGAAGCAGGTAGTAAGCGCATTTATGAAGCAGATTTCACTTATCCAACCGCGCTTATAATCGGCAGTGAAGGCAAAGGTGTTTCGCGCCTTGTTAAAGAAACGGCGGACGAAGTGCTTTCGTTAGATATGTATGGTTTGGTCAACAGCCTTAATGCGTCATGTGCAGGCGCAATTGCTATTTATGAAGTTGTAAGGCAAAGGAGAAATTAATTGGAAGACGTAACAGAATTGGTGCTTAAAGCGCAAAAAGGTGATGAAATTGCAATGGAAAACATTGTGAATATGTTTCGCCCAAAAGTTAGCGCCATTTCGCGTGAATATTTTTTGGTTGGTGGCGGACTTGACGACATCATACAAGAAGGTATGATTGGTCTATTTAAGGCAGTTTACGGCTATAAACCGGACAAAAATCACAGTTTCAGTGCATTTGCTTCGCTTTGCATTGAACATCAAATTCAAACCGCTATTAAAAACGCAAATCGCAAAAAAAACAGCCCATTAAATAATTACGTTCCAATTAGCCATTTTGACGACCGCGACGACGATGACGAAAATTTAAAACTTGTCCTTGTTGACGACACGGACTTTGAGCAAGATTACATAAACCGCGAACAAAATGTCGTTGTTATGAGTAAAATTAAAAGTTTGCTATCAAGCGAACAATTTAAACTTTTAAAAATGTTTTTAAATGGTAAAAGTTATGTTGAAATGGCAGACGCAATGGGCATGACAACTAAGCAAGTGGACAACAATTTGCAAGCCATTAAAAGGATATTAAGGACATTAAAAGGAGATATTCAATGAGTTTAGCATTATACCGCGAATTTAGGCCAAAAACCTTCGATGATGTTATAGGGCAAGATTATATTATTAAAACATTAAAGAACCAGGTTAAATCGAACAATTTATCGCATGCATATTTGTTTTGTGGGCCAAGGGGTACAGGTAAAACCAGCACTGCAAAAATCTTTGCTCGCGCAGTGAATTGTACGCATTCAACTGACGGCAATCCATGTGGAATGTGTGCTGAATGTGTTGCACTTAATGAGCCTAACACAGATATTTTTGAAATTGATGCCGCTTCAAACAACCGCGTGGAAGAAATACGTGACTTGCGCGAAAAGGTAGCATATCCACCACTAATAGGGAAGTATAAGGTCTATATCGTGGACGAAGTGCACATGTTAACCGACAGCGCCTTCAATGCCTTGTTAAAAACACTTGAAGAACCACCAAAACATGTCATTTTCATTTTGGCAACCACTGAAATTCACAAACTTCCAGCCACAATTTTGTCGCGCTGTATGCGTTTCGACTTTAAATTGTTGCCAGTCAATTTGTTGGCTGAACATTTAAAAAATGTGTTTGATAAACGCAAAATAACTTACGATGAAAAATCATTACATCTTATTGCCAAAGCGGGCGAAGGCAGTGTGCGTGACATGCTTTCAATTGCGGATAGCGTCGCATCATATTGCAACAATGAAATAACTTACGCACAAACTGAAAGTGTTATAGGCTTGTCCAGCAAGGACAGTATAAAGGACATTTTGTTAAGCATTGCAAACAAGGACATTAACAAATTGTTTGTCGCTGTTAAGCGTGCGTTGGGCAGTGGTAAAAACATACAAGTGCTTTGTAAGGAAATGGCAGATTTTGTTAAAAACCTTATAATGATAAAAGTTGGCGTTGGCGATTACACCGTGCTTGACATTTTACCGGGTGAATTTGCTAGTTACGCGGAGATCGCTTCTCAGTTCGACTTGGAATTGCTTAAAATTGCATTCAGCCGTTTTGCGGAAGTGGAATTAGATTTAAAATACAGCATAAACCCAGAAAATTTGTTTGAATCCACTTGCCTTAGTTTGCTTGTTAACCCAACTACCATGGTAACAGAAACAAAGGCTCCAACACAAGTTGTTGTGCCGGTTCAACAGCCAGAAATTAAGGCAGAAAGTTCAAATGAAATTGACAAAATATGGGGCAATGTGCTCATAAAAACAAAGGAACGCAACTTGTTTGCTTTGTCTAACGCTTTAATCAACATTGTCAAAGTGGAAAAACGCTTAAACAAACTTATTTTGCACACAAATGATTTGGGCTCGTTCCAAATGATTGACAATAAAGAACGCCTTAATGTAATATTAGAGTTAGTTAATTTGTTTGACGACAGCATAAAGGATATTGAAATCCAGTATGATAAAACAAATGCCTCAACACAAGATGTTAAGGACAGTTTAAAGGACGCATTTAAGTCAAAAATTAAGTTTAAAGAATAAGTAAATATATTAAACAATCGTTTAATTAAAAGGTTAAGGAGAATTTTATGGCATATGGTGGTTTTAACGGTGGCTTCGGTGGCGGTATGAATATGAATGCCCTCATGCAACAAGCCCGCAAAATGCAAGAACAAATGGAAAAGGCACAAGAAGAATTAGAGAGTGCGGAAGTTGTTGGCAAGGCTGGTGGCGACATGGTTGAAGTGACAATGACTGGTAAAAAGGAATTGAAATCGGTTAAACTCAACAAAAACGCAGTTGACCCAGACGACATTGAAATGCTTGAAGATTTGCTTGTGGTTGCTTTCAACGACGCAATTGCCAAAGCTGATGAACTCAGCAAAAGCAAAATGGGTGCCATGGGTGGCCTTGGTGGGTTGATGTAATGAACCAAATTGACTCAATGGAAAGGCTTGTAAATGAATTTTCACACTTACCAGGTGTTGGCAAAAAAACAGCACAAAGGTACGCTTATTTTTTGCTGACCTTGTCGGACAGCGAAGTTAAAGATTTTGCAGATGCAATGGTGACTGCAAAGGAAACAATCCATTATTGCAAAATTTGTGCAAACTTCACAGATAAGGAAGTTTGTGACATATGTTCACGCCCTAAAAAGGACAACATCATTTGCGTTGTAAAAGAGCCAAAAGATGTAACCGCGCTTGAAAAGGTGCGCGAATTTAATGGCACATACCATGTTTTGCATGGCGTCATTAATCCGCTTGAAGGCAAAGGGCCGAATGATATAAACTTAAAGTCACTTTTATCACGCGTTCAAACGGAAAACACACAAGAAGTTATTGTTGCAACAAACCCAGATGTTGAAGGCGAAGCAACTGCAATGTACATCGCAAACATGCTTAAACCAATGGGCATCAAAGTGTCACGTATTGCACAAGGCGTAAGCATGGGCAGTGAGTTGGAGTACACCGACGCAATGACCCTTTCAAAAGCCCTTCAATCACGCCGTGAGATGTAATTTTTAAATAAAACGCATGAATAATTCGTCGTGAAATGATACACATTTGCAAAATAAATTCGTAATGAAATAAATAGATTAAAAAACTACCCGCATTTAAGTAAAAATCAGGGTAGTTTTTTAATTTATACTAAAGGCACACTATTTTATGAATGCTAGTGAATGATAGTTCTTTATTCCGCCAAACAATAAATTATAATCGCCAGTAAAACCCAATTATATATATATTCTTTTTAGCGTTTTTAAAATGTCCTACTTTGTCTTGTTCCATTGGTTAGTGTTGGTTGGTACGAATGTAATGAGTACCAAATGGTAGTTAAACTGCTTTGCCTTTAAAATTGCACTTATTTAGTGGAAAGGAATTTTAAATAATATCAACACCAAGTAAAAAGTCAACACTCACTTGGAAATAATTTGCAATCAAAATAAGCGTATCTAAGTCAGGTTCACGCGCACCAATTTCCCAAAAACTTACAGTTTGGTTAACCACATTAAAAATTTTGCCTAATTCACGTTGTGAAAGACCTTTTTCAACCCTTAATTGTTTAAGTATACGCCCAAAATTGTTATTTTTCATTAATTACATTTTCGTCAATTTTTCCTACATTTTGTTGACTTACTACATTTTGTAGGATATAATATTGTTGATATTTACCAAAAAACTAAGCCATATTCGTCCCCATGGTGGTTTAAGGTAGATTAAAAGGAGAAAAAATGACAAAAACAAAAAATAATTTGTTGGTTAAATTGCTTGTTGCAGTTGCATTTGTATTGTCCGCAATTTGCATGACTGCTTGTGCAAAAGCCAACAAAAACATTTCAAAGATTTCTGTTGTTTCTTCAACCGTTCCAGCGGAGATTGTTGTCGGCAAATTTGACGAAGCGGGCATTAAAATCAAAGTGGAATATGAAGACGGAAGTTCAGCAGAAATGGCAGTAACCACCAGTATGTTAGATGATAATGCAAAACAACTTGTAAACACAAAATCTGGCAGTTACATCATCACAATTAAATTCCGCGGTGAAGAAACTAAAATAACAGTAAATGTTATCGAAGCAACCGAAGTTCACACTGTAAAATTCTACAACGCTTACGGTTACATGATTTATCGTGACGACAATGTTAGACATGGCCAAGCGTCAACCCTTCCAAGCGACGCTTCAGTTGAATGCCCAGGCTACACCTTTGTTGAATGGGACAGGGCAACTGACAATGTAACAGGCGACATTGATGTTTACGGCATTTATTACAAAGTTGATGAAACAATGACAAGTGCCCAAATGGAATCTAAATTGGTTTCAATTAACGAACAATTGTATTCATCATCATTCACGTCAAATACTGAAACAAAGTGTTATAGTCGTAATGGTGAGGATATCACGGATTTTGTATTAAGTTCTGCTTATTCTACACAATTTAATTATCACTATCTTTCTAATAATAGTTTTGCTACTCAACGTTTCGATGAATCTTTTATGCAATCTGTAATGGTAGAGAATGAAAAACTTTATTTAAAAGAATATTCAAAAGAATCAGGTGCTTGGGTAGGTGCAACAACTGCCGTAGAAGATTACAATGCAGAAGTTGGATATTGGGGTAGCGAAAGCGCGGTGATTGGTGCAATAGCAAACTTTAATCTAAACGAATTGCTTGAACATGCGTCATCAACAGATACCAGCAAATACACAAATACACAAAAGACATTTACATACAAAAAATTTACAAACGGCAAAAATATGTACAATGCTAAATTGGAATATGATTTTAACTATAATGGTGGGTTTTCTACACCTGAAAATCACGTCATAGAAATAGTTTATGATGACAATAAAATATTAAGTGTTAAGCATACAAAATTGACAGACAGTAACAAATCTGATGAAACAATATACTTTGATTATGCTGAAAAAGACTTTGAAACTGTTACTGGTGATTTGGTAATTGAAGAAGGTTTGACAAATGCAAAAGAACTTATTAGTGCATTAAAGTCTGCCGATCACACATTATCACTTGTGTCACAATCTCCAAGCGAAACATCAACTACTTTCACATACAATAGTAGCGCAAGATGTTATGTTGGTAATGATACAGAATCAACTATACTACCTATCATCGCTAACTTTGAAAATAACATTGATTCAACAGTAAGTTTCAGTTATTTAAAATCTAGCGATACAGAATATGAATATGAAATCCAAGTATCACTTAATGGTAAGTTATATGAGCATGGTGAAAACTTAACAATTAAAATTAGCAATAATAAGATTACAAGATTTGTATATTATACTCCAGCCGATGAATCTGTTGAGGATAGTCACCCAAATCGATATGAACTTACTGTTGTTTATGCTGACTAAAAGTGTTGATTAACGGCAATTTAAATTCTAATACATGATGAAAATAATTGAGAAATTAAGCCATTAAACAAATTCGAGATAAGGTTAATTGTAGTTTACAGTGTTGAAAATGTTAACACGATTAACACGAAAAAATTATATTCAAATGTAACAAAATAAAAAGGGGATACAAAAAAACACGGATAATAAGTCCGTGTTTTTTTTGCATTTTGTAATGTTATTTATTTGCCATATCTTTAATCATGCAACAGTTTTTATATTTTTTGCCACTCCCGCAAGGGCAAAGGTCGTTACGTCCAATATGAACATCTTTTTTACGTGCGCTTGATTGTTCGGTTTTATTTGTTTGTCCGCCAGCAACGGGACCAACAGGGCGCTTAGGCACGATTTCAATTTTAAGTTGTGATTTAAACAATGTTTCGGCAGTGTAGTCGCGTATGTCGGTAATCATCTTGTCGAACATTTCAAAACCGTCGTTTTTGTATGCAACGATAGGGTCTTTTTGACCATAAGCCATAATGCCAATTTCATTGCGAAGGGTGTTCATAGCGTCGATGTGATCAGTCCAGAACTTATCAACAACGCGGAGCAAAATGTTACGTTCCAAAATGCTGAAATCAATATTAAGTTTTTTAACTTCGGCAATTTTTGCTTCGTAAATTTCCAACAATTTTTCATAAACATTTTGTGCAACTTGATGTGCGTCAAGCCCGTCAACAAATTCAGCAGTAACCAAATTTGTGTTTGGTGCCAAAAGTTTTGCTTCTAACTCTTTATTCAATGGTTCCAAATCCCATTCGAAGTAAGGCTTTGCTTCGTCTAAATAGTTAAGGCAAGTTTCAAACACATATTCTTTAAGCATTTCAAGGATTTGTGGGTGAATGTCCACACCATCAAGCACTTTGTCGCGTTCACCGTAAATGATTTGGCGTTGTTTGTTCAAAACATCGTCATATTCAAGCACGTTTTTACGCATGCCAAAGTTCATTGCTTCAACTTTCTTTTGTGCAGACTCAAAGAACCTTGTTAAAATCCTTGATTGCAAAGGCATATCTTCATTACCGCGGAAGGCGATAGCGAACCAGTTTTTCATTCTATTTTCGCCAAACCGTTGTGGTAAGTCATCTTCCAATGAGATGAAGAAGATACTTGAACCTGGGTCACCTTGACGGCCAGCACGACCACGCAACTGGTTATCAATACGACGTGATTCATGGCGTTCAGTGCCAAGAATGTGAAGCCCGCCAAGTTCAATAACCTTTTTCTTTTCTTCGTCAGTAACCTTTTTAAAATCTGCCAAATACTGTTGATATTTTTCCTTTAAAACCTTTTCTTCGTCGGTTAAATCTGCGTTGTATGAAGTGATTTTTTCCATAACGGCAGGCTCAACATTTTCGTTAAGCATTTTTTGTTTTGCCAAAAATTCAGGGTTACCACCAAGCAAAATATCGGTACCACGACCTGCCATGTTTGTTGCAATTGTAACTTGACCAACACGACCAGATTGTGCAACAATTTGACCTTCCAATTCATGGTTTTTAGCATTCAAAAGGTTGTGTGGAATGCCAAGTTTTTTAATTTCACGGCTTATGCGTTCACTTTTTTCAACTGACGCAGTACCAACCAAGATAGGTTGACCTTTTTCATATTTTTCCTTAATTTCTTCAACAATAGCGTTATATTTTGCTTGTTCGGTGAAGAAGATAAGGTCTTGTTCATCAACACGTTGAACCGGCTTGTTTGTAGGAATGGTTACAACGTCAAGGTTGTAAATTTTGTTAAATTCGCTTTCTTCGGTTTTTGCAGTACCAGTCATACCGCTAAGTTTTGAATAAAGTTTGAAGTAGTTTTGAAGGGTAATGGTTGCAAGTGTTTTGTTTTCTTCATTGATTTTAACACCTTCTTTTGCTTCAATTGCTTGGTGCAAACCGTCGCTGTAACGCCTGCCTTGCATGATACGGCCAGTAAATTCATCAACGATAAGCACTTCATCGTTTTTAACAATGTAGTTGATGTCGCGTTCCATAATAAAGTTAGCACGAAGGGCATTGTTGATGTGGTGGTTGATTTCAAGGTTTTGAATATCACTCAAATTTTCAAGTTTGAAATAAGTTTCAGCCTTGCTTACACCAGTTTCGGTTAAGCGAATTTGTTTGTGTTTGATGTCGATGTCAACATCTTCTGGTTTCAACCTTTTTGCGAAATTGTCGGCAACAGAGTAAAGGTCGGTTGATTTGCCACCAGCGCCAGAAATAATCAGCGGTGTGCGCGCTTCATCAATTAAAATAGAGTCCACTTCGTCCACAATACAGAAATTGTGCCCACGTTGCACTTTGTATTCTTTGCTAACTTGCATATTGTCGCGCAAATAGTCAAAGCCAAATTCATTGTTTGTGCCGTATGTGATGTCGCATTCGTATGCCTTTTTCTTTTCGGCTGGTTGTTGCCCAGAAAGGGTGCAACCAATAGTTAAGCCCAAGAATTTGTACAACTTGCCCATCATTTCCGCTTGTGTGGTTGCCAAGTATTCATTGACGGTAATTACATGCACATTTTTGCCTGTAAGTGCGTTCAAATAAACCGCGGTTGTTGCAGTTAAAGTTTTACCTTCACCTGTGCGCATTTCTGCAATACGACCTTGATGCAAAACAACACCACCAATAAGTTGAACATGGAAGTGACGCATGCCTAAAACACGCGTTGCAGCTTCACGCACAACAGCAAAAGCATCTGGCAAAATGTCGTCAGTTGTTTCACCGCTTGCAAGCCTGTCTTTAAAAATTTGTGTTTGGCTTTGCAATTCGCTGTCGTTCATGGCAGAATAATAATCTGCTTTATCTTCAATTTGTTTTACAATTTTTTCAATTTTGTTAAGGCTTCGTTTGTTGTCCGAAGCGAATAAGTAAGAAAATAATCCCATAAAAAATCCTTTCAAATTAATACTTTTCTCATTGTAACAAAAGTTTAATTTTTTGTCCACTAAATTATACTTAAATAACAATATAAATAACAGGGCGACAGTGTAAAACTGAGCATATCGACATAAAAATACACTTTAACTTGCTTTACATTATTCACACAAAAAAACCACTAATTAAAGTGGCTTTTTTATTGTATTTTAAATCTTTTGCATCTGAATTAAACTAAGCAAGCCATTCACTTAAAGTTGATTAATTAAATCATCACGTTTTTTAGCATATTCTTCTTCAGTTATAAGGTTTTGGTCAAGCAATGATTTAAGTTCTTTTAATTGAGCTTGAACAGATTTATCATCTTTTTGTTTTGCAAGTTTATCGTCGCCAAACATTGGGACACCTTCGCGTTGACGGCGTCTATCCATATTTCGAATAATTCCATTTGAAATAGCAACAAAGGCTAAAGCCATGATTGCAAACATTATTGTCAACTTGTTTGACAAAAACCCTGCGTTTGCAATTGGTTCAAATCCGTTGTTTCCAATTTTTACTGAAGCTAGTGCTATTGAACCATAAAAGTCAAGGAATAATTGGCTTATGTATGTCACAACTTGAAAAGCAATCATTGTTTTGCGGTATTTTACTACAAATGTTGCAATTGAGTTTGTAACTATAATTTGAAATGATATAATTAAACTGATTTTCAAAAAGCGTAATTGACCAATCAAAAGTCCTGCATTTTCAGCTTTAATCGCATCTGCAATTTTGATGCCAACAATTATGTCAACAATCCAAAGTATACAGCTAAAAGCTGTCAATCCAAACATAACATAACATAAGATTTTAAATTCGCCTTTGCTCAGTACCTTAACCCATGGTAGTGTCATCATACAGCATACGCTAACAACCAAAATGATAAGCACAAGGGCAAGCATTCCTGATGAGTATTTGATGTATTCAAATCCCATCATAATTACCAACGCAACAGACACAAACATGCCAACAATTGCAATGGTTTGGATTAAGCGGTAAAGTTTTTCATTATTCTTAGATTTTTCCATACGAACTCCTTTTAATCCCAAAAATGAAATTCATTTTAAGTTTAATGTAATTATACACAAAAACGCTGTTAAAAGCAAGAAAAACTGCATAAAAAATTAATTTCCATAAAATCCAACAAAATTTTTAAGCAATTTTCTGCTTATTTTTTTTGTTTTTACACTTTTTCTTTTTACTTTCAAATTCCATTCTGCCCAATTCGTTGCAACGGGCAAGCAATTTTTGCGCAATCTCATCACGTGTTGCGCCATCTTTTGTTAGTTCACTATATTTAACAGGCGCGTCAAAAATGTAAACTTTTTCCTTAATTTTAAAAAAAGAAACATAAATCGGCACATCAATACCTTTTGCTTTACAAACATCAGCGAAAGACAAAAACCCTTTATAAAACCCTTCAAGTTGGGGTAGATAACCTTTGTCAGACTTTTCAGGGAAAATCACGACATTGTCACCATCTTGAATAGCTTTCAAACTTTCTTTCAATGTTTGGCGGAACCTTGCATCGTGAAAGGTGGAAATTAAATTAAGCCCTTTATAATATAAATTTGTAAGCGGGCTAGCAATTAAACAAAACATTCTGGCAAGAAATAAATTCCAATGCTTTTTTTCATGGTAGTAAACTTTAGTTTGATATGCATAAAGTTTTCTAAGCCCTGAATTCATCTCGCCTGTTCCCCAAAAACGGATAGGAAAATCGCAATACATTTCAAGTGATAGTGGGGCATCGGTGCCTTCATGGTTACTTATTATAATTGCTCCTTTCGTGGGCTTTTCACCTAAAAACACAAATTCGGGGCGTTTATAACGGCAAACCATAAGCTTTTTCATAAACCTAAACCAAGCTTTTCGTTTCTGTTTAAATTTTTTTGATTTTTTTTGTTTTTTATTGTTGTTTGGCTCAACTTCAATATTTAATTTATTTTCTTTTTCTTCTGTTTCCATATATGAATATTATCATAAATGACCAATATTTAAAAACAATTTTCGTCAAAAATCTACATTTGGTGTTTTTCCGAATAATTTTTAAGCGGTAATCCATTTTAGAGTTTAAAATTAAATAAAAAGATAAAATTATATATAAGTTGCACTTAAATTTCACATTGTAGCAGAAAATTCTATTCACAATAGAGTTTTAGAATTGACTTTCCAAGTACGTGAGAGAAAAATACAAACTCTCATGTGCGAAAATAAATTATCTAATTTTAGTAACCTAAGTTTAGAGCAAAATTTGGCAATTCTCTTGCAAAAATGAATAAACAAATATTAATATTACAACACTGGAGGACGCATGAAGGAACAACAAGTTATTTATTTCAGTGATGAATTAAATGATGATTTTGCTGAAACGAAAGACGATATTAAACCGCTTAGTGATAAGTTTGTTTATTTCAGTACAAATCCGTTTTGGCAAATTAAACATTTTTTTTGGAATAAAATTGTTGCTTACCCAGTTGCCTACTTGCATGCCAAATGCAGGTTTAAGTGGAAAGTTAAAAATAAAAAACTTTTCAAAAAAGTTAAAAAGACAGGCTACTTTATTTATGGCAACCACACTCAGCAGTTCTTCGACGCGGCTATGCCCAAAATCCTTGCAAACCATGAAGCATATGTCATGGTTAACCAAGTAAACTTAAATTTAAAAGGTTTAGGTTGGTTGGTCAAGCGTTTAGGTGCATTGCCAGTGCCAACTAATGTACACGAAACTAAAAGGTTTGTTTCGGCAGTTGACAAATTGATGGAAAAACACAAATCAATATTAATTTACCCAGAAGCACACATTTGGCCATACTACACAAAAATTCGCCCATTTGTTTCCACTTCGTTTAGGTATCCAGTGAAGTACAATGTTCCTGCATTTTGTTTTACTAACACATATCACAAACGAAAAAATGGTAAAGTGCAAATCACGACCTATGTGGACGGTCCATTTTATCCAAACACTGAATTGCCAACAAAAGAAAGGACACAAGCCTTGCGTGACCAAATTTACGAAACAATGGTTGAACGCAGTAAACTGAGTGATTATGAATTTGTGAAGTACATTAAAAAAGATACAAAGATAGAAAACTCAAATGAAAAAAATACAACACATAATTGTTAAATTGGTGCATTAAGAACAGTTTAACATTTGTTAATTAATGTGTGTGCACACAAAATTATTAGTTAAATTTATAAAAGGAGTACACGAATGATTAATGTTTTATTTTCAGGCAATTCAAAAGTGTTCGATGGTGCGTTGACCACTATGCTTTCAATATTCATGCGCACAACAACAAAAGAGCCATTTAAATTTTACATTTACACAATGGACATAACAAGGATAAAACCTGAATATACAGCAATTGATGATAAAATGGTTCAATTTTTGGACAAGGTTGCCAAAAGTTACAATGAAGAAAACAGTGTTGTAAAAATTGATGTAGGCGACTTATATAAGCAAGAGTTTGAAAACAGCCCAAATGAACAGTGCTATTGCTCACCTTACACATTGCTTCGCTTATTTGCGGATCTTATCCCAGATGTGCCAGATAAATTGCTTTACCTTGATATTGACATTATGTTTAACCGTGACATTACATTACTTTATAATCAAGACATTGAAGGATACGAGTACGCAGCGGCGCAAGATCATTATGGGAAATTCACAATAAACCCAAGGTATATTAATGCAGGCGTTTTGCTTCTTAATATGCCAGAAATTAAAAAGACAGGCTTATTTGCCAAAGCACGTAATTTGATTAAAACCAAGAAGATGTTATTCGCCGACCAAGATGCAATTTGGCGTTCAACAACAAAATTTAAAACTTTGCCACAAAAGTTTAACGACCAAAAGTTTTGCCATAAATCAACAGTTGTAAGGCATTTCAGCAAAAGGCTGTTTTGGACGCCTTACCCACACACTGCGAACATCAAACAATGGCATGTAAGCAAGGTACACAAAGTGTTCCATTACTATCAATTTGACGACATTTTATATGAATACATTTACTTAAAAAAGTGTTATGAAAATAGTTTAAAAAATTTAAAAGGGGAAATAAAAAATGAACAAAAATAAAAAAGACAACATCATACCAATTATCTTCACATGTGATGATAAATACATTCCATTTTTGGCAGTGTCGCTAGAATCTTTGGAAACAAATGCTTCACGCCAATACAAATATGATATTAAAATTTTGCATTCAAACAATGTCAGCGAAGAAAACCAAAATATTATACGCAACAAGTACAACAACAAAATTTTTAAAATCAGTTTTGAAGACATTTCATCATATGTCGAACTTATTGCAAGCAAATTACACACACGCGACTATTACTCAAAAGCAACATATTATAGGCTTTTCATTCCAAACCTATACAAACATTATGACAAGGTTTTATATTTGGACAGCGATATTGTTGTCCAAGGCGATATTTCAGAACTTTACAACACAGATTTAGGCAACAATTTTGTTGGCGCAATCCCTGATGAATTTGTACAATGCACACCTCTTGCATGGGATTATGTTGAAAAGCACGTTCCACTAGGCAAAGGTAATCATACAAAATATTTCAATGCTGGCATTTTGCTTATGAATTGCAAACGCTTGCGTGAAATTGACTTTGAAGGTAAATTTATTGATTTACTAGGCAAAGTTAAATTCCAAGTTGCACAAGACCAAGACTATCTAAACTGCATTTGCCGTGGTAAGGTTAGGTTAATTAATTCAGTTTGGAACAAACAACCTTTCCCGTCAGCGACAATCAAAGAAAAGGATATTAAAATTTTCCACTATAACTTAGATTTGAAACCTTGGAAAAAAGACGGCATTTTGTACGAAGATTATTTTTGGAATTATGCAAAATCAAGCGGTTATTTAAAAGATATTGCACAAATGAAAGCAAATGTAACAGAAGAATCTATTAAGTTAGCAGAAGAACAAACTAAAAACCTTTGTGAAAACATTGTCGCACAAGCAAACGATATTGTGGACAATGCAAGGATAAAGAAAATTGTTGACGAAATATTTAAAGATAAAGGTTCTCCATTAGTTAAAAATACAGTGGTTGCATGTGATGTGGAAGAATTGGAAAATGCAGACATATTCGCAGGGCTTGAATTAAGTTCAGTGCCAACCAAGCCACAAGGGCAGAATGGTTAATAAAAACTGTTAGTGTAAATTAACAACGATTTTGCAAGGTAAAAAATTCTTCAATTTTAAGGAGTAACAATGGAAGAAATCAAAAAAGCACAAGATAGGTTAGAAGTTTTAAAGAAAATTGAAGAACTGGAAACAAAAGGCATATTCGATGTCGATGTTGAGGTCGACCCACCAACAATCGAACTTAAACCTAATGAAATTGATTATAAGCATAAAAAGCTATCAGATAAAATCAAAAGGTTTTTCACATACAAAATAGCTGGCAAAATGCTAAAAAAATTAAAAAATGACGGTATGTTTAGGCTTAATGAGATTGAAGGTCTTGAAAAT
This sequence comes from uncultured Clostridia bacterium, assembly GCA_934772045.1. Classification (GTDB taxonomy): domain Bacteria; phylum Bacillota; class Clostridia; order Christensenellales; family UBA1242; genus Onthoplasma. The sequence continues at coordinate 25,785 of CAKVMH010000004.1, forward strand.
ATGCGCTCAGTTAAAACTGGGGCAATCGTCACCTGCAACCATTTTGGTGTGATTGACAGTTTTATTATGGACCAAACTTTCAGGCAAGCAAAATTAAAGCATAAACGCATGTATAAAGTGATACGCGAAGGAAATTACACAAACCCGCCAAGGGGCTTTGAACCTATATTTAAATATTGCGACACTTTACCTTTAAGCCAAAATAAGGACACAATGAAAAAGTTTTTACGTGCCACTAATGAACTTTTACAAGAAGGCAATTTTGTGCTTGTCTACCCAGAAGAAAGTATGTGGTGGAATTACCGCAAGCCTAAGCCATTAAAAACAGGGGCATTCCGCTTTGCTGTTAAAAATAATGTGCCAGTCATTCCTTGTTTTGTCACAATGGAAGATAGCGACCAAATTGGCGCAGATGGTTTCCCTGTTCAAATACACACCATGCACATTCTTAAACCTATATATCTTGATAAAGGTCTAAACGACAAACAAAACATTGAAAATATGAAACAGCAAAACTATGACATGTGGAAGGCGTTATATGAAAAAGTTTATAACAAACCTTTAACATATTTGTGCGATAAAAACGCCAAATAAATGAAAAATAAATAAAATGTGTTTTATAACACTATAACAATATAAAAACTAATACCAAGACAACACATGTTCTTAACTACATAATCGTTTTCTATTAACGCAAAATAAAAACACGATTGAAGTATTTAATAACTAGTTAAATAAATATTTAAAAGGTTACATAAACTAAAATATGTTAAAACTTATTAAATTTTCAATCGTTTTCAGCATGATTTTTAACCCCTTATCAGTCGTGGTTTCAGTGTTAACCACTGTTTTTTGGGGTACACCGATTATATTTTTGATTCTAACATGTATTTATGCAACTGTAATAAGTTGGTCGGTGGGCATTTTTGCTTTGAAAAAGTTGAACACAGCAAAAACGAAAAAAGAATTAAAGCCTATGGCAATTTTAACTTTGCTTGGAAACAATCCTTTGGCAGGCGTTTTAATGCTTGTAATTAAAGATAAGGATTTAGTAGGTCAACAGGTTTTATAAAAAATTATGTTTAACTGTTGACAAATAAAAAATGTAGGTATATAATTAATTCATACCGTTTTGGTAGGTAAAGGTGTATTAAATGAAAATTTCATCAAAAGGAAGATATGCAGTTAGGGTTATGGCAGAGATTGCAAAACACCCAAATCAATATGTTTCAGTTGCGGAGTTGAGTGAAAAACAAAACATAACAACAAAGTACCTTGAAAAGATTATTGCAATGCTAGTAAAGGTGAAACTAGTTGAAAGTGTGCGTGGTTCAAAGGGTGGGTATCAACTTAAAATTTCACCGGAGAAAATAACAGTTGCACAAATTTTAAACGCCACCAATGATTTACCTTGTTTGGCACCTTGTTTAAAAAAGGGTAGTGTGTGCCAAATGCAAAACAAATGCGACAGCGTGGGTTGTTGGGAAAAACTTAATGCCATGATTGTAAACTATTTAGATGGAATTACACTTAAAAATTTAATAGACAAAAAATTGTAACAAATTTTGTTTAACAACAAACTGTATTAGCAGGTGTTAGCAAAAATCAAGTTTATGTTAAAATAAGTTTGTAAAAAACGCGCCCAAAAGGCTGTCGTGTTGACAGTTTAAAAAGGCGTTTTTAAAATTTTAAAAATCATACCAAATTAGTAGGAATACAAGTAAAAGGAAAAATATGCAAAATAAACAAAAAACGATTTATTTAGATAACGCTGGCACAACAATTGTAAGGTCAGAAGTGAAACTTGCAATGTTGCCTTATTTTGATGAGATTTATGGCAACGCAAGCAGTTTACATTCATTAGGGCAAATTGCAAAAGAACATTTGCAGTCTGCAAGGCAAACAATGGCAAGATGTTTAAATGCTGACACTGATGAAATTTATTTTACATCTGGTGGCAGTGAAAGTGACAATTGGGCAATTGAAACAGCATGCAAATATGGCAAATTGACAGGGAAAAATCAAATCATTACATCGGCATTTGAACATCATGCAATTTTGCATACCTTAGAAGAAAAACAAAAGCAAGGCTTTGAAATTGTGTATTTGCCGGTATACGAAAACGGCATTATTCATATTGACGACCTTAAAAAAGCGATAACCGACAAAACTTGTTTAGTAACCATCATGTTTGCAAACAATGAAATTGGCACAATTCAACCAATAAAAGAAATCGGTGCAATTTGCCGTGAAAAACATGTCATCTTTCACACCGACGCAGTGCAAGCAGTTGGACATTTGTCAATTGATGTAAAAGATATGAATATCGATATGTTGAGCCTGTCTGGGCACAAATTTCATGGGCCAAAAGGTGTAGGTGCATTGTATTGCAAAAAAGGCACGCCTTTATTCAGTTTTATTCATGGTGGTGCACAGGAATGTAATCGTCGTGCAGGCACAGAGAACCTTGTAGGTGTTGTTGGCATGAGTGTTGCGCTTGATTTGGCATGTAAGGAAATGCAACAAACTGCTGAGCATGAAATTAAACTTCGCAATAAATTATTCGACGCGTTAACTAAAATTCCACATTCGAAAATCAATGGCGATTTAGTAAATCGTTTGCCAAACAATTTTAATATGTCATTTGAGGGTATAGAAGGCGAAAGTTTATTGTTACTGCTTGACGATAAAGGTATTTGTGCGTCGAGCGGTTCAGCGTGCACATCAGGTTCGTTAGACCCTAGCCATGTGTTGTTGGCAATAGGTCTGCCACATGAAATTGCGCATGGTAGTTTGCGTTTAACATTAAGTAAATACACGACAGCGCAAGAGATAGACACAACAATTAAAGCTGTGCCAAAGATTGTTGAATATTTACGAAAAATCAGCCCAGTGTGGGACAAACTTAAAAAAGGAGAGATTAAACATGTTATATAGTGAAAAAGTAATGGACCATTTTCGCAATCCTAGAAATGTTGGTGAAATGGAAAATCCAGACGGAGTAGGCGAAGTTGGCAATGCAAAATGCGGTGATATTATGCGCATGTATATAAAGGTTAAGGATAGTATAATAACCGATGTCAAATTTATGACTTTTGGGTGTGGCAGTGCAATTGCAACAAGTTCAATGGCAACCGAACTTATAAAAGGAAAACCTATTGACCAAGCATTGGAACTTACAAACCAAGCGGTTGTTGAAGCATTAGACGGTTTGCCAACACACAAAATTCACTGCTCTGTGTTGGCAGAAGAGGCAATTAAATCTGCCATTAAAGACTATTACGACAAACACAATATCGTATACGACCGAGCCAAATTTTGCAAAAAAGGTGCATGTTGCTGCGATGTTGATAAAGATTAAAAATGAAAAAATTTAAAAAAAATATATAAAAACATCTATTATTTTAGTGAATTTTAACGCAAAATTGAGATTTTTTATTATTTTTTCATTAATTGCAGTATTTAATATTTAAAATTTTGGGTATTCACACTCTCAAAAAAACAGAGGACAAATGTTTTGACTTGTCCTAATTTTTTTGTTAAAATCAAATTAATACATAAGAAAAGGAAAAATTTATTATGATGACTATTGGTGGCACAGCCCATATTTTAATGGTGTTGGCTTCTATTGTTGTTGTAGTGGTTTTGATGCTTATAATATCTCATATAAGTTATAAGTGGCAATGTGTAATGATTTATTCTGCTGTTATTGTTTGCATGATAGGGATAATGTTTTTGCATTTGACACACTATGGCAAAAGCCTTGACTTTAAAAATTTCTTTGTTCAAATGTTTCAGGTTTGCAACTTCAACTTTATTTTGCTTCCGCTTTGCCTAATCAAGAAAAATGAATTGGCAAGACAATATTTATTTTATTTCTCAATGCCTTGTGCACTTTCAACATTTGTAACTTATGTATCTGATGTTGAAAATTCAATGTGGTATTCAGTGGTAACACTTAACTTCTGGATTGATCATTTGCTTGTTGTGCTTGTTCCTCTTTTAATGATTGCAGCGCGTTGGATGAAGCCTCAGAAAAAATATGTTCTTTGGGTTTGCCTTTGCGTTTTAGCATATTTTGGTGTGTGCTTTCTTGCTAATTATGCATTAAATGGCTTTAACATAAGCGGACCGCATAATCATTCATATACAATGGGACCTGACGGAATCATGGTTCTTGTCCCGCTTTTTAAACTTATACCAATCCCTTTTATATATCTGTTTCCAATGCTACCAGTCTGCGGAATTTTGTTCTATCTTGTTGCGTTGTGCTTCACAAAATATAAAACACTAGATATTTATACCCATTCAGCCCAAACCGATTCAAAAAATTGTTTGAAATAATATCATGAAAAAAACAAAGGAAAAAATATGTTTTATTTAATTTTGTTAATCGTTATTGCAGTTTTAATGGCCACCTATTGTATTTTAAGATTTTGTGTTTTTAAAGGAAACGAAAAATTTGCAAAAGTTATAAATAAAATTTTAAAAATCAGTGTTGTTGTTTATGCTTGTTTAATGCTTGTTTCTTTGATTTTGCCAGATGCCTTTGTTCTTAGTTATTCACAAGAAGATCTGGCATCAATGCCGGCAAGGTATGGCTATGCAATTGTAAGATGGTTCAGTATGGTTTCTTTTATCTGTTTGCCAATTGCAGTTTTTTATAAGAACCGAACAATAAGAAATATCGCAATTTATTTTTGCACAATCATGACAATTGTTCAAATATGCTTCTTTAAACAATATCTTATAGATTTTACATCAACCGCAGGTAGGGGGCTTAATTCAATTTCAGTTATCTCTGATGGCTTTAAACAATTTTTAATCAACCCAACATTCCGCTCAATTTGGTTTGGAATTCTAATGTGCCTACAACTTGTGATTCCTATTATTCTTGCTATTCAAGAGAGGCATGTGTTTGAGTTTAAAAATAAAAAAGAATATCTCAATTTCTTTATCACACTTCCTTTCATGATTTTATCTGCGCTTCCAATTTATGTGTTGCAACACTTGTTTGGATATACAAATCTCATTTTTGAAGCATATGGCATAGTTCACTTCGCATGGATCTTCTTGATCGTCTGTGAAATTATTGCACTTTATTTTATATTCAGGAAACGAAGTGAAGAGACTAAAATGGTTTTGCTTCTTGTTTTGTCTCTGTCACTTATAATGCAATATTTGCAAATGTTTTCGGCAATTTCAATCAATGTGGCACGTTTACCTTTCCAACTATGCAACCTAGGATCTTTCTTTATTTTATTTTCGCTTATAACAAAAAATAAACATTTGTTTAACTTTACTGTGATTATAAATGTCATCGGTGTTTTGTTTGCTTTGGCAAGTCCAGATTTAGATAATAAAGGATTATTTTATCTTTACAACATGCATTTTATTCTGGAACATGGCAACGTTATGATTATTCCTCTTCTTGCTTTGCTTTTTGGCATTTTCCCTAGACTTGACAAAACTGCATTAAAAGATTGCTTGATTGGCTTTACAATTTACTTTGTCTGTGTTTGGGCTCTTGGAACGATGTTTAATGCAATTGCACTTAAAACAGGCAATGATTTCTGGGCAGCAAACTACCTGTTTATGTTTGACGCATCAAAAGCTATAAAACTTCTGGGTGATGGTGTTGGAAAATTATTTGTATCTTTTAAAATTGGGTATGGAACATTGTATCCAGTGATTCAACTTGTTATTTATGTGGTGTTTATGGCTGTTTGCGTTCTTTTGTGGCTTTCAATCCAACTTATTTATAAACTAAAAGACATTGGCAAAAACAAAAAACAAAAACTTGCAGTTACAAGCGAGGTTGCACAAGGAAATAACGAATTTGTTGAAAATGAAAAGCAAGATAAACAATAAACCAGAAAACTCAAAGATTGAACATTTTAAAATTAGCAAAAAACAGAAACAATAAAATTTATAGGGTTCACTTCATTTATGAGGTGTTCCTTTTTTGTATTTGTGTCAAAAATTATAGATAAAATAACCAGTTGTTTATTCAGTTGAATGTTTTTCGTCTATATTTTTATAATTTTATGGCAATTTAGATTTGCTTAGCTACAAAACAATGCAGGCATTATCCATTTTTAAATAAAAACATTGTTCAAATTGACTTAGCTTTGATAGAACAAATCTTCCGCAATATACTGGCATCAGATGAGGTAAGTTTTTAAAGCTAGTTCCTTGTCAAAACATTTTATACGATTTCAGATTTGCTTAGGTAAACTATTTTCTTTTACAGAATCTTGTGTACATAAATAAACTTTGCAAAACTAATTTTATAAAAAAATGCTTGACTGACGTCAAACACTTGTTCTTGGTAGAGATGAGTGGACTCGAACCACCGACCCCCACCTTATCAGGGTGGTGCTCTAACCTGCTGAGCTACATCTCTATATTAAATTGTTATGTTTTAGTGAGTTCATCTCTCAAACTCACCCAGATAAGGTGGTAACCCACTTATAAGGCAATCGCAAGCGATTATGCCTTGGCGTTCGCATGAAACTTCGTATCATGCTCGGCTACAGGGTGGTGCTCTAACCTGCTGAGCTACATCTCTTCGTCGCAATTCGCCTTTTAGCGAGTTTGCTTCTAGTTATCGCAAACGTCCGCTTGTTAGGCGTTTGCTCCTCTACAAAGTGGCAACAAAGTTTCCCCTTTGTGAACCCCTTGATTTAAAGAGGTGTATTTTGGAAACGGAAAACTAAATTTCACATCTCAAAATATTTTTGGTGGAGAATATCTGTTTGCAATAAATTACATAAACAGAATTCAACCACAAATGTTCTATGAATTTGGCGAACACTAATTATGTTCGCCGTCTTCCTATAACATTTGGTGGAGAATATCGGATTCGAACCGATGACCCCTTGCTTGCAAGGCAAGTGCTCTAGCCAACTGAGCTAATCCCCCATAAAATATGTGTTAATTTAGCAAATGCATGTGTATACTACCAATTTTAAAATCGTTTGTCAATAAATTTTTACAAATTTTTTACAAATTTTTTAACTTTATTCTAAATTTGTTTTTGATAACTGTTTTTATTAGGCAGACAAGAAAGAACCTAGTTTATTTTTTTTATTTTGGGGCAATATTGTCATGTGGAGGAATTATGGATTTTCAACAAAGCAAAACAAAGGAAAATTTGGCTCGTTCTTTTGCCAGTGAATGTATGGAAGGGGCAAGGTATCAATTTTTAGCAAAAATGTCACAACAGCAAGGATATGTGTATTTAAGCAATTTGTTGCGTACATTGGCGCACAATGAAATGTCGCATGCACAACAGTTTTTTAACAAAATAAATGAACATGGAGGGCAAGAAACCCAAAATATTGAAATTAAAGCAGGTTATCCTTTTAAACAGGGTGCTGACATTTGTGAAACATTAAAGTTAGAAGCACACAATGAAGAAATGAGTGCAGAATCAATTTATCCAACATTTGCCGACATTGCTCGTGATGAAGGATTTAAAGATGTGGCAGAATTGTTTGACATGGTTGCCAAAGTGGAAAAAACGCACCAACGCACGCTTGAAAAGTTGCATGAAGGCTTAAAATGTAATTGTCTTTACAAATGCAATTGTGGCGAAGCATGTTTTAAATGTGATGAATGTGGAACGATTATTGAAGGCAAACAAGCGCCTAAAACTTGCCCATTATGTAAAATGGAGCAAGGCTATTATCGCATTGATTTTAGCCTAATTGGCAATGGTAAACATCGCACAAAACCTAACCAATAAAAAGGTCACTTTAAACTTTTAAGGCTCTGCCAAGAGAGTTTAAGGTTTACATAAACTCGTTTTAATGTGAAAGCTTGCCATTTTACATTTAAGTAATAAATCAGGCACAATAAAACATAAAACCCCATTGATTCGTTTGACTTATGCTTAAAGATAGTGTAGGTTAATTGTACCTGAAATTGTCAGGGGGGGGGGTAATATGAGTAAAAATAAGAAAATACCAAAAGCTGTTTGGATACCGCTTGTGTCAGTTGGCGGAGCACTCCTAGTTGGGCTTTTGGTATTTTTGCTTGTGTATTTTTGCGTGCTTAAAGTTGACGTGAAAGCGTTTGCATCACAAATCGACCAGACACAAGCAATTGAATTAAAATGGGAAGCTCCAAAACAATTCGACAGCATAAAACTGTCTGTTTATCACGGCAATGATTTGGTTAATGTAAAGTATATAACCAAAGCAAGCCAAATGGCTAATAACAGCGCTACAATTGAAGGTTACTATGGCAGAATGACTGTAAAAGCACAATTCAAAAAGGGCATTTACAGCACAACAAAAACATTTGAAGTTAATCTTTCAGCAGATGAATACAACATTGCACCTATCACTGCTACAATGCCGGTGACTTTGTTTACTTTGTCCTTAGATGAAATTACAAACAAGGGCACAATTCCAACATTTGTTTGGTTTAAACGTAGCGGTGCGTGGGATTGGACAAAACTTCCACAAAATGTTTACGAAATGCCTGTTGCAACTGCTGAGCAATTTTTGAACAGCAACCAAGATGTTATGTACAGTTCAACATCTAAATGGGTTAAAGAATTATATTCAATCAACAAAAACTCTAAATTTAATTTCTACTACAACGATTATTATGCATATGGTTGGATGCAGGCAACAATCGCAAATGGTATACCAGCAGAAAACTATAAAGTAACATTGCTTTCAGATGGAACCGCTTCTTTCAATTATTTCAATAATCATTTGAACAACGCAAACTATGCATCTAATTATGAGGCAATGAAAGCAAATTACTTAAAATTAAAAGATGAAATTGCTTCTAAGAAAAAGTATACAGAATCAAGCAGAGGTTTCACAATTGACGCAAATACAGTGCGTGAGTACGCTTTTGTTATGGCAAAAGAAGAACCAAATGTAGAATGGTGGTTAACGCGTACAAACGGCACATTAGGCACATATGTTTTGGATAGTGAAGCGGGTAAAACAGTTTACAGCGAATTTGTTCGCCCAACAGAAGGCAGTGCAATTCAAGTTAAAGATTTAAAAACATTGCTTGTTAAAATTGACCCACGTGTGGATACAAGCAACGCAAGTAAGACTGAAGAAGAAATCGAAGCAATGGTTGCTGACAGATGGTTCAAAAAGGCTGATTTAAAGGCACTTTATAAATTCAGCGACACAATGTTTGAAGTTGCAGAACAAGCACATAAACAAGTTATGGTAATTTTAGGCACATGGACAGAAACTGAACAAGCCGACTATTTTGACAATTATGTTAAAGCAATCAAAGCATATTATGGCGACAATTATGTCTACTATTATAAAGGTCACCCTAAAAACCCAACTGACACAGTTGAAGGTAAGCGTGCACACCTTGAAAATGATTTAGGTTTAATTGATATTGACTCAACAATTCCAGCTGAACTTATATTCTTCTTTAATCCAGAAGCATTTGGTTCAGGCTATCAATCGTCAACATTCCTTTCAGTTAGTGCTGAAAAGACATGTGCTATTATTAAGACACGCAAGAGTGCGTTTGGTGAATCTTACAAGGACAATGTTGATGTATTCATGTCAACTAACACTTTAAACGCTGAAAAAACCGGTTTTGAAGCATCTTCAACTCAGGTTTTAATTGAGTTCAATAACAGCACAGCTTACGACATTGCAATTTACGATGTCACAACAAACACAATGAAATATTATAAATTAAACAGCACAACTTCAATCTATGACGAAGTGCAAGTTGTAGGTTAATTTATTAATTTGACATTATTTAATTGAGTTTTTAAAAAATCACCCGCGTTCTGCTGGTGATTTTTTATTCAATTAACAAACAACTACTGTATTTGACTGGTTGGAGTTATTCTAAATATAGTCCCACGCTGTTCATGGTGGGCGGCGTCAAAACGCTCACATTTGGTTAATTGCTAGTAAACAACGCAATTTACGCTTTATGTTCGGTTTTTCCTTAACCCCAACAAACAAAAATGTTTGATTGGGGACCCCAGTCGACATCACCCGTCTTACTCCAATAACTTATTGTTTTTGGCTAGTTGGAGTAATTCTAAATATGGTTCCACGCTGTTCATGGTGGGCGATGTCGAGACGGACATCGCGGTTTGGAACAATGTTTTTACTTTCCAAATAACTGGCAATTGTGTTGACTGCCAAATTGACAGTATTGCTATGTTCACTTATGTGGCTAAGCACAACTAACCTTGTGCCTGTTGCCACTAGTTTTTCAATCGCTTTGGCACATTTTATGTTGCTTAAATGCCCATGCCCACCGCTTATGCGTCGTTTCAAAAATGGTGGATAGCCAGGGTAGGATATAAGCATTTCAGGGTCGTAATTTGCTTCTAAATACACAAGCGCACTGGACTTAACAATCTCGAAAGTCTCATTTGAAAATTCACCTAAGTCAGTGCAAACTGAAACAACAGCGTCTTCTTCATTGACACGATAACCAACGCAGAATTTACTGTCGTGTGGTAAAGGGAAAGGTTGGATATGTAGGTCTAAAATATCAAAATCGGTGTCAAAGAAAATGAAATTATTTAAATCAACATGGATTTGATTTGGAAGAATTTCCTTTATTTGCGCGTGCGCGTATATTTTTGTATTGTATGCGCGCGCGAACTTTTCAACGCCTTTAATATGGTCGCTATGTTCATGAGTTATTAAAATTGCGTCAATACTCTCTGGTGCGACACCAAGGCTTGTAAGTGCGTTAACAGTGTATGAAAAAGGTTTGCCGTTGTCGATTAAGATTTTGGCATTTTTGCTTTCAATATATGTACAGTTTCCACTGCTTCCGCTTGCTAAATTACATATGCGCATACGCGCATTTTAGCAGAATATAAAATTTTTTGCAACAAGTTGTTGGGGTGACTTAATATTTTCCTATTGACAAATTAAGGTAAAGTGTTATAATGAAATAAATTTATATGGAAGGTTCGTATGGGGATAAACACAAATTCACACATTGACGATAGATACTTAAAGCCTTTAAAAAAATTAGAAAAAGTTAAAACATTGTTAATTGAAACAAACAATAAGAACGAAATTCAAGCAATGATTGACTCGTTAAAGGGTCTTTCAGGTCTAATTCCAAAAGAAAAATACAATACATTGACGCAAATGATTGTTATTTTGCAAGATATGGAAAAGCAACAAAAGGACAAATGGTTTAAGTTGGACGGGGAGCTTTCTTTTGAAAATAGATTTTTTAGGCGAAGCGAATTAAAAAATAAATTAAAAAAACTTTCAAAATTGATTGTCGAATTAGGTAACGGCGTCGAAATGATGTACGACTTAAAAAGTCAAGAAAGTGAGTGTGCTGTGAAGTTATTTTAGTTACAATTAATAAATGCTAAGGAGGTAAATATGGATTTTTATGCTTATATTGATTACATGATTGTAAGAGAAGATGTGGATGAAAAAGTTAGGGATTTTTATAATATTTTTAGGTATGTGGCAAATTATTTAAGCGAAATTTTTAGTTCAAATGATGAAACTTCTAGCGCAGATAATGAACTTTTATCCTTAAGAGTGTATGAAAACCTTATGTATATCGCAAAATCCGATTCTATTGCTGAAATTAAGGAATACATATTAACATTGAAACTTTTGTTAGGGCAAATTAAAGATATACATAATCTAAAAGAACAAAATTTGGATATGCAAATTTGTGAGGCGAAGAATTTATTCGTTAAACTTTCATTGATAATTAAACTTAAAAAAGAAAAGAAGTTTGGTAAACATTTAGACGAATTAGAAAAATTATGTCAAGACATGAATATGTTTGTTGACCCATATTTAAATGCGTCAAAAGTTTAAATTTCGCATTTTAAATAAAAAACGTAATTAATTCAAAATTCGTGCCAACTTAAGTTATAAAATTATTGACAATTTATCAATAAATGATATAATACTTAAATTAATTGGAGAATTTATGGCAAAGACAAAAAATAATGACAAGAATAGTGAATATGGATTGCAAAATACAATTGATGAAATTGCTGAAAAAACATCTTTAATAATTGAATATTATCAAAATGTGGATAGAAGGACATCGTTGGGTAGGCAAGTTAAGGTTTTGGAAACAAACCTTCAAGCATTGCAAGAATCATGCACAGCAGATGCAAGTATAATGTGTAGTTTACAATTTGATAAAAGTTTAAAAGATATCAAATTAAACATTCAAAAAGAGGTTGATGAAATGGCTGAAACAATTAAAAATAACAGCCCAACAATCTTTTCTAAAATGTCAATGAACAGGGCATTGAAAGATAAAAAGAATTTACTTGCTTTGGCTAAAAAGATAATTGAAGACAATGCAAAGTTTCGTGAGCTTTTAATTGCATGCGGTGCCGTTGCGGTACGTGGTAACAAAGATTAAACATAGATATAATTAAGCAATCGTCCACCTAGAAGGTGGATTTTTGCTATGGTTTATTTAGTGTGCGCAAAAAGTCGTTGAACAAAAATTTTAAATGCAAAATACATCTTTATTGTTTGTTGTGTTTCCTTTGACATTTTAATTATAATATTTTAAAATAAACAAAATAAAGGCAGGTGAAACATGAGCATAAAACTTTAAACTCAGGTTAAAATTTTAGGCAGATTTTAATTTTTTAATGGTTAAAAATATAACACATTTTTGATTGTGCAATTTTTGCAACGCGTCAAGGCGAGTTTTGTTTTTAAAGCAAATTAAACACAACCTTTTTTTGAGTATAACGGTGGCGGAAAGCCAAATTGCCTAAATTTATGTTTAAAGGAGAGTTTATGTTTGATAACACAATAAAGAAAATTAAAAAGGCATATTTAGTTTGTGCATATGCCGATATGTTAGACGCGGAACACCGTGCAAAAGAATTGGAACTTTTAACCAAAAGCGCACTATACGAGATTGTTAAGTGCAACATTTTCCAACCAAAAGAGTTGAATGCGCGCACATATTTTGGCAGTGGCAAGGCTGAAGAAATACGCGACGAGTTGGCAAGTTTAGGTGCAGATATTGTCATTTTGGATTGCCCACTTACAGGTTCACAGTTACGCAATTTAGGCGAAATTTTTGACGTTGAAACAATCGACCGCACTATGCTCATTTTGGACATTTTTGCAGGGCGTGCGAAATCAAGTGAAGGTAAATTGCAAGTTGAACTTGCACAACTTAAATATAGTTTGCCAAGGCTCAGTTGCTTGGAACTTAATGCAGAGCGTCAAATGGGCAAAGGCGCGGGCGAAAAATTGAAAGATTTAAGCAAACGCAAAATTCAAGAAGATATCGCAAGGCTTGAAAAGGAAATAAAGGACATTCAAAAGAACCGCCAAACACAGCGTAAACAACGCCTTTCACGCATGAGAAGTGTGGCACTTGTTGGATACACAAATGCTGGTAAATCTACACTGATGAACGCAATTGCAAAGGCCGGCACATACGCAGATGATAGGCTTTTTGCAACCCTTGATGTACTCACCAAAAAAGTGTGGGACGCAGGTGTTGAGTATGTTTTAATTGATACTGTAGGTTTTGTAAGCAACCTTCCACATGAATTAATGTACGCCTTTTCAGCGACACTGGAAGAAACAATGGACGCTAACGTCTTGTTGCTTGTTGTGGATGCAAGCGACCCACATAAATACGACCAAATTTCAGTTGTGGAACGTGAATTTAACCGCCTAGGGGTCGACCCAAACCGCATTATTTTAGTTTATAATAAGGCTGATAAACTTAACAACGCTGAAATACAGCAACTTAAATCCTATCCATACGACACATGTTACATCGGCGCAAAAACTGGCAAAAACATTGTTCAGTTAAAGCAAATGATTATTGAAAAGTTGCAATCTTTCAGTTTTTAAATTAAAATTGTAAAAGAGGAATAAATAATTTAAAACATTAATATATTAAAAGTTTACGGAAATTTGTTTTTTCCGTAACTTTTTATTGTGCGACTGCGTACTATGTAGTATACAAAGGAAATTAAGGCACTTAAGAAACACTTTGTAAATACATAACAATTAAACACAATAGGAGGAACTATGTTCAACAAATTCTTTGGTGGCAACGATTGCGGTTGCAATGAAGGCATGAACACTGGGTGTGGCGATTGCGCTTGGATCATTATCCTTATTTTACTCATCTGCAATTGCGGTTGCAAAATTGACCCATGCTTGCTTATAATCATTTTGTTGTTGCTCTGTGGCTGTGGTTGCGGTGGCAAGAACACAGGCTGTGGTGGTTGCTAGGAATTGCCACGCCTAAAACTAAAATTTGCCAAGGCATTGGCAAATGTAAACCCTTAGGCGGGCAATTCCTGCTAACAAGGGACACCACTTAACGTGTTTTCCCTTGTTTATCCTTTCCGAATTAAATAGGATACGGTTGAAAATGCCACGCCTAAAACTAAAATTTGCCAAACAAAAGTTTGGTGAAGCACAAAAGAAAAATTAAAATAACAGTGGTTTAATGTGAAAGGGGCGAAGTAACGCCCCTTTTTATAGTTGTAGGCTAAAAAGTAGTAAATTGATGTTTAAAATTAAGGATTTGGGCAAAAATTTCTTAAAATTTTGTTAAATTTCGATATAAAATCTATTGACATAACTTGTACATTGTGTTAAAATCGGTCAGTATGAATAATGCTCGCTAAGGGTTACCTTAAAGTTTATACTAAAGTATAAATATGGCGGGTTTTACAACTGAATAAGGAGTTAATGGATGAATTCAAACACACTGAACATCAAAAAACTAAAACAAGGCAAGGCTGAACGCATGAGTTTTGCCAAAAAAGAAATCCCTTATGTTATGCCAGATTTGCTTAGCATTGCAAAAGAGAGTTACGAAAATTTCTTAAATGAGGGCATTGGTGAAGTGTTGAACGAATACAACCCTATCATAGACTACTCGAACAAAGCCGAGTTGTCTTTTTTAGGTTATTCTATCGACCGCACACCAAAGTATTCATGGAACGAATGTAAAACTAAACAAATGAGCTACACAGTTCCACTTAAAGTCAATGTCCGTTTGCTTGTTAAGGAAACTGGTCAAATTATGGACCAAGAAGTGTTCATGGGCGACATTCCTTTCATGAGCAAAGACGCTGGCTTCATCTGTAACGGTGTTGAAAGGGTTGTTTTGAACCAGTTAGTTAAGTCACCTGGTGTTATTTTTGGTGGTGAAGTTAACAAGTACGGCCGTATGGATTACAATGGCGCAATCCAACCAAGTTACGGTATGTGGGTTCAAACTGAACAAGTTACTGGCGACATGCTCCGCGTCATTGTTGAGCGTAAGTTTAAAATGAGCGCAGGCGTTTTGCTTAAATGTTTCGGTTACACAAATGAAGAATTGCTTAACATTTTTGATAATCATCCATACATTGTAAACACACTTGAAAAAGAACCACAAATCACACAAGAAGATGCACTTATCGAATTTGGCAGGCGCACTCGTCCGGGTGAAATTCCAAACCCAGACAACACTTTAAGTTATATCAACGACCGTTTCTTCAATCAACAACATTACAACCTTGAAAAAGTTGGTCGTTTTAAAGTTAACAAAAAATTGTCACTTGCAAACCGTATCACTGACCAAATTTCAGCAAGCGAAGTTAAACTTGGCAAAAAAGTTTTTGTTGGTGCTGGTGAATATATCGACCACGACACCGCAGTTGCAATCCAAAACGCAGGTATCAACTCAGTTGATGTTATGGTTGAAGATAAAAAAGTGCGCGTTGTTGGTAATGCTCGTGTTGATCTTAAAGCATATGCAAAACTTGACCCAGCTGAATTTGGCATAACTGAACTTGTTTACCTTCCATTGTTGCAAGAACTTATGAAAGCAAACAAGGGTGATGAAGAAGGTTTGAAGCAAGCAATCAAAGCAAACGCACACAAACTTGAAGATTATCAAGTTACATTAGACGATATGATTGCAACAATCAGTTACCACTTGAATCTTATCGACGGTTTGGGCGAAACTGACGAAATTGATAACTTGTCAATGCGTCGTGTTGCTACATGTGGCGAATTGCTTAGGGACGAATTCCGTCGCGGTATGACAAAACTTCAAGCACAAGTGCGTGAAAGTTTGCAAAGCCGTGATTTAACAGACATCACACCAAGCCAAATTGTAAATGCTCGTCACATCAACAAAGTGTTTAAAGAATTTATGGCAACCAGCCAACTTTCAGCTTTGATGGACCAAATCAACCCAGCTGCAAGTTTAAGGCATAAACGTCGTTTGAGCTCATTCGGCCCAGGCGGTGTTAAGAAAGAACGTGCAACAGTTGAAGTGCGTGATATTAACCCAAGCCATTACGGTCGTATCTGTTTGGTTGAAACACCAGAAGGTCAACCTATCGGTTTGATGACATCTATCGCTGCTTATGCGCGCGTTAATAAATATGGGTTTATTGAAACTCCATTTAGGAAAATTGACCCTAAAACTAAAAAAATTACTGACGAAATCGTGTTCTTAATGGCGGACGAAGAAAGGGGACACTACATTGCACAAGCAACAGCAGATTTAAATGAAGATAAAACACTTAAAGAAGGCATGATTGCTTGCCGTTATAATGGTCAAGCTGAACGCGTTAACAGCCAAATGGTTGACTTAATCGAACTCAGCCCAAAACAATGTTTGTCAATTGGTGCAAGCCTTATTCCTTTCTTTGAACACAGCGCAGGTAACCGTGCGTTGATGGGTTGTAACATGCAATGTCAGGCAGTTCCACTTATTAAAACTGACAGCCCAATAGTTGGTACTGGTGTGGAACATAAAATTGCAGTTGACTCTGGTGCACTTATTCTTGCTGAACAAGACGGTGTTTGCAAATATGTTTCTGCTGACTATATCACAATGGAATACGCAGACGGTAGCATTGTAAACCACAATCTCCGCAAATTTGAGCGTACAAACGAAAAAGCATGCTTCAACCAAAAACCTATCGTTAAGAAAGGTGAAAAGGTTAAAGCTGGTGATGTGCTTGCTGATGGCGCTTCAACAGATAAAGGTGAAGTGGCACTTGGTAAAAACATGACTGTTGCATTCATGAACTGGGAAGGGTATAACTTCGAAGACGCTATTTTGATTAACCAACGCGTAGTTCGTGAAGACGCTTATACATCTATTAGTATTCAACAAGTTAAAACAGAGGCCCGCACAACAAAACTTGGCGATGAAGAAATCACACGCGACATCGCAGGTGTTGGCGAAGACGCTTTGAAGAACTTGGACGAAAATGGTATCGTGCGCGTGGGCACAGAAGTGCGCGTGGGCGACATATTGGTTGGTAAAGTTACACCTAAGGGTGAAACTGACTTGACCCCTGAAGAAAGGCTTTTAAAAGCAATCTTCGGTGAAAAAACAAAAGAAGTTAAAAACACATCTCTCAAAGTTAAACATGGTGAAGAAGGTGTG
Organism: uncultured Clostridia bacterium; assembly: GCA_934772045.1. Taxonomy (GTDB): domain Bacteria; phylum Bacillota; class Clostridia; order Christensenellales; family UBA1242; genus Onthoplasma. The sequence goes on from CAKVMH010000004.1 coordinate 43,203, forward strand.
GTTGTTGGCATTGAAATTTTGTCACGCAAAAACAAGGACGAACTTGACGCTGGCGTTAATATGTGCGTAAAAGTTTACATCGCACAAAAACGTGTGCTTCAAGTGGGCGATAAACTTGCTGGTCGTTATGGTAACAAAGGTGTTGTATCAGTTGTTTTACCTGAATGCGATATGCCTTATATGCCAAACGGCGAAACAGTTGATATCTTGCTTAACCCATTAGGTATTCCATCTCGTATGAACTTGAGTCAATTGTTGGAAGTTCACTTGGGTTGGGCTGCAAAACACCTTGATTGGAAGGTTGCAACCCCAGCATTTGATGGTGCATCTGAAGAAGATATAAAAGCATTGCTCCGTGAAAACAATTTGCCAGAAGACGGCAAAATGCAACTTTACGACGGACGTACAGGCTTACCATTTGATAACAAAACAACAGTTGGTGTTATGTACATGCTTAAACTTGATCATATGGTGGACGACAAAATCCACGCACGTGGCATTGGTCCTTATGCACTTATCACACAACAACCACTCGGTGGTCGTAGCCAACTTGGTGGTCAACGTTTCGGTGAAATGGAAGTTTGGGCATTGGAAGCATATGGTGCATCAAGGTTGTTGCAAGAAATGCTTACAATTAAATCAGACGATGTGGAAGGGCGTATTAAAACCTATGAAGCAATCGTTAAAGGTGAACCTATCCCAGAACCTGGCATGCCTGAATCATTCAAAGTTTTGGTTAAGGAAATGCAAGGTTTGTGCTTAGACGTTAAGATTTTAACTGCTGATAACCACGAACTTACAATTAACGAAGTAAGTGAAGAAGGTGAAGAAGTTGCAACTGTTGAACCAGTTAATAAACAAGCCCTTGAAGACATCACACTTGAATTTGACGACATGCAAAAGAATTATGAAAACGATGTAAATACAACCGCATTTGACGAGTCTGAATTGTTTGACGACTTAGACGAGTAGAAAATCTATTCACAATTCAGCGAATCCAGGGTTTTGCAATAAAACCCTGTCGAACTGAATTGTTTGACGACTTAGACGAGTAGATTTTAACAAAACAAACAGCAATTTAGAGAGATTAAGGAGAATACAATGGATAAAATTAATGAAGAACAAGTTACCGTACATTTAACAAGGCATGATTACCGCCTGCTAAGCCAATCAAATAGGCCAAATTATACACAATATGATGGTCAAAAAGTTACACGAGATAAGTGGGACGAAATTATGAATTACTTACAAAAACTTAACGATAAGTACTGGAAAAAACATAACAAATGCCCAATTTATGTGGAAACAGGTTTGATTGGACAAGAAGGTATATCTAATTAATTTGTCCATTTAAAAAATATTTAGGAGAAAATGAATGTTTGAATTAAACAATTTTGACTCAATAAGAGTGGCAATTGCATCACCTGAAATGATAAGGTCATGGTCACGCGGTGAAGTTACAAAGCCAGAAACAATAAACTATCGTACACAAAAGCCTGAAAAAGACGGGCTTTTCTGTGAACGTATTTTTGGACCTAAAAAGGACTGGGAATGCCATTGTGGTAAGTACAAACGCGTGCGTTATAAAGGTGTTGTGTGCGATAAATGTGGTGTTGAAGTTACGCGTAGCAAAGTGCGTCGTGAACGCATGGGTCACATTGAACTTGCTTGCCCAGTAAGCCACATTTGGTTCTTTAAAGGTGTGCCAAGCCGTATAGGTATTGCATTGGATATGAGCCCAAAACTTTTGGACGAAGTTTTATACTATGTAAGTTACGTTGTGCTTGACCCTAAAAACACTGAATTTGCATACAAACAAGTTATCCGCGATAAAGAATATCGCGAAGCACTTGAAAAGTATGGTCCAAATGGTTTCCGTGCAGGCATGGGTGCTGAAGCAATTAAAGAATTATTGGCAAATATTGACCTTGAAAAAGAACGCGATGAACTTACTGGAATTATGCACACCACAAAAGGTCAACGCAAACTTAAAGCGACAAAAAGGTTGGAAGTTATTGAGTCATTTATCAAATCCGGCAATAAGCCAAGTTGGATGATTTTGGACGTGATTCCAGTTATTCCACCAGATTTACGTCCTTTAATTCAAATTGATGGTGGCAAATTTGCAGCAAGTGACTTGAACGACTTGTATCGCCGTGTTATTAACCGTAACAACAGGCTTAAAAAGTTGATTGAACTTGGCGCCCCTGAAATTATCGTGCGTAACGAAAAGCGTATGCTTCAAGAAGCAGTTGACGCTTTGTTTGATAATGGTAAGCGTGGCAGGGCAGTGCAAGGTAGCCGTCAAAGAGATTTAAAATCATTGACAGCAAGCCTTAAAGGCAAACATGGTCGTTTCCGTCAAAACTTGCTCGGTAAGCGTGTTGACTATTCTGGCCGTTCAGTTATCGTTGTTGGCCCAGAACTTAAAATTTATCAATGCGGTTTGCCAAAAATGATGGCACTTGAATTGTTCCGTCCATTTATTATTAAACGTTTGTTGGAACTTAACGCAACAAACAACCTTAAAAAAGCAACAAGAATGATTGAGCAAGAACGCCCAATTGTTTACGACATATTGCAAGAAGTTGTTGAAGGACACCCAGTTCTTTTGAACCGTGCGCCAACCCTTCACAAACTTTCCGTACAAGCCTTTGAACCTATCCTCGTTGAAGGTAAGGCAATCCGTCTTCCACCTTTGGCGTGCGGTGGCTTCAACGCCGACTTCGACGGTGACCAAATGAGTATGCATGTTCCACTTTCAGTTGAAGCACGTACAGAAGCCCGCATGTTGTTGTTGGCTTCAAACAACGTACTTAAACCTAGTGATGGTAGCCCTAACATGGTGCCTAGCCAAGACATGATTTTAGGTAACTATTACTTAACGGCAGTGCGCGAAGGTGCATTGGGTGAAGGTATGACATTTGCAAGCACTGATGAGGCACGACTTGCATACGAAAATGGCAAACTTAGCCTTCAAGCAAAAATCAATTTGCGCCGTACTGTTGACTTTAATGGTGAAAAAGTTACTGGCCGTATTGAAACAACCCTTGGTAAAGTTATTTTCAACAGCATCATTCCACAAGACCTTGGTTTTGTTCCACGCGACACAAAAGAAAACGCACTTCGTTTGGAAATTGAAGACGAAGTTAAAAAAGGTAACTATGGTAAATTGATTGAAACATGTTATCGTAAACATGGCACAAACACCACAGTTACAATGATTGACGACATTAAGAACATGGGCTATAAATACAGCACACTTTCAAGCGTTTCACTTTCAATTTTCGATATGAAAGAAGCAGAAGAACGTGAACAAATCATTGCAGATGCAGACAAAATCGTTCAAGCGAATGACGAAATGTACATGCAAGGTTTGATGAGTTATGCTGATAAATATAACAAAAACATGGCTGTTTGGGATAAAGCAGTTAATGACGTTGTTAAAATCACTTCCAGTCATTTGGATAAATTTAACTCAATTAAAGTTATTATCACATCAAAAGCCCGTGGTGGTGAAGACAGCTTGAAACAACTTTGCGGTGTTATTGGTAACACAGCGGTTGCGTCTGGTTCTGTTAGTGATGTTCCAGTTAAATCTAACTTCCGCCGTGGCTTAAACCCACTTGAATACTTCATGGCAGCACGTGGTAGCCGTAAACAATTGATGGATACAGCGCTTAAAACTGCTGACTCTGGTTACTTGACCCGTCGTTTGGTTGATATTGCACAAGATACAACCGTAACAGAAGAAGACTGCTTTGCAAACCTTGGCGAAACAGTTAAGGGTATTGATGTAACCGAAATTAAACAAAACGGCACAGTTGTTGAAACTTTGGAAGCACGTATTGTTGGTCGTTTCACTGCAATGCCAGTTATCGACCCTAAAACAAAGAAAGAAATCATTGGTGCAGACTGCTACATTAATGATGAAATGGCAAAAACAATTGCAAATGCAGGTGTTGAAAAAGTTAACATCCGTAGCTTGCTTACATGTAAGGCTAAAAACGGCGTATGTGCAAAATGCTATGGTCGTGATATGTCAACAAACGACCTTGTTCACATCGGTGAAGCAGTTGGTGTTATCGCTGCTCAATCAATTGGTGAACCAGGTACACAGTTGGTGCTTCGTACCTTCCACAGCGGTGGTACCGCTTCTAACGATATTACCTCAGGTTTGCCTCGTGTTGAAGAAATTTTCGAAGCACGCAATCCTAAGGGTGCCGCTGTTATCAGCGAAATCGGTGGTAAAGTTAGCATCAATCAAATTGACAAACGCTTTGAAGTTGTTGTTAAAGGTCAAACAGAAGAAAGTTACATTCTTCCATTTGGTTCAACAATCAAAGTTAAACAAGGCGATGTAATCACCCCAGGTACAGCACTCACCGAAGGTCCATTGAACCCACGTGATGTATTGCGTACACGCGGTGTGAAAGCCGTACAAGAATACTTACTTAACGAAGTTCTTGAAGTTTATAAATCACAATCTGTTGCTATTAACGCAAAACACTTGGAAATTATTATTAAACAAATGCTTCGTAAAGTTAAAATTGAAAACGCTGGCGACACAGATTTGTTACCAGGCGACATTGTTGATATCCGTGTTTACGAACAAGCTAACCAAAAGGCTTTGGCAGAAGGTGGTGTTCCTGCAACTGCTAAACGTGAACTTCAAGGTATCACAAAAGCAAGTTTGACAACTGAAAGCTTCTTGTCTGCTGCATCATTCCAAGAATCAAGCAATGTGTTAACAGAAGCTGCCTTGAAGGGTAAAGTTGACCACTTGATTGGTTTGAAAGAAAATATCATTATCGGTAAGATGATACCTGCAGGTACAGGTGCACCTGCTTATCGTAATGTCCTTCCAAAACAAGTTAAGGAAGATAACAGCCTATTCACAAACGAAAATGTCGACATGAAATTTGACGACATTGATGAAGAAGAATAGAACTTAAACAAAATTTCATGCAAAAGGTGGCTTAAAAAGGGTCACCTTTTACATCAATTTGACGACATTGATGAAGAAGAATAGAACTAAACAATATTTCATGCAAAAGGTGGCTTAAAAAGGGTCACCTTTTTTGTTTTACTTTGACTTTTATATAAGCCTTTGATATAATATTATTATGAGTTTAAAAGTAAAAATTTCAATTAACAACTTTATTAACAAAACTTACACAAATAAAGATGGTGTCGTTTTTCCAACGGTACCAAATAATAACAAGAAATTAGTAAGTGAATTTTTAAACAATTTTTATAAAGCGTTTGAAACCCTTTTTACAGATAAACATGAAGCTGAACGTATTTTTATTTCTGCATTAGAAAAAGTTAAATTCGTGCGTTTAGATGATAAGGACAAAAATCTTCATCCACTTAAAGGTGTTTATGACGAAATGCAAAAGACTTGCCAAGGACGACGCTTAGATGGCGGAATAACTTATTTAGGTGACGATTTTGTCGCGGTTGTTGATATGGACTATAATTTATTATCAAATGAGGAAGCAATGCAAACATTAGTGCATGAATTTGTACACGCGATGACAATAAGAGAAAAGGTTCATGACGGAACAAAGAAGTTAGTTTTAGGTGTTCAAACACCAAGTGAAAAAAATGAAATTATGACAGCTTTGAACGAAGGCTTAACTGAAATTATCGCCAAACAGATTTATCAAAAAATGTATAATAAACCTGTTAAACATGTCAACCGTTATGGTTTTTATCAAATGTGTGTTAATCAACTATTTGATTTGCTGGGCGATAGAAATGAATTAATAGAAGATTATCTTGTGGATGCAGATTTATTTAAAGAGCGTTTGAAAAAACAAGAAAATGATAAAAATGAAAACATGCTTGACTATATCAAATCTTTAAAGATTAACGATATAAAAAACAACCCTGAAATTTCTAAAAATTTACATGAATTCAAATTTAAAAAACAAGATAATTTCACAATATAATTATTCTTAAATTATTTAAAAAAATAAAATAAAAACCCCGCTAGAATACTATATTTAGGGCAATTAAGCAATTTTTAATATTTTAAAAAATTTTATTAAAAAACTATTTACAAACTTAATATTTTGTGGTATTATATGGTCATAAATTAAAGGAGGCGTTGCTATGATAAACAAAACATATATTGAAAAGGCTAGGCAACAATTTAAAGAAGAAACTACAAAACTTGTAAATGAGCTTACAAAAAAACATGGAAAAACTGCCACTCCCAGTTCTCCGTTAAAACCAAAATCAATTGAAACAGGTATTAAGGAATTTAGTGATTTAGTTGCTAAAAGAGCTGAATATTTAGCTAAATCTGGTGAATATTTAAACTATTTAGGTAATTCAAACGACAATACAATAACCGCTTAACCACAGCGGTTTTTTTGTTTTCTTATGGCAAATGCATGTATCTTCCACAGGTTTATCTATTGCATTAAAATTGTGTTCAAAATTGTTTTACTTAAATGAAATTATGTGTTATCATATATTTTGATGAATAATGTCAACTGCTTTTGTTTCTATTTTTATGGCAGTTTGTTCTAACAAAGGAAAGGTATTTTATGAAAGATTTAGTTTATCCAGCAGTATTATATAAAGATGATGAAAAGGGCACCAACACAGGTTGGTACACAATTTCAATTCAAGATTTAGGCATTGTAACCGAAGGTGCAACAGTTGTGGAAGCATTCATTAAGGCAAAAGAATATTTGTGTGCGACCATGCAATGTGCAGTTAAATTTGATTGTGAAGTTGAATCACCAACCGATTTTGAAACTGTCTATAATGCCAACAAAAAGCATATCGTTTTGCTTGTAGACGCATTAATGTAATAAAAGGATTTGCTTATGACAAAAGTTAACGCACAAAACTGGGCGCAACTTGATTTTTTGATTAACAACTTTTATGAAATCGTTGAATATAAGCGCGGTCGTGGCGTGTATGGCGATAGGGTGGTGTTAAAACGCCCACTTCATGTACAAACTTTGCTTGGCGAAGTCAGCCGTTTGTACGAGTTTTACTACATGGACGCTAATGCTGTTAAAGAATTACCGCGCACAATCATGGAAAAGATAAAAGTCATATTAAAGATTGTTAATTCGCCTGAAAACATGAACATTTTATGCAATTATACACCCACAAATGGTGTTGAACCAACCGAATGGGCTGTGACAACTGCAAACCAGCTTCAAGCCCTAAATTCAATTAATTTTGAAGTGTTGAATAATGCGCTAATTGAAAGGTACAAGTTATTAGGGAGTGAGTTTTTATCACTTTTAAAGAAACATAGGGAAAAACAATATTTTTTGGCAAGCAGTGAAGAATTTAACTTTATAACTAAAGAATACGCAACCGAGCAATTGTCAAGGATTTAAAATTGGCTCTTTTGGCCAATTTTTTCAATTTTCGACATCATAAATATCATCAAATTCTTTATTTCGACATAACTAGTGTTTTTTCTTTGGTTAAAACTGGAAATTAATCTTAAACTAATTCTAGTAAACTTTAAAAAACACGCCTATTTTCGTTTGACAAAAAAGTCCATATTTTATATAATTTTTTAGATTTACTAATATAGGAGAACATAATGAAATCATTTACAAAGTATTTTAAAGTAATCTTATGCTTTATGGCGTTCGCTGTGGCAAGCTTTTTGTTCGCTTTTGCACCAACATTGTCCAGCTACGCAGCACTTCAAACAAGCATTAGTGGCTACAATATGGCTATTAAAGCAGTTAAAATGCCACGCAAAGCCTATGTTGATGAAACAACAGGTGCACAAAGTTTGCGCGTGCCACTTCTTACAACAGGCAATTCTTGGCAAGACACTGCTAAATACACAATCCGTGTAATTGACCCAAGCTTCACAGCTCACGATTTTAATGTTGATGGTGCAAATGGCTCCACAAATGAAGCTGATGCTGGTTATTTCACAAAAATTAAAGTTAATGGTACAACAGTTGTTAAATCAACAGATGAAGGCTACGACACCGCAAGCGGTGACGAGTTTGTTTCAATCAGCGCACTCAACAATGGTAAATATGACATTATTTACATTATGCAAGAGGGCGATGGTGAAAACGCTAAACGTTATTATTCTAACACCTATTCAATTACAGTTGAAAATGTTAGCTATAGTCTTGATTTTTCAATTCAAACAGAAGGCGAGTCAAAAGGCTTGAAAGTTTTGTTGCCTGAAACAGTTGCAAAATCAAATCAAGACAGCGCAAAAATTGCTTTACCAAAAGCAAATGTTAAAAACAACAAGTCAAAAGAATGCCTTGAAAATGTAAGCGTTGCTCCAAAAGTTTTCAACGATTATGGTAGGGAACTTAGCGAAGGCGAAATCTTCAAAAAGGAAGGGGACAACTATTATTTGTGCCCAACAACTGAAGGTAAGTATACAATTGAATACACTTACGCATATGGTAACAACCCACCTAAAAAGTCTTTCACAATTGAAGTTGTTGACGGTTTTACAAAGCCAACTTCAAGTGATTTGACAATTGCAACTCCTACAATGCCTAGTGTTGAATTAGGTCAAAAAGAAGTTAAGTTACCAGATGTTACAGTTAGCAACAAAACAACAGACGATGTTGAGCACAATGTTGTTTCAATTGAAATTAGCAAAGGTAGCATTTCAAAGAAATTAACAAATAATACATTTACTTTTGACATGACTAGGGAATTCTTTGAACAGTCAAAATATGACAATATGTTTGGCGCGTGGTCAGTTAAGTATACAATTCAAGATGCATATGGCAATGAGAAGTCAATTACGATGCAACTTGAAAATGTTGTAGACAACACAAACCCAGACGTATTCATGGCTTATGACTATGATATTGACACTACAACAGGTTTACCAGTTAATGCTGACAAAATTGACACAACAGTTGTAACTGAACTTAAACCTGAATATGGTTACAATGAATTGTATTTCCCAGCAATTTACGCCAAGGATAATGTAACTGCTTACAATGAGTTTATTTTTGTGCGTTACATTCAAAGCACACGTACAGACACAATTTACTACATTGATAATGTAATTGAAAAAGATGGTGAACGCCATGTTATCACTGCTGAAACAGATGCTGAACTTGCAAGCCAAATGAATGCATCTGGCGACGCAAATATTGGTTCACAAAACAAAGCTGTTAAATTTGATTTCAATGTTGAAGGCGAAACTGAAACAGAAAAGAATGCTAAAAAATCAGAACTCTCTGGCGAATATAAATTAGGTTATATGGTTATAGCAAAAGATAAGACCAAACAAAAAAGCTACTTATACTCAGCAAACACAACCATGTATACCTTTGAAATTTTGCCTACACCAACAAGGGATATCACAACTTCAGTTGATCACACTGTTGAAATTAACAACATTAAAGATGGCATTTCAATTGCGAGCGATGGCAAACTTTCAGTCAACATAACAGCAAATGAAAAGAAACGTGGCGATTCAACAACTTATGCTGATAAACGCCTTAAAACTGCAGTGTTCTATTACTACACAACAACATCTACAAATATTAAAGGCGACATAAAATCAATCTTTGACAGCGTTAAAACTGACAGGGCAACAAACCATGTTTACTATGGTAGTGAACACATCATTGATAGCGAAGCATTCATAACTGCAATGAAGGCTAAATTTACAGGCTTTGAATATGCAGAATTAAAAAATAAAAACAATTATGAATTGACTCTTAAAGATTATCAATCAAGTTATGGCAAACAAGCACATGTAATTGCAATTTCTATTGACGACGATGGCAACATTGCACTTGCAGACAAGCTTTTGAACATTAAGGACATGAACGATGTTACAGCCCCAAGTTGGACTTTGCTTTCAGGTGTTGGGCATGAACATAGTTTCACTGATACAGCATTAGAAGTTAAACAAGGCACAGTTATTGAACTTCCTGACATCGAATTCACTGATGATGATAAGACATTAAGCATGAATGTTACTTACTATGTTAACTCACCTATTAATGAATTAACAGGTTTTGATTATAAGGCGCCTATTGGTAAAAATTACAAAAATGTAAATGGCAAATCAATTGTTTATGGTGGTCAAATTAAAACTGACATTGTAGGTGAATATCATGTTGTATATTCAGCAACCGATGATGCTGGCAACACAACATATGTGTACTTCACATTCAAAGTTACACCAGATGCTGACCCAATTTTGAAAGTTTCAGCGACAGGTGAAGATATTACAGTTTCAGGTGCAAGTTCAATTACCGGCGAAATCGGTATGCAAGTTAACTTTGACGCAGTTTTATGGTCAAATGATTTAACACAAAACTTAACGAACGAATCTGGCGTTGTAATTGACTATACTGTTGAAGATGGCGGTAAGAGGTGGAGCACTGGTGATGACGCAACAAGCTTCATTTTCAGTGAACAAGGTGATTACTACATCACTTTCACAGCAAAATATGGCAGTTACAATATTGAATCACAAAAATTCACAATCAGCGTTTCTCGTCCTGACCTTGAATGGAATGAAACATTGAATGAAAAAGATTACAGTTATGCTCCTAAAGATAGTTGGGTTTCATTACCTGATTTAAGTGCTTCTCAAGGCGATATTAAAGCCAAAGTTGAATTGAAAGTTACTTTCAAAGGTGAAAGCCAAACTGTTAAAAAGGAAATTATAAACGGAACAACTGTTTGGAGATTTAAAACAAACGCAACACTCACAGGTGATTACAAAGTTGAATACACAGCAACAACTGCGTACAGTTCAATTAAGAAATCATTTACAATCAAAGTAGGCGATAATGTTCCACCAATTATCAGTATGGAACATGTTGCAGATTTAGCACAAGACCTTATTTACGATGGCAAGACAAGCATTGAATACAAAATCTACTTGTATCCAACATTGACATCAAGTAAAGAACGTCAACTTAAAATCACAATCACAAATGGTAGTGATGTTAAGACTTACGATACAAAATTAAAGATTACAGATAAAGACGAAAACGGCGAAGTTAAAGAAATTAACTGGAACAGTTTGACCGTTGAATTGATGAATGGCAGTTCAACTATGAGTGCTAGCGCAAGCAGTGATCAAAGGTACACTAAGACATACAGCATTAGTTCAACTGGTGATTATAAATTAGTGCTTAAAGTTACCGACAGCAATTCAAACACAACAACTAAAGAAATTAAGTTCACAGTTAAAACTGAAACTGAAGTTGAAAAGAAAAATGATACAGTTGTAGGCGTTGTTCTCATCGTATTGTCATTGGTTGTTCTTGCTGGTGTTATCTTGTTCTTCGCTTTAACCGGCAAAGGCGAGGGTGGTTCAAACAAATCTAAATCTTCAAAACAAGTTAAAACAACAAAATCAGTTGAAGAAAACAAGGTTGAAGTTTTAGAAGATACAAAAGTAGCTGAAGATGTTGAAGTTGAATCAGAAGCTCAAGAAACTGAACCAAAATCTGGCGATGTTGAATAATCACAACAATATTAAATAAATAAAAAAACACATCAATTGATGTGTTTTTTTATTGTGAATACAACAAATTATATATATATGAGCGAGAGTGAAATAAATTGGTTTATAAAATAATAAATAAACTTTAAAATAGAACGAATAAAGACATGCGTTATTTAAATAGTATTTTACTAAAACTAAATTTACTTTCCTTTTTCATATAGGTTATAAACATATGATTTTGTAAGATGATACTTTTCTTTAATTGTTTTGAAGACTTGTTGTTTTTCTTCTGTTTTTAACATGGCTTTTATTTCTTTTAAAATTTGTTCGTCGCTAGGCTTTTCACCTTCTTCATGGACATTTTCAACAACAATAACAAATTCGCCTTTGGGGTCGTCAACTTGGTGTGGCAATGCAACAATGTCAACATGTTCATGCAGTTTTGTAATCTCGCCAACAATTGCAACACGGACTTCACCTAGGCTTGAATAAAGTGAAGATAAATCTTTATTTAAATTATATTTTGAAGAATAAATAATTACACTTCCGTTAAAAGCTTTGATTTGAGATAATTGATCTTTTAATTCCTTATTCTTTTCACTTAAAAAACCGAAAAACGCAAAATGTGAAGGGTCGAAACCGGAAAGAACTAGGGCAGATAGCCCAGCATTTGCACCTGGAATGACTGTGAATTGCATACCGTTTGCAATCAATTTTTGTGCTAAGATGTTGCCAGGGTCAGATATAACAGGCATGCCAGCATCGCTTATAACTGCGACATTTTTACCTTGTTTTAAAAGTTCAATTATTCCGTCGGCACTGTTTTGTTCGTTGAATTTATGGTAAGCAATTGTTTTTGCTGTTATGTTGTAATGTTCCAACAAAATTTTGGAGTGTCGAGTGTCTTCACAGGCAATCACATCACAACTTTTTAGTGTTTCAACTGCGCGGAAACTGATATCATCTAAATTGCCTATTGGTGTGGCTACAAAGTATAACACAAATTACTCCTTTTTATTTCAATATTTTTAGTTTTTGTAAAATTTATATAAGTAAAACTTTGGGTTTAGTTTTTTAAAATTCTAACACCTGGTTTTGCGCCTTTTACGGCTTCAACAAGCACTAAATAGGCCTCTTTATCATTGTTATATATAAATTTCATTTGCTTTACTTGCATTCCGTATTTTTCACACAAAACAACAATTTCAGTGCTACGCGATGCAAGGTGCACCATGTATAACCTGCCTTTATCTTTTAAAAGTTCGGCGGTTTTTTTAATGATGTCGTCCAAAGTTGCACTGAGTTCGTGCCTTGCCATTGCAATTTCAGGGCGTTCATTAATTTTACTATTTGGGTTCAGTTTTTGATAAGGTGGGTTGCAAATGATGACATCAACATTTTTAGGGAAGTCAGTAAGTTTTAAATCTTTTAAATTGCAATTGAAAATTTTGCTTCGCCTTTTAAAGTTATTAAATGCCACATTTTCTTTTATTATTTCGCACATTTCTGGTTGTATTTCATTAAAGTACAAATGGTTGTAAGGGCAGATAGAATAGGCGTAAAAACTTATGACGCCACTTCCTGCACATAATTCAAGCACATTGTCACTGTGTTTAATATTACAAAAATTTGCAAGTAAAATGGCGTCTTGCGTAAATTTGTAATAATTGTCACTTTGGATAATGGAAATACCATTTTCAAAATGTTCTAGTTTCAAGTTTTCTATTTTCATATGTGTTAATTATTCTTTTGTTGAGTTTTAATATCTTCAACATTATAAACTTTATTTTCAGTCGTGTCTTCATCTTTTTTGAAACTTACAGTAACAGTTTCTTTTAAAAAGTCAACACTCGCAACTGTGCCGACACCATCTGGTGTTGTAACTTTGTTGCCAACGCGTGGCATTTTCTTTTGCATTGCTTCATAAAATTCATCTTCATATTTTAAACAACACAAAAGCCTGCCACACATGCCATTTATACGGTTAGGGTTGAGTGCAATACCTTGATTTTTTGCCATTTTTATCGAAACTTTATCAAAATCTTTCAAGTATGCCTTGCAACAGGTTTCGCGCCCACACATGCCAAGTGCACCAACGGCCTTGCTTTCGTCGCGGTTGCCAATTTGTTTCATTTCGACCTTAACTTTGTAAGTGCTTGTTAAAATTTTAAGCAATTCCCTGAAATCTACGCGTTCATCAGCAGTGTAATTGACACTAAGTTTTGATTTATCCAAGCTGAAAACAACAAAACTAATTTTCATGTTTAAATGCAAATTTTCAGCAAATTTTTTAATTTCACCTTGAATTTTGCGTGCATATTTACAGTTTTCACAATTCTTTAAAAAGTCATCTTTGTTTGCTGGGCGCACAACATCAACCAATTCAACATCATCACCTTCAACATTGCGTTTAATTATGCCTAATTCAAGCACGCCATTGCATGAAACAACGACCTTTTGGTTAGGTTCAAACTTTGAAGGCTTTGAGTATACGATTTTGCCGTAATTTTGTAATTGTATTTCAGTTAGTTGCATAGTATTTCTCCTTTAAAATATTAAATAATAGGTTATCTAAAATGTAATAAAAGTTTACATTTGATTTAAGTTTTTTGTAAGCATCATCGATTAATGGTAGGCATCTAGCCAAAACTGAAGGTGAAAACCTTAATGCGATAGAGGCAATGTCCTTTTTTTCAAATTGGTTTGTTTGTTTAATAACGCACATAAACATGTCCTGCATTAATGGAAAGAACTCGTCTTTGTCAACATCGCCAAGCGAACTAACGATTTGCGGAATGCTTGAACTGTTATTAAGATTATCAAAAATTTTTGTTATTGCTTGTAAAGTGTTGTTTGTTTTTTTATCTGTAAATGTTAACATGTTGGTGAGTGTATCAAAATTTTTAAATGATGATAAATTGATGTTTTTTGATTTATATTCGTTAATAATTGACAACTTGTCATGTTCAGAAAGGGTAGGCACATGCACTTTACTAAGCCTACTTAAAACCGTTGGCAAAATTTTGTCTAACTTAGTTGATGTCACAATAAAAATGTTACTAGGGTTAGGCTCTTCCAACGATTTTAACATCTTGTTTTGTGCACGCTCATTAACATTTTCAAAATTTAAGACAACAAAAACTTTATGTTTGCTGTAAACTGGCAAAGTTGCCATTTTGTCTAACAATTTTGCCACATCTTCCACTTTTATGCTTTTGTCGTCTAGGATATAAAAGTCTGGGTGCGAGTTACTTTCAAATTGCATGCATGAACTGCATTTGCCACACGCTGAACCCTTTTCACATAAAATAGATTCCGCAAATGTAAGTGCTATTTCGTTATTAAGGGCTTGGTCATTAGAATAAAAAAGATAAGCATGACTCAATTCACGCCCTAAACTAAGTGTGCGGTAAGATGATGTGTTTACAATACATTTTAACACGATACAATTATAACATAGGTGCGATAAAAATACAATAATTTTCGTTGATTGTGCCTAAAAACCGCGAAATCAAATTAATTAGTTGACATAGAATTTTGTCGATGATATTATTATATCAAGAGGTGAAATATGACAAAAGCTAAATCTGGTTTTTTAAAAGCTGGGGCAATCTTCGGCATAATTTGGGCAGGTTTCTTTGCAATATTCGGCATGACGTTATTTACAATTCAAGGTGAACTATCGCATAAATATATAATTGAAGATATTATGGAGTACAAGAAAACAGAATACGATACTATTAATAATTTTGATGGCTCAATTACATATAAGTTAACAAAAGATGGCGAAGTAAAGGAAATTAAGGGCGACCAATTAGACGATATCATTGAATTATCTAAAAAAGTTTTAACAGTCGGTGGCATTTATGTGTTAGCATTTTCAGTTGCTTCACTTGCACTTTCAATTCTAGTGCTTGTAAACTCAGAAAAGGAAAAGGCAAACAAAGGTTTAATAATTTCATTACTTTGTGTCAGCGTTTTCTCCGCCAACATTTTAACCTTAGCATTTATGATTGTTGCTTTGTGTTTAAAGGATAAAAAAGTAGAAGAAGTGAAATAGAAGCAACATCTAATGGGAAGTGGAACGACCTTTAAATTGTTGCTTTGTGTTTAAAGGATAAAAAAGTAGAAGAAGTAAAATAGAAGCAACATCTAATGGGAAGTGGAACGACCTTTAAATTGTTGCTTTGTGTTTAAAGGATAAAAAAGTAGAAGAAGTGAAATAGAAGCAACATCTAATGGGAGTGAAACGACCTTTAATTTGTTGCTTTGTGTTTAAAGGATAAAAAAGTAGAAGAAGTGAAATAGAAGCAACATCTAATGGGAGTGGAACGACCTTTAAATTGTTGCTTTGTGTGTAAAAGATAAAAACTAGCAACAATTTAATAATACAATTTAAAAAGAACTGAACACGTTTGTGTTCAGTTCTTTAATGTTTATAGTATTCAATTTTAAATTAATTATTAAGACAATTTAATTTTAGTGATTTTATATGAAACCAAACCGCCTGGGGTTTTAATTTGAGCAATTTCACCAACTTTTTTGTTCATCAAACCGGCACCGATAGGGGATATGTTGCTGATAATGCCTTTGAATGGGTCACTGTCTGTGTCACCAACAATTTTGTATTCAACAACCTGGTTTGTTTTTAAATTTGTGGCGGTAACTGTGCAACCAACACCAACTTTGTTTGTGTTAACTTTTTTAGGGTCGATAACAACGGCTGATTTTAATTTTGTTTCCAAATCAAAAATTTCGGCTTCAGTGTTAATTTGCTCTTCACGGGCGATGTCATATTCACTATTTTCACTTAAATCACCATAACTGCGCGCTTCAGCAAGTTTTTTTGCCACTTCTTGGCGTTTGGTTGATTTTAAATACTCTAATCTTTCTTGGGTCTTTTTAAGCCCTTCTGCTGTCATAAAAACTTTTTCTTCCATAACTTTCTCCAAATAAAAAAAATTTTAAGCATTTTGTGCATATAAAACACAAAATTGCAATGATTTCTCATTACAACGACACAATTATAACATTTATTTAAAATTGATGTCAAGGTTTTTTAACTCAATTTTTAAACGCTTGTGATTGCCTGTGCTTTAGCATATGCAAAAATATTAAAAAATGTGCGGACTTTTAAAATTTTAACGGTGTAAATGTTCCAAAGTGAACTTATCAAAAATTACGCTTTCAACAAAATCATCTGGTTTAAAAACACACATGTTAAACAAGTTAAAATCGTATACGTGCTTGTCTAATAAAACTGGGGTAGGGATATTCAAAGATGCAGATAAGTCTTTTAACATATCAAAAAAAGATGTGGTTTTTTCATCCACTTCAATAGTGTTAGATTTTATAACCTTTTCATTGCAAATCAATTTGCCCCAAATTTTTATCATAGGCTTATTTTATATCAAATTGAAAAATAATGCAAGAAATTACACGAACTTATCATCAACAATTAAGGCTAAAACTTAAATATTAAAATAATATGTAAAACAACATGTTTGACAAAAAATTTTCAAAAGTGTAATATAAAAATATGGATAATTCGGTTTCAATAAAAAGCATAGATAATTATAATTTGGAAAATGTTAAGGCAACAATGGCAAACCTTTTTGCTTCAATAGATGCAGAAAAACTTTTTAAACCTAATATGAAAGTTTTAATAAAAGTCAATGCAGGCATTGATGCTGACCCTGATTTAGGGCTAACAACTCACCCAACAGTGGTGCAAGCGCTTGTAGACTTAATAAGCAAAACTGGGGCAGTATGTATTGTGGCAGACAGCCCAGTTAAACAATATTCGCTTAATTATTTGGAAAAAATCTATTTTGACACAGGCATGCTTGAAGTTGCCAACTCGACAAAGTGTCAACTTAACCATGATTTATCCACCACACAAATTAAAATTCCAGCAGGTGCGAAAACTAAATTTACCACAGTTTTAAGTGTTGCAGATTCGGTCGATGCAATTGTAGTTGTTGGTAAAGTTAACGTTGATAATCGCCTTGGTTTCCAAGCGGTTAGCCAAGGTTTGTTTGGGCTTATTCCGGGGGAAATGAAAAATTTATACCTTAATAGGTTGACAACGATTGCGGATTACAACGAATACTGTTTGGACCTATACACTTATTTTAAAAACAAACTTATTTTAAATGTGCTTGACGGCGTTGTGGCTGTTGAAACAAACCAAAGCCAAAGAATGTTATCTTGTTTGGCAATGAGTAAAAATATGCTCAGTTTGGAAGCGGTTGCAAATGCAATTGTGGGCAGGAATTTTAATGAAACCATATTAAAAACCGCAGAAACAAGGGGCGAAATTGATTTATCAAACGCTTATAAGCTTGTTGATGGCACAATTGAAAACTTTACATTGACCGATTTTGATTTTGGTGAAATCGTAAATAGTTCAAACATACATAAAAGTAAACAAAGCAAAAAACAGTATTTTAGGCACAATCAACAAAGGCTTATAATTGTACCAAACAAGTGTAAAGGTTGCGCGCGTTGTGCTAAAATTTGTCCAGTTGGTGCAATAACCATGAAGTACGACAAAATGGGCGAGCTATACGCAAAAATTAATTACGACAAGTGCATATTTTGCAACAAATGCTTTACCGCTTGTCCTTATGAAATTATTAGGCAAAAAACACCGCTTGGGTTTAAGATTATCACTGGCAGTGTAAATAAATACAATGAAGAATAGACGATCTAAAAGATATAAATTTATTGATCCTTACAATTAAACACACATTTAGTGTGTTTTTTGTTGCGATTAACAATAAACCAGATTAATGAGCGTCAGCGAAATAAATTGATTTATTTTATAAATAGCAATTTGAATTTTTGTTTGTTAATGAAGGATATGTCAGTTGAGAGATTTATGTGTATCAGTTTAAAATAAAAAAGCACCATTTCTATAAAATAGTGCCAAATAATTCGCATAATTATAACATTTAAAAGCACACTAATTTTAGAGGTGTTGTTTATGAGATGGATAGCATTTGGTTTAACATGTTTGGGTGGAGTTAACTGGCTGATGATTGGGGCGTTGCAATATGATTTCATTGCAGGGCTTTTTGGCACGCAAGCAAACATTTTTAGCCGAATTATTTATATAATTATTGGTGTTGCAAGCGTTTATATTTTGTTTGTAACATTGTTTAGTAAAGGTAGATTGAAATTGTTTGGCTATAAAAAACCTAAACCTCAAAAACAAAAATTGGAAGAAGACTTTTAAAGAAAATGAATTAAAATTAAATATCTATATAAATTGTGGCTATAATTATAGTACTCTAGTATGGCTTTAATAAATTTAAAAACAGAGAAATTAAAAAAAGTTGGCGTGTGCCAACTTTTTTTTGTGTTTCATATTAAGGTGTTGTTGTTTTTTGATTGTTATACTTTTTTATTTTTAACTTATTCTTTTTGGCAATTTAGGTTTTACTGCTAAAAGTAGAGTAAGGGGGCTAACCTTCAATAACAACGATGTCGTCCTTATTTAAAATTGTTTCAAGTTCAAAAATTAAACTTTGCCTTACCATAACACCCTGTGTTAGTTTATAGGCTTTGTTTGTTGCGGTGTCCTTAACGCAAACTGTATCAATGCCGACATATCCGTCTAAGATTTTTTTAACAGCTTGGTGCAATATGCCGTCGCTCATATTGTAGCGCAAACATAATTTTTTAGGTTTTACAATTTCTATTTCAGTTTCTTGCGTTTCAGGTTCGGAAGGGTCTTGCGTGGAAGCATCGCTCAATTGTTCAATGCTGTCTACTGTGATTGAAGGGCGTTTACCATCGCGCACTGAAAATCTACCTTTGATTGCAACAAGTGTGTCTTTTTGTATTTCGTCTTTAAATTTGTCGTATGACTTGTTGAAAAGGACGGCTTCAAAACTTCCAGTTAAATCTTCAATTGTAAGGAATGCCATTTTGCTTCCGGTTTTGGTTTGAATTGTTTTAATTTCGGTTATTACGCCACCACAAGTCACAACATCGCCATTTTTTAAGCCGTTATAAAGTTCTTCTTCTGGGCCAAAATCTTCTAATTCCGCTGTGCCATTATCTTCTTCATCGTCAAGGCTTTCGCTTGGTATCATGCTGGAATCAAAGGTGAATGTTTTAATTGTGTCCATAAACCCGTCAAGTGGGTGGCCAGACAAATAAGTGCCGGAAATTTCACGCTCATATTGAAGTTTTACAGTGTTAACATATTCATTTATGTTAGGGTACTCATTTTCTTCAATAAGGTTAGTGTCTTCAATAAAATCGCCAAACAAGTCCATTTGTCCGTTCATCGATTTCTTTTTCCTTTCAATTGCGCGGTCAACCATTATGCTGTAAACCGCCATTAATTGGCTCCTTGGTCTGCCAAAGCAGTCAAACGCACCGGCCTTGATAAGTGATTCAATACAACGCTTGTTCAACGCTTGAGAGTTGGAACGCCAAATAAAGTCTGCTAAATCTTTATAATCGCCGTTTGCTTTCCTTTCTTCAATAATCTCGTCAATGACGCCAACGCCCACATTTTTAAGGGCGGCCAAACCAAAGCGGATAACTTTGCCGTCTGTGCTGAAATAGGTTTCACTTAAATTGATATCTGGTGGCAAAACTTGAATTTTTTCCGATTTAGCATAGGCAATGTAATGCTTTAACTTTTCAATGTTTGTTATGCGGTTGTTAAGGGTGGAAGTGATAAATTCAGGCAAGTAGTAGTTCTTTAAATACGCGGTTTGGTAGGTGATAAGTGAATACGCCGCCGCATGCGATTTATTAAACGCGTATGAAGCAAATGCTTCCATTTCGTTCCAAATTTTGTTTGCAGTTTCTTCGCTTACGCCATTGTTGATTGCACCAATAATTTTTGGGCTGTACTTGCCGTGGTCGTCGGTGTAGGCTTCACGCCCATAAAGGAAAGCGTCCTTCCACTTCAACATTTCTTCCATTTTCTTTTTACCCATGGCACGCCTAATCATATCGGCTTGACCAAGAGTGAAACCTGCCATTGCTTGGCAAATTTTCATAACCTGTTCTTGGTAAACGATGCACCCATAAGTAACTTTCAAAATAGGTTCCAAAATAGGGTGGTCGTAAGTGGTGTCTTCTGGGTGGTGTTTGTTGTGAACATATCTAGGAATACTATCCATTGGGCCAGGGCGGTAAAGCGACACTGCCGCCACAATGTCTTCTATACAGGTTGGTTGTAATTCTTTTAAGAACTTTTTAAAACCAGCCGATTCAATTTGGAAAATGCCTTCCGTGTTGCCAGTTGAAATGAGTTTAAATACGTTAGGGTCATCGTAACTGGCATGTTCAAAACTGATGTCAATATTACGTGTTTTCTTAACAAGGTTAATTGTGCCTTTAATATCGGTAAGGTTCCTTAAACCCAAAAAGTCCATTTTTAAATGCCCAAGGTGCTCCATATCAACACCTTCGTACTGCGTCGTAATATCTTCGCCGTTACGGCTCAATGGAACAAAGTCTTCCAAAACGCCTGCGCCAATGATAACGCCACAAGGGTGGGTGGTGCACTGGCGTGGGAAATCTTCCACTTTAAGGGCAATGTCCACAACGCGTTTAACTTGTGGGTCAGTGTTATACATTTCAACCAGTTCAGGCACTGCATAAACTGTGCCAAAATCTTTATCGCCCGGCTTTGGCACATGGAAACCAAAAGCCTTAGGCAAAATTGGGCTTTTATACATAGGAATGATTTTTGTTATTTTATCGCAAAGAGAATAAGGCACACGCAAAACACGCCCCACATCTTTAATGGCGTTTTTCGCTTTCATTGTGCCAAATGCAATGATATGTACAACGCGGTCGTCACCATATTTGCGCCTTACATAATCAATAACTTCGCCACGGCGCACATCTTCAAAGTCTACGTCAAAATCGGGTGCGGAAACCCTTTCGGTGTTAAGGAAGCGCTCGAAGAACAGTTCAAATTTAAGTGGGTCAATGTTAGTAATGCCCATAGTGTAAGCCACAAGCGAACCAGCACCAGAACCACGCCCGGGTCCAACAGAAATGCCCATTTTGCGCGCGGCGTTGATGTAATCCCACACAATAAGGAAGTATTCAATAAACCCTTGCTTTTCAATGACGCCAATTTCGGTTGCAATACGCTCCCTAATTTCATCGGTGTATTCGCCATATTTTTCTTTAACACCTTTGTCCACAAGGTTCATAAGGTATTCTTTCGGTGTTGCGCCAACTTCGGCATTGTAACCGCCTTCCGGGGTATAACTAGGGAAGTGGTATTTGCCGTATTCAAACGAATAATTACATTTGTTTGCAATTTCAATGGTGTTATCCAAAGCTTCTTCATCATTTGGCAAACCTTCAAGCATTTGGTCGTAAGTTTTAAAATATAATTCATTAGTAGGGAATTTTAACCTGTCTGGGTCGTCAACAAACTTTTGCATAGCAACGCACATCAAAACATCTTGCATTTCTGCGTCTTCTTTGTAGAGGTAATGTACATCGTTTGTCGCAACAAGTTTAATGTCGAACTTTTTAGAGTATTCCCTCAATTTTTCATTGACAATTTGCTGTTCAGCAATGCCGTTTTGTTGAATTTCAAGGTAAAAATCGTCTTTAAAAAGATTTTTGAACCACAAAATGAGTTCTTCTGCTTTTTTATATTGTTCTTGAATAATCAATTTAGGAATGTCACCAGCCAAACAAGCCGACAAACAAATTAAACCTTCATGGTACTTTTCAAGGGTTTTGTAGTCAATCCTAGGCTTGTAATAAAAACCATCACGGAAGGCAATAGTGTTCAGTTTGCAAATGTTTTTGTAACCTTGCTCGTTCTTAACCAAAATTATAAGGTGAGAGCGTTCTTGCTTGCCAGTTTTGTTGTAAAGGTCTTCTGCGACATAAAATTCCGTGCCAAAAATTGGTTTAATGCCTTCTGCCTTGCATGCGTCAAAAAAACGGGTGGAAGCGTACATATTGCCATGGTCGGTCATCGCAATTGCAGGCATGCCGTATTCTTTTGCTAATTTAACCGCTTTTTTAATGCGCGTTGCACCGTCAAGCAGTGAAAATTCAGTGTGTAAATGCAGATGAACAAAAGGTTTCATTAGTTTTCTCCTTTATGCTTTTTGTAAATATCAATAATCTTGTCAAGGCGGTATTTTATGCCAGCACGGCTGATGTCTTTATTTAATGCTTTCTGCAATTCACTGAGTGGACCATAAGGGTTGGCATAACGCAGTAAGGCAATTTCTTTTAAATTTTCGTCTAACAAATCTAAATTGTCGGTGTCGATAAAATAATTGATTGCTTTCATTTGCTCGGCACTGGCGTAAAGCGTTTTATCAAGGTTAGATTCAAAACAATTGTTCTGCCTGTTTGCCGTGTTACGAATTTCGCGCACTGCAAGGCTGTTTTGCACATCAAGGGCAGTGTACTTGGCACCAAGAAGCACCAAAAAGTCACAAATGATGTCACTATGTTTTGTGTAAAACACAACACCATTTTGGCGTGGCTTTGATTTAAAATCTAAATTAAACTCAACTAGTAATGATTTTATAAAGTTTTGACTTTCTGGACGCACAAAAAACTCTAAGTGATAGCCTTTTGAATTTTGATTGTTGTCCAACTCGCAATTAAAATTGCCAACCAACAAAAATGCGGTTTTAAGGAGAGTAAGCCTGTCGCAATCGGTTACAAAAAGCGAATAATTAGGCTTATCGTCGATATTGCAATCAACCAAAATGCTTCGAACGTCGCCGGAAAGCGCCAAAAAATCTTTTAAACTGTTAACAATAATATTAGGGTAAAAGTTGTTTACAATTTTAACAACTTTTTCACAAATAAAGTCGGTGCTAGAAATTATTATACGGGAATTTGCAATGTCCACAAGCCCGCAAAAATCAATAACAACCGATAAAAAAGCATGGCTACAACAATTGTTAGACGGTATAGAATTAATGATTTGTTGTTTATAGCCAAGCATTTTAACTCCTTTTCTTGCGTTTTTCCTTTTTGAATTTTGGTAAATCGTTATAATTGACAATGCAACTATCTGGTAACCTTAACCTTAGGGCTGCTTCCAAGCCTAAATGACATTCGCCAACGCGTTTGCAGTGGTGTGCATCACTGTCAATCACAAATTTACAACCTAATTGATAGCATGTCAAAATTTCTTTATCGCTCATGCCAAGGCGTTTGCCGTTAAGTTCAATCAATGTGTTTGTTTCTTTTGCAACACGCGCAACCTTTTCAACGTCAACTTTACATGCGTGGTTAAGGTGAGTGATGATGTCAATGTCATATTTTCGCATTGCGTTTATGTAAGCGTTAGTGTTCTTTTCACGCTGACGTTTGCTTGTGTGGTGGAAGATTTCACACATAATGTTTTTGATAACAAACTTCCATTGTTCACGTGTGCTTGTCGATTTAACAAACCTGTGAAAACCGCACAAAACAATGTCCAAATTGTCGTAATCGGACTCCACAATATCAATGTCACCTTGGCTACTTATCAAATTTGCTTCAACGCCAAGCAAAACATCGATAGGGTAACGCTCTTTGGCGTCTTCAATGTCCGCTTTAAGTTGTGGAATATCTTTGCGCCTAATGCCATAAAGTTTTTGGTTAAAACCATGGTCAGTAATTGCAATTTGCCTAAGCCCTTTTTGATAAGCGCAACGCACATTTTCTTCCACGGTTGATTTGCCGTGGTTGTTGCGCGAATATTTCGTGTGGGTGTGATAATCTGCCAAAATAGCCATAATAAACTCCTTTTGAAGGCTAGTTTGGCTTAATCTGCCAAAATAGCCATAATAAACTCCTTTTTGATGGCGATTTGGCCTAATCTGCCAAAATAGCCATAAATAACTCCTTTTGATGGCGATTTGGTCTAATCTGCCAAAATAGCCATAATAAACTCCTTATGATATTCCTTAAACTAATCCTGCATGTTATTATAACACGGCTGTTAAAAAAAAACAATCGTTTTACATTTTGCGTTAAACATTTTAAAATTTTTGGCATAAATTTAATTTGTTAAATGTTACTTTTTATGCCAGCCATAACAAACCGTTATGGACTTGGATATTGCTTTGCTATTGACAAATTGCGAATTTATGCTATACTTAAGCCAAAAGAAATAATAGGAGTTATTTTTAATTAATTAACAGTTCATTAAAAGGAGAACGTATGTTTAATCGTGCTAAAAGGAAAAATTTAATTTTGGAATTGGTCGACCGCTATGATTATCTGGAAAAATTAACGGCAAACAAAAAAGTGCTAGGGAGTAAGGATTACAAAATATACCAAAATGAAAGGAAAAATTATATTGGAAGCACTAAAATTTGCGTAGATGTTGAAAGTTTAATTGACACTATATTATATATTGATGACACTTCAAATTCAAGCATAACTGGTTATCAAAAACCTAATATGGCTAGTGACAGGGCTTTAGAAGTTAAAAAGGCAGTTGGTTTGATATGTAGCCTTTTTGATGAAAGTGAAATGCCAGCATTGTTGGAAGAATTAGGCAAGTCAAATTACATCACTTTGACAGTTGCGCAAATCAACAAAAATGAAACAATCAAAAAATCTGTAATTAGTTTGACACAGTGTAATTCAGCATTTGTTGATACACTGAATTTATAACATTAGGGAGATGTTATGCTTGAAATAACAAAATATATAAAAATCTATGAAAAATTTTCTGACCGACAAAAAGAATTGAAAGACAAATTGTACAATTCAGTTTCTTCACTTGAAAAAGAAGAACAGGATAATTTAATTGCAGAAATTGATAGTTTAGACGCCAAAATGCAAGAAATTGAAAGCAAAACATTTGTATGCGAGATTAGCACTCTTAGGGAAAATGTTATTAAAATAATGCACAGGAAAGGCTATTTTGCCAACATGCCATACAAGGATTATGATGAAATCCGTTATTATAAAGATGCAATGGCAAACCATGAAATTCGCAGAATGTACATTTTAGACGATGAATTTTGCAAAAAACAAATGGAAAAGTTTGGTGATTACGGTGAAATAGAATTACGTATAGATTTAATCCTTAATTCCTCAATTATGTACGAATCGGTTCTTCTTATGGAAAAGATGATTATGAAAAGAAAATATTTAAAGGACAAATATAACATAGACATTTTTTAATCAACATATTCGATTTCGCGTTCTAAGGTGGCGGAGTATTTGGCGTAAATCACTTCTTCAATTTTTGTGATAAGTGCTTTTACATCCTTGCTGGTTGCGTTGCCTATATTCACAATGAACCCCGCATGTTTTGTTGAAACTTGTGCACCGCCGATTGTCGTTCCTTTTAACCCAGCTTCGTCAATCAATTTGGCGGGCAAAAAATTTGATCGCTTAAACACACTGCCTGCGTTGGGGTAACCTAATGGTTGGGCAGTTTGTTTTTTTGTTAAGGCGGTTTTTATGTTTTGTTCAATCCTTGATTTGTTTGATTTATCCAATTTTAATTTAACTTGAGTGATGATAAAATTTCCACTACTAAAAACACTGCCACGATATTTAAATTTACATTCCTTATTTGAAAGCGTATAGGTTTTAAAATATTTAATGCTTGTGTTCTTAGATGTTTTGTAACTGACAATGTCAGCCTTTTTCGGTGGAACATAAAATCCTTTAACATAAACCACAATGTTTGCTAATTCGTGCCCCCATGCACTTAAATTATTGAAAACGGCACCACCAAGCGTAGATGGTATGCCAGCAAATGCTTCTAATCCTGATAAGTTGTGCTTTTTTGTAATGTCAATTAATTCAGCCATTTTTATTCCAGCATTTGCAACAATATTTTCGCCTTTAATCTTGCATTGTTTTGCACAATTTACGACAATTGCACCATTATATCCTAAATCATCAAAAAGCAAGTTTGCACCGCACCCAACCACCTTATATTTAATGTTTTGCATGCAACAATTTTTAATAACTTTTTTAATGGCATTGTTTGTATGCACTTTAAATAAAAAATTTGCATTTCCACCGATATTGAAAGTGCAAACTTTTTTTAATGACGCGTTTTTATAAACTTCAATTTTTTTCACTAATCAAACACTTTTGCAATTCTACACCTTAAAATTGCATTCTCCATGTCATTATATATGCCTTCCACGTAAAGTTTGTTTTTTAGGGCGGAAAACAAGTGATATTCACTAAGTTTTGCTTGGTTTTCACTAGCAAAACAACGCGCACAAAATTGCTCGATGATGTTGTCGGTTCGCGTGCGAGCAATGTATTGTAAAAGGTCAGTGTAACTATCAATTGGTGTAATGCTCGCATTAGTTCTGCCAATTTTATTTAAGTTATCAACCCTAAACACATCTCGCGCAGTTCCTAACAGAGCATGGTCTTGGTGATACACAAAATTTTTGTATGTGTCAAAAGGTGTACCAAAATTCACTGCAGTCAATTTGTTGTTTGCAAGGGCAATGGTTGGGCAGTTGTAACCTGTTGTGCCATATTCAATTCTATTTTCGCTTACACCATGTGAAAACATAGCATAGCCACTTACAATGTATGGCAAAGCATAAACCTTTCCGTTGAATTTGCATGCATCAACAAGTTCACTTCTTACATCATGATTGTCATCAAAAGGGCATAGGTATTTTAAAATTGTTTTCCCAACACCAAAACCAAAAGAAATAATGTCAGGTTGTCCATCTTTTAATAAAATTTCAAGTTTTTGCGGTTCCACTTTTTGAACATTAATAAGCACACCGTCATTTTCTTTTTCTAACTGCCTAGCAATGCTTTTTAGGTAATCAATACGCGGTTTTGCGCCACCTTCAAATGTTTCAACATGCCATACGGTGTAAATTTTTGTTTCAACAACTGGTTTATTGTAAATTTCAAAGATATTGGCTTTTTTAAGCCCAAAACAGAACACATAAACACAAATGGCAACAATGCAAATTAGACTGAAAAATTTAACAAAGATTTTGTTGTTAAACTTTTTTAAATTAAATGACGCAAAAAATTTTTTCATAAAACAATTTATGATTAATTCTTACAAAATATATTAAAACGATTGTAGAATTTGTGAATTTATGGTATCTTGCTTGTAAGAGGATCCTATGATTATAAATGAAGAAATTGTTAAAGCGTTTTTAAATAAAAACGGCGTGGAAGGGGTAAGGAGTATTGAATGTTTGAACGACAAATTTTACGGTGAACATGTTAAGGTTATTTTGGGCTATTACAATGCTGGTAAGTTTATAGTTACTGATATTTTGAGGTTTTACGATTATGTAGACATCGATCAAGAAGATGTAAGTTTTCTAGTTTTAGATAGTGTTGATTTCCGTAAATTTGTTTATAAATATTTAAAAAAGACAAATATTTTACTTGCAGATAGTTATAAACAAAAAAATAATGAAATTCATCTTAAAAATATTAAAGCCATTAAAGATAATGCCAAAAGTGAACTTTCAAAAGAAAAAAATAATATAATAATCTAATTAATTTATCAAACTTGCACACATGTTATGTGTAAGTTTTTTTATTACATCAAAACTGATTATATTTACAAAGTGCACGTAAAAATCAAGTAACTTTTGACCTTATATGGTGTAAGTTGTTTAATTAATACTCATCATTTAGGTGATGTATCTTTTAAGACTGTGAAAGAAATACATTTAAAAATTTTATATTTTTCACAAATACAAGACGGGCAAAATGCAAGTTAAATTTAACTTTATTGTTTTTTATCTTTAAATAAAAGATTAAAATAATTGAAAAACTTTTTATTTGTGGTATACTAACAACATGAACATTGTTTTGGACAAAGTTAAGCGCCTGCCAAATGACCCAGGCGTGTATATAATGAAAGATGCTGATGAAAATGTTATTTATGTTGGCAAGGCTAAAAATTTAAAAAAACGTGTCAGCCAGTATTTTTTGCGCAAGCAAGAGCATATAAAAGTCCGCAACATGGTTAGCAAAGTTCGCGATTTCGACTTTTTTGTGGTAAATGACGAAATGGAAGCATTAGCACTTGAAAACAACCTAATAAAAAAACACCAACCATATTACAACATTTTGCTTAAAGATAGCAAAACTTACGCTTACATTAAAGTTAATTTAAAAGACGATTTTCCAACTTTTAGCGTAAGTAGGAAATTGAATAAGAATGATAGATATTTTGGCCCGTATTTGGCAGGTGTGACAGCGCGCGATGTGTTAAGCATAATGGACTACGCCTTTCCGTTGCGTAAGTGTAAATTACCTATAACAGAAACCAGGCATGAAAGTAAACCTTGCCTTTTTTATGAAATGCATATGTGTGAAGCACCTTGCGCTAAAAAAATTGACAAACTGGCATATCACAAAATTGTTGACAAGGCAATTGAGTTCTTAAAAGGTGACACAGTAGAAGTTGAAAAAATCTTAACCGAAAAAATGAAGTTAGCTTCAAGCACTGAAAATTTTGAAGTGGCATTGCAATTGCGTGACCGCTTAAAAATGCTTGAAAAAATGAAGGCAAGGGTAATAACCAGCCTTAATTCGCTTGTCGATTACGATGTGTTTAAATTGACAACTTCTGGCGACTTTTCTGCCATGTGTGTGCTTGCTGTTCGTGGTGGCAAATTGCAGGGCATACAGACTTTTGACATTCTTTCATTCTTAGATGAAGGCGAAGCTTACACGCAATTTATTATGCAGTATTATTCAACACACCCAATAAATGTTGATGAAATCATTATGCCAGAAATTGACACAGCCGAAATTGAAATGTTTTTAAATGAAAGAGCCAATAAAAAAATCACAATTACCAAACCTAAAATTGACAGCGTTAAATATAAGTTGTTAGACATTGCCTCAAAAAATGCGCAAATCCACATGGAAAAGAATTTGGAACGCACTGTTAAACACACCAACGCCAGCATAGGCGCGGTCAACCAATTAAAGAAGGATTTAAACCTATCAAGGGCGCCTAAAAGGATAGAATGTTACGACATTTCACACACCTACGGCACATACACCGTTGCCAGCATGGTGGTTGTAATTAATGGCGAAAAAGCACCACAAATGTACCGCAAATTTAAGATTGAAACAGTAGATTTTATCGACGATTTTGCGTCAATGAAAGAAGTTTTAACCCGCCGTATGGAAAAATTAAAGTCGGACGACATAAGTTTCAGTTCCATGCCTGACCTTATTGTAATAGACGGTGGTAAAGGGCAACTCAGTTCAGCATACGAAATTTTAACAAACTACAATTATCCAAACGAACTCATAAGCCTTGCAAAACGCGAAGAAGAAGTGTTTAAGCCAAACATTTCACGCCCATTTATTTTACAAAAAGGCAGTTATTCATTGCGCCTTCTTCAACTCGCTCGTGACGAAGCGCACCGCTTTGCAATCACATTTAACCGCCAACTTCGCGGTAAAGGGGCGTTCCGTGGTGGGTTGGAAAGCATTTCAGGTGTTGGCCCAGCAACAAGGCGTGCACTTTTGCGCCAGTTTAAAACAATTGAAAGCATAAAAAATGCAAGCCTAACCGAACTTGAACTAACCCCAGGTGTAACTAAACCGACCGCTAAAAAAGTGTACGACCACTTTAACAAAGGCAACATGACAAACAATTAAAATATGGAATATATCTTTGTTACTAAAATTTTAGAATTGGCTGTTAAAAACATTATTTTAATTGACAATGGCTATTATTTAAAGGTATATTTATTATGTTAAAACATAAATTTTGCTTTAACTTAAGGGGGATAAAATGATTAAACAATTTTTGGTTCCAGTTATTGTGACAAAAGATGATTTTCCAGAAATCACTTACACCGCAGAAGGTGTCGCCGATTATTGGGATATTCGCACATCGGAACACGATATTTTGGAAGATGCTTTAAACGAAATTAAAAAGAAACTTCAAAAGAAATTTCAACATGATGCTGACACTTGGGGCGAAGTTGAAATTAAAAAAGATGATGATATAAAGTTAGATGACAATCAAAGGCTTTTCACAGTTGAAATTGAAATCAATCTGCCTAATGACGAAGATGACGACTTTTAAAACAACATAAAGCCTACAAAAAATCACATTTAATTAAAAATACAAGAAAAAAGGAACAATGCAATTAATGCAATGTTCCTTTTTTGTATTAGCTTTAAAAATTAAAAACAGCAGTGGATTTTTGATTAATATGTAATCTCATCTTTCTTTACGAGCATAACATCAGCACAAACGTCTTTTGCTTTATCACCACAAAAGCCTTTGCCTGTTGGGTAGTCTACAGCGTAATAAATTGTGTTGTCATTTTCTTCAATTTTTGCAATAAGCATTTCATTGTAAAGACATACTTCAACTTTTGCGCTCAAAAAGTATTCATCTTCATCGTCAACATCATAGTTGGTTGTGTTGAAAACCATTTCGCCTTCGTTGTTGTAAAAGTTGTATTCTGTTAATGTTTCGCCAGAATTATTTTCGAAATTAACAACCATCATAGCGCCATTTTCATAGAATTTAACAGTGCTGTGCTCAGGGTCGCAATAGTTCACAAGTTTGTTTTTGCAGTATAACCTGTTGTCAACAATTTTGAAATTATCATTTTGTGTTTCAACCATTGATGTTAATTCATATTCGCCGATTTTAATTTTATTTTCCATAAATAACTCCTTAATTCGGTTTAATTGTAACATGCCTATACGCACCTGTCAATACTCAATTTTCAGGATTTTGCAGTATATCTATTGAAAATCGGTAATTTTGTGGTATAATATGTCTAAATTAACAACAATTTAAGGGGAAACAATATGGGATTAATAAGGAAATTATACGACCTTGTTGCTTTTAGTTGTGACGACTTTAGAGGTTTTACTCCGTCACATGATGACAACCTGCTTTTATCACACAACCAAAAGGTTTACAACAAAATTGTGAAAGGTTTTTCAAAATCTAATAAAGTGCTTGTGGTGCAAGCAACAGGTACAGGTAAATCATATTTGATTTTAAAATTGCTTAAAGACCACGCAATTGGCAAAAGGGTTTTGTATATCACACCAACATCTGCCATTGAAAGTTATTTCGTCGATGATGTACTTAAAGAATATATGCCAAATTACAAAGAGCAAATGGAATTTACAAGTTGCCTTTTTCCAAGTGTGAAGAAGTTTGTAAATGAAAAATTTGACATTATCATTATTGATGAAGTTCACCATGTAGGTGCAAAAGAATGGGGCAAAGCGATTGATAATTTACTCATAAACAATCCACAGGCAAGTGTGCTTGGTGTAACTGCCACATTGGAACGTCAAGACGGAATTGATGTTACAAAGTTTTTTGAAAACCACAAACCGGTCAGCACAATCACTTTGATTGACGCAATGCAACAAGGCATATTACAAGCCCCAGATTATGTTTTGGGCAAAATTGACTTTGGGCAAGATATTGAATACATCGACAAATCGATTAAAGAACTTCAAGAAGAATTAAAAACAGCAAGCGAAGCGGACAAACAAAAGATAAAACAATTTTTGGTGGATTTAAAGCACGCAAAACACATGATTTCCGAAACGAAACAAATTCCACAAACAATTAAAGAAAAACTTAACACTGAAAAACTTAAAAATGGCAAATATATCGTGTTTTGCCCAGCAGGCTTGAATGACAGTGAAGATGACACAAGCGAAATGAAAATGGAACAAACTATGTCGCAAGCCAAAGATTGGTTTGGTTCGGTTAACAGTGACATACGCCAATACGCAATACATAGTTTATACGGCAACAAACACAATAAACAAGCATTAAAAGAATTTCAGGCTGACAATAAACCGGGCTTAAAACTTATGTTTACTGTAAATATGCTTAACGAAGGCTTGCACGCTGGTGACATTGATGGTGTAATCTTGTTGCGCCCAACAAGCTCACAAACCATTTACACACAGCAAATCGGTCGTGCACTTTCTGCAAAATCGCACACTCATCAGCGCTTAATTTTCGACTTTGTTGCAAACCTTCAATCGATTGATGCAAATCAAATTAAAGAGATGGCAGATAAAGTTAATGCTGGTTCAAACAAAGACTTTGACAATACAAATGATGAAACATATTCTGACGGTAACGACATAATACAAAAATTTAACTTAAAAATAGAAAACTTGGAAACAATCCAATTTATTGAGGAATTGAAAAAGAACCTTTCCACATTTGATGACCGCTTTGACTTTGAATTTGAAGATTTTTATAACCGCCTAGTTATCTACAAAGCAGAATTTGGAGATTTGCTTGTTCCTCAAGGATATGTTAAGGATGGATATAAACTTGGTCAAAAAGTATCAAGCATAAGGAGCGGGGCTATAAAATTAAACAAAGAACAAATACAAAGATTGAATGAAATAGGCTTTGTATGGATAGTAAGAGAAGGCTTTGATTTTGAAAAATTTTATGCTCTTTTAGTAATCTATAAAGAAAAACATGGTAATTTGCTTGTTCCTGTTGATTTTGTTTGTGATGAAAATGGTAACGAACTAGATGAAGACGACGAAAATGGATATAAACTAGGTCAAAAGGTTGCAGCTGTAAGAATGGGAGCTAAACAATCAAAAGAAGGTAAAAGACATCTGGGTATAAAATTAGACAAAGAACAAAAACAAAGGTTAGATGAAATTGG
>CAKVMH010000005.1 GCA_934772045.1 uncultured Clostridia bacterium
ACCGAACTGTCTCACGACGTTCTGAACCCAGCTCGCGTGCCACTTTAATCGGCGAACAGCCGAACCCTTGGAACCTACTACAGCTCCAGGATGTGACGAGCCGACATCGAGGTGCCAAACCCACCCGTCTATGTGAACTATTGGGATGGATCAGCCTGTTATCCCCAAGGTAACTTTTATCCGTTAAGCGATGGCAATTCCATATTAAACCACCGGCCCACTAAGTCCTAGTTTCCTATCTGCTCGACTTGTTGGTCTCGCAGTTAAGCTCCCTTCTGCCTTTGCACTCTACAGATGATTTCCATTCATCCTGAGGGAACCTTTGAACGCCTCCGTTACATTTTAGGAGGCGACCGCCCCAGTCAAACTGCCCAGCTAACACTGTCCTCACACCAGATTATGGTTGCAAGTTAGAACTTCAAAATTATCAGAGTGGTATCCCAACAACCGCTCCGCTGAAGCCGAAGCCTCAGTTTCGTAGCGTCCCACCTATCCTGTGCAAACAATTTCGAAATTCAATATTAACCTACAGTAAAGCTCTATGGGGTCTTTCCGTCCAGTCGCAGGTAATGTGCATCTTCACACATACTTCAATTTCACCGGGTCCTCTGTTGAGACAGTGCCCAAATCATTACGCCATTCATGCAGGTCGGAATTTACCCGACAAGGAATTTCGCTACCTTAGGACCGTTATAGTTACGGCCGCCGTTCACTGGGGCTTAAGTTCGACGCTTCGATTGCTCTAACATCTCCCCTTGACCTTCCAGCACTGGGCAGGCGTCAGCTCCTATACATCATCTTACGATTTTGCAGAAACCTATGTTTTTGGTAAACAGTTGCTTGGGCCGATTCTCTGCGACCTATCTTGCGATAGGCACCTCTTCTCCCGAAGTTACGAGGTCATTTTGCCGAGTTCCTTAACAAAGGTTATCCCGCCAGTCTTATTATTCTCTAATCGTCCACCTGTGTCGGTTTGGGGTACGGGCACTCAATATATATCTAGCAGCTTTTCTCGTCAGCGTGAATTCATGTACTTCGTTACTATATTCACTCCCCATCATCAGTCATTGTTAATAATTTGGCGTACTTTACTACCTAATCCAACTCCTGATTTAGCCGTGGATTTCCATCCCCACGGATACACTATCCTTCTGCGTCCCTGCTTCGATTCTTGGTCTATATTAAGTGGTACAGGAATATCTACCTGTTATCCATCACCTACGGCGTTCGCCCTCGGCTTAGGCCCCGACTTACTCTGAGGGGTTCAACCTTCCCCAGAAAACCTTGGACATTCGACCGCGTAGATTGTATCTACGCTCGCGCTACTCATACCGGCATTCTCTCTTGTATGCAGTCCACACGCCCTTTCGATCGTGCTTCTGCCCGCATACATTGCTCCTCTACCAATGTATAAAAATATACATTCCTAAACTTCGGTTTACAGTTTTAGCCCCGATTATTGTCGGCGCATACCCACTCGACCAGTGAGCTATTACGCACTCTTTTAATGAATGGCTGCTTCTGAGCCAACATCCTGGTTGTCTATGCGTTTACACATCCTTCCACACTTAACTGTACATTAGGGACCTTAGTTGTAGGTCTGGGCTGTTTCCCTTTTGACTACGGAACTTATCTCTCGCAGTCTGACTCCCTGCTATCGATACGTTGGTATTCGGAGTTTGATAAGTTTCGGTAGGCCGCGAAGCCCCCTAGACCATTCAGTGCTCTACCCCCAACTATCTTTACACAGAGGCTAGCCCTAAAGCTATTTCGAGGAGAACCAGCTATATCGAGACTCGATTGGAATTTCTCCGCTATCCACAAGTCATCACCTACTATTTCAACAGGAGTGTGTTCGGTCCTCCACAGGGTGTTACCCCTGCTTCAACCTGCTCATGGATAGGTCGTCTCGTTTCGGGTCTACCGCACGCAACTAACTCGCCCTATTAAGACTCGCTTTCGCTTCGGCTCCGCGACTGAATCGCTTAACCTCGCTACGTACGGTAACTCGCCGGTCCGTTCTACAAAAAGTACGAGATCGCTCTGTATTGCTACGTAGAGCTTTCTCTGCTTGTAAACATATAGTTTCAGGTTCTATTTCACTCCCCTCCCGGGGTTCTTTTCACCGTTCCCTCACGGTACTATTCGCTATCGGTCACTAAATCGTATTTAGCCTTTGGAGATGGTCCTCCTATCTTCACGCAGGATTCCACGTGTCCCACGTTACTCTGGATACTCATTCGCTTGATGCTGATTTCGCCTACGGGGCTATTACCCTGTTTCGCTTACCTTTCCAGGTATCTTCAACTATCAACACTTCCACTACTCACTGAGTCCTAAACCCCACAGATATTGCTACCCGTGGTTTGGGCTGTTACCCGTTCGCTCGCCACTACTAAGGTAATCGTTAATTTACTTTCTTTTCCTTCAGGTACTTAGATGTTTCAGTTCCCTGAGTTCCCCTTGCAACATTATGTATTCATGTTGCAATACTATGGCTCCACCATAGTGCGTTTCCGCATTCGGACATCTACGGATCACGGCTCATTTACAGCTCCCCGTAGCTTATCGCAGTTAGTCACGTCCTTCATCGGCGTTTAGTGCCAAGGCATCCTCTATATGCTCTTTGTAGCTTGATCGTCTTTTTGTTCCTTTGATTAATGTTCTTTGGCAAAATTACAAATTTGAAATTGAAATAAATTACATTGATGCAATTACTTCTCGTATTTGTATTTTTCAAAAATATGCAGTTGTCATTGTTCTCATACTATAACATTGAGTGCGAAAGCACTATATTATAGGCCTCAATTGCAAGTTGCCTTATGGCTCCTTACATTTGATGCGTTTGTATACTAACACACTTAAAACCTTTTGTCAACAGTTTTTTTAAATTTTTTTAAGAAATTTTACAATTTTTTTAAAAATTAATTTTAAACTCGACAAAATTCGTAATAATAATGTCAGCAAGCCCAGATTTAT
This sequence comes from uncultured Clostridia bacterium, assembly GCA_934772045.1. Taxonomy (GTDB): domain Bacteria; phylum Bacillota; class Clostridia; order Christensenellales; family UBA1242; genus Onthoplasma. The sequence goes on from CAKVMH010000005.1 coordinate 2,980, forward strand.
GTAAATTTAAGTAAATTTATATAACTGAGTCGATAGGCATAATACCACAACAAAAATCAAAATGCAAGCGTTTTTGATAAACTTTTCATAAAATTTTTGAAATTTTTTTAAAATCAAATTTCCTGCCCTATTTGAGCCGATTTTCCATTGCCTATGCACACCCGCGTATCGCGCACATACACACATAGACGCCCGCACACACAGTTGCGCGCGTACATACTCGCACGCACTTATGCGCTTATATAATGTTGGATATGAATTTATCTAAAAGGTAAATTAAATTTGTGCAACTACTATTTATATGCTAACAGCAAAATCATTAACGCGAGATTGCTTATTGACTAGTAAAAGCACAAAACAAGTTGGAATTTGCTTCACTTTATGCTAGAATGAACACATGAACAACTTTGAAATTTTAAATTCAATAGACTGGAACGATAAAAAATCGTACGATTTTTATTTAAACCTAATAAAAACCAACAGTAAAACCGAAACAGTTGCCTACCATGAGCGCCATGTCAAGATTTTAAACACAAAACAAAAAGTTTATGCCCTTTCAATGGCTTACATTCGTGGTATTGCAAAAGCAATTTCAAAAGGTGACTATGAAAGCTTTTTGAAAAACGCCAAAGATGGTTCGTATGAAGAAGTTACCATTCAAGGTCTGGTTATTGCGCAAATAAAAGATTTAAGCCAACAAACACGCCTTTTAAATGAATGGGTTAAAAAAATTGATAATTGGTCGAGTTGCGACACAGTTGTTTCAACAATGAAAGGCTTAAAACGAAGCAAAAATAAAGATGATTATTTTGAGCATTACAAAAATATGTGTTTTGACGCTCATGAATTTGTGGCACGCTTTGGCATTGTTTGCCTAATGGTTAATTACCTTGAAGAACCTTACATCGACCGAATATTGACAATGTGCAAAGATGTTAAACATGACGGATATTATGTGAAAATGGCAGTTGCATGGCTTGTTAGTTTTGCATTTATGAAATTTAAAGACAAAACCTATGCCTTACTGCAACAAAATTGTTTAGACAAATTCACACAAAATAAAGCGATAAGCAAATGCCGTGATAGTTTTCAAGTTTCCGCCACCGACAAAGAAAATTTAATACAATATAGGGTAAAATAAAAAGGGTAAATAAATTTACATATAAAGTTCCAGTTTAGGTAAAACTAGCATTAACACAAAAAAAATACACTGATATTTAAGTAAGCCAAATTAATGGCGCTTACCTAACGTTCAGTGTATTTTTTGTTTTTAATTAAAGTTTTCGCTTAAAATTTTGGTTTTAGCAAATCCGCAAAGATAATTGCCTGCATTTCAGTGCTTGATGAGCATATTTCGTCAGCCAAACTCTTTTTAGGTTTTGGTGGCGGTGTAACTTTTGGAAGATCAAAGTCAAAATCTTTAAGGACATTGCTTGTCAATTTTTTAGCGGTGGGTTTTGATGTATTTTTGCTTTTTTCTGTCAAATAGCCTTTAAAATCGTCCGATGTAAAAGCGGTGCCTTCAAAAAGCGGTTGTTTTTCTTTTTGCTTTTCAACTTGTTTAGGCTGTTCTTGTGGTGGAGTTGCAGGTTTTTCTGCTTCCTTGTTTGATTCCGCCTTTGTTTCACTTTCTTTTGTGGTTGTTTTAGGTTTACTTTTTTTGTTTTTAATTAAAGCATAACAAATGGTGCTTACAACAATCAAAACCGCCAAAACAACAAATATAATTTCAATTGTATTCATATTTTACCTAGTCTGTAAATGGATTACCTGGCCTACCCATAGGTGCGCCTGGTTTTTCCTTTTCTTTATCCGCTTTTCCGCTGATAGACTTGCGCATATCGGTGTCGGCTTCCAAATTTTGCAATTTGTAGTAGTCAACCACGCCAACTTTACCAGATTTAAGTGCTGTTGCCATTGCTTTATGCACTTCGCTTTCGGCTGCCAAAACGACCGCCTTCATTTCTTGTGTTTTAGCCTTCATTTCTTGTTCATGCGCGATTGCTTGAGCCTTACGTTCTTCTGCTGCCGCTTGGCTAATTTTCTTCTTTGCTTCTGCCTCTTCAATTTTCAATTTTGCGCCGATGTTTGAACCAATATCCACATCGCAAATGTCAATTGACAAAATTTCATAAGCAGTTTGCCTGTCCAAATTGTCCGCCAAAATTGCCTTTGAAATGATAGAAGGATTGCTTAAAATTTCACGATGAGTTTGTGCTTTACCGATTGTGCTGACAATACCTTCGCCAACACGTGCCAAAATTGTTTCGCTGTCTGCTGTACCGATTTGACGGTCAAGGCGAGCACGAACTGTAACTTGTGCCATTGCTTTCACTTGAATGCCGTCTTTTGCCATTGCTTCAATCCAAGGTGTCCTGATAACCTTAGGTGTTACGCTTGTCTTAACAGCTTCAACAACATCACGGCCAGCCAAGTCAATTGCCTTTGCTTGGTCTAGTGTCAAGTCAATTTTAGCGCTGTGTGCTGCAATTAAAGCATTGACAACATTTTCGATATGCCCACCAGCCATAAGGTGAGTTTCAAGTTCCACAATACTAATGTTTAAACCAGCTTTTTGTGAGATAATGTAAATATCAACAATTTTTTTGTAATCAACTTTCCTTAATTTCATGCCGATAAGGCGTGACATGCTAACATGCGCACCACTTGCCAACGCCCTGAACCAAATACGCACAGGAACAAGCACAAAAATTCCAACAATAATTGCAGTAAAAACAATTAAAACCACCAACCAAATTGCCCAAGCAGGCATTGCTAATAACATTGAATTAGTCATATTTCCTCCTATTCAAACCACTTGCGAACAAGCAAAGTGTTATCTTTAACACCGACAACTTTAACATGTGAATTATCTTCAATATAGGATTTAATTGACAAAACTTCATAAACTCTGCCATTAATCCTTGCCCTACCACCAAGGTTCAACACGCCAACTGCACGGCCAGACTTGCCAATAAGTTTTTTAAGTTCTTTTGTTTCTCTAGATGAGCGTGAGTCGAAAGTGGTTGAATTTTCAAACAAACCAGTCCTACCTAATATGCCATGTTGTGCGCTGAAAACCATAACCATTGCACACAAAACAAAGAAGCCAAGCACCATTAAGATAAGCACAACCGATTGTACCATCGTTAAGCCTTCAACAATCCTTACCACAATGCCAGCAACTAAACTTATGCCACCTGTTATGCCAAAAAAGCCAAACCCGGGCAACAATACTTCAACAAAAATGAAAACTAACCCAACACACAAAAGAGAGGCTGAAATCCAACTCATTTGCGTAAAAATTGAAACAAATTCCATATTTCCACCTTTTACTAGGCTTCCACCCAGTTCATTTTCTAGCGTGATTATATAACGAAAACTTCCTGCCGTCAATACCCTTTTTAAAATTTTGCCTCAGCCTCGGCTTTTGTGCCTAGTGTTTTTTAATACAAAAAAGACGAACAAATGTACTTGCTCGCCTTTCTTACATTGGTTACTAGATGTCGCCAGTTACGCCACCATCATCAACTTGTTTATTCATTATTTCAGCAATCGCATCTCTCAAATTGGTTACACCTTTATCATAAGCAATCATTTTCGCGAAGCAATCACTACAAGCATATTCTGCACCACCCGCTTTAATTATTGCATCAGCAAGTTTATGAATGTTTGCACCACTTAATAAAGCAAACACTGCAAATTTAGACATGACTTTATAATCCCCAGTTTCAATAATTGCATCTTCAAGCTTTTTAATGTTTGCACCTTTAACATATATTGCAAAATTATGAATCCACTTCTCATCACCTATTTTTATTAATTCATCTTGCAATTTCTCAATATCTGCATCGCTTACACAGCGCGCAAAACTAACAATATTTCCCGCCTCGCCTGTTTTAATTATTGCGTCTTCAAGTTTTTTAATGTTTGCTCCTTTTACATACATAGCAAACTCAATTATAGGTAGCACTTCACCCTTTTTTATTATAACATCTTCTAATTTTTCAATATCCGCACCTTTAACATTGCAAGCAAATGTGATAATGCGAGATGTATCGCCAATCTCAATTATTGTGTCTTCAAGTTTTTCAACATTTGCACCTTCTACATCGCATGCAAAATAATAAATCAAATCCGCATTACCATTTTTAATTACCACATCTTCAAGTTTACCAATATCGGCGCCCTTCACTTCAAGCGCAAAATCATAAATACTTCTCCCGTCGCCTATTTTGATCACTTCATCTTGCAATCTCACTATATCTGCGCCCTGTACTTTATAAGCAAATTCACCAATCCACCATGCTTCGCCAGTTTTAATCACCGCGTCTTCAAGTTTTTTAGTGTTTGCACCTTTTATTTCGCTTGCAAAATAAACAATATATCTCGCAGTGTCCATGTCATTAGTTTTAATTAATGCATCTTCAAGTTTTTCAATGTCTGCACCTTTTACATCTCTTGCAAAATAAAAAATGTTTTCTGCATTGCCTGAAGCAATAACTTCATTTTGTTCCCTTTCTAATTTTTCTTGTTGTTTCTTTTCTAGCCTTGCTTGTCTGTTAAATAAGTTTATAATTGAGAACCCCATAAATCCCCCTTGTTTAATTTACTTAATTATACCCACACGCCTTCCAATTTGTCAATACCCTTTTTAAAAATTTACCTTAACATCGTCCTTTGTGCTTAGTGTTTTTAAATACAAAAAAAAGACGAACAATCATTTGTCCGCCCATTTCACATGAACATCTTTTACTTTACAAAAACGTATTACTCGTCTTTTTCATTTTCAACTTCTTTAATCGCCTTTGCATTGAACAAACTTAGGATTAAATAGGTTAAGCAAAGCACAATTGAAATTGAAATGATGATTAACTTTATTGTCTTTTCTTTAAACACTAAATAGGTAAGCAAAACGCCAACCAGCGCCAACGCCAAACAAACAAAGCCTAAAATTTGCCTTATCATATAATGGCTTTTGTGCTTTTTTGCTTTAATATTTGCCCGTTCCACATCTTCTGGCATAAGCAATTCTTCCTTTTCAACTGGTGCAGTGTAATCTTTTAAAGGTGTGCCACAATTTGCACAAAATTTCCTATCGTTCCTGTTTTCTTCCCCACAATTTTTACAAAACATAAATTCTCCTTAGTTTCATATTATACATCGCAATTTGCAATGTTTGCTTTTTAACCACTTATTCTATTAATCACATAATAACACAAATCAGCAAATATGTAAATTTATTTCCCCTTGTTTGAGCGATAATAATAAAAGAAATATTGTTGTGCGTAGCCTGCCAAATTGCCATACTTTTCAGTAAACAAGCGGGTTATTTTTTGCCTGTTTGTTTCATTTGTCTTATAAATGTCGTTGTAAACTTTGTTTATCCAAGTATCCACAGGAAACACATCTTTCGCACCAAACCCAAACAGCAAAATGCAATTTGCAACCTTTTCGCCAATGCCTTTATATGAAATCAATTTTTGCCTTATCTTAGCCGTTGGCATGTTTTTCATTTCTTCAACATCTTGCATGGTAAGTTTTTGCACAGTGTCAAACATTTGTTCCGCACGATAACCAAGCCCAGCGGTTACAAAATCTTGCACGGTGGCGGTTTTAAGTTCATCAAGCGTAGGAAAAGCGTAATATTCACCCATGTTTTTGCCAAAACGTTCGCACAAATATTCAATCGACTTTTGTATGCGCTTTATGTTGTTGTTTGCGCTTATTATAAAACTAATTATCATTTCATAAGCGTCGTTATTAATTATCCTTATTCCTGGCGCAAATTGAATGGCTGGTTTTAACAATGGGTCTAAACTCAATTGTTCTTTTATTTTTGTGTAGTCGGTTGAAAAGTCAAAAAATGTGTAAAAAAAGTCCACATCGTCGGTTTCAATTTCAATTTTGTCCGCATAAAATTTTAGTTTTGCCATTTTGTTTTGCGAACAAACTTTTGCTTTGTTCCCCAAAATTGTAAACCTAAAAATTTGCCCACAACTTAAGGTTTGAACCACATCAAAATCCGAAGGTGAATAGACAATTATTTTGCCTTTTGTCTTTATTATTTCCATGCTATTCCTTTAAACTAAATTTATAAACCGCCACAGTCCCATATGTACGCTTATCAATGTCGAATTGCGGATAATCGAATTTAAAACCCAAATCTTTGCTGGTTTCAAACACAATTATGCCATTTTTATTCAGTAAATTATTTTTAATAATGTAATCAATCGCATTTGCGCCCAAATCGGTTATGTATGGTGGGTCGATAAGCACAATGTCAAATTTATTGCCTTGCTTTAAAAATGTTAGATAGTCTGCATTTATTATTTTATAATCGCCTTGCATGTTCTTCAAATTGCTTTCAACAATTTTAATTGCTTTTGGGTTGTTATCCACAAGGTAAACCATTTTTGCCCCGCGTGAAACACACTCCGCACCCAAAGCACCAGTGCCTGCAAAAAGGTCGCACACAACTGCTTCAGCAATGTCAAATTGAATTAAATTGAACATGCTTTCTTTAACCCTATCCAACGTTGGTTTGGTTGTGTTTAAATCAAATTCTTGCAACTTTTTGCCACGATATTTGCCTGAAATTATTCTCATAACATAATAATAGAATAAAAAATAAAAAAACTCAACCAAAAGATTGAGTTAACTTTAAAAACTTGTTTGCGTTGTAATCTAGCCCAACTAAAAACAAGCCCCAAAACTATTCGTTTGCTTTTGTTGCGCTAGGTTCACTAGTTTCTTCAACTTCTTCTACTGTGTTTTCATCTTGAAATTGCTTAATAAGTTCAACGTCTTTTTTATCCATTTTGATAAGAACAACTGCCAAACCAACAATTGCGCCAATAAGCAACACAACAACTAAATACCACCAAGACCAAGTAAAAAACATAAATTACTCCTTATTTGTTCATATTTTAACAAAAATTAACGCGATTGTAAACTAAATTAAATAACTTTTTTAATTGTTGCAATATTTTTTAAAAAGCAATTTTTAGCAAAGTGTTTTTTAACAATCTCACAATAGGATATTATAAAGGAAAACTGTTTTTTTAAAATTAATTTACTTTAATTAATATAATATTTGTCAACAAAAACAATAAATCAAATTACTTTGTATTTGCTTGTGCACACCTGACGATAGTCACAAAAAAAGGAAAGTGTAAAACTTTCCTTAATATGTTATTTTGAAACTTTTTTGGTTGATGGCTTGCTTGCAACTTTTTTAGCTGGTGCTTTTGTTGCAGGTTTTTTAACTTCAACTTTCTTTGGTTCAGCCTTTTTTGCTGGTGCCTTTTCAACTTTCTTTACTTCTTTTTTTGGTTCAGCTTTTGCTGGAGCCTTAGCAGTTTTCTTAGGTTCTGCTTTTTTAACTTCTTTCTTCACTTCTGCTTTCTTTGCAGGCGCTTTCTTTTCAACTGCTTTTGCAGGTGCTTTTACTTCTGCTTTTTTAACCACTTTCTTTGCTTCTGCCTTTGCTGGTGCTTTCACTTCTTTTTTAGGTTCAGCTTTTTTAGCTGGGGCTTTAACAACCTTCTTTGGTTCAGCCTTTTTAACTTCTTTTTTAGCTTCTACTTTTTTTGCAGATTTCTTTTCCATAGTTTCTCCTTCCTTCTTTTCTTCAACAGGTTTTACTTCTTCAACCTTTTCAACTTCTTCTTTTTTAGGTTCAGCTTTCAATTCAACCTTAGGTTCTTGTTTAATTTCAACCTTAGGTTCAACTTTCTTTGCCTTTACAGTTGCTTTAATTTCAGCCTTTTTAGCCTTTGCTGGCACAACCTTTTCAGTTTCAACCACTGTTTCAGGTTTAGGTTCTTCAGCCTTTGCTTGTTTTGCCTTCTCTTGATCAGCCTTTAAGATGTCATAGTTTTCATCTTCAACAAACAACACCTTTTCTTGGAAGTCTTTTAAAATCTTTTTGTCACGCACGTCAAGCAACACCAAAACAACAACAAGTGCCACGATGACAACAACAAGAATTAAAACCATCCACCACCAATTCTGTGCGAAAAATTCCATAATATTTACCCCTTTTTTGTTATATACCTAAATAATAGCACATAAAAATTTTAAATTACAAACAAAATTAACATATTTTTTACAAAAAATTACAAAAATATTTATATTTTTAGCGATTAATTAGCGATTAAGCCTGAAAACGAATTTTAAATTCAACTAAAAATGAAAAAACCCACCAAATTGATGGGTTTATAATTAAAACTAAAATGTAAAAACTTGCAAAATTTACGGCTAAATTAGGTTAAAGCAAAATGCAAAGTATTCCGCCTTTACCTTCGTTCACAATCCTATTCAAAGTGCGCCTAAGTTTATTTTGAAGTTTAACCGGCATTGATGTAAGTTTATTGTTAAGCCCGTCTGCCACCAAACTTTCAAGCGACTTACCAAACATGTTGGTTTGCCAAATGCCTTGCGGATTGTTTTCAAACTGTTCGGTTAAATATTTAAGCATATCCTCGCTTTGTTCATAACCACCCATAATTGGGCTAACTTCGGTTTCAACATCAACGCGCATGATGTGCAAACTTGGTGCTTGTGCTTTTAATTTTACCCCACATTTTCCGCCTTGATGCACAAATTCAGGCTCTTTAAGTTCCATTTCACTTAAACTTGGCACAACAATGCCGTATCCAGTTTCGTCAACTTGCTTTAATGCTTCACTCAATTTATCGAATTTTTGTTTAGCGTATGTAAGGTCTTTAAGCGAATTGATAAGTTCGTAATCATCTTTAATTTCAGTGCCACATTGCTCGCTAAGCACATGGTAAAACAGCCCTTCTTTTGGCACAATTTCAAAGGTTAACGCACCATTGCCCATTTGCACTTCGCTGTTCAAAATCGGCTCAAACTTGTCGCTTGTTTCAAAAAGCACACGGCTTGAATCATAGTCACCGATTTTGTCAACTTCATTAATTGCACTGTCGACTGCGTCCAAAATTTCTTTGATTGTTGGGTTATCAACAGGCAATGGCTTCAACCATTTAGGCATCTTAATGTTAACCACTTCAAGTGGAAATTCTTTTAAAATTTCAGCCATAATTTTATCAACATCTTCCTTTTCTAAATTATTTACATTTATAGGCAAAACTGGTGTTTTATACTCGTCTTGCATTTTAACTGCCAATGCTTTTGTTGCGTCGCTTTCTGGCGTTGCACTGTTCAACACAATAACAAATGGCTTGCCAGTATTTTTAAGTTGATTTACTGTTCGCCTTTCTGCGTCAACAAAATTTGCTCGCGGTATTTCGCCAAAACTACCGTCAGTTGTAAGCGCCAATGCAATTGTGGAATGTTCATTTATAACCTTTTCCGTACCAATGCTGGCAGCCTGTGCAAACGGAATTGCCTGCTCTGCCCATGGCGTTTTAACAAAGCGTGGTTTGTCGCCGTCAGTTGCACCAACTGCACCATCAACCATAAAGCCCACCGAATCAATTAAACGGACTGAAAAAGTTGCGTTATTAATTTTAACCTTAACCGCACTTGACGGCACAAATTGCGGTTTTGTGGTCATCACCATGGCGCCCGCGCTTGCCTGTGGCATTTCGTCAACGGCACGCTCCCTGTCGTGTTTATTTGTTATGTTACCCACAACAAAGTTTTGCATAAATTTTTGTATAAAGGTGGATTTACCACACCTAACAGGACCAACAACACCTATGTAGACATTACCCTCTGTGCGCATTGCGATGTCTGAATAGATGTTTGAATATTTTTCCATTCTCTCCTCCACTACCATAACTTATGTTTGGTTTGCTCAGTTTATGACAATGAAAAAAGATTTATTTTCAATGAAACATGGCACTTTATTTTATGTAATGTTTTAATTTCCAAATTTTGGCAACTGCTTAAAATTAAAAAAAACAGTGCATAAATTTGCACTTACCCATTGACAAACATTCTTTTTCTGTTACAATGCTTTCAACAAATTAAAGGAGTGTTTATGAAAAATTTAATTAACCGCGATTTTGAAAAATTGCAAACAAAAACCGCCACTGTTGAACCAATGATTAGGCAAGACAAAAAGTTACCATATGAGCGTGTGCTCCTTGTTAACTCAACAGGCAAATATTCAAGCAAACAATGCGACCAAAAGCGTAAAGTGTCACACGCAAAATATTTGCGCCGTAGGTCAACAAACCTTGCTGAAAAGGCAATAGAAGCAGAACACCAACTTTTAACAGAAGAAAGTTTGATGTTAGACTAATTTAAAGTTAATTAAAATTTAAGCAAATTAATTTAATTTGAAAAAACCACCAGCACATGGTGGTTTTTTAAGTAAACTGACTTAATTTTTTATAGTCTAAGTTTTTAATAACAATAATTTTGCGCTTTTTAATTTTTGCGCTTGTCGCCCAAATTAAACGCCTTCAATATCTCATCTAGCCCCATTGTTGGATGCAACGCTTCATTAAAGTCAAACCCAGAACTTGAAGTGGAGTGCATTAGGTCAGCAGATGGCCCACCGCGTTTAATGTCGCCCCCTTCGTCCTTTTTTGTGTCCATTGCTTGAATGATGTTATGCAAAAGTTTTTTAATAGGGTCATCAACAACTGGTTGTTTTTTCACATCAACGCTAGGTGCGTCTGCGTCTTTTTCCTTCAACCCTTCATAAACAAGGTTTTTAAATTTTTCGCTCATGTCTTTTAGTTTTGTGTCCTGTTTAAGTTCAGGATAGCGCGCGTAAAGTTCGTTAATAATTTGTTCCATTCTAAGATACATTAACCTACTGCGTTGAATGTCTAATGAGTACAACTTTTTCCTAGACTGTTCCAACTGGTTAGCGTGTTCCATGCTGGCAATGATAGCGCTTGAAATAGATTGTTCCTTTGCCTTAAATTCGTCAATAACAACCTTTTGCCTTGCGTTAATTTGTTGCAATTCCCTAACTTTTGCTTCCAAGGCAGTCACCTTTGCTTGTAATTCATTTGTCCTATCCATTTTTGTTTCTCCTTTTAGCCAGAATTAAGTTGATGGTAAAATAGCCAACAAACCAAACCACCATAAGCACTATGAACAACCACAGCACAATTAAATGTTTAACAAATAATAGCACAATCAAACCAAAACCCAAAAACAAAATGAACAATTTTAATTGAAGTTTATCTTTAAAATACAAAGCAGTGACCAAACTTGCCAAAGCGAAAGCAAAAAGGTAGTAAGGCCAAAATTGATTAACGTCCCAGCCCCAAAACTTGTCGCCCAACTTGGAAAGGATATTTAAAACCCCACCAAGCAATGCCACAATACCGATAAACAAACTGCTGTCAATTTTAAGGCTAAAAGCCCTAATAATCAGCAAAAGCCCAATTAAAATGAGCGAGGCTGGAAAACTGTATGTGAAGAAATTTATATCAACAGGAAGTGGCAAAAAATCTAACACAAAGCAAACAATGTTCACCAACAAAAGCGTAAAATACAAAATTTTAGATTTCTTGCCCATTTCCTTTCCTTTTTTTCACAATATTAAACACAAGCAGTGCCACGCCAACAAGTATAAGTACCACACTCAAAGCCTGTGAAACCCTAATAGGTGACGAGCCAATAAACAGCGAATCACCCCTTATGCCTTCAATCAATGCACGGCCGAACCCATACCATATAAGATAAACTGCCAAGCCTGTGCCTTTTTGTGTGGATATTTTTAAAACACGAAGCAAAATAAACATGCCAATTAAATTCCACAAACTTTCGTAAAAGAAGGTCGCATAATGCCAAACCCCATAGTGCTTTATGCTGATAGGGAAAAATTGCAAACTGCTTATTGCTTCCTTACCATAGCAACAATGGCCGAAATAGCACCCAATCCTGCCAATTGCCTGCCCCAACGCAACGCCAACAACCACAATGTCAGCCAGCGCCCAGAAATTCTTTTTAAAAATTACACAATATAGCCCAACAGCAATTGCACCGCCTATAATCGAGCCATAAACTGCAATTCCGCCGTCCCAAATGTGCCAAAACTCTGCAAAAGTATATTGTTGCCCACTAAACACGCAATAATAAATGCGCGCGCCTAAAATAGCAAGTGGAAAAACAAATAAAGCAAGTGTCCAAATATCATCATCTTTAAACCCACGCTTTTTTGCAAGGCGTGAACACAACAAAAGCCCAAAAAACATACCCAAAGCCACGAGTATGCCATAATAAGGTATTTCCCTTCCACCAATCATAAAACCTTGCGGTGGGTTTAAAATCCAATCCATATTTTTATTATAACAATCTCAGTTTAAAAATCAAGCAAATTTAGTTTAACAAAAAAATAGGACAAAAATTTTCAATTTACGCTATTGACGCACTTTTGTTTCTCGTTTCAATTTAAAACTTAATTTATTAATTAGTTTAAAAATTTTAATTGACTGCAACAATTATTTAATAAAATTCATAAAAACTAATATGAAATATTTTGGAACAGATGGAATTCGCGGAATTGTTGGCGAAAAAATAAATGAAAAATTAATAAAAAAACTGGGCAAAGCGTTGGTGCAGTATTACAAATCGCACAAATTAAGCCCAAAACTTGCTGTTGGCAACGACACACGCAACACAAGCGACCATATTTTGGCAACGCTTCAAACGGTGTTGTTAAAAAACGGCATAGAAACACATAACATCGGCAAATGTTCAAGCCCATGTTTAGCATATGTGACGCGCAAAAATGGCTATCCTTTGGGGCTTATGATTTCAGCAAGCCATAACCCTAAAGAATATAACGGGCTTAAATTTTTCAATTCACTAGGCGAAAAGGTGGCGGACGAATTTGAGCAAGAAATTGAAATTTTAATGGATAAATCAATTCGATTAAACAACAAAACTTACGCACAAAATAAAAATAAGGAAATTTTAAAAGAAGAATACATTGTCATGCTTAAATCGCTAAAAAAATGCACCTACCCTTGCATTTTAGACTGTGCAAATGGTGGTTCAAGCGAGATTGCGCACGCAGTTTTTCCTTCCACAAAAATCATAAATTCAAACCCAACTGGCGCAAACATAAATGTTAATGCAGGTTGCACACACATTGAAACACTTGCCTACCTTTGCAGGCAAAAAGGGTTGATAGGTTTTGCTTTTGACGGCGACGCTGACCGCGTTTTTGCAGTGGATAAAACAGGTGAAGTAATAAACGGTGACAAAATTTTATACATTCTTTCCAAATTCTACTTGAAGTCAAACGACTGTTTAATAGGCACAATAAATACAAATTCTGGCTTAAATGACGCACTTAAAGCCCACAACATCAAACTTGTAAGGGCGAATGTTGGCGACAAATGCGTATATGCACAAATGACAAAACATCACTCAATGCTCGGCGGTGAAGAGTCTGGGCACATTATAATCAAAAAACTAACCAACACTGGCGACGGCATTTTGACAGCAATATGTTTAATGAACATTTTGCATCTAACCAAACTCACTTTTAAAGAACTTTTAGCCGGTTACACCGACTATCACATCGCAAAAGTCAACCTTGAACTTGAAAAACCTTTCAAACCGAGTGAAGAATTAAGGCTAATTATCTCAAAATACGAGAGCGACGGTGCACGCGTTGTTGTCCGCCCAAGCGGAACTGAACCTGTTTTGCGCGTGTTTGTTGAACACAAACAAAAACAAACCGCCACCCAAATGTTAAACACAATTACATACACAATAAAAAACAATTAAATCAATTTAACTGTTTAAGAAATAGTTGTATTGCTAAATATATGTAACCCTCATAACTTATTCACACACAACACATGTCACCCCAATGTGTTATTTACAAACCCCTCATGTCACCCTGAGCGCATGGGAAGGGTCCTGCACGAAGTGCTTTTTAAGATTAATTTTTCAAAAGCAAGGCAAACCTTGCAAGATTCTTCGCTACGCTCAGAAGGACAGATGTGAAAATAAAATACTTGCAACAACAAAACTCAAAAGCGCACACCACAAAAAATTTGCAATGCTATATTAAATATGATATAATAAACAATATGGAATACATATTAGATAAAAGTTGGAGCAATGCTCTAAGCCCAAGGTTTGAAAAAGAATATAAGCAAAAATTGTTCACATGGTTGAATGGCGAATACGCAAGCAAAACAATTTATCCACCAAAAGCGGAAATTTTTAACGCGCTCAACCTTGTGCCTATTGATAAAGTTAAAGTTGTGATTATCGGTCAGGACCCATACCACACCGAAGGTCAGGCGCATGGTTTGGCGTTCAGTTGTCATAACGGCACACCGCAACCTAGCCTAAAAAACATCTTTAAGGAAATACACGACGATTTAGGCTTAACTATGAGCAGTTGCACCGACCTTACCCCATGGGCAAAGCAAGGTGTTGTGCTTTTAAACACAAGCCTGACAGTTATTGCACACCTTCCTGCCAGCCACGCAAACGAGTTGTGGCACACTTTCACAAAGCAAGTCATTGAAATTTTAAACGAACAAAACCAACCAATTGTATTTATGCTTTGGGGCAACCACGCAAAAAGTTTTTTGCCTATGCTCAACAACCCTAACCACTTAATTCTACAATCTGCCCACCCTAGCCCGTTTTCAGCATACAATGGGTTTTTCGGTTGCAAACATTTTAGCAAATGCAACGCCTTTTTAACTGCCCACGGCGTTAAACCAATCAACTGGCAAATATAAATTTGCGTTTTAAATTCATTGACAAAACTTTACCTATTATATATAATGGAAACATATATGGGAATATTATCATTTGTTATAGCAGTTATCATTATTAGCAAAATTATTCTACCAATCAAGTTGTAGAAAGCGTTTTGCTGTTTAAAAATGTCAGCATTAACGCTGGCATTTTTTTAAAGATGATACCTTTTAAACCTAATTACCTATTATGATAACAAAAGTGAAAATTTGACTTTGTCACCCTGAGCATAATCCACATGTCACCCTGAGCGTATGCGAAGGGTCTTGCACGAAGTGCTTTTTAAGATTTTCAAAAGCAAGGCAAACCTTGCAAGATTCTTCGCTATGCTAGAATCTGAAGATTTTTACCAAAATCATTCAGGTTCTTCGCTCCGCTCAGAATGACAGATAGTCGCTCAGAATGACATACTAAAATAAGGATATGCTATTTCAAATTTATATCAATAGAAAATGTGTATTCAAAATAAACCAAAGGAGATTATATGAAAAAAGAACAAGGCAATTTAAACTATGTTGCAATGGAAGAAGGCGTTTTGCAATTTTGGCAAGCAAACGACATTTTTTCAAAATTAAAAGCTAAAAACAAGCAAACAGGCAAATATTATGCCACCCTTGATGGCCCAATCACAGCAAATTACATCATGGGTTTACACCATGCATACAACCGCACATTTAAGGACGCGATGATTAAATTTGCCGGTTTAAAAGGTTATGACGAGCATTATCAAAATGGCTTTGACGCGCATGGTTTGCCAGTTGAGTTACGTGTTGAGCGTGAACTTGGGCTTAACAGCAAAAAGGAAATTGAACAATATGGCATTGGCAAATTTGTCACACAATGTATGAAAACTGTGGATAAATATTCTGCCATGCAAACTGAAAGTTCAATACGCCTTGGTCAATGGATGAATTGGGACGACAGTTATTACACAAACAGCGACAATAACATCACCACCATTTGGTATTTCTTAAAAAAGTGCCAAGAAAAGGGTTACATTGCCAATAGTCACCGCATTATGCGTTGGTGCACCCGTTGTGGAACAAGTTTAAGTGACCATGAAATGAGCGATGCAGATGCTTATCAAAATGACACATGCCTTGCAATCTTCTTCAAATGCCCAATCGTTGGCACAAACAACGACATGTTGGTTTGGACAACCACCCCATGGACATTGACTGCAAATGTTGCAGTTGCAGTTAACCCTGAATTTGATTACAACATTGTTAAAGTAAAATCTCAGCCACGCAATTTGATTGTGTGTGCCGACCTTATGAAAGTGCTTAAAGACGATGTTGTTGAAGTTGTAAAGACTGTAAAAGGTTCTGAACTTGTGGGTTTAACATATGAAACCTGTTTCCCAGATTTAAGCGAACAAAAATTTGCACATAAAATTGTTGCATGGGATATGGTGGAAAAGACCGAAGGTACTGGTGCTGTTCACATTGCGCCAGGTTGTGGTGATGCGGACTTTGAACTTGGCAAAAGTTTAGGCTTAAAGCAAGTTTGCCCTATCAATGAATCTGGCATTTATTACGATAACTTTGGTATTTTTGCTGGCAAGAACGCAAACTGCGATGAAACGCGTGATTTTGTGTTTGATTTAATGAAAAAGGCAGGCAAACTTTACTACACGCACAAATACACCCACAGTTATCCACATTGTTGGAGATGTAAAAACCCACTTTTGTTCCGTTTGGTGGACCAATGGGTTATCAAAATGGACGAATTACGCCCACAACTTATTAAAGCAATTGAACCGGTTGAATTTCAACCAGATTTCATGAAAAAGCGTATGCTCGATTGGCTCAACAACATGGGTGACTGGGCAATTTCACGCTCTCGTTATTATGGTTTACCTTTACCTTTCTACCCTTGTGAACATTGTGGCAAATTGACAGTTGTTGGTAGCCTTGACGAGTTCAAAAAATTGTCAAGTGTTGAGCAAGTTGACGCACTTCCACACTTGCACCGCCCATACATTGACGACATTAAAATCACTTGTCCACATTGTGGCAATAAAGTTAGCCGTATTAAAGAAGTTGGCGACTGCTGGCTTGACGCAGGCATAACACCATTCAGCACAAAACATTATTTTGACGACAAATCATTCTTTGAAAAGAATTTCCCAATTGAATGCGTCATTGAAGGTAAGGAGCAAATTCGTTTGTGGTTCTATAGCTTGCTTGTGATGAGCGTTGTGCTCACTGGCAAAGCCCCTTACAAAAAGATTGCAACCACCCCAATGCTTTTAGACCAAGAAGGCAAAAAACTTTCAAAGTCCAGCCCTAACAACATTCCGCTTGACACTGCATTTAATGAAATCGGCGCGGACATCATTCGTTACAATTTTGTTGCGACACCACTCATCAACGATGTTAAATTCGGGCGCGACACTTGCGACGAAGTTAAACGCAAACTTTTAGGGCTTTGGAATGCTTACATTTTCCTTAACACTTATGCAGTGATTGACAAACCAGACCTTACAAACTACACACCGGACGAAAATAAACTTACGTTTATGGACAAATGGCTCATCAACCGCGTTAACGAGTTTACTGCCAATGCAGACAAATGCTATTCCGCGCAGGACTTTGGCGGTGTAAGCAAAGATTTTGAATTGCTTGTTGACGAACTTACCAACTGGTATATCCGCAACAACCGCAGAAGGTTCTATAAAAGCGAAAACAATTACGACACAATGAACGCATATTTCTGCCTTAACTATGCTCTTAAAAATATTGCCATGGTCATGTTCCCAATCGTTCCATTCATAAGCGAATACATCTGGCAAAACGCTGTGCGCGAGTTGGATAAAAACGCAACTGAAAGTGTGGCACTAAACGGTTACAACATTGCCGAATATAAAGTTAAAGATTGCGGTTACACCCTTAAAACCGACATTGTGCGCAACATCTTCACAATGGCAAGCAAATTAAGGAACGAAAATCAAATTAAAGTTAAACAGCCACTTAAAACTATGTACATCAATGGTAACAGCGATGTTGCCCAAGCGGTTGAATTGTATAAGGACATTATTGAAAGTGAACTTAACATCAAAAGTGTGGTTATGGAGCACGACAACAGCAAGTTTAACATTGAACTTTTGAACCTTGACTTCCGCAAGGCTGGCGCTGTTCTTAAAGGCGATGTGCAAAAAGTTAAAAATTACCTTGTAAACGCAACCGACGCTGAAATGGCAGACTTTGTTGCAGGTTACAAAGCAAATAATGTCACAATTCATGAATTTAAAAACTTGCCAGCTGAGCTTTTCACATTATCAACAAAAGCAAAGGACGAGTTTGTGATTGCAAACGAAAATGATGTGACAGTTGTGCTTGATGTTACACTTGACCGCAATTTGATGTTGGAAGGTTTGGCGCGTGAACTTATCCGCGCTTGCCAAGTTATGCGTAAAGATGCCAACTTTAATGTTGACGACCGCATTAATGTTGAATTTGTAACAACCGGCGTTGATTTAACTGAAATTTTGAATACTTATCAAAACAAAATTAAAGCTGAACTTTTAATTTTAAACATTGCCCCAATTGCGACCCCAGAAGCAGAAGCGACAACTGAAATCGGCGATGAAAAAATAACAATTAAAATGTCAAGGTAAAAAATTAAAATCTTGCAAAAATCACCTTGTATTACACATGAAAAAAGAAGGAATTACACCTTCTTTTTTTTGTCATTCAACTGTAACAACAGCAGTGGAAAATTCTTTGCAATGTGAAATGCTGACATCAATCACATTCAAAAATTTTTCACGCATTATTTTGCGTATTTCGCGCGTTTCATTTATGTATGGTTTGCCAGTTTCTTTGTGTAAAACTTCAATGTTGATGTAATTAATTTCACAATCTAACGCTTTAACAAACGCTTCTTTCACACAATAAAAACCTGTTAAATGTTCCAGCCAATTTTCATATTGCTTTGCATATGCAATTTCGTTGTCTGTAAAATATCTTTTTAACCCTTCATCTGTTAAATGTTCAAACCTTGTGGTCGATTCTAAATCAATACCTACCATAACTCTCCTTTAAATTAAAATGAAATTCTTTAATTAAAAACTAAACAAAAAATATACAATTTTTAAAAAAATTTTAATAAAAATGCTTATTTTTAAGTAAAAACACCAGATTTTTAAGGTTTTTAATTAAATTTTTTATTATTTTTAGTCATCATTTTTTATTGCTTATATTTTACGATTTAATTTTAAATCAATTAAATTTTAATTTTTTTTATTTTAAATGCATTTATTTAAAACGCAATTATTCTTCAAAATGGTCGTACTCAAAATCAAACAAATTTAACACCTTGCCAATATCATTCCAATTGTAGCCTTTGCCCAATAAATGCCTAATCAATTTTTCTTTTGTTTTTTGTGTGTGGTCTTTATTTTTCATAAATTTCACAGCGCATTTTTCACAGCCTTCATAATTGTCAAAATCGTTTAAAACCAAGTCAACAGTTTGTTTTTTTACACCAAAATTAAACAATTTTTGTTTTAATTTATTAGCACTATAATTAGGGTTTGATTTTATATAACTTAAAGCAAAATTTTCATCATTAATTAAGCCATATTCTTTTAACTTTTCAACCACTGAATTTATGGTTAAACTATCAAATTCTTTTTTATATAAATAGTCCTTAATTTGCCTTTCAGTTTTCATGCTGTTGGATAAATATTTAGCAATCAAATTAAATGCAATAATTTGCTTACTTTCTTTCAACGCTTGAAAAAACTTTTCGTCATCAACATCACCCACTGCCAAACCAAATTTTACAATTGCGTCGCTATGCAGTTCGTAGCACTCTAAATCAGTTAATATTAAAAAAATATTTGCATTTTTACTGGATTTTACCTTAATTGAACATATTTTCATGTGTACATTTTAACATATTTTTTTTAATTTGTTAACCGTTAATTCGCTTCCCATGCATTATTTATAAATTAATTTTAACTGACCACTCCATAAAAGAATAACAAATCAATTTATTTGGCACCTATTCATAAATATGGTTTTTTGTTAAATATAATTAACTAATTTATTTCGCTCACGTTCATAAATATGGTTATTGTATTCATAATAAACCAATTTCCTTCGCTTTCGCTTGTAAATATGGTTTGTTGTTTTCACAATAAAAAATGGCCTAAGTTTTAGGCCATTTTTAAATAATATTTCACACAAATTAGTCCTACACTAATGAAACTGTTGTTGCAACAGTGCCTGTTCCGTTCTTTGAGATTATATATACAAAGATGTTTTCGTTTGCACCAATATCAACATTTCCGTCTGAATCTAAAGCGTAACCAGTGTATGTTTGTGTTTCACTATTGTAAGCGTAAACTATTGTATTAATTTCCAAAGCATTATCATAAGCAAAGTCAAAATGATATTTACCAGCAGTTGTGGTGGTTAATTTGTAAACAGTATAAGCACCACTAAATTCAAAATTTTTCTCTGTTGCATTATCTAATGTAATTGTTTCATATTCTTGCTTTGGCAATGCAGTGTATTCTGCACGGCAAGAAAGTTCAATGTTAGAGTCTGTAAAAATCCAACAACCTTCGCTGTCCGTGATTTTTCCATTACCTGCATATTTACTTAAAGGAAGAACAATATCACTTGTCTTGGACATGTCCCAGTCTAATTTTTTGTTATTAAAATCGTAAATGTAGTAATTCCCTTTAAACCCTCTTACACTAAAGCCTGCAATTGCGGTAGGATAAATTGAACGACAATACACACTAATATTTACCGTACCAATTTCGTGGGCTGAATCAAATATAAAATCCCTAAAATCGCCCTGCTTATATTTAAGAGTTATAGTTTTCGATTTATATTCAACATCTGCAACTTCAAACGCTGTCACATTCGCATCATAACCAACGCCTGTAACTTTTGTTACTGGTGCAAAACACCTAAATTGCATTTGGAAGAACTCAACTTCATAGTTGCCACCAATGCCATCATCAACAACCACTGTTGCATATTCGCTGTTATCATCAACCTCATCTGCTGAGCCAACAATGTTATAAACGTCGCCATCTTTCCAATCTTTTGTTTTGTTGATTTTGATTGTTATTTTTTCCTTGTTGACATAGGTTTCTTGTTCAAAAGTTGTCATCCATTCGCCATTAGATTTATATAAAGTTGGAATCTGGTTTTGAACAACAATTGGATATGGTTCTATTGTCAGTTTAGTTTGAGTGTTTTCAAATTCAAAGTCTTCGTCTAGTCCGCCGAAAAATTCAACCGAAAGGATATTTCTTTCACCGACATCTTTCGAGTCGACCTTGAAAATCAACCCAGAGTTCGAACCTGAAAACCCACATTCAAACATTTCTGGCACCGACCCAGGCAAAACCTTTATTTCTGTCGTGCCTTGATATAACCTCTCAATAGGAGCTTCATTTAAACTTGTGATTTTCTTTTTATTGATTTTAAAATCCATTGTGCCAAGTGTCGATTTATACACAGCATTACCATCAAATGAAACACGTGCAGTGTATTCACCCGCACCAGCTGGAGCATATTTCGTATATGTATTATCGTCCGCACCCTTAACTTTGTATTCAACAACCACATCGGACGCAACATTAAAATCAACACCCTTTTTAATGCCTTGGGCTTTACCATTGAATGTGGTTTCACGGTTGTTTGTTAAAAATTCAATTGGATTTTCAACCGCAACACGAATGTAACTGCAAACATCGCAAAAACTATCATTATCATCATCAAAAACGTGTCTACCCACATCCTCTTTTTCTTCACAATTTTCACCTGCATCGCAAGCGTGCCAGTGTTCGGTTTCATTGTACGTCCATAATTGGCTAATGTGGTGTTCATGTTCACCACAGCCTGTAAAAAACATAGTTGCTGGAATTGCAATGGCACAAACAGCCAGCGCAATAAAAGGTTTTTTGTTCATACTTTTCTCCTTTTTTATACTTGTTGTATTGTAACATTCTACACCCATATACTGTCAAGCAAATTTGTTGTTTTAGTTAAACAAACAAAATATGGAAGTAAAAAGCGACAAAAACATACAAAAACTTAACATTTTTAAACCATATTAAGGCGCTTTTTTATAGAAAATCATATTTAACTTATATTTGTTGAAAAACAATTTGTAATTTAACAAAAAAGTGTTACACTAAAAATGTACTTAAGGGGGAAAGATGAAAATTAAAAAAGTGTTAGCATATGAAGTTATTGACAGCCGTGGCAACCCTACGGTTGAATGTGAAGTAACTTTGGAAAACGGTATTAAGGCAACCGCAATTGTGCCTAGTGGCGCTTCAACTGGTGAGCGTGAAGCGTTAGAGTTGCGCGACGGTGGCAAGCGTTACCATGGCAAAGGGGTTACAAAAGCGGTCAACAATGTAAATAAAAAAATTGCAAAACGCATTGTTAAATTAGATGTGGAAAAGCAAGAAAAAATTGACAAAGCAATGATTGAACTTGACGGCACCGAATTTAAAACAAATTTAGGTGCAAATGCAATGTTGGCAGTAAGCCTTGCCTGTGCAAGGGCGAACGCAAAATTACATAATAAGCCACTTTACAAAACATTAGGCAAAGGCAAAAAATTGCCAGTGCCTATGATGAATGTCATCAATGGTGGTGCGCATGCCGATAGTAATGTCGATTTCCAAGAATTTATGATTGTGCCAGTTGGTGCAAAAACATTTGCCCAAGCAATGCAAATGGCAAGTGAAACTTTTATGGAACTTAAAAAAGTTTTAAAACAAATGAATTATCCAACCGCGGTGGGTGACGAAGGCGGTTTTGCACCAAACTTTAAAAATAATGAGCAACCTTTGGAAGCAATTGTGCAAGCAATCAAAAATGCAGGTTACACACCAAAAACTGACATAGCAATTGCAATGGATGTTGCGTCAAGTGAATTTTATAATCAAGAAACAAAATTGTATGAATTGAAGAAAAGCAATTCTAGCACAAAAACCTCTGCCGAAATGATTGACTGGTACACTGACCTTATCGCGCGCTACCCTATCATCTCAATTGAAGATGGTTTAAGTGAAAATGACTGGGTTGGCTGGATAAAATTAACCAAAAAGCTTGGCAAAAAAATTCAACTTGTTGGCGACGATGTTTTTGTAACTAACCCCAAAATTTTAACAGAAGGCATCAAAAAAGGTGTTGCAAATGCAATTTTAATTAAACTCAACCAAATTGGCACATTAACTGAAACGCTTGAAACTATCCGCATTGCAAAAGAACATGGTTACAACACAATTATCTCACACCGCAGTGGCGAAACAGAAGATACGTTTATCGCAGACCTTGCAGTTGCAGTAAATGCTGGGCAAATTAAGTCCGGCTCGATTTGCAGGACTGACCGCGTTGCAAAATACAACCAATTAATTCGCATTGAACGCGAACTTAAGAAAAAAGGAGTTTATAGTAAATGATAATTTCAATTGATGGCCCAGCGGGCAGTGGAAAATCTACAATCGCCGATGTCTTAGCTAAAAAACTTGGGTTTATCCATTTTAATTCAGGTTCACTTTATCGTGCAATCACAGCATACGCACTTAGAAACAACATCAACATTGACGAAACCACAGCAGATCACCTATCCAAATTAAAATTAAAAGCGAAGTTTGAAAACAATGTTCAACATACGTATGTTGAAGGTGAAGACTACACACCTTATTTACGCGATTTTAACGTGAGTAAGTTCAGTGCAAGAACAGGTACACTTGCCCAAGTCCGCGTAACTGTTGATGCTTGCCAACGTGAGTTTGCTTCAACACATAACGTTGTAATTGAAGGAAGGGATATTGGCAGTTTTGTCTTCCCAAATGCCGAATATAAATTTTATTTAGATTGCGATGTTAAGGAGCGCGCCAAACGCAGGTTTAAGGAAGAACAACTTAAAGGCACAAATGTGACACTTGAAGCAGTTGAAGCACAACTAAAGGAGCGTGATAAATCAGACTTAGAAAGGAAGGTTGCCCCACTTGTTGTTCCAAAAGGTGCCATCAGAATTGATTCATCAAAATTAACAATTGACGAAGTGGCAAATGAAATGCTTTTGCATATAAAATTATAATTTAAAAAATTGCAATTAAAAAATACGGAAACGAATTTTCCGTATTTTTTGTATACAATAAATTACATTCTTAAGCGGGTATAAAGAAAGCATTTTTTAAACAATTTTTAAAAATTTAAAACAGTACACCATTAAATTCTCTTAAAAATTGTTATGATTTTGAACTTTTTAAAAATTTTTTCAAAATTTAGAATAACGACCAATCCTTACCCAAATTGTAATCACTATCACGGTAGGCACTTTCAACCCTACTTATACAACTTGAAGCCTCGTAAGTAGGTATGTTATTTGTTCTGCTTGCCACATCATAGGCTTTTTCATAACTTTGTTTGGCACTATAATACCAACTTTTGGCATCTGAATAGCACTTTTGTGCGAAATAGGAATCTGCCTTACTCTCACACCAACGCCCTTCTCTCATGTAATTATCGTACTCCATTTCTTCAAAAGCCATAAAACCCTCCTTTTTAATTTAGTGCTATCAAAAAGTTCTGCACCAAATGTTAGGATTATGTTACTACACATATCAAACCCTGTCAATACTTATTATCAATTTTGTAGGACATTCATACCATAAAAAAAATAAATTTAATTAATTATATCGCAATTTAGTATTATTTTCGACATTTTAGTTAACTGAGAATTAAAAAATTTTAAATTTGGGTATTGACAAACTGCCAACCTTGCCTTATAATCTAGGGCGTAAAGTTAAAGGGGGAAACCATGAAAACTATTACTATTAACAAATTTGTTGCAGTTTGCAATAACTACTTATCAAAAGGTGAAGTTAAATCATTCACCGATTTTTGCAAAGAAGAAAAGTACCTTAATGTAACTGAAAGCGGTTCTTACGAATTTGTTGCAGAAGAAGTTAATAAAGTTGTTGGTTCTGAAGATAGCATAATCATGCCAAACACAACAAGCAGTTTAACAAGCGACAAAATAAGTGCAATGTACGCAAGCATTGTTGAATTTATGGTTAACAACAAAGGTTTAATCGCCGACAGTGAAAAACTTACATCTAATCAATTGCTTGTGAATATTACAAGGGAATTTGCTTCAAAACAACTCACTATCCCAGTAAGCAAAGAAACCAAAGAAAACTTATTGGCAACATTTAAACTTGTCGACGAAAATATGCAAATGCCAAAATCTCACCCAAAAAGAAGTTGGCTACGTAAAAAGGTTGTATATCCTGCGCTTATCACTTCGCTCTTTATTGGTGTTGGTGCTGGTATTTTAGGTTCTACTCCAATTGCAGACAACACAATCTTTAACACTGGTAATGCTTGGTTAAATTTCTCGTCTTGGGCGTCAATTGGTTTCTGGGCTGCTCTGCCACTTACATTTATAACATATAAAATTTTGGACAAAGCCACAATTAATCACTACGCAAAAAAATATTGTGCAAAGTCAAACAACCTAGAATTGTTGCGTGAGTTAGAAAAAAGTTTAGGGCACGAGTTGACACTTGCAGATATTGAATCAGCTAGTGTCGATCTTCCTGTTAAGAACTTGGTTAAAGAAATCGAAAAATCAAGGGCAAAAGTTATTGAATGCAATAAAGGTGGCTGGTTCAAACGCAATATCAGTGGTTTAAAGGCAAGGAAACAACATCGTAACCAATTACATGCAATGTTTACATATGCAAAAGTTTTACGCATACAATTTGAAAAGGCAAAAACCCATGAAGAAGCTGAAAGAATTAACCTTCTTTTAAACTATATGGATAAACACCTAAGTAAAGATGCTCGTACAAACTATGCTGAAACAGCAACAAAAGTTTTTGAAAATGGCGATATCTATGCAAAATCAATTGATGGTACACGTAAGCAAAAAGTTGCCACAACAAAAGTTCAATTTTCAAACTTGGTTCAACGCATAAGCGCCGAAAGGTACGACCCAATAGAACCAGGCATGTTATTCAACTTGGCAGTAAGGAGAGATACCGAACCTAAAGTTGACGATTTAAATGAAGACCTTAGTAAAGATGTGTCAAATCTCGAAAATGATGATAGCGTTTTACTTGAAATTAGAGCAGAATATGAAGATAATGCCAGTGTAAACAACGATGAAGAAAGTACTGTAACTGAAAACAATAGTGACTCTTCTGAAACTAACGCATTAAATTCGGATGATGAAGACTTAAATAAAGAACTTGATGAAGTATTCAATTCTATCCTTGAAAAAGAAGAAGACACATCTGAAGCTACCGAAACTGAAACATCTTTAGATGCTGAAAAAGTCGAGGCTGAAAGTGACACAAATGATAGCGACATTGCAGAAAGCGAAGTTGTAGAAAGCAAAGTTGTAGAAAATGAGACAAACGAAATCGTTGAAGACAAAAACAAAACATATGAAAGTGAAGCAACTGAAATTGAAAGCACCAATTTAGAAGATAATTCAAATTCAACAAATTCAGAAGAAATTTTAGATTCAGCCCGCGACGCCAGCGAAATCCGTTTTAATGAAACAGACTCTCCTTTTATGAAACTTTTGTGGTTATACACTCACGACTACGACAACATGCCTAAACAATTAGAAAAATTGAATAACGAACAAAAGACATTAACTGGTGAACAAATTTCATTATTTAATGAAACTGACACAAATAGTAGTGAAGAAAATAAGAATTCTACCATTGAAGAAACAAACGCTACACCAGCAACAGACAAAACTAGAAAAAAAGCACGTCGCTCAACACTTGTGATTGATGAAAGTTTAAAAAAACACTATAAATTGACTTTCACCGATCCAGACGGCAATAAAACTTCAACAAAAGTTAAAAAATCTAACAATGAAACAGAAGATTTAACCAACATCGGCAATGCCACACTTGAAAAAATCTCTGAAACTTTTAGCAAATAAAGTTATGAAAACGGAACAAAAGTTATTACAAAAATTTAATGTAAAAACATTAAAACCTAACAAGTAATAACTGTAAAAAGATTTCTTAATTTTAAGTTTTCAATACATTAAAAATACAAAAAAGGGTCAACATTTTGACCCTTTTTTTGCGCATAATAACAAACTACATTTGCAAACAAAAACAAAGCGAGTTAGATACTTAAAAATAACAAATTAAATTACAATTAAGAGCGAAGTAAATAAGTTGATTTAAAATAAACTATAAAACGTTGTTGTGATTTGCAACTTGATGCAAGTTTTCATTTTGTGCTTTGCATTAATAATTTTCTTTTGCAACTTCAAAATATGCTTGTGGATGATTGCAAACTGGGCAAACTTTTGGTGCAGTTTTGCCAACATGCCTGTGACCACAATTACGACACACCCAAACTGTCACTTCTTTTTTAACAAAGCATTTGCGTTTTTTAACATTTTCCAAAAGTGCATTATATCGTGCTTCATGCTCTGCTTCAATTTTTGCGACACCTTCAAAAAGTTTTGCAATTTCAACAAAACCTTCTTGTTTTGCAACCTTGGCAAAGTTTTTGTACATGTCTGTCCACTCATAATTTTCGCCATTTGCTGCGTCTAGCAAATTTTCTTCGGTTGTTGGCACTGCGCCACCATGCAAAAGTTTAAACCAAAGCTTTGCATGTTCCTTTTCATTATCTGCAGTTTCATTGAATATTGCAGAAATTTGCTCATACCCTTCTTTTTTTGCTTGGCTTGCGTAAAAAGTATATTTATTTCTTGCTTGGCTTTCACCTGCAAAAGCAGTCATCAAATTCTTTTCAGTTTGTGTACCTTTCAATTCTTTCATAATTATCCCCTTTTAATTCGTATATTACTGATATTATACAATAAATTTATGATAACAATCAATTTTTTTGATGAAGATATTTATTTTTTTTAACAATTTTTTAACGCAACACTTTGTGATGTTTACTTTTCTTCTAATTGAGATTTTAAACTTAAATACTCTTTTTCTAAATTTTTGATTTTTAAATTTGCTTTTAATTCTTCAATTTTTTCTTTTAAAACCTTTTCTTCAGCAGTTACTTCGGCAGGAATTTCTTTGTTTTCAGCATCATCAACATCTTTAACCTTTTTATAAAAGAAAAAATTACTTTAATTTTTTGATAAAATCAATCGCAAATTGTTTATTTTCGCTAGATAAATTGTTAAATAAATCTAAAACCATTTTATCTTCTTCATTATAGCCTTTACCTAAATAGAAAAAATCTTGTGCACTAATTCCAAAAATATCGATTAAATTTAAAAGCGTACTTACTTTTAATTCTACTTTTTTATTTTCAATTCTAGTTAAATATAATTCACCTTTTTCTAGCCTAAAACTTGTTTCCCTTGCACTTAAACCCGCTCTGTTTCTAAAAAATCCAATTCTAGCAATTACATCATCATAGTTTATTTTACCCATGTTAAAACTCCTACAACTATTTTATAGCACACCGCATTTTTTCAAATTTAAAAATTTGTTTAGAAACCGCTATACTCATTACCTTTTCAATTCATTTAACAGCTATCTAATAACTTCCTTCCAACTCCAAATCTTTAAAGACTGGGTCATTAAAGAAATCAAAAATTGAAATATTTAAAGCTTGACATATATCTAAAATTGTTCTTGTCCCAGGATTTTTGCTACGACCATAAAAAATGCACCTAATTGTTGCAGATGGCATTCCAGCCATACTTGCCAATTTATTAGGCGTTATATCTCTTTCATTGCATAAGTCGCAAATCCTTTTAGTGATAGCCTTTTCTAATTTCATAATAACATTTTTCCCAGAGATATATCTCAGTATAAGTTTATCAAAAGAATTTGTGAAAAATGAGAGATAAATCTCTCATTTTGTGTTATTATGAAAATATGATGAAAACTTGTTTTGTAGGACATAGACAAATGCAGGCAAACATTAGAGATAGATTGAAAAAAGCGGTAATAAATCAAATTGAAAACGGTTGTAGAAAATTTACTATGGGAACTCATGGCGAATTTGATAGAATGGCTCTAGGTGTTTGTAAAGAATTAAGAAGTGTGTATACCGATATAGAAATTGAAGTTGTTATTACCAGCCTTAACTCGATAAAAAAACAACTGGTATATGACGATAACTTTGGGAAAGAATATGAAATACCTTTTGCCGACGTAGATACTGTGATTTATGACATTGAAAACATTTATTTTAAACAACAAATAATATTTAGCAATAAAAAGATGATTGACGATTGCAATACTTTAATTTGCTATGTAGACAATAAAAAAAAGCGTAGTGGTGCAAAAATTGCACTTAACTACGCAAAAAGAAAAAGCTTAAAAATAATTAATTTGTTTGAAGATTAATATTTATTTTTTGATTTTATGGTCCTTTTTGAACATGGTGCTTGCAAGGTCAAGGCATTTGCAACTGTAACCATATTCATTGTCGTACCAAGCAACAAGTTTAACAAAGGTTGGGCTCATCATTATGCCTGCTTTTTCGTCAAATATGCAAGTATGTTCGTTGCCGATAAAGTCGCTTGAAACAACAGGTTCATCTGTGTAGCCAAGCACTGTTGGAATGATGTCCTTACTATATTTTTTCATTGTTTTGCAGATATGTTCATATGTTGTTGGTTTTTTAAGTTTAACAGTGAAATCAACCACGCTAACGTTGATTGTAGGCACCCTAAAACTCATGCCCGTAAGTTTACCTTTAAGGTGTGGCAAAACTTCGCCAACGGCTTTTGCTGCGCCAGTACTGCTAGGGATAATGTTTGCGCTGGCAGCCCTACCACCGCGCCAATCCTTTTTAGACACGCCGTCAACTGTAAGCTGAGTTGCTGTTGTGGAGTGAATTGTGGACATCAAACCTTCTTCAACGCCGTAAACATCGTCAATAACTTTTACAAGCGGAGCAAGGCAGTTTGTTGTGCAACTTGCGTTAGAAACGACTGTCATGTTGCTTTCGTATTTATCTTCGTTAACACCACAAACAAAAGTTGGGCAGTTTTTACCCGGTGCACTGATGATAACTTTTTTAGCGCCACCTTTTAAATGGCGAATTGCGTCGTCAGCATTTGTAAATTTGCCTGTGCAATCAATAATATATTCCGCACCTGAACCCTTCCAATCAATTTCTTCTGGGTTCATTTTTGCAAAGAATGCAACTTTTTTATTGTTAAGTTTAAGCCCTTCGCCTGCAACTTTTAATTCACTGTCCGCTTTGCCGTGAACAGTGTCGTATTTATATAAATAGCATGCATATTCGGGTGTTAAGAATGGGTCGTTTACTGCCACAACTTCCACATCGTCACGCCCAACACTTGCACGCATGATAAGCCTACCAATCCTGCCAAAACCATTGATACCTATTTTTGCTTTCATAAAATCTCCTTTTTTATGTTTATCTTAATTTTAAAATTTAAACTTTTAAATGTCAAATATTTAATATTATATCCTAAAAGAAACATATCGTTCTGTCGGCACTCACGATAAAATGGTTAGGCTTAATACAGTTTAATTGTTAGCGCATTTTATAATATAAATTTAATTTTAGGTTAAAATCTTTACATGTTGGTTTGGCTTATTAGCTATCTATTTACAATAAGTTGTGTGTTTTTAATCATTCACCATATTAAAAACAGAACTTTTCCTTTGCCTAAAATTGATGTGTTTTGCGGTGGATTAAAATTTGTTAGTTTTAAAAGACATAAAATATTTGTAGGGAATGTAAAACTGCTTAAAGTTGACGAGTGTATTTATTTAAAACAGCGCGATAAAATTATTAAAATAAGCAATGTGAAAAACGCGACAATAAAAGATGGCTATCTAAATTTTAACGCAAACGGCGAAGTTAAGGTAAGTTTAAAAAACAATAAATGGTTTAGATATTTACAAATGGACATATGTTCATCTAAGTTTGAGTTAGGCGAATTAAAACAAAATGCAATAGCGGAACTGATGAACAACCTTTTTGACCGCCCCAACTGCATTCAATTGAAGAGATACATTCGTTTTTTGCGCGCTGTGCTGAAAATTGATTTTTCATGCGGACAATTAAAAGTTAAGCAAAATTTGTATCACCTTCCATTTGAAATTAAGTATGAAATGCTAGGAAAACAAAAATGCGTTAGATTTAACCAATGAAACAATATCTAGTGGCGGAAATGTAAGCCTAAAAAGTGTTAAAAATAATTGCCACATTCGCTTTAAAATTATTAGGCTACACTTGAAGAATTTTAAATAATTTGTTATAATACTTACATGAAAAGTGAAAAAGAAGATTTTGAGTTTGACATGACGCCACTTGCTGAGCGTATGCGTGCAAGGAATTTGGACGAATTTATCGGTCAAACACATATTGTTGGGAAAGACAGTTTAATAAGGCGTGCTTTACAAGTGAACAGGTTGGGAAGTTGCATTTTTTATGGCCCACCGGGGGTTGGTAAAACCACTTTGGCATATATTGTTGCCGACAAATTGAAGTTAAGTTATGTGAAACTCAATGCCGTATCTAGCGGTGTTGCAGACGCTAAAAAAGTTATAGACAGTGCAAAAAAGAACTTTGAATTAACTGGCAAAAGCACAATTTTAATTTTAGACGAATGCCACAGGTGGAGTAAGGCGCAAAGTGATTGTGTGCTTGAAGCGGTTGAACGCGGTTACATAACATTTATAGGCACCACGACAGAAAATCCACACATAAGCATGACACCCGCTATTGTCAGCCGTTGCCGTGTGTTCAAATTCTTGCCTTTGACTGTTGCTGACCTTAAAGACGCAATTTTAATGGCGATTAGGGACAAAGAACGCGGTTTTGGCAAACTTAAAATTAACCTTGATGTGGATGCATTAAACCATTTTGCAATGTTTGCAAATGGTGATTTGCGCAGTTGTTACAATGCCCTTGAACTGGCAGTTAGCACCACAAAGCCAGACAAAAACAACACAATAAATATAACCAAATTAGTGGCAAGCCAATGTATCCAGCAACCAGTCATTTCGGTTGATGAAAACACATATTATGACATGCTTAGCGCATTTTGCAAAAGCCTTAGGGGGAGCGACACCGACGCCGCACTTTACTACGCATTTAGACTGATTGAAGCAGGTTGCGACCCACTTTTGATTTGTAGGCGTTTAATTGCCCACGCAAGCGAAGATGTTGGTATGGCGGACAGCAATGCAAGCCTTATGGCAATGGTTGCAATGAATGCGGTTAAAAATTTGGGCGTGCCAGAAGGTGAAATTCCACTTGCACATGCTATCATTTATGTTTGCGAAGCGGAAAAATCAAACAGCGTTGTTGTTGCAATGAATATGGCAAAACAAGACGCAAGCCAAAACCCAGACGACAATGTGCCAGAACATTTAAAAAATTACCACTACGAAGTGGAAAATGCGCCAAAATATAAATATCCGCACGACTTTGGCGGTTATGTTAAACAACAATATTTGCCAGACAAATTAAAAGATAGGCGTTATTATACACCATCTAAAAACGGCAGAGAAAAAGGCATGATAAGGAAAAAGGATAGGGTCTAATTACAAATAAATTTAAGACTATTCTAGCCCGCCCTTCTATAAAAACTCAAATTTGCGGACTAGAATATAGTTTATTTGTAAAACTTAATATAGCCACAAATTGCCTAGCACTTTTACATATTAATAATCCAATTTATTGCGCTTAGCTCATAAATATGGTTTGTTGTATTCACAAAAAGGAGTAACCTTAAAAAGTTACTCCTTATTTTTATATTTTTGATTTCATTGATATCAATAATAAAACTATGTTTTCACTTACTATAAAGCCATTTTTAGATAAAAACAAATGTTATTTTACGCCCAATTCATAAAAGGTGAACTCATTGAGAATGTTCGAAAACTCAATGCAAAATAAACTGCGTTAATAAGCATTAAAGATAAAATTATGATTGAAATCACCATACCAGCCACTGCCAATCCGCGTTTGCTTCCTGTGCCTTTTGCACACCTTGACAAGCCTATACAACTGAAAACCAAGCCAACAACCGCGCAAGGAAATGTTAAATACGATGTAAAAATTGAACATAATGCAAGCACAAAACCTGCAATGCTAAAACCACCAGATTTTGGAGGCATAAAACCGCTATCAACCACATTTTCAGTTGGTTTAACTTCAACAGTTTTATTTTCTGCTGGTTGTTCCGGCTGAGTTTCAGTTTTCTCCGCCTCTGCACTAACCATGGCTTTTATTAAACTTATATTTTCTTCGCTTGTAACTTTATCTTCTTCTAACTTCGCACCGCATGCTGGGCAAAACTTAAAATTATTGTCCACTTCGTTACCACAATAACTACACTTCATGGCTAACTTCTCCTATCAAATTATAATTTTGTAATATGCCTTGATAAATTATTCGCTTATTTTTCAACTTTAAAAAGTCAATCGGTTTAATGACTTTAGGCAGTTCATTTGAATTAGACACATCAAATGAAGCCAAACACGTACGCACGAATTGTGAACAATAAAAACGTTTGCGTGGTGCCACATTCGCCTTAAAAATTGCACAGAACACACCCCAATAATTATAATGAAAAACCGATTTATTCTTTTTCATATGATCGATAAGCATTTCAATGCTACGATATTGATCCTCTGTTACTTTCAGTTCAAGCACCAATGCTTTTGTTTTGTAGAAACGCTTAAACGTGCCAACATTCTTGCCTTCTTGCACAAACCCACCGATAAATGGATTGTAAGGGTTTAACCTACCAAATGAATACATTTCTTCAAGCGTCGGGTTAAGCGAAATCGACGAGTGATTGTACTCCGCCCCAGTAAAAAGTTTGAGCATGCGTGAAAACATGGTCCCAGTTTGGCTAAGCACTAAATATACACTCTTCTCTTCCATTGGATTGTATTTTATCATAATTTTCAAAAAATTTCAACAAATTAGCTTCATTTAAAAGTCGATTTATAAAATTATATGTTTAAAATGGCATATATAAAACCCGCAACTAAAATTTTAACAAACATCAAAAAAACTCTTGCCAAAACAAAACAAATATGTTAGACTAACAACGTCGTGGAGGTTTGGCTGAGCGGTCGAAAGCACCGGTCTTGAAAACCGGCGATGTGCAAGCATCCTAGAGTTCGAATCTCTAAGCCTCCGCCAACTTGAAAAATCGCTTGAACCCAATTTGGTTTAAGCGTTTTTTTATTTTATATAAAAAACAACCTTGCAGTTGTTTGTGTTTCTTTTACTCAACTAAAACTAAGTTACCTTCAGTCACAAGTTCTTTAATATGTTGCGTTCCATTAATAAACTTAGTTTATAATCCACACACAAAAAACACCTATTGTTTATAGGTGTTTTTATACATTAGAAAATAATGTCAGAAGTCAGTGTTGTAAAATTGTTATTGTTAAATTTGCTCACACTGTCTAGTTGCCTATAATATAGGTGTTTATAATGGTTGCGGGGGTTGGATTTGAACCAACGACCTTCGGGTTATGAGCCCGACGAGCTGCCGTGCTGCTCCACCCCGCGATATTCATTAAACATTAAATTAATTTATTCATAATTTGAACAAATATTCATTCAATGCTTAATTAATATAACACAAAATATGTGTATTGTCAATAATTTTTAGTAAAATTCAACAATTATTAAAAATATACCATGTTTTATCCTTTATGTAAATAAGAATAAACCTTTACGCAATATCTAAAATTTCAATTTAAAAATAAATTTTACACTTCATTCAAAGACATTTTTTATTAGAAATTATCAATAAAAGTGGCTGTAATTTATTTTTTCAAACCCCCTTTACGATTTTTAATCAGTTAAGAAAAATGTGCAAGTTGAAAGTTTTTTACGCTTTAATTTAAAGCGTTTTCCAGTGTTAAGCACATATTCATAGCCTTCGCGGAATGGGCAAGCATTGCAATTAGCATGCAAATGTTCTTTCATCGGGCAGTGGCGCAAGGTCATGTAAGGCATTGTATGTTGTGCTATATTTTCCGCTGGAATATATGGCAAATTAAACACTTTTGAAGAATGGCTGTTATAAACATTCATTCCGCCACCCAAATAAATTGTTGTGTCGAACCCCAGTGCATACAAGTTGTTTGCCATAATGCAAATTTTGTTTTTACAAACTAAATCTCTAAGCAATTCAATATCGGCATGCAGTGCAAAATTAGGTAAATTTAAAATAAATGTTTTATTTAAGTTTTCCACTGTCTTTTTAAAATTTAAAATTGTGGTTTCATCATAAATTTCAGGGTCGAAAATTATATTTTGTGCTGTTAAACTATATAATGTTTTTTCATCAAAAGTTTCTACAAACTGATAATCTAAAAGTCTGTTTGTATCTTCCACCTTTTCAATTTTAATTTTTTGTAAAGGTTCAAATTTACATTTAGTTTTAATTTCAACCAATTTGTCCACAACCTTGCGTCTAAAATCGTTAAGTTGTTGTTTTGGCAAAAACACATGCCCCAAATTTGATTGTAATGTAAAATTAAAATAAGGGTTCTTTTTAAAATTGTTGTTCAATTCTTCTGCGGTTAACGGGCTGTTTTGCGCTTCAAACAACTGCCCACCTTCAACAACATAGGCGCTATTATTCAGTGAAAATTCAGCACGGATTGGCTTGTTTGCAACGGCAGTAATTTTTACAGTTTGTTCAATTTTCCTTTCACCTGCAAGAATAGCTTGTTCAAGGTTGAAATCATTAATTAAATTAACAGTGTCACCCTTTTTTATATCAATATTAGTTGTTGTTATACGATAAAGCCCACTTTTGTGTGTCAAATCATACGCCGTAACAACTGCGATTTCTTGCCCCTCCCTAAAAAATTTGAAACTAGATTTTGGGTTGAGTTCGCGGTTAGATTCCACAAAAATTTCATTAAAGCGTTTTCCTTTTTTGACCATACTTACACTGCCAACTTGCACGCCAATGTGGTTTTGCAATTTTGAAATTATCCCACTGTTACCATTAAAATACCCTTCCGTATAACCACGGTTAAAAGCCAAAGGAAGTTCATCAATTTTTGCAACATCTTTCACACCGTCCAATGCTTGCCTATACACACTGGTTGCAACGCCCACATAATATGGTCTGCGTGCACGCCCTTCAATTTTTATTGCGTCCACACCAGCCGTTTCCAAGTCTTCTAGGCGATTTATCATATTAAAGTCCTTAGCACTCAAAAGGTAACCAGTTGCAACCGCCTTATTGTTTAAGCGCAAGTCGTATGGTAAACGGCAAAGTTGTTTACATTTGCCACGATTGCCACTTGCGTCAAGCAAATATGACGACATATAACAATTACCCGAAAAACAAACACACAACGCCCCTTGTGCAAAATACTCTATTTCCACATTGCAGTTTTGTTTGATACGTTTTATTTCATCAATAGGTGTTTCACGCGCCAAAACAACGCGCTTTACGCCAAACCTTTCAAGCCATTTAGCACCTTCAAGGTTATGTAGACCCATTTGCGTGCTGGCATGTATTTCAATTTGTGGATAATGCTGGTGCAATAAACTAATTAGCCCTATATCCTGCACAATAAAGGCGTCAACACCTAAATTGTATGCGTCAACAATCAAATCTAATGCCGATTGAAGTTCATCATCATTAAACAAAATGTTAACTGCTAAATGGACTTTCACGCCATAAATATGCGCATAATCTACAGCCTGTTTTAAAGTGGATAACGAAAAACCTTCAATGTTGCGTGCATTGAAATCTTTAACCCCTAAATATACTTCATCTGCACCATTGACAACCGCCATTTTTAAACTTTGCTCGTCCCCTGCCGGTGCTAACAATTTCATTTTCATGTTTTAATTTTAACATAAACCAACTTAAAAGTAAATGCTTAGCAAAAAACTCGTAACACGATAATACAATTCAACCATGAAATTTGAAAATAAATTTAAGTTGTACAAAAAATAAATTTTTAAAAAAATTAAAAAAATTGCACAAAATGTTAAAGTATTGTTTAATTTAATTAATTTTTTATTTAAAATGAAAAAATTTTAAATTAAATGTAAATTTAGTTGAAATTTAAAATTTGAATGTTTTATAATCAATGCGGAGGTAAAAAATGACAGAAGTTAAAAACTTTTTCAAAAAGATGAAATGGGACAGTTTGATTATTTCGGCAATCACCATTGCAGTTGGCATTTTGTGCATTGTTATGCCTGAAGACAGCGCAAAAATTTTGTGCATAATATTCGGTTGTTCACTTATCGCAATGGGTGCATGCTTACTTGTAAGGTTTTTCACTTTCGATCGACTTTTAGGGGAACATTCATTAATCAGTGCAATTGTGACAATCACATCAGGCGTATTTTGCTTAATTTATCCTGACGCAGTTCAAAGCATTTTAACAGTTTTGTTCGGTTTGTTGATTTTGGTTGACTCAATTTCATCATTAGCCGACAGCATTTGCTGTGCTCGTGCTGGTGTTAGCGGTTGGGCGTTGTTGTTCACAATGTCAATTTTGACCGCATGCCTAGGCATTGCCGTTATGTTTTTAGATTTCAACACAATAATGATTTTCGCTGGTGTTGCCCTTATTGTTGAAGGTGCAAAACGCATTATTACAACATTGTTGTTCAGCCACAAAATTAGGGAAGCAAAAAAACTTTTAAGAGACAAATCAAATGATATTGTTTTGTAAACAAAACTAAGTTAATAAGTTAAAGAGTTTGTTTAAACTTCAATTGCATACATGCACATATTCAAATATAAAACAAACCTATTTAAACTAAAACCAACCTAAGAAACGAAATATTTAAAACTTGAAAAAATAGGAACAATGCAAGTAAATGCAGAGTTCCTGTTTTTTAATTAAAATCATGTATGAAATATCATAATCCTTTGTGTTTAGCAAAACATATGAAAAAATGCAAATTGTGATAAGTTTTCAACTATGGCAAAATATTGAATAATTAATTTTTCTTTTTATAAATTTTTACGACAATTAAAGAGAGTGTTGATATAAAAACCACCCCTATAATAACAAAAATTATTATTGGAATAATGTCTAATTTATCTGGAATTATATCTTTGTTGTCGTTATTATCATTCGGATTATCTGTGGAGGGAGGGTTGTTAGGATTTGGATTAAAATCTTCTTCTTTTTGTAAGTTTATTGTCATTATTGTGTTTTTGTAATTATTTTTATTTTCGCCAACATAAATCGCAGTTGCATTTGTTAAATTATCAACTGATAAATTAGGATTTTCCCATTGCCAACCAGCTGGAAGGATAATGTCGGACAGTGTTATCGCATTATTAGGGATTTTTATTTCATCACTAGGCTTTGTTGGCACATCTATCGGTAAAATTTGAAACTTTAAAGTTAGACTTCCAGTGTAGTTTCTAATTCCGTTTATTATAATTTCTGCAGTGCCAACATTTATGTTATTTTTATATAAAATAGAATAATCTATATCCTCAATTAATAATTGTGAATTTAAAGTTAAATTCACTTGTGGGAAAAATGCTTGACCAGTATAATACATAGCAGAAATCTCGTTGTGTTGGACGGTAGAAATATCAATTTTTTGTTCTGTTTCTTCTTTTTCTTTCAAAACAGTGTACGCCTTTATTCTTCCAGCATAACGTATACTATTCCAACCATTTGAAGATTTATAATGCGTGTTCGACCCAGAATTAAGGGAATATAAAATATATGCACTTCCTCCGCTGTTACTACTGATACTCACAACAATTGAATAATGGGTGCCATTTATAATTTTTACCAAATTATCCAACATAATCGTGTGATAACCACCATAATTTAAAACTCGATTGCCACTGGCAGAGAGTATCCCACTTTCGGGATTTGTGGGATCGGTCAGATTGGTGTAAACTTGAACTTTGCAAGTTAGGTTATATCCATAAGTTGCCACATTTACCGCTTTTACATATTCGCTGTGAGTTTTGTCACCTTTTTTTGCCACAAAAACGTTTGAGACACATTTTGAATTGTTTTCACTTCGCATTGGTGCATCAGATACATTATCATAGAAATAGTTAAAATCAAATTCATTTTTGTTTGCATATTTAAATCCACATACATTGCCGACTGAACTATCATAAGAAAGATAAAAGTACGGAAGAGTATTATAACTATTTTTGATTATCCAACCACCATTCTGGCTAGCAGTTTTTGGCTGAAAATTGCTTGCGGGAATTGTATCATCCCACCCTACAATAGTCATTGCATGAGAAATTCCATCACGAGTTTCGCCCTTTGTATTGTAATAATACACTTCACGAGCATTGTAATAAGAACCAGTTACTGCACCATACTTAGCGATTGCTCGCTTTATTTCGTTTATTCTATATGAACCAGTGGAGTATAAATCAATTTGTTCGGCATCTATTAGCCTATATAGATTATTTTCATATGCATCATCTTTCGCACTAACATTTCCAGCCACTGGAGCACACCATTGTGATAACATTAAGAAGGTGTTATAAGAACTTCCAGTTACATTCCATTTGTCATTTGCATAAACCCCGTCAGTGTTGTTAAGTGGGTCTTTTTCTCTATTGTATGTTCTATATGCAATTTGTGTTGGAGAAAATCGCAAAGTGTCTTTTGTTGAATTGTCTAACTTATCTTTTAAAACTGATGTTTCAGACGCACTTGCAGTTGCATAAGCCCAACAAATATCTGTGCTTCCTTGGTCTAGATTCTGGGTTACAATATCGTAATCACAACTATTGTATTTTTCTCGACTAACAATTTCGTCAATACTCATTGAATTGAGTATTGTGTCTGAAGAACTGTTAGCAAAAACAACATCATGCTTAATAAATGCCGTAAAACATGACAAAAGCAATATAGATATTGCTAAAATGATAAAGAATTTTGTTTTTTGTTTATTAAGAAATTTTTCCATATTCTTTTTTACTTAGTTTCAAAAACATTAAAATAAAGTTGCTGTTTTTTGTGGATTATTTCAAAATTTTATGCGTCATCAACATATTCTGGTTTAATAATAGTGTACTTTTGCGCATATTTTTTAATCAACTGCCTTATAAACAACACAAGCGACAAAATAATTGGCAAAGATAAAATTAATATATACACCAGTGAAGTTAAGCCGTAATTGTTATTGAAACCAGACAATAACATTGAGTACATCGCACTTACAAGCGCATAACCTAAATATTCAACCATTGTGCGCACCGAATAAGCCTGTTCAATGTCCTTTGGCGGAATACAAACTTGCATATAGTTATTAACAAATATTCTACATGGTTGATATATGGCCATTTGTACATAACTTAATATGATTATACATGTAATTGTCACCCAATTTAAAGGCAAGAATAAGTAAATCAAACCGCAACCTAAGAATGCAACAATCAAACCGACTGAGAAGATTATCAAACTTCTAACCCCAAATTTTAAGTTGAATTTGAATTGGAATTTACTGGACACAGCTGCAACCAATTTGCCCACAGCGTAAATGTAACCATACAAACTCGCCTTCATTAGCCCAGATTCAGTTATCTGTTGCAAAAACATTTTAAAGTTTGAGTTGATGACAGAAATTGCGCCACGAATTACAAACATAAATAACAATAGACATAAGAAGAATGGCGACTTTAATATCTTTAAATAAACATTTTCCTTTTTCTTATGCTCCACCGGTGCTTGAGTTTGTTCACGTGCGTCAATCACCACATTCTGCTTTTGAAACTTTTCTGGCGTAACAAGCAAAAATCCATAAAGGAAAACAAATACGACAATACTGAATGAAACCCAATAAGCAGCATATGGTTGCCAGTTATAGATATAAGTGATCCCAATCGCACCAACGGCTTCAATTATATACAAAAGAGCAATGCCTTTGCCGTAAACACGTTCATAATCTTTATCTCTATTTATAAGATGTAAACTTTGCGTCAAAATCGTATTGCCTTTTATACCGCAAGCAA
Source organism: uncultured Clostridia bacterium (assembly GCA_934772045.1). Lineage (GTDB taxonomy): Bacteria > Bacillota > Clostridia > Christensenellales > UBA1242 > Onthoplasma. The sequence goes on from CAKVMH010000005.1 coordinate 43,630, forward strand.
TGTAGGCAAAAGCCATAAAGAATTGTGCCAAGATAAATGTAGCATAATGCGTGCCAAAAATGCAAAGCAATAAATATGCACCATAACCCAATGCACCAATTTGTGTTGCCAAAACTGAATGTACATTTTTAAATAGATTTGCAACAGGTATGCATAATAAACAACCAAATATCATCAACATTGAGTCAAGCAAAACAGTTTGTGAAAAACTTAAACCCTTTTGTGTTGTGAAAAACATTGTAGAAATTGTCCACACAAAAACAACGTCCCATGTAAGTGCTAAAAAAGTTGGGAACAATTTTACGTTCCTACGCATATAATGGTTCATCTTTTCTTCGTTCGTCATTTGTTTTATTTTAACTTATAAAAAAAAATATTCCAAATGTATTTTAAAACATTTGAGAATATTTTATATTTTTATATTCTAAATTAAAAATGATATTGCAATTAAATATTTATTTAAAATTGTCTAAAAATTCATCAATTTTAAGTTGATTAAAGTTTACCAATTTAAGCAAAAAAATTTAATTTTTTATTGAATTTAACTTATTTTTGCATGCTTTTTTTACAGGTTTTTTATATATTATTAATTTTTTTTAAATTTTTATGTTTGTCAAAGCTGTTTGTTTTATTCACCTTAACCTTAGTTTTTAATTTTATTTCGCATCGTAAAGTGTTACGCCTTCACTTACATTTGCAATTAAAGGAACTTTTAAATCAACGACGCTTTCCATTTCTTGTTTTAAAATGGCTTTAACTTTTTCGCTTTCACCTGGGTAACAATCTACCACCAATTCGTCGTGTATTTGCAAAATTAATTTGCTTTTTAAATTTTCATTTTTAATTCGGTTAAACACATTAATCATTGCAACCTTAATTATATCACTTGCACTGCCTTGCAATGGCATATTTTTTGCAGTACGCTCAGCAAACCCACGCATTGTGTGGTTTGTGGAATGAATATCTGGTATGTGTCGCACCCTGCCCATGATTGTGCTTACATAACCATTTTCGCGTGCAAATTCAATTTGCTCGTCACCATAAATTTTAACTTTTGGATAAATTTCCAAATACTTATTTATGAACACGCCCGCTTCCTTTGGCGTCGTGCCAATGTTTTGGCTAAGCCCATATGCGCTAATGCCATAAATAATGCCAAAATTGACCGATTTTGCAACTCTACGCATGTTCGGTGTAACATCTTCTGGTGCCACGCCAAAAATTTTGCTTGCGGTGGCTGTGTGAATGTCTTTGCCGGACAAATAATCTGCCACCATATTTTCATCTTTGCTGAAATTTGCAATAAGGCGCAATTCAATTTGGTTGTAATCCGCACTTATCATTGTGCCGTTTTCAAAAGAACTTGCAAACATGCGCCTTAAAGCGCGCCCTTCATCGTCACGGATAGGTAAATTTTGCAAATTCGGTTCACGGCTACTCAGCCTTCCTGTGCTGGTCGTGCGTTGCATAAATGTTGTGTGTATTTTGCCGTCTGATTTAACAAAATCAAGCATGCCGTCAAGATAGGTTGAAATAAGTTTACTTACCTTTCTATATCGAATAATTTTTTCAACAATTGGATGCTTATTTACAATTTCGTTAAGGACTTCAATTGATGTGCTTAACTTGCCTTTATATTCAATTTCCAACTTGTTAAAAAGGATAGTTTGCAATTGTTTTGGGCTGTTGATATTAAATTTCTCGCCTGCAAGTGTGTAAATATCATTCGTTACATTGTCAAGTTCCACATGGTAATTTGCACTCAATTCTTTTATTGCATTTGCGTCGATTTTTATGCCTGCCTTTTCCATTTCAAACAGCACTTTTACCAAAGGCAATTCGACATCGCTAAACAATTTAAGTTGACCATTTTTAATGAGTTTTGTTATATATATTTCTTTAAGTTTAAAAAGTGGAAACGCTTTGTTTTGGCTTACAATGCTGTTTAATTTTAGGCTGTCTTCAAACTTAATTTCTGCGTCCATTTCGTTGGCAATGTAGATAGCAATTGAAACATCAAAATAGTTTGAAATGTTAATGTTAAATTCATTAAATTCGTGCATTGTTGCCTTGGCATCAAAACATATTTTTTGTTTTTCACCTGCCATTAACTCAGCAATTCTTTGCAGGTTTTTATGGAAAACATCGCTCGTTTTATATATACAATACTCCGTATTATCAGTCGAAATATAAAACGCAAAATTGTCGTAATTTATAGCAATGCTGTCTTTAAAATTATTAAACATTTCATCAAATTGTTGCTGAGTTTCAATTTCAATTAAATCTACTTTCAATTCAGCTTCCGCGGTTGATGTTTCTTCCTTTGGTTTGCCTTTAAACAGCTCTTTCCTTGTAAGTATACTCTTAAAGTCTAACTCACGCATAAGCATATAAACCTTGTCGTTAAAAGGTAACTCAATTTTGCAATCATCTATGCTGAAAGGAATGTCAACATCAAGTTTAATTGTTGCCAGTTTATGCGAAAGGTAAGCAGACTCCTTCCCATTCAATAATTTCGTTTGATACTTTTTAGGAACGCTATCAAAGTTAGCGTAAATATTGTTTAAATTATCAAATTGACTAAGCAAATCTATTGCACCCTTTTCGCCAATTCCAGGCACGCCAGGGATGTTGTCCGAACTGTCCCCCATAATTGATTTTAGTTCAATAATTTGGTAAGGTTTAAGTTTAAACTCGTCCAACAACATCTTTTCATCAACCTTGTTAACCTGCGACACACCTTTCTGCGTCAACCAGACTGATGTGTTATCGTTTATGAGTTGCAAAAGGTCTTTATCCCCTGAAAGCAAAATAAATTCAGCGTCAAATTTCCTTGAAATCGAACCAATAATGTCATCCGCTTCAATTTCAGGAATTTCAATTATTTTAATTTGCATTGCATTAAGCAATTCTTTCAACATAGGCATTTGTTCAGCCAAATCTTCTGGCATGTGGTCGCGTTTGCCTTTATAATCGGCATACATGTCATGCCTAAAAGTGTGTTTGCCAGCATCAAAAACACAAACCAAATGAGTTGGCTTTTCTTTTGTAACCAAATTTAACATGATGTTAATAAACCCATAAACCGCATTGCAAGGTTTGCCTGTAATGCTCCTTAGCATTGGCAAGCCATAAAACGCACGGTTTACTAAACTATTTCCATCAATAACAACAAATTTTTCCATATGGTTAGTTTAACACAAAAGCCAAATTTTACCAAACAAAATATTTAATTAAACAGCCAAATTTAAAATGAAGTATTGCCCGCAAAAACTGACGACATTTACAGGTTCACTTCAAAATCAACGCAAATTTGAATAAAATAATAAAAATCTCTTGCAAAAACAAAATGAATATGCTATATTTAAAGCAGTCAAATTGGCTTAATCAATGCAAAGTAGGCTTGCGGTCACGCACTGTAACTCAAGTCACAAAATTTTATTTTAATACACACTTTCACACCTATGCCGGTTCGCGAAAAATCCTTCGCCAACCGCATTCGTAAACTCATGCCGGTGTGGCGAAATGGCAGACGCGCGTCGCAATCGTCGCTTATTGATCGATTGCTTT
>CAKVMH010000006.1 GCA_934772045.1 uncultured Clostridia bacterium
ACGCATTTTTCACGGCGCAAGCGGTCTACTATTCTTCTTCGCTTGAACTTGTTTGCTACCTTCTTGCCATAACTTTCATAAGTTGCTCTCAACCGGTGACAACTCTCTCTGTCTGTGTTTGTGGCAGTACTCCTCAAACTTATATATCGTTTCTCGCTAACATAATAACATCTAATTCAAAATAAGTCAACAAATATTAAAAAACAAACCAGTGAAATTTGTTTACTGTTACTGAATTATGCTGAAATGTCAACAGTTTAAATTTGATTAAAATTAATTAAAATTTTTTAAAAATTAAAATTTAAACAACAAAAATCGCGTAAAAATAGTTAAAAAATCATAAAAAAAATTAAAATTTTATTAAATTTACGCGTTTTATGCCGAAATTTATAACTGATAATTATTTATATTAATCTGAAGATTTTTGTTTGCAATTGTTTAGTATGTTGATAAAATCATCGCTAATTTTGTTTTGTTGAAATGTATAATTTTAAATTTTTTAAGTGCTGAAAAGGAAATAATTAAATACCTATGATTATATTGCTGTTAAAGATGAGTTATTAATAAAAATATATTTTGTTGTTAACATAATAAAAAAAGTTGGCATGGAAGCCAACTGTCATCTTTTGTACTTTGTGAATCTTTTGTATTTCAAAAATTTATCTTTTGTATGTTGAAATAATAACAAATTTGTTGTATAATGTCAATAGCAAATAAAAAAATAATAAAAATTTTTAAGCATTTGGTTAAAAATATTATTTGCATTTTTAGCATGTAAAAGCTAATTTGCGCGCATAAAATTAAGTTTTACAGTAGCAAAAAAATAAATTTACACAACAAAAAATGATTAAGATTTTAAATAAAGGAAAGGTAATATATGGAAAAACAAAACATTGATTTTAAAAAGAGTTTAGGGCAAAATTTTTTGTTTGACCTAAACTTATTGCGTGCTATTGTTAAAGATGGTGATGTGGGAGCTGGTGACACAGTTTTGGAAATCGGTGCAGGTGCTGGCACGCTTACGAATGAACTTTGCAAAGTGGCAAAAAAAGTGATGTCTTTTGAAATTGATAAAAGTTTAAAACCACACCTTGATAAGGTTGAAAGTGAAAATAAAAATTTGACGATTACATACGCCGATTTTATGGATTATGATTTAAATAATTTTAATGAAAAAGACGCACGTGTGGTTGCAAATATTCCTTATTATATTACAACGCCGATTATATTTAAGTTGATTGAACATATTGACAAATTTAAAAGTATTTTGGTGCTTATCCAAAAAGAAGTGGCAGAACGGTTCAGTGCCGAACCAAACTCAAAAGACTATGGAATTACAAGTGTAATTTTGCAATCAATTTTTGATGTGTCTATGCCACGTATTGTTAAAAAGGAATGTTTCACACCTAGCCCAAAAGTTGACAGTGCATTATGTAAACTTGTGCCAAACAATAAGTATGAAATTTCCTCCTTTGAAGGTTTCAAAAATTTTGTGCATCAATCATTTGCAATGCGAAGGAAAACATTGATTAACAATTTGAAAAATTTTTATTCAAAAGAAGATTTGCTGAGTGCTTTAACAAAATACAACTATAACCCAGCTGTCCGCCCAGAGCAGATTAGTGTGGAAAATTTTGTAAACATTTTCAATGATTTAAATAAGTAAAATTAATTAAAATTAAAATAAAAAATAATTGTCAAAATTTTTACCATTAATTAAAAATTAAAAAATATTTAAAAAATTTCAAAAAATACGCAAAAATTAATAAAAATTGCGTATTTTTTATGTTTTTTATTAAAATTTAATATATTTTTTAATTTTTACAAATTTTTTGAAGGAAAAATAAAAATAATTTTGTATTGCTTATAGTGTGCTATGATAAAGCAGATTTTGTGAAGTGGTTTTCTTTTATGAGTGAAAAATAAAATTATCATTTTTTATTTTCAAATATCTAAAAGTTTTTCATTTACGGCAATTAATAATTTGTAAATTTATAAGGGGTTTTCTTTGACATTGGGGCTTCAAAAATATATAATATTTTTATGATTTTTTAAATTATTATGGGGAATTTTGTAAAATTAAACTGAAAAATTAAATGTTTAAAGTTGTCGGATTTTGGTGTAATTTTGAAGCATTTACAGATAATAATTTAGAAGCATTTAGGTAGGGGAAAATGGTTAAAAGAATTTTTAAAGTGATAGGCATTGTGCTGGCAAGCGTGCTTGGGTTTACCGGGTGTGTTGTTGGTGTTTTGGCAATAATGGGCAAATTTAAAAAACCGGTTGTTTACCCAAAGCAACTTATTTTTGCTGAAACTGAAATGATGATTGTAGACACGAATGAGTATGAAGGTGAAGTGGGTGAGAAATTTAGTAAAACCATATACTCTTTCCAATTGAATGGCATTGCAGATGAAGACAAAACTGTCACTGAAAAAAACTGTTTACTTACCATAAAACAAGGAGCTGATTTAATTGCGCTTTGTGACGAAACTGGCAACACTTCTGCAATTGAAAAAGTGAACAATAAATACAAAATCAAATGCAACGAAAAAACATATTTTAGGTTAAAAGAAATAACGGAAGACAAACCTTTTACAGGTTCAACATATGGGCTTGTAACTTTTAAAGCTGACGACGAACGCAGTTTAGCGGTGCGTGGGCAAGATTTAAACATTTGGATTGATCGTCAAATTAACAAAAATGGGATTGCACTTGACACAACGGGTATTGCTGGAGGTAATATTTCAACTACGGAAATAGGGAGTAATAAACTAGCACAAGTTGTTGAAGTGAATTTAGACGAGGCTATTGCATTTAAACCTGTAACCAACCCTAAATATGCACTCAGCCCAATCAGTCGTGAAGGATATCAAGGCAAGGTGGTTGAATACTACTACATGGACGACACTATGTGGGACTGGGACAGGCTTGACACAAGCAATTTAACAAAATATCCTTTCCTTGCGTTTAACGAAGAAACGGGTTTGTTTGAATTTAAAGCGACTGAAACTAGCCAAGCAGGGCAAGTGTACAAATTTAGAATGGCAGTTTTTGCAACATTTGATGCTAGGGAAAAATATTTACTTGAGCATGCAGAAACAACCGAAGAAATTTCAAACATTGAACGCATGGGGAGCATGATGTGGTGTGAATTCCACATTTCTGTTAAAAGTGCAAGGGTTTCAGCAATCGGAACGCTAACGCAAAAAATTGAACTGAATTTGTATGAAACAAACAAAATAATTTTAAACAGCGACAAGGAAGGCTATAAAAACCTTAGGTTGTTTATGGAAGGCGCTGGGCAACAAACAAAATTACGTTTTGATGAAACAGACTTTAATTTGCGTACAACAAAACTTGTTAAAGATAATGACAATCAGGTTGTGCCAATTGATAGCGTAAGTTTCATGCAGTACACTAAAGCGGATTTTGATGATGAAGAAAATGGGCAAAATCGTTTACTTAATTTGTACAACAAAATAAGTGACACTTTCCTTGATTTCTTTGTTTACGACACAACTGAAAAAACATATAAACTTGCAACAAGCGAACAATTTGATTACATAGCAAAATACATTGAAGGCAGTTCAATGGATGAAAGGTCGTTTGAAATTCAAGTTAAATCACTGCCAAATTTAAGCGAAGGGCAAGAACTTAAACTTTGTGTTTTGGTTGTTAACAGCAATGGCGAATATTACATAGCGCCAATTGATGTTGATGCAAATGAAAGAGAATTATCTTTTGGCTTTGTTGATGATGCACAAACACGCACGCTTGAAATCAATTATGGCAAAACAAATAATGTTAGTGTTGATGAATTGAGTTTAAATGAAATTATTAAGATTTACTCAGGTAGTTACAGGGCATGTGTTTTTGTAACACCGCAACAAACAAATGGCGTTTACGATGTTGATGTTATTAGCAAAGTGACATTTACAAAAACGATAGACAACAATGGCACGCCTAAAGAAACTAAGTATGTTTTGGTTGGCTATCTTGATGAAGATAACAAATTCGTAAATAAGGTTAGGGCAAGGGAAGGCGCGACAACTGGCGCAAAACTTTACCTTTTACAACTAAAAAACAGTTACGAAACAAATGCGGTTGAGGGCGATGTTGCAGAAAGTTATATTAATGGCTTAGGTTACGATTTACTGAATACAGACATTTTGATAACTGACACTGTTGATGTCGGCGGAAATAATGAAACTTTAATACTTAATGCAGATTTTGTAACTGAAAATAAGGCAGTAAACATAGGCATAAACTACACGATTGATAGCGAAAACAGCAGTTTAAAATTAGACACAATAACAGCAGACGATACTGAATTTGATGTGGTAGACGCCTCTGGTGCTAATGTTAAATTAGTGGCAGGTTTTAAATATCAAATTGAATTAAAATCTACAATAATCGACTTAATTAAATCCATTTACAACGCAAATAAAGCAAATTTTAAAGATTTCTTCAAGGTGTATGCTCGCTCATTTGGGGCAACAACCGATTTAAGCATTGATGATGTTACATTCGATGAAGAAACTAACATTGTTAAAGTTAAATTTTCGGTTGTATCCACGGCGAATAGTGCTGAAACTGGACGCTATTATTACATAAACTTTGAGTTCGGCAATTATACACTTAGTTCATCTGACATTGAAATATTAAGCAACAAACCTTCCAATATCACACTTGAATACTTAAACAACGACGGCAAAACAACAAGTTTTGAACTTGATGAAATTGTTTTATATTCAGAACTTAATTACAACACCGTTGAACGTAAGATTTATTATTCAAACTGGTTGACCAACAATAAAAGCGTTAAAATTGAAAATCTTTCAAACACAGCTCTTTTACAATTGAATGGTGGAAATTTAGATATTAACAATGTAACAAATTCATTCTTCAAACTGGCACCAGATTATAAATTAGACACCAACATCATGCAATACGCGATAAATGGCGATACAATAACAATCAACAAAGGTGATACCGTCCTTTTAAGTGATTTGAATTTGCCAGTTGGTGACCACAGTTTGGTTATCTCATGTGGGGATGTAAGTAGGACTTTGAACATTAAAGTGACAGCCAACAAAAACTTTAAATACAATAACAATTCAACAAATTTTGTATCAACCAATGCGGACACAAACGATGGCGAAAAATTAAATGACTTGGTTGAATTTAGATACGAAGATGAAAATGGTACAACATATTACATACCAGAAGAATTGCAAATTTTAGACATTGATAGTTTTGAATTTGGTGGCATGCAGGTTTTGGAGTGTAAAACAACAATTGATGAAACAACAAAAGTTGTGACAAAATTTACCTTGCAAACCAAAGTTATTGAAGGTGAAACACCGACAGAAGTGTTGACAATTGAACGCGATAACACATCAGATTGGGTATTCAAACGTTTGGCGTATAAAAATACATCTTTAAAAGTTGTGTTTAGAATTAAGATGAGAACACTTCAAGAAGCCTATACTTTGACCTTGGAATTTAAATCCAGCATACAAATTGATTTAAACAGGAACTGGATATCTGGCGGAAGCGTGAAAGTTTATGCTGGCACAAATGTTACTTTGTTAGAACAACAGAATAATGCAAGTGATTTTGCAACCAACGCATTGTTTAAAGTTGTGGACACAACTGGTTCAACTGAAAAAATTACCCCTACAATTGTCAATAATGGTGGTGGAGTTAGCCCAACAATTAAAGCTGATAACACAATCATGTTTGAGGCTGGCAGTTACAACATTAAATTCAGCCAAGGTGGCGTTGAATTGAGTGCGTTTACAATTGAGGTTTTGCCAAATGTGTTTGCAACGCAAAAAACAATTCAACTTACAAGTGAAACAAGTTACACCGCATTTGGCGAAGATAAGGTGTGGACATTAAAGAAATATAATGAAAACACCATTGATGGTGAAAATGATAAGGCCTATGGTTACAGCAAAGACGTGAATGTTATTTACAGCGACGACGATTTAGTTGAACTTACCACATCGGATTATTCATCATTTAGTTTAACTTGTGACCAAAAGCAAGGTGACACTGATGTCGATTTAATAACCTTAAATGCAGGTGGAATAGCGTATGTGGGCTACATCTCAAGCCTAAATAATGCAACTGAATGTTATGTTACTTTAAAATATAACGGCACACCTATAAGTGAAGGCAAAATTAGTGTTTTGAACAAGTATTCGGCAAAATTAACAAATGAAATTGCCATGGTTAATTATACTGATTTGACATCTATTGTTAAATTAACAAACGAAAACAATGATGTGACAGCGTCAAGCACTAACATTTCAATAAATGACTATAGCATTGAAAATGGCTTGGTTAAAACGAATATTTCAAAAGAACAAAAAGTTAACGCAACATTTACATTTAAAATTGATGGTAATGACTATATTTACGTAGCCGAAATAACATTAACACCTTATATTTTAGGCGTGAATGAAAGTAATGTTAAAGGTGGGAAAATACATGTAAATTCAAACACTGAATTTGACATTATTAATGGTGTGTTCAACACTGACAATTTAGCAACCGCAGGTATTATAAACAAATTGACTGTTGGCTCTGTTGGTGACAATACTTTCACTACTTTGGCGGGCGGAACAATTGTAGGTTTAGGTTACGACAAACCTGATGGACTTAAAACATACATTGTAAAGGTAAACAACATTGTTGGCGCAAGTAAAGAAATTGTTGTTAGGTATCATTTGGAATACGCTGATGACGTGACATATGATTATGATGTGGCGATTGTTGTGGACAACTATCAAAACATAAATATTCAACGTCCTTTTGCCGATTTAATTACCAAACAGGATATTATCTTGCAAGCGATTGAAGGGAAAGCGGAAGATGTCGCTGGGTTTGAAAACGCTCAGTTGATAAGTGGGAATAACATTTATTTAGTTGAAAAGGGTTTGAATTACGAACCAGTTACAATGAGGCAGGTTATAGATTTTGGTTCTGATGCAAGCTTAGATATTCGCCGTGCATTGATAACGGAAAACGGCACCCAAGTTGACGCGATATTAGACGTTCAATTGATTGCATATGAAAGCAAACAGTCAGCAAAAAGTTATGTAAACTACATAACCATAAACAACAGTGGCGAGTTCGCAGTGACATTTAACCAAAGCAAAGACTTTGAAAAAGGTAGTTACGCTTACTTCTTATTTAAAATAACGACAACATCAGGTAATTTTGGCTACTATTTGGTTAAACTTATTAATCCAACAGGCGTTAGCGTGGACTGGTCGGCGGAAAGAGATGTTGTTAATAATGCTATAGACCTAGGCTATGCTGATGTTATACCTTCTAACACAATTTTAACTAATGAATTTGACGTTACAAAAACTGAAAATGTTAACTACTACATTTTAAGCATTAAAGGTGTTGAAAATAGTGAAATTGGCGCGTTTAACACTGACATAACAGAAAATTTAAAAAATTCAACTCAGTATTCAATCTTTGACAAGGCAAATGAAACCGTCAGTGTAAACAACTTTGCTAGCATAAAATTGGCAGTGGTCTACATGGACGGCGATGACGCTGTTTACCTTGGTACATACACAACAAACATCTCAGTTGACGCTGGTTTAGACACAACCGTATTAAATGAAACTAATAAACTGGGCGAATATACTGCAATAATTAGCGGTTTAAGAGAGTTTGCAATTTCTTCAACTTCAGCAACTGTTGAAAATGTTGAAATAACCAAAAATAGCGACTTATTTAAAGCGACTGAAGATAAAACTCAAATACAAACCATTAATGGTGGAAATCCAATTATTACATTGAATGGAAATTTAATTAAAGCTGGAACCTATGTAAATAAAGATTTAACATTTACCGTTGCATATAAAATTGACGGCATTGTTATAAAAGTGCATTACACATTCAATGCGGTGATTGTAAACGGCTTTACTGATGAAGTTATAGGCAATTTTGTGAAAGGCGAAGGCTTTAAAACTGAATTAAATTTAACATCTAAATTAGGTGATTATGTCGGCGATATTAATGTAACTCAGGCTGAAAATAAAGGCTATTACGATATTGACAATAAAAAATTAACTTACACTTTAGGTACACAAACACAAACTGACAGCGTTACAGTAACTTTAACTAACTTGTTTGATGTCGATTTAGATGAGATTGCAACGCGTCAATTCAATGTTACAATTTACCCAGCATATTATGTTGAGCAGGGTATTGATGGCGGAACGGCCTCAAGCCCATACCGTGCAAGTTTGAATACTGATGGCCAGTATAATAGCCCTGTTGGCAGTATGGCTAACATTACAAAGGATAAAGGAGCTAATTACACAACATACGAGATAGGCGAAGGATTAAAGATATATGTTGCTAACGACACAACAATTTTGCAATTCTCGTCTATTGAAAATGGCAATTATGTTGTGAAAGATAGCGCCCAAAGAGAGCTGTTAGCTAGTAATGAAACAATTGAAGTAGATAATAATTCTTCAATTCAATTCATTCACCTTGCACAAGAAGCCAGAATTAAAATGATTATAGAGTTAAAGGCTAATGGTGTATTAATCAAGGACAAAAATGACAGCAGTAAAAATTACGGTATTGAATTTTATGTAAATGTCCCAGCAAGTTACAGCAATTTCAGTGCTAACTACACTGTAAAAGGTGCAAAACACGATAATTTTGCAAACAAAACAACAATATCAAGCATTTTGGCTGGTTATTTGTTTAATGGTGATACCACTAATAATGCAAATTTAAATAAATACCGCATGCAATTATTGGGGCTGGGAATAGACGCAGACGGCAATAACATAGCGATTGACAGTTGGGACCCAACCGCAATGGGCTTGCTTGATGAAAACAACCCTAACCATTTACTTTTCACATTGGGTGAAGGTTTGTCAATTGTATCGAACAATGGAGATTACAACCTAACAATAAAAGAAGTTTCACAAGATGTTTACACTACATTCAGTATTTATAACAATGCAGGGCTTGTAAGCGTTACATATAATATAAACATTATTAAAGGTGAAGAAAAAGATTGGTTAGTTTATGAACCAGCCGGTGATGATTATTACACTTACATAACTAACCATTCAGAATGGGGTGTTGGCAATCAATATGCGTCAGTTGTTATCAATGACACAGATTCAACCACAGCGTTTAACTATTCAAGCCAATCAAACATCAACAAAATTGCAAAAGTGTATGATGAACGTAACGATGTGTTAATATTGGAAAAACAATCGGTTAAATTTAATGGTACAGAAGACATAAAAGCAACATTTGTTTACAATGACAAAACAAATAATTACGACATTACAACAAATAATTACACAATCACAATCTCACGCACGCGCGCGCTTACATTTAATATTACGCGTAAGCCAGGGGATGATAATCTCGCAAATGAAATTAACATTACATTTGATGTGTACACAAATGCAGGCAAGTTATGCACACTAACATTTAACATTTACAACTACACAATTACACCTAATGGCAGTGAATATTATGCAAACAGAATATATAACTTAAATGATTTATTCAAAGTTACATCGAACGAAAATGGAAATGTGGTTACAGGGTTTAAATACGCACTTTCAACAGGTTGTTATTACACATTAAATGGCAACACAACACAAATTAATGACAAAAACTTTGCTAACTCACTTTTCGAGTATAAAGAAAGCACTGCTCAGTTGAATTTCAGTCAAGTCCCAGCAGATGTATCACTTCACCTTTTTGTGAAGATTTTAAATGGCGATGAAGTTATTGCAATTGAAGACCGTGAAATGAAAATTTTACGCAACATACAATTTAGGTTAAATGGCGAAACGGCACCTACAGGCAGTGCGTTTGAATCAATTTATGATTTGAAAGGTACAACAGAAAACAAAAACTACGATGTCACAGCAAATAAGGCAACAATTAAAGATTATAATTTAGTGGGGTCAAGTGCAATTAGTTTAACATTTGTTGATACAAATGGAGCAATAACAATAGGGCAAGACACCACAAGGATTGCAATAAGCAGTGTTTCAGTGTTAGATTATCACGGAAACGACATATCTAATTATGTTGAAATTGATGGCTACACTTTAAAATTTAAGCGCGACTTTACTGGCGATGTGAACTTGACATTAACTTTCAACACCTTGTTGGGTGACTATACACAAGAATGGGTGCTTAAAGTGCAAGGTTTACAAACAATTAGCTATCAATATTCACCACTTTCAGCACTTCAAAACGGTGGTTCACCATACTCAACTGGTGATTTAGTGCACATTGTTGATACAAGTAAATCAAGTGACCCAGCGTTGACTATAACTAACAATACTTTAGCAAATGTTGAATACGCTAAAACTGTAAATTACAAAGTGCTTACACTTGCTGAATTTAGGACATTAAACTCAGCTAACGATTTGTTTAAATTAGGTGAACCTTGGGCACAAGCATTAAGCAAGAGCGACACTGAATTGAACATCACGCTTGCTTTGCCAACTGTGCCACAATCAACGGCAGAAAACCCTGTTGACTATTATGTTGTTTACAAAATAAAATATGATTACACAACAAATGGTAATGGCTTAGATTATTACGCAATTTACCGCGTGCGTAACACTGCAACAGTTAAACTTGCAGACGTCAGCCAAACAATTAATGTGGACGAAAGCACTAATGAGATTTTCAACAAAACAAATAACTTACTAAACTTGTTTTATTTTGAAGAACAATATAAAATAACTAATACTGAAACAATTTCCATTAAATTAGTGTACGATAATGGATATAAACTTGCAGTGTTTAACAATAGTGGCAAAGTGGATAATTACACTTATCCAACAAGCACTGACAATAAGTTTACATTTACATCTGGTGTTAGTTACACAATCGATTATTCTTTAGGTACACCGACAATAACAAAGGGTAATGGTGATCCTGTTGCTCGAACTGATGTTGTTAAACTTAATAACACCATGTTTGAATGCGGATTTAATAACATATTAAGGTTTAAAGAATTTATTGAAAGCGTTTCAAAAATTGTAATTAATGAAAGGGAATTTAAGTTGGCAAACGGAAGCACATGTTTGTTTAATTCTGCTGAAGGGTTATTTAGTTTAAATTTAACAAATTTTGACACTACCGAACATTCTAAACTCTTCACAAACAGTGCTGAAACCGAAATTCAAATATATACAAGCGATAGTACAACATTGCCTATTGTAACCGCTGATTTAACATTTGAATGTAACAATAGCATTTCAACAAAAGGAAGTTTCCTGCTTTCAGAAATTTTCCAAGATGGCAGTTATGTTACAGACTATCGCATAATTGGTATCAACACCACCGCAACAGGCAACACAACATGGGTAAACAATAATGCAAATAAAGTTGATGTTGTTAAAGATGAAAATGACACTGAAAAAGTAATTTCATCATTTACATACAATGGAGGAAATTATAAGGTTTATGAATTGATATTCACCAAAACTACTAATTCCTCATTGTATGATATCAGTGCTCAATTCTATATGTTAATGGCACAAACTGCTTCAATCACAGTTGTCGATTATGCTTCAAAAGGGCAAAACAGTTCGTTTGTTGTAAGGTATCAGGAAGGCAAGCCTTCTTCAATAGATTTACAAAACGCAATTGTGACATTCGCAAATGACGGTAATGGTAAACTTACAAAAACTGCTGAAAATGTTACAATTTCATCAGTGAGTGCAGATGGCAGTGTAAATATAACTTACAACGGGGCAACCGTTTCAGTGGAAGAAAGCGAATTAATTGAATATAAGAATATAAACCCAACCAAAACTCAACTTAATGGCACCGCAACAGCAAATGGCATTATAGTTAACCTTAAATTCCAGTTGCCTACGGACATAATTTATTTAGCAACTGCACCGGTGGGCGATGTCGCAAGTTTTAAATTGTCTTTAGTTGTGGCAGTTATTGAAAATTGTTCAAACATTTATGTTGCAGATGCGGAAAACAAAGTGGAGTTTGATGGCGACAACTTTACACTTAAAATGAGCAAGGCAAATTTGGAAACTTATAAAAATGCAAATCAAAGCGCGACTTATATGAAACAAACTTACACTTTGTCCTATACGGACATTTCTGGCAACAATCAAACAATAACATTTGTTATAAGGTGGACTTTGCCTGTGGCTTAAAGGTAGAAATAATTAAATGACAAATGGAATAAGAAACAAAAAGATACACATATGATTGTGTATCTTTTTTGTAGGTAAAGTTATAAAAACATTTATTTTTCTGTCATTCTGAACATTTACAAATATCTCAAACTGAAATATGTCATTCTGAGCAAGCGTTAGCGACGCGAAGAACCTGAACGATTTTATAAGAAATTCATGTTTTATAGTGCATATTTCTATTATCACATCTGTCATTCTGAGCGAAGCGAAGAATCTTGTAAGGCTTGCCTTGCTTTTGAGAAATTGATCTCTAAAAGCACTTCGTGCAAGACCCTTCGCATATGCTCAGGGTGACATTTTTAATACAACATACACCATCCTAGGGGTGACGTATTTTAATTGTATAATCGCTATTTTACAGGTTGTCAAGTTAGATACACTCGGTGTGACACAATAAGATTTTTAAGATGTTTGAATGTTGTTAAATTTTTAACTGGCTAAATGTGGCAGTTTTTCTTGACAAAGGAAATTTTGCCGACTACAATAATATTAAGGAGAAGATTATGGACGACAAAGAAGCTTTTGAAAATAAATGTATGGATATTATTGAAACAATCGTTTCAATTGACATTAAACAAAACAGGGCTGGTGCAATTGTTGTGGCTGAAAAAATGTTAAATGCTGCAAAGAAAAAAACAGCAAACAAAAATGTTATTGCAATTTACGAGCGCGTTTTGCATGAATTTAAAATTGCAACTGACGCAGAATATGAAATGTTAAGGAAACAAATCTTTGGCTCATAGGACGGCTTATGGGGTTTTTTAATTGGATAATGAGTGGCCTTGGCTTTGAAGGCGAAGGTAAAAAAAAGAAAGATAAGGCAACCGCAGTTGCAACTGAAGACAAGTATGCAAACTTTAATTTGCATGAAAAGGTTAAAGGTGAAACAGCGACTGCTGAAAGTTTTTCAGCCACAAGTTTCAACAACTTTGGCATACAGGCTGAAAGCAACATAATTTTAGTTGAGCCAAAGTCACATAAGGAAATTCAAAAGGTGGTTGATTACCTAAAACAAGGGCAAACAGTCGCAGTCAATTTGGAAGGCATTGCCCAGGCAGACAGCGAGCGTATTTTGGACTTTTTGTCTGGCGCGCTTTACGGCTTAGACGGCAGTATACATCGTTGGCAAGGAGATTTATTTATCCTTACACCAAACGGGCATAAAATTTTGCGCCCAGAGGAGTAATGCATGCAAAAAGGTGCTTTAAAAAAATTGTTTTTATCTTTATCTACAATTGTTTTGGTTTTGGTGGCAGACCTTGTCACCAAACATTTTTTATCAGGTGTGGAATATTTTAACCTTATTCCTGGTGTCATTTCAGTTGCAACCAACCATGGCAACACTGGGGCAGCATTTGGCATAATGGAAGGCAAAACTTTGGCACTTGTAATTATTAGTGTTATTATGATTTTGGCACTTATTGTGTTCAATTGTTTTGTTAAAAATAAAAATGTGTGGTATTGCCTAGCATTCGGCTTTATAATCGGCGGTGCCGTCGGCAATTTAATTGACCGCATTTGGTTAAAATATGTGCGCGACTTTTTGTATTTCGATTTTTGGCCAACCTTTCCTATATTCAATTTGGCTGATAGTTTCCTTTGTATTGGGGCTGTTATGCTTGCAATATTCATTCTTTTTATGCAGGATAAAAAGCCAAAAGAAAAGGCAGAGAAGAAATAACGCTGGCGCGTCAGGTTGTTTTGTGATTGACCAGTATGTCAATATAGGCAATGTATCATCTTAAAATATGTCACCCTGAACAAATGTGAAGGGTCTTGCACGAAGTGCTTTTGAGACTTTTTGTTTGAAAGCAAAACAAGTTTTGCAAGATTCTTCGCTTCACTTGCGCTTGCTCAGAATGACAGGTTAGATGGTGTTAGAAAAGATAATATAAATAAAAGCGATACTAGTTAATATACAAGTTTTTTGGTGACTAGAAACAAAACAACTCTATAAAAAAATTTTACGTAAAGGGAAGATTAATTGGCAGAATTTGTATGTGACAAACTTAATATCCGTTTAGATGTTTTCCTTGCTGAAAACACTGGTTTTACACGCAGTTTTATCAAGACGCAGAACGAACAAGGCAAAATCACTGTTAATGGCGATGTTGTTAAGGCGGGATATATGCTTAAACCCAAAGATGTGGTGCGCGTAGAACAAATTGAACCGCAACAAATTTCGGCAGAGCCTGAAAATATTCCGCTTGACATTGTGTACGAAGATGACGATTTACTTGTGATAAACAAGCAAGTTGGGTTGGTTGTTCACCCATGTAACACCACAAAAGCGCATACACTTGTCAATGCGTTGATGTTTCACATTAAAAAATTAAGTTCAATTAATGGGGTTTTGCGCCCTGGCATTGTGCATAGGCTAGATAAAGATACTGGCGGATTGATGATCGTTGCCAAAACTGACAGTGCACACAAAACTTTAAGTGCGCAGTTGAAAGATAAAACACTCAACAGGCAATATAAAGCGTTAGTTAAGGGCAGACTAAAAGAAGATTTTGAAGTTGAAGGCTACCTTGGCAGGAACCCTAAAAATCGCCAACAAATGGCACTTTTGGACGCGCAAAACGGAAGGTACAGCAAAACAATATTTACAATTGACAAAGTTTTTGACCATTACACACTTTTAAATTGCAGGCTTACAACAGGAAGAACACATCAAATTCGTGCACACTTAAAAAGCATTAATCACCCAATTGTTGGCGATGTGTTGTATGGCGGTGTGGACAAGGCTATAAAAACAAATGGTCAACTTTTGTTTGCCTATAAAATAAGTTTCATGCACCCAAAAACGAATAAGGAAATGACCTTTGAAGTGGAATTGCCAGCGTATTTTAAGGCTGTGCTTGAACAGATTTCCAATTAAATCTTAGGCAAAATTGTGGCGCAGGGGAGAAATATGCAAGCATATATTTCCACTTTTTGCAAATAATCAAATTATACGACAAATTTTAATACTTAAAAATATTTGGCATAGTTGCATGTTTGTGATATAATTTGAAATATAGTTTAATAATTGTAAATGCAATTCAAAATTGTAAATATGATTTTATAATTTGAAGTGCGAATTTACAATTGTAGGCGATATATTATGATTAAAACATTAAAAGGAGTTTAAATGAACGGAAAACAAATTGTTAACTTTTTGGCATACATTTCAGTTGCACTTATTGCCATTGTTTTGATAATCGGCAAATTGCTTGGCTGGTTGGTTAACCCTAATATTTTAAATTTGCTTAACATGATTGCACAAATTATTGCATACATCATCACTGCTGTATATGCTTTCTGCTTTGCAAAAAGCAAGCGCAATGTTGGTTGGATGGTGGCATACATCATTTTTGTTGTGCTTATTATCGTGTTTGTTGGGCTTAACATTGGTGGCATTGTTAAGGCTTTGCAAGCGTAATGAAAAAGTTGAATTTGCGTCTTACCGCTTCATTGGTGAGTTTTGTTATTAGTTTAATATTTTTGGTTTGCATAAGATATTCAAAAGTATGTGTGTTTTTTGCTTGTTTATTCATGGCTTTCTGCCTAGTTTTATTCACATTGTATAGGCATGAACAATTTGAAAAAACATTGCAAGCAACTGAAGATGATTTAAGCGAAAACCCAGCAGAAGATGAAGAGATTGAAGAAATTGAAAAACTGAAAAAAAAGTTAACAAAAAAGAATAGACGTGTGGACTTTGCGTTTTACACATGCGCATTTTTACTTGTGGTTGCTGGCATTTTTGCATTAGTGTAGTGAACTAAAAAATTAAATAAATTTGCTAATATTTAACAAATGTTAATGCAAAAAATTGTTTACAAACAAAATTTTGTGTGCTACAATGGGGCAGTTATATGGCAAAAGCCACAAATTTTAACATTTATGTGTTTTAAGGAGAAAAAATGAAATACGATTTAGAGAAAAAAGAAAATGGTTTATACGTTGCTAGTGTTAAGTTGACAGCAACAGAATGGGACAACGCTTTAAACAACGCCTATGAAAAAAATAAAGGCAAATACAGCATTCCTGGCTTTAGAAAAGGGCATGCACCACGCAATATAATTGAAAAGAATTATGGCGTTGGCGTGTTTTTAAATGAAGCATTGGACGAAGTTTACTATTCAGCATACACAACAGTTTTGCGTGAACATGACGAAGTTCGCCCAGTTGAAGCACCAGCATTAGACATTCAAAAATTGGACGAGAACGGGCTTGAATTTACCCTTAAAATTAGTTGCGTGCCAGATTTTGAATTGGCACAATACAAAGGTTTGACATTCACAAAACAAGCAGTTGAAGTAACTGACGACCAAGTTAAAGAAGAAATTGAACACGAATTGTTGCGCGCTTCTCGCTTAGTTGAAACAAACAAGCCTGTTAAGAATGACGACTTTGTTACCCTTGATTTCGATGGTTACATTGACGGCAAGCCATTTGACGGTGGTAAAGCTGAAAATTATCAATTGAAGATTGGTTCACACACATTTATCGACACATTTGAAGACCAACTTGTTGGCTTAAACATTGGCGACAAAAAAGATGTTCAAGTTACATTCCCAGCAGATTATCATGTGGCAGAATTGGCTAACAAACCTGCAACATTTAAAGTTGAAATTAAAAACATTCGTGAACGCATTATGCCAGAACTTAATGAAGAATTTGTTTCAAACAGCACTGAATATGAAACTGTTGACGAATTTAAAGCAGGCATTAAAGAAAGGCTTTTGAAACGTGCACAAGAACGCGCTGACATCGAACTAGACAACGATATTCTTGACAAAATCATCGACGACACAACCCTTACAGTGCCAGAAGTGCTTGCAGAAGACGAAACAAAACGTCAATTGCAAAACATGGAAGCACAAATGCGTTATCAAGGCATTGACCTTGAAGGTTATGCTAAATATATTGGCAAAACTGTTGACGAACTTAAAGCAGAAATTAAAGTGCAAGCAACCCGCAATGTAAAAGCAAGGTTAGTGCTTGAAAAACTTATTAAAACCGAAAATTTAGATGTAACAGAAAAAGATATCGACAATAAGATTGAAGAAATGGCAAAAAATGTCGGCAAAACCATGGAAGAATATAAAAAACAAGTGAATAATGATATGGTGAACCATATTGCCAACGACTTATTAATGAAAAAGATTGTTGATTTCTTGCACGCAAACAATGAAATTAAATAAAG
>CAKVMH010000007.1 GCA_934772045.1 uncultured Clostridia bacterium
GTTCGGCTGTTCGCCGATTAAAGTGGCACGCGAGCTGGGTTCAGAACGTCGTGAGACAGTTCGGTCCCTATCCATCGCAGGCGTAGGATATTTGAGTGGAGCTACTCCTAGTACGAGAGGACCGGAGCGGACGCACCTATTGTGCACCTGTTGTCGCGCCAGCGGCACGGCAGGGTAGCGAAGTGCGGAAGTGATAAACGCTGAAAGCATATAAGCGTGAAACATACCACAAGATAAGATATCCCATAGCATAAGCTAGTAAGACCCCTTTAAGACTAAGAGGTAGATAGGTCAGGAGTGTAAGTGCAGTGATGCATTCAGCGGACTGATACTAATAGGTCGAGGGCTTGATCACCTTCCTTTTGAGAAATGAATTCTTTAGGCAAAATTATATTTAGTGTTTGTAAACAAAAATGTGCAGTTGTCATTGTTCTAAACAACCGAAAGGTTGTGTTCAATGTACCATGATGGTGATTATAGCTGAAAGGTTCCACTTGTTCCCATTCCGAACACAAAAGTTAAGCTTTCACACGTCGACGATATTTGGCTGGAGACGGCCCGAGAAAATAGATCGTTGCCATCAACCTGATGAGAACTCGTTCAATACGGGTTCTTTTTTTATGTATTGCCGTCGAACAGCCAAATCAATACGGGTACCCACCACAACTAGCTTGTGGAAGGGATAAGGAGCAATGAAGCAAAAAGCGAAATTTGCAACTTGTTTGCAAATGAGGAAAAGCGACAATTGCGACGCGGAGACGGTCCGAGAAAATAGATCGTTGCCATCAACCTGATGAGAACTCAGATAATCTGAGTTCTTTTTTTATAATTAACTTAAAAAGTTGCTGTTTTAAAAACATATTGCGAATTGCTGGAAAAACGATGAAAAAAGACGAGATTAATTATTACAACACATTTATGAAACTTACGCCAGTGATTTCGTTTAGGCCTTCTAGGTTATAGTTTAAAAGGCGGGCGTAGGTGACTGCGTCTTCTTGCGAATTGTTGACAACAGCAGAGCACAAGTATTGAAGATAATCTGAAACAGGTTGCAAATCTTTGCGAGATATTGATACGGCAAGGGTGTCCATATTTTTTGTCCAATAATCATTTAGGTTGAATATTTTGGTTTTTAAATCTGGGTCGGTTATTTCAGTTGTTAAAACTGTTTCGTAAATTGCTTTGCTTTCATTTTGCAAGTATTCAAATGTTTGGCTGGTGTTGATTGTGTCCCACACGCAAAGGGTGGTGACAAGAATGAGCAATATGAACATATAAATCCATTGTTTCATGTTACAACTCCTTTGTTAGATTTTCTATTGTTTGGGCGTCTTTGCCTTTTATTTGATAGAAAACTTTTCCATCATCGTCAATAGTAAAAACAAGCAAGTTTTTTATGCTTGTTTTAAGTTTATCTAACATTTTGTTGAGTTGTTTTAAGTTGATTTTGCTCGATTTAACTTCATCTTTAACCAATTTGCCGTCAGAAACAATCACATGTGGAATTTGTGCTGGTGGGTTTTGTTTGCCAACATCTTGTGCGGTAGCTGGGGCGTTTTCGCTTGTTGGAATTATGCTCATTTTGCCGTTTGTTTCCACTATGGCATATAATATTTGGTCGAAACTATAATAATTGCATTGTCTGATTGATTCAAGCAAGTCGTCTATGTTCATGTTTAAGTCTTTAAGTGCTTGATACATTATGCCTTGGGGGGAAATTACGACAACTGGTTTACCGCTCATTATTCGCCTAATTGTTATGCTTTTGCGCGTTAAAAATGTTATTGCGTAGTGAATTAAAACCAGAATCGCCAATGGCAAAATGCCGTGTAGAAGTGGCACATTTGTGTCGCTCATTGGAATTGTGGCTAAGTCGGCAATAATAAGGGTGATGACAACTTCATAAGGTTGCATTTCACCAATTTGGCGTTTGCCCATAAGGCGAAGGAAAATTAATACTGTAATGTATATGATTAAAACTCTTATAAACACTGTTAACATGCTTAAATTTTTGCCTATTTAAACGGTTTTAAACATACGCTAACGAATTAAAAACCTTATGTGCGTGCTTTTTTGCGCGACTTTAACAAATTCAACAATTGTTTAATGTCGAACAAATTAAACATGCTGGAAAGGATTAAGACAGAGAGCATACTTATTCCGCCGCCGACAACGCATGAGATGAAGATAGGCAGGAATTTATAACAGATGCCGGCAACGAAATGCCCTAAAAGGCTTGAAGGAAGCACGATTAACACATATTTGAATGTGGTTTTGATGAGATTTACTTCCAATTGCGGAAGCGATTTTTTTATTTTGCTTAGGTTTAGCAGGGTGATGACATTCATTGAAAGGAAAAATGCCAGTATTATTGAATTGATGCCGATAAGCCAGGTTGTGCCAACTAAAACCGCAAACAGAACAGCCGAACCGATAAGATAGTTGACAAAAGATTTTACTTCCAAATTTAGGGCGTTTAAAATGCTTCCTGTTAGGTTACAAAGTGTGATTGGAAGCACGCAAAACGCGCTTATTTGAAGCATTATGCCAGACATTGTGTTGTTGTATAAAATGACGCCTATCATGTCGCCAACTGAAAGGTAGAGAGGTATAAACATCATGCTTATGAAGATTGACACTTGAATTGTGTTTGTGATGTTGTTGCAAATTTCCTGCTGTTGATTTTTAATTAACATTGAACTGATTGAAGGAATGAGAACCATGCTTATGCTTCCAATAACCGCCATTGGAACAAAAAGCATAGGGAATGTCATGCCCATTACCACGCCAAAACTTGCGATTGCTTCGCTTTGGGTGTAGCCGGAAAGAATGAGCATGCTTGGCATAATTAAAGTTGTGAGCGGTTGAACAAGTGAGTTTGCAAGCCTTACACCAGTTATTGGAACCGCGCTTTTTAATATATTTTTATATTCGCCTTTGTGGAAATCTAGTTTTGCATTTTTAAAGTATATTAACATAGTTATAACAGCCGAAACTAAGCAGGTGATGTTGAACGAGATGGCAGAGTATTTAGTGGCAATGAAATAGTCTGTTACGCGATTGAGCATAATGAATGTCAAAACAAAGCGAATAATTTGCTCAATTAATTCGGTTAAACCGCAATTGAAATAGTCGCTTTGACCCCAAATAGCACCGCGAAAAACAGCATAAACACTGCTGAAAATTACGCTAGGTATCATAATGATTAAAATTTCAACTGCGCGATTGTCGGTTAAAATAATGCCCCAAATTTGCTTTAAACAGAGCACTAAAAGAGAACTCACGACAGCCACACTAAGTGCAATTACCAAACTGGATGTTACCACTTGATTGTGTTTTTTAAGGTCGTTGTTTACTTCGTATTTAGTGACCATTTTTGCAGTGGTGAGCGGAAGCCCACTGGCGATTAACGTCATAAAAATGCCGAGTACACTGCTTGCCATTTGATAAAGCCCCATACCTTCAGCGCCTAATTTGCGTGAAATATATATGCGGAAAAAGAAGCCCAAAGTTCGTGTTATTATTGAAAATATTGTTACAATTGCAACCGCTTTAAAAATTGATTTTATTGATTTCATACCCACCTTTAAATTTACATGTAAATAGTAATTAAATCGAAAAATTAAACTTAAATTAAAATTTGCTTGTCCTAGTTTAATATATAAATAAAGGCTTACTGGTATGTTAAAAAGCCTTAAAAAACCCTAAAATTTACACAAAATTTTACCATTTTTAAACATATTGAAATGAATTGAATATATATACATATGGAAATAAAACAGGCGGATAGTTTTTTTTACAGGATTATGGATAGCCAAACTGAAGCAAGCGTTTGCACTAACTTAAACACATGCAAACAAAGCATTTTAAGGAACAACAATAAGTTACCATTATATGCGGGTGAGTGGGTTAAAATAGCAACGAATGACTATATAACACACTTTGTAAAACCCACAGAAACGCTTGAAACAATTGCGCTAAAATATCACACAACAAAGGAAAAACTAATGTTAGACAACGCATTGGAAACTGACAAATTGTTTATAGGTCAACAATTAAAGATTAAATAAGCAAAGTTCACGTTAGTTTTAAAATGCGCATATAGATATACTTATTTTCTTTTTCGCTTTCGCTTTATAATATGGTTTGTTGTTAGCAGAATAAACCAATTTACTTCGCTTTCGCTCGTAAATATAGTTTGTTGTTAGCACAATTAAACATAACAAAAAAACACCATAAATTTGGTGTTTTTTGTTATATCTTTAACAATCAATTAATTGAACTTTAACTTGATTTTAAGATAATGCAATGTTTTTATTGTTCTTGCTCGTCTTGTTTAACACTTGCAAGTTTTTTAACTGTTTGCCTTAAATATTCATCGGTTTTAGTTTGTTCAATTTCATTTTCAACCCAACGCACATTTGCACCGATTTGTGCACTGTGTTTTTGGTTAATTTTCATATCTTTTTCCAACTTAGCAATTTCAGTTGCCGGTGCACGCTTAATTTTAAGTTGACGGAGAGAAGATAAATCTTTCTTATATTGTTCTTCGTATGTTAAGCGTTCAGCTTGCAATGTTTCAAGTTGTTTTTCAAGTTCACGCAAACGCTCTTCACGCATTGTTGTAGCTTTGCGCATATAGATTTGTTGTGATTGTTTTGAGTTACGGTCGTAAGCGTTTTTAGTTTTCTTAACAGGCTTTTTAATTTTAACTTTCCTTAAAGTTACGCCAACAACTGCAATGCCGATAGCCAAGAATGTCAAAACCGTTGGAATGGCGATGAACCATGCTGAATTGTTTTTGTTGTTTGATGAATTGTCGCTATCGTTGTTGTCGTCGTTTGAATCGTCTTTTGCTGGGGTAGACAACACTTTGATTGTGTCGGATGATTCTGTTACAAATTCACTTTGTTCAATTTCTTTAACAACTATGTCGCCAATGAATGCGTCACCTGTGAGGTTAGCGGTGTCCGTACCAAAGTCGATTGTCAAATATGATGTGGCTGTGTCGGTTGGGTTAATGTAGAAACTGTAAGTTTTCCAACCGTTATTAGTTCCGTCTTCTGTGTTGATGTTTTCAAACTTTTCATCATAGTTTGACAAACTTAAACCTAAACCAAACTTATCACTTTCGCTTGCTAAATTTTGTGTGTAAACTTTGATTGTAAGCAAGTAATATTTATTTGATTCAAAGCGGTAACCAAGGTTTGCTGTGTATTGTTCTTTTACATAATTAATTGCATGAATTGCAAGGATATTTTTATTGTCAACTAAATTAAATGCTTGATAGTTTTGATTAAAACCTTTCAAAACATTTTTAATTTGAATTTCGTCATCAGCGTTTAAAATGCCAAACTTAACATTTTCATTTTCAGTTGAATTGAAATGGTCTGCTGGGGCATATGCTGTTGTGCTGTCTGTGGCAGTTAAGTTAGTTAAATCTGCCTTATTTACATAGGTGGTGTTTTGAACTTTATCAAATTCCTTACTAGTAGGTTGACCAAGCACACCTGATGTACGTGGGGCATAGTCGAATGTTGCGTCGTCAACATAAGCAAAGCCGTAACCTGTTGATTTCATTTCAACTTTAACACCAACTGTCAAATTCCTTAAACCAGTGTTAACGTATAAATCAACATCTTTCCAAAGCCCAGCTGTGGTAACATTTTTAAGGCTTGAAAGCACAACTTCTTTGTTGTTAATTGTTGCAACAAGGTAGATATTAAGTGTTGAATGTTGTGTCAAAACTTTTAAACTGAACCTATGGTAACTGTTAGCGTCCAAACTCTTTTCAATTTCACTTGTATATGAAAGTGTGTCGGTAACGCTGTTGTACATCATAAGCACGTTGTTGCTATCTGAACCGATAGGATTACCTGGGTTGATAGCAGAAGATGTGAATGTATTGCTTGATGTGAATTTTGCAAATTCTTCTGTTTTAGTGTTGACTACACCATAAAGTTGGTTATTTGCACCCAATGACACTGTCCAATTTGCTGGGGTGGCAGGGTAGGTTTTTGTTGTGTCGGTTGTTTTAACATAATTGAAACTACCATTTGAAAGTGTCAATGCTTTGATGTCGCTTGATACGTCAACTGTTGTTGAAGCAATGTTGATTTTTTGTGTTGAACTGCCGGTTGAAGCGTCTTCAAAATTTTTGTGTGTTGCTTTTGTTAAAACAGCACCGGTAAGGCTGATTGAACCAGATGTAGCAGTGTCTTCATCGCCCAAACTTACAACAAGTTTAAATGTGGTTGTTTTGAGTGGGTGTGAGTTAATGATGAAAGTATATCTTTGATAACCATTATTAAGCGTTGAAGTAGTGTTGTTTGTGATTGAAATGGTGTGGTCATTTGATGTGTCGTATTTAGGATTGCCGTCTTCGTCAACTTCGCCAGTTTGAACTAACCTTAAACTTGCTTTACCAGAAAGGTTCAAAGTTTTAGCACTAACAGTGAGTTTATAAACGCGGTTAGGTTCAAACGTGAAGCAGTCGTCATTTGTTTCATATTGTGAATAAGTTTCAGGTGAGTTGATAATTTGAATTGCACTGTTGAAGTAGTTGTCGCTGTCTTCAATGTCGTAACTAACTGAACTTGTGTTTGCAAACGCCTTTTTCATGTTTGACTTTGAGAAAGTAATGCTTGAAATGTAGTTGTCAGTTTTAGGTTCAACAACCTTGCATGAAGAACTGTAAATGTTCTTTTCAGTTGTCAATTGTTGTTTTGACAATTCCTTGACATTGACACTGTCGAACAAAACTGTGCCGTTGCCATCAAGGAACATTGCTAATTTGAGATTGTAACTTGTGAATTGGTCGGTTTCAACAAGGAACATATAAGTTGTCCAGTTATTTGATTTGCCGACATGTTCATAACTTTCAAATGCTTTGCTGTTTTCATCAACTAAGTATAAGCTTGCCAAACCTTGGGCATTGTCCACATAAACGTCCACTGCGATTTTGTAGTAAGAACCAGCGTTTAAACTGAAACTTGTTGAAGTGTAACCATATTTTACGGAGTATGAACTGCCGTCCTTTTCACTGCTTATCATAAGTGCGAAGTTGTCCTGATCACTTGAAGGCTTTGTGTAACCTTTGTCTTCAATGTTGACAACACCGGCAGTGATTTTAGGTTGGTTTGCAGTTGTGGATTGTGGGTTATAACTAACTGATTTAAAATTACTGTCCACAAAAGTGTAAGAACTTGGGCTTGATGGTGTGTTGGTGTTATCCGACATGTTGTTAGAAAAATTAGGGTTTTCCACACTTGAAGCGGAATAGGTTGGAAGCAAGTTAAAACTAAACATTGAAAAACTTGCCAAAACCGCCCAAATAAGGACAGCGAAACTAAAGAAAAATTTTTTAATTGTGCTAAATTTTGATTTCATCGTAACCTCTTTTAGAATTATTGCTTATATCTAACTAATTAAACCCGCGCATTGAATTTTAAAATAAATTTAATAAAGGCGTAATTAGTTTTTAAACTTGCAAGCGAACGGCTTAATTAATTGAAAATAATTCAAATTCAAACTAAACCTAATCGGCAAAAACAAGTTTAATAACAATCCTTTGTATTATAATACAAACTGCCAAAAAATGCAAATAAAATTAAGCATATTGCAAACAATAAAACTATGAAAAAACCAAAAACTTTTTTGATTATCCTTTTTGGTGCATTGATTGGTGCAATCAACGGCTTTTTAGGTGGTGGCGGAGGTATGGTTGTGGTTCCGTTACTTACAAAATTGTTTAATTTAGAGCAAAAAAAAGCGCAGGCGACCGCGCTGTTTGTGATACTTCCGCTAAGTTTGGCAAGCACCATTGTATATATGTGTTATAACTCAATCGATTTTGCAACTGGTTGGCCGGTTATTGCTGGCATTGTGGCAGGCGGGGCAATCGGCGCATGCGTATTAAGCAAACTCAACAATCGCGTTGTTAAAGGCATTTTTGTCCTTTTCATGTTTGTTGGTGGCGGAGTAATGTTGTTTAGGTAGGTGGTATGATAATTTGGAGCATTTTAGCAGGGGTAATAGGTGGCATTGTGGCTGGCATGGGCATGGGCGGTGGCACGCTTACAATTCCCATTTTAACAATATTTTTAAAATTCAAACAGATCACTGCGCAAGGCATAAATTTGATTGCTTTTTTGCCTATGAGCATTGTTGCTATAATTATCCACATGAAACATAAATTGGTGGCATTTAAGGAAACTTGGCTTTTGCCTGTTTCTGGTTTAATATTCAGCGTAGGCGGTGCAATTTTGGCAAATAACATTTCAAGCGGTGTGCTTAAAAAGATTTTTGCAGGTTTTTTAATTGCCCTTGGCATTTGGCAGATGATTGAGTTAATTATTCAATGCAAAAACGATAAAAAACAAAAACAGATTGCGGAAAATAATGTGCAAAATGAAGATAAAATTTAACCAAATTGTTAACACAAATTGTTAAGCAATTTAGCATGATTTACTACAATGTTGATTAATTCATATTTTAATTTTTGTGGCGATTCTTGTTCGGTTGCACTTTTTAATCGGTTCAAACTTGATTCTATTTCCTTTATTGCTTTTCTTTCATTCATCATAGAATAATCATCTTTAAATTGCGTTGAAAAGTTGTCTGCAATTGATGCAAAAATGTCAATTATACTTGTTATTTTTGTGCTTGCTTTGGTTTGATTTATGGCATTTGTGTCAACCAAAACTGACAAGTTATAAAGGTCATTTTCCATTTCAGATAATGATTCAAACATATTGTAAAACATTTCATTTTGCGCTTTGTTGTAATTTTTGTTGTAAGCAAATTTTTGTTGTGTAATGCAAAAAGTTTTTGCGCTTGGATAATTTGTGCTGATATTTTTTGCCACATTTTCAGCGTCTGTTTTGTTTAAATAAAACCCTGCTAAAACATGATAACTGCCGTCAAAGTACACAAAACCAGCACCGTTTTGAGATGAGATTTCATTCGCTAAAACATTGGCGTGTGAAAAGTTTTCAAACTCGCCAATCTGCACAAAATAGAACTCTATATCGGTGCGTTTTTGATTTAAAAAAAATGCTAAACCTAGAAGTAGAATGCAAACAACAATGGTTAAAGAGAAACTAAAATTGAAAGGTTTCTTTATTTTTTTCTTATATGTCGCGTAATCAAAAACATATTCCTGCATATGTAATTTACTAAAAATTTAATTAAATCAACACAAAATCAACAAAAAATGCTAAAAATTTACATATTTTTAAAAAAAATATTAAAAAACTGGCAGGTTTGGGTTTAATTTACGCCTTCTTAGGTTACAATGCGCGATAGGAGGAACAAATGAAAATTAAACCATTATTTGATAGGGTATTGATTAAACCAGAGCAAAATAAGGCAACAATTAATGTAGGGCTCGTTTTGCCAGATACCGCCACTGAAAGGCAAGAAAAAGGCGAAGTAATTGCAGTTGCAGATGGCACGAATTTTGACGGCGATAAAATTGAAATGAAGGTTAAAGTTGGCGACAAAGTGTTTTTTAATAAGTATGCCGGTGCGGAAGTAAAACTGGATGATGAATGTTATTTAATTATGCGTCAAATTGACATTATAGGAGTGATAAATGATTAAGGTTATTGAAATGGGCGAGCAAGCGCGTGCGAAACTTTTAAAAGGTGTAGAAACACTTGCAAACGCGGTTAAAGTTACACTTGGCCCTAAAGGACGTAATGTCGTGTTAGATAGGGTTTATAATACACCGATGATTACCAATGATGGTGTCACAATTGCAAAACAAATTTGCGTTGAAGATGATGTGGAGAATGCGGGTGCGTACATATTGCGTGAAGCATGTGTAAGGACAAATGATATTGCTGGCGACGGCACAACAACCGCAACAATTTTGGCAGAAAAAATATTTACAGAAGGTTTGAAAAGTTTTAACACTGGCGCAAACCCAATTTTGCTGAGGAATGGAATAAAAAAAGCAACCGATTTTGTTGTTGATGTTATGGCACAAAACAAAAAAGAAGTGAAGGACAACCTTTCAATTAACCAGATTGCGACAATCTCGTCTGGCGACAAAGAAACAGGCGCACTTATTGCAAAAGCGTTTGAAGAAGTTGGGCTTGATGGGGTGATTACAATTGATGAAGGCAATGGGCTTGTAAGTTCATTGAATGTTGCCGAAGGCACAAGGATAAACCGCGGTTACATAAGCCCTTATATGTGTTCAGATCAAAATAAAATGGTTGCAGAACTTGATAACCCTTACATATTAATAACTGACCGTAAAATTTCACACATAAGCGAGATTTTGCCTATCATTGAAAAGGTCAGCCAAGCGGGTGGTTGTTTGTTTATTGTAGCGGAAGACATTGAAGGCGACGCCCTTACCACTTTGGTTGTAAACAATATGCGCAAAAATTTCATTTGTTTGGGTGTTAAAACACCATATTTTGGAGATAGGCGCAAAAAGGTTTTGGACGATTTAGCGCTTGTTACTGGTGCAAAATACATTGCAGGCGATATTTATAACAATTTTAATGATATAACTTTAAACGATTTGGGTAGATGTGAAAAAGTCAAAGCGGATAAGGATCAAACCACAATTATAGGCGCAACAGGCAACAAGGAAAAGATTGCAGAACGCGTTAAAAAACTGCGCGAAGATTTGTTAACCACGACAGTGGATTTCGACCGCGAAGTCATTCAAGGCAGAATTTCATGTTTAAATGGTGGTGTCGCACGCATAAAAGTTGGCGCAACAAGTGAAATCGAATTGCGCGAGAAAAAATTACGCATTGAAGACGCACTTAATGCAACCATGTCGGCAATTGATGAAGGCATTGTAGTTGGTGGCGGTGTGGCATTGTTGCGCGCAAAACCTGAACTTGAAAAGTTTTTAGAAACTTTAAAAGGCGATGAAAAATTAGGAGCGATGATTGTTGCGTCAGCATTGGAGGCTCCTTTGCGTCAAATTGCAAAAAATGCGGGTGTTGACGATGGCGTAATTGTGAATGAAGTGCTTAAAAACGAAAACAAGTATTATGGTTACGACGCCTACGAAGACTGTTTTTGTGATATGTTTGAAAAGGGCATAATCGACCCATTCAAAGTTACAAGGACCGCACTCCAAACAGCAGGAAGCGTTGCTTCAACTTTGCTTACCACCGAATGTGCTATTATCACTAACCGTGAAAAACTTCCACCAAACTCAATGGATTTATAAAAATTTGAAATCCAAAAAAATTGATATAAAAAATAAAAATCTAATAAAAATATTAAAAAATGCAGAACTTTCTGCATTTTTTGTGTAATTTATTAAATTTTTAATTATTAAGCCTTTGGTGTTTCAATTACTTTTCCAATTTCAACATCTAATTCACCTTGCTTATAATTGATGTTGTGAATTGAACAAACCGCTTTAATATCATCAGCACAAGCGCGGACAAATTCTAATTCATTTGTAGTGATTGTTACATCTTCAATTTCAGTTTTTAAACTCAATTTGTTTTCACTTTTGAATTGACGAACTTTTGAAACGATGTCCACAACATGGTCGCCATTTTCAATTATTTTTGCATTTGGTGTTAAGTCAAGTGGGGCAAGCACTGTTAAGTGAATGCTTTCAGTTTTTTCAAATTGACGGAAATAATCTTGGTAAATTTCTT
Organism: uncultured Clostridia bacterium; assembly: GCA_934772045.1. GTDB lineage: Bacteria > Bacillota > Clostridia > Christensenellales > UBA1242 > Onthoplasma. The sequence continues at coordinate 11,646 of CAKVMH010000007.1, forward strand.
CCGTGATGTGTGGCATTGTGATAGCAAGCAGTTTAAGCATGCCTAGCAACACATTATAGCAAGCCCATTGGGCACTTTCTTTTGCGTCTGCGCCATACACTTCAGGTTTGTATAAGCGGTTCTTTGCAATTTCAATGTAGTTGTCGCAGAACGACCAGAAGAATTTTTCAATTGCGTCCTTTGCATAACCCATCTCAATGTCGCGGTAGAAAGCGCAAGTTTTTTCATATGCTTGATTAAATTTCTGCATTATATATTCGTCCATAGGAAGAATTAATTTTGGCTTCTTTGGTGTGTAATCGTAAAGGAAGCTTAAAACGAATTTTGAAGCGTTCCAAATTTTGTTTTGAAGTTTAAGCCCGTCTTTTAAGCCTTCATCGGTGAACATAACATCTCTGCCATATGCACCATTTGCGCACCAATAACGCACAACATCGGCACTATAATTATTAAGCATGTCGTTCAAATTCATTTTGCTGTTAGATTTTGATTTACTGAATTTAACGCCTTTATCTGCCATAACCCAGCCGTTGACAATCAATTCTTTCCAAGGTAAGCACCCTTGATGATAATATGCTTTAATGATTGTGCGCAAACACCATGTGTTAATGATGTCGCGTCCGCAGAAACGCATATCCATTGGCATCATGTCAGCACAAGCCTTTTCATTTTCAGCCCAGTTGCAGTTGATTTGTGGTGTAACAGAACTTGTTGCCCAAGTGTCCATAACGTCTGCTTCTGGTGTAAACTCATTTGAACCACACTCACAAGCGCATTTTGGTTGGCTGGTTAATGGGTTAACTGGCAAATCTTCAATGTTTGCAAATGCTGGTTTGCCACAATTTTTACAATACCACACTGGGAATGGAACACCAAAATATCTTTGACGGCTAATTGACCAGTCTTGATTTAGGTTGCTTACCCATGCAATGTATCTTGTTTTCATGCCTGCTGGGTGCCAATCAAGTTGATTGCCAAGTTCAATCCATTTTTCCTTTAATTCTGGGGTGGAAGTGCGGATAAACCATTGCTTTTTAGTTAAAAATTCAATAGGTTGCCCACAGCGTTCGTGCACTTTAACTGAGTGGGTGATAGGGTCTTGTTTATATAAATAACCTTGCGCTTTCAAGTCCTCAATGATTGCCTTGCGTGCTTCACCAGATTTCATGCCGGCATATTTGCCTGCAATTTCTGTCATGCAACCGCCTTCGTCAATTGCTTGTTTTAATGGAAGATGATATTCTTTCCACCATTCAACGTCGGTTTGGTCACCAAATGTACAGCACATAACAATGCCTGTGCCTTTGTCTATGCCAACTTTGCTGTCAGCAAGAATTTTAACTTCATTTTCTTCAAACAGTGACACTTTGACCATTTTGCCGATGAGATGAGTGTAACGCTCATCTTCTGGGTTAACGAAAATTGCACCACAAGCAGGCAAAAACTCTGGACGAGTGGTTGCAATAGGAATTGTGCCACTGCCGTCGGCTAAGCGGAAATTAAGATAATTGAACACACTGTCAAACTCGGCGTCTTCAAGTTCGGCTGTTGCAACACTTGTGCGACATTTACAACACCATGGCCCTGGTTTGTTTTCGCGGTAGGCAATGCCACGACGCGCTAAATCGATGAAAGATTTTTGGCTTGTCTTTTGGCTGTGTTGGTCAATTGTGTTGTAACCTAAACTTAAATCGCAACTCATGCCTGCGCGCACCATCATGTCGCGGTATGATTGATTGTAATCTTTAACCAAGTCAAGTGCAATTTTTGTAAACTCTTCGCGTGGAAGGGTGTGGGCGCGGATATTCTTTTTCTTTTCAACCAAAAGTTCAGTTGGAAGCCCATTATTATCAAAGCCGAGCGGGTAAAAAAGATTTTTGCCCTGCATGCGGTTGAAGCGTGCAATCATATCGGCTTGTGTAAAACCTGAAATGTGCCCAATGTGCAATTCACCGCTTACTGTTGGCGGTGGGGTGTCAATTGAGAAAGTTGGCTTTTTGCTGTCTTTGTCAAATTTATAGATACCTTTTTCTTGCCAATAGGTTTGCCACTTTTTTTCTGTTTCAAGTGCGTTGTATTTGTTTTCTAACATAAATGCTCCTTTAATTTTAATTATTGCATGGTTTTTAAAGCAAAATGAAAATAAACTAATTAACTTTGTTTTGTTCGGGGTATAATAATCGTTTTACGTTGCTTTGCTTGTAATTCTAGTTTGCTGTTCATTAAAATAAAAAAACCTTGCCATATGCAAGGACGAAATAATCGTGGTACCACCTTACTTTAAGCAACTTTCCTAAAAATTGCCCCTTATTTCAACTAACGCATTTTTCACGGCGCAAGCGGTCTACTATTCTTCTTCGCTTGAACTTGTTTGCTACCTTCTTGCCATAACTTTC